>NZ_AP018005.1:0-600000 GCF_003966755.1 Candidatus Rickettsiella viridis
GGTAGATAAGCGGTTAGAATTATGCTATGAACTTAGGCCGGTTAAACATTTTATTTAATCTAGAGGAATTATTGTGGTAAGTGTTTTAGCAACAGCAACTTTCGTTTGGCAAAAATGTTTGGATCGATTGCAAAACCATATTTCTCTCCAAGATTTTAATACGTGGATTCGTCCATTACAGGCTGAACACAAAGAAGATCAGCTTGTATTATGGGCGCCTAATCAATTTGTATTGCATTGTGTCAATGAGCGTTTTTTGGTGCACATTAAACAAATTTTGACACAATTGGATGATGTTCCTCCCGAAGTGATTTTAAAAGTAGGTAGTCGTGCGAATCAAGGAGCTCCTACATTACGACATACACAAGAAGTAAAAGCACCTGTTAAATCGACCCGATTGTCGGCTACCCATATTAATACCAATTTTACTTTTGTAAATTTTGTTGAAGGAAAATCTAATCAATTAGCGCGTGCTGCAAGTGTGCAAGTCGCTGAAAATCCTGGTGGGGCCTATAACCCATTGTTACTTTATGGGGGCGTAGGTTTAGGCAAAACCCATTTAATGCATGCCATCGGCAATTCTATTCTGCATAAAAACCCAAATGCAAAAGTATTATATTTGCATTCTGAACGTTTTGTCGCCGATATGATTAAAGCGCTGCAAACCAACACTATCAATGATTTTAAAACGTATTATCGTTCTTTAGATGCATTATTGATTGATGATATTCAATTTTTTGCTGGAAAAGATCGGTCACAAGAAGAGTTTTTTCATACGTTTAATACTTTACTCGAGAGCCAGCAACAGATTGTTTTAACTTGTGATCGTTATCCTAAAGAAATGTCCGGAGTAGAAGAAAGATTAAAGTCAAGGTTGGGTTGGGGACTTACCGTTGCTATTGAACCGCCTGACCTTGAAACACGAGTTGCTATTTTAATTAGTAAAGCAGAACAAACAAAAGTTAGTTTACCTCAAGAAGTTGCTTTCTTCATCGGTAAACGTATTCATTCAAATGTAAGAGAATTGGAAGGGGTTTTGAAACGCGTGATTGCCTATGCACAATTTACTGGCTGCCAAATTACTTTAGAATTAGTAAGAGAAGCTATAAAAGATGTGCTTGCTTTGCAGGATAAATTAGTAACGGTAGATAATATTATTAAAACAGTGGCTGAATATTATAAAATTAAAGTATCTGATTTAATTTCTAAACGTCGTACTTCCTCTTTAGCGAGGGCTAGGCAAATTGCAATGGCGCTTGCTAAAGAATTAACAAATCATAGTTTACCTGAATTGGGGCGAGCATTTGGAGGACGTGATCACACGACGGTGCTACATGCGTTCCGAAAAATACAAGAATTAAAGAAAACCAATACGGGTGTCGCTGAGGACTTTATAAATTTATTGCGTACGCTATCAAATTGAGGAAGAAAAATGCAGTTTACAATTAATCGTAAAGCCTTATTAAAACCATTACAACTTGTGACTGCGGTTATTGAACGTCGCCAGACAGTACCTATATTGGCTAATGTCTTCTTAAATTTAAAAGATAAGGCTTTATCTTTATTAGGAACAGATATGGAAGTAGAACTATCAGGACGAATCGTATTAGAAGAAGCCGGTAAAGAAGGTAAGACCACGGCACCAGCACGTAAACTGGTAGATATTTGTAAAAGTTTACCTGAAGAAAGTCTGTTAAAGTTTCAACAAAAAGGCGATAAACTTATTCTACAATGTGGTCGTAGTCGTTTCAATTTAGCGACATTGCCAGCAACTGATTTTCCTATTTCTGAAGAATCCTTTAGTATAAATAATAAACAACTCACCTTCACGCTATCTCAAAAGCGATTACGTTCTCTCATCGAAGCGACTAATTTTGCGATGGCACAACAGGATGTACGTTATTATCTAAACGGGATGTTGTGGGAATTAGGCCAGGGAAGCTTACGTGCAGTAGCAACAGATGGACATCGTTTGGCAACGAGTATTAAAAATTTAATTTCCCATGTTATGGCAGATTCGCAGCAGGATGATAGATCATTAAGTGATAATCAATTTATTATCCCACGAAAAGCGGTTTATGAGCTTTCGCGATTATTGAGTGATGATGAGGAAAATGAGGTCACTATTTTATTAAATAATAATCAATTACGCGTCACTATGCAGGATTATACCTTTACCTCTAAGCTTATTGATGGAAAATTTCCGGGTTATGATCGCGTTATTCCACAAAGCGGTGATAAAACGTTAACCGTTGATCGTGATTTACTGAAATCTTCTTTAATGCGAGTGGGTATTTTATCAAATGATAAGCATAGAAGTATCTGTTTAGAAATGAAAGCCAAAGAATTGCGTATATTTGCTAATAACCTTGATCAGGAAGATGCAGAAGATGTACTTGAAGTTGATTATTCGGGCGAAGCAATTACAGTCGCGTTTAATATTAACTATTTAATAGATGTATTAAATAGTTTGCCAACAGGATTGGTAAGAATGACCTTAACCTCAACAGAAGCAAGTGTAAGATTAGAATCTGTTGAGGAAAGCACAAGTATTTACGTTATTATGCCGATGCGTTTATAAGACCTCATGCAGGTATCTCGTCTAAAAATAAACCAGTTTCGGAATCTTATTGATCTAGATCTGGAGTTCTCCCCCCGGTTTAATTTTATTTATGGGCCTAATGGCAGTGGAAAATCTAGTTTATTAGAAGCTATCCATTTTTTAAGTTTAGGTCGTTCTTTCCGAAGCGCATTAGCAAGTCGCGCTATTCACTATGAGGCAAGTCAATTTAATCTATTTTCTGTCGTTTTAGGAGAAGCATTTACAACTACCCTAGGATTGAAAAAAACACGACAAGGAAAAACTAAAATTAAAATTGGTAATAATACCGAATCTATTGGTGAGCTAGCTAAATTACTTCCTACACAATTTGTTAACCCAAATAGCTATCATTTATTGAGTGGGGGGCCTAAAGCACGGCGTCAATTTATAGATTGGGGAGTGTTTCACGTGGAACCTCATTTTTTTTCAGTATGGCAACAATTCCAACAAACTTTAAAACAACGAAATGCAACATTGCAAAGACAAATGCTAGCGGATCAAATTAAGGTATGGAATTGTAAATTAATAGAGCTTTCTGTTGAAATAACGCGCATGCGAGAAAAATACTTACAACAATTAACGCCATTGATTACAGAGTTAATAAGCGAATTGGTTGATTTGAAAGAATTAAAGATCGATTTTTATCAGGGTTGGGATAAGCAATTTAATTTAGAAGATGTTTTAAATCGCTCTTTTTTTCGTGATTCGAGCCAAGGGTATACTCAGTATGGCCCACAGCGAGCAGATTTATTGATTAAATTACGTGGTAATCCGGTTCATGAGGTATTATCACGCGGAGAGCAAAAGTTATTAGCCTATGCGTTACAGTTAGCGCAAGGATTATTATTAAAAAAAATAACTAATAAATCATGTATTTATTTATTTGATGATTTGTTTGCAGAGCTTGATGCTGTTAAGCAAGGGTATCTTCTTGCATTGTTAAATAGATTAGAATCCCAGGTTTTTGTTACGGTAATCGAGGGAAATTTGATTAAGGTGTTAAATAACAGTGTAAATAGAAAAACATTTCAAGTAGAAAATGGCGAAATCCTAGAAGAATGTCTTGAATAAGGGGGTAATATGAATGCTTGGTTCGTTTTAATTATAGCGGGATTGTTTGAGGTGGGGTTTACAACCTGTATGAAGCTGTCAGAAGGATTTACACAAATATCTTATACCGTAGGGTTTATAATTTTTTCTTGTTTAAGTTTATTTTTTTTAAATAAAGCATTGGTTCAAATCCCATTAGGGACAGCTTATGCTGTCTGGACAGGGATTGGTGCTTTTGGTACCGCTTTAATCGGCATGCTCTTTTTTAAAGATCCTATCAGTTATTTAAGGGTATTTTTCCTAATGTTGTTGATTGGTTCAATTTTAGGATTAAAATTCGTGCGATAGGCTAATAAAAGGCTATTGTTTCACGTGAAACATAACCCTCTAGAAAGGAAAGTCGTAAAATCCATAATTTCGATGATAGGGATAGTAATAGGGGTAGTTATAATATCGATAGTTTCTATAAGAAAGAGCGTTGACTGCTTGTGTAAGAGGAGCCATCTGGGCTTCGGCCACTTTTTGCTTATTATAGCCCGCAATAACCTGACTACGCTGTTGTTGGTTTAGTTGATCCCACTGTTGCTGAGGTATACCAAAGACCAGCGGAGGACCACAAGCGGTTAATAAAAAGGGTGCTATAAGAAGAAAAAGGAATTTTTTCATAGATAAGATTAATCAATTAAACTGATATCTATTATAGCTTATTTATATTAAGGGTTCTTGGTGCTGTCGAAGACTTCTAGAGAAGGAGTCAGTGTTTTTCTGTCATCGAAGACAAAGCAAAGACCATCATAATGGTCGCCACCACATTTTTCAAAATAGTTGAGTATTCCACCTTCAAGTTGATAAACCTCATCAAAACCCGCTTCTAAAAGGAAGGCAGAGGCTTTTTCACAGCGTATTCCTCCGGTACAAAATGTAACCACAGGGGCTTTTTTGACCGTATCGGGTAATTTTTGAACTGCTGTGGGGAAGTCTCTAAAATGTTTAAGTTCTAGATGTAAGCTATTTTCAAAACTTCCAAACTCAACTTCAAAGCTATTCCGTGTATCTAATAAGACGAGATTAGGTCGTTCTTTAAACCAGCTTTTTAGAGTTTCTGGTGCTATGGAAGTGGCGGTACGGATTTCAGGACGGATAGCATCAATGCCAAAAGGGATGATCTCCTTTTTTAATTTAACAAACATTTTCTTAAAAGGCTGGAAGTCAGACAGGCTTTCTTTAAAGGTAAGATTTTTTAAAGCCGGAACGCGATTGAGTTGTTCTTGGAATTCGGTAATGGCCTCCCTTTGCCCCGCCAGGAACAGATTGATACCTTCTTCACTTAATAAAATAGTCCCTTTTAGCCCTAGCTGTTGGGTTTCCTTTTTTAACTTAATTTGCAGTTCTGCAAGCAAATCATGCGACAAACGCACAAATCGGTAGGCTGAAATATTAATAATCGATAACATAATGTCAGAAAATAATCTTAATACCAGAAAATATTGCTTATTTTACACGCTTAGGGGCTATTTTGGACAGTTATTTTATCAAAAGTGTTTGATATAGATTTTTTGTTTTAGAAAAAAGATAGCGCTTAACAGGGGTAGCGAAACCTGCTATAAATTCTCATTAAGTTAATAAATTGGCAATGAATACACATTTCGGAAATTTACTATGGCGGCAAAAAATTTAGAAGAAATCGTTTCTTTATGTAAACGTAAAGGATTTATTTTCCAAAGTGGAGAAATCTATGGTGGGTTACAAGGTGTTTATGATTATGGTCCCTTAGGCGTTGAATTAAAAAATAATTTGAAAGCGGCGTGGTGGAAATCTAATGTGTATGAGCGTGACGATGTTTACGGTTTAGATGCGGCTATTTTGACGCAGAAAAAGATTTTTTTCTATTCAGGTCACGAAAATACCTTTGCAGATTTAATGGTGGACTGTAGAAAGTGTAAGAAACGTTGGCGTTTGGATCATCTTGTTGAAGGAAAATGTGAAAATTGTGGTTCAAAGGATTTAACTGATCCAAGATCCTTTAACATGATGTTTAAAACTAATATAGGACCCGTGGCAGATAAAGATTCGTATGCTTATCTACGTCCGGAAACAGCGCAAGGAATTTTTACTAATTTTAAAAACGTAATGGATTCTATGGCACCTAAATTACCTTTTGGTATTGCTCAAATAGGTAAAGCGTTTCGTAATGAAATAACGCCGCGTAATTTTATTTTTCGGGTACGAGAATTTGAGCAAATGGAAATTGAGTTTTTTGTTAAGCCAGGCGAAGATGAAAAATGGCAAGAATATTGGGTAGAACAACGCTTGGAGTGGTGGAAAGCGCAAGGGTTATCGCCTGAATGTTTAAAATTATTTAAACAACCCCAAGAAGAATTAGCACATTATGCAAAGGCGACTTCAGATATCTTGTATCAATTTCCACATGGTTTTGAAGAGTTAGAAGGGATTGCCAATAGAACCGATTATGATTTGGGATCCCATACACAAGGGCAATCGGATTTAAAAATAAGTGCAAATGTTGCTGCTAATAAAGATAGTGTTGCCAAGTTGAGTGTTCAAGATCCACCAGGACAGTATTTTTTACCTTATGTTATTGAACCTTCTGCCGGTTTAGATAGAGGCGTATTAGCTGTGCTAACAGATGCTTATACAGAAGAAAAATTAGCCGGTAATAAAGAGCGTATTGTTTTAAAAATAAAACCACATCTTTCTCCGGTTAAGGTAGCTATTATTCCCTTAAAACGTAACGAAAGTGCCATTGTAGAAAAAGCACAAGCGATTAAAAAATCCATTCAGTCTTTAGGTTTAGGGCGAATTGCCTATGAAGATACAGGTAATATTGGTAAAAGCTATCGAAGACACGATGAAATTGGAACACCACTTTGTATGACGGTTGACTTTGATACGGTGGGTAAAAGTGATAATACTGCGAATCATGATACTGTCACAGTGCGTGATAGGGATTCTATGCAGCAAACGCGAGTTAATATATCTAGTCTGATAGACTATATAAAAGAACATTTTTAGTCAGAGTTTTCTAGTAAAGATTTAGCGTGATGACGGCCTGCGTCCAAAAATAGCCGTGCCTATTCGGACACAGGTCGATTCTTCTGCAATAGCGGCTACAAAATCATCTGACATTCCCATCGATAAGGTATCTATTTTAAAACCTAATTGTTGTAGTTTTATAAAGGCAAGACGTAACTTTTTAAAACTATTGCGTTGTGCTGAAAATTTAGTTCTTTTTTTAGGGATAGTCATTAAGCCACGTAACTTTAAATAGGGAAGTTTTTCTAAAGATTGTGCAAATGCCGTAAGATCTTCCAAATAGATGCCCGCTTTATTAGGTTCTTGGTCAAGATTAATTTGAATGCAGACATTAAGTGGTTGTAAGTTGACTGCCCTATATTTGTTTAAACGCGCGGCAGTTTTTACGGCACAGAGGCTATGTACCCAGTGAAAATTTTCGGCAATAAGCTTAGTTTTATTGCTTTGAATGCCTCCAAGGAAATGCCATTCTAAATCATTGCCTTGTAATTGCTTTATTTTTTCTACTGCTTCTTGAGCATAATTTTCTCCAAACACGAATTGCCCTGCATCAATGGCTTCTTTAATCGCCTGTATAGGCTGTGATTTGCTAACAGCGATGAGTTTGACCGAGTGGTTAAGACGCTGAAAACGGTGCTCAGCCTCAATTATCTGGGTTTTTACTTGTAAGAGATGCTTATGAATTAGGTTGGGCATAATTAACTCTAGATTTTGGCTTACTTATACTATTTCAAGAGAGTATAATCGGCCTTATTTAAAAGAATAAGTGGGGTTTATTGTGTCTTCTACAACTCAATTTTTAAAGGCTTATGAGCAACATGTACAGCTGCGTGTCAGAGAAGGGATCGCACCATTACCTCTGAGCGCTGAGCAGGTAGTAGAATTAGTTGAGCTCCTTAAAAACCCGCCACAGGATGCTCAAGGCTCTTTTTTAGTTGAATTATTGAGCCAGCGTATAGCCCCTGGGGTTGATCCAGCTGCTTATGTTAAAGCAGCTTTCCTTGCAGCTTTGGCTAAAGGAGAAACAAAATCCCCTTTTATAGACCCTATTCAGGCAGTTGAATTATTGGGGACCATGTTAGGTGGTTATAATGTCCCTATTCTTATCGAATTACTTGATCATCCTAGCTTAGCAGATACGGCAGCGAAACAGCTGTCGCATACCTTATTGATGTTTGACGCCTGCTACGATGTGATAGAAAAAGCCAATGCCGGCAATTTATTTGCTAAGCAGGTTATAGAGGCTTGGGCAACCGCCGCATGGTTTACTTCTAAGGTTGAAGTCTCTCATAAAATAACCGTATCGGTCTTTAAAGTGCCAGGCGAAATTAATACCGATGACCTATCTCTAGCTACTGAAGCTTGGAGCCGGCCTGATATTCCACTACATAGTTTAGAAATGTTGCGTAACCGCATGCCAGAAGCGCTAGAAACAATCAACGATTTAAAATCCAAGGGTTACCCTGTTGCTTTTGTAGGCGACGTTGTGGGAACTGGTTCATCCCGTAAATCAGCGATTAATTCGGTATTATGGCATATGGGAGAACCGATTCCCTTTGTACCTAACAAACATCGTGGCGGTATCATTCTAGGTGGAAAAATTGCCCCAATTTTTCGTACAACCGCTGAAGATTCTGGCGCTTTTCCTATAGAAGTAGATGTTAGTCAATTAAATACGGGCGATGTTATCCAGATTTATCCTTACGAGGGCCGGATAACCGATGAGCAAGGGTTAGAAATAGCACAATTTGAAGTCAACCCCTCGTTACTTGATGCAGTACGTGCCGGCGGCCGAATTCCTTTAATTATTGGACGATCCTTGACAGATAAAGTCTGTGAAGCAATGGGATTGCCTTTTTCGAATGCTTTTTATAGGCCAAAAATTGCCCAAGAAAGTGCAAAAGGATTTACTTTAGCGCAGAAAATGGTGGGTAAAGCCTGTGGTTTAGTTGGTATACGTCCAGGTACTTATTGCGAACCTAAGATATCTGCCGTCGGTTCCCAAGATACAACGGGTCCGATGACGCGCGATGAGCTTAAAGAACTGGCTTGTTTAGGATTTTCAGCCGATTTGGTTATGCAAAGTTTTTGTCATACAGCGGCTTACCCCAAACCGGTTGATATTGAAACACAACATAGCTTACCGGATTTCTTTTCTTCACGTGGTGGTATTGTTTTGCGTCCTGGTGATGGCATTATCCATTCCTGGCTTAACCGGATGTTGTTACCCGATACCGTAGGTACAGGTGGCGATTCACATACGCGTTTTCCAATTGGGATTAGTTTTCCTGGTGGTTCAGGTGTTGTTGCTTTTGCGGCAGCGATGGGTGTGATGCCTTTGACAATGCCAGAATCCGTATTGGTGAGATTTACAGGTCAAATACAACCTGGAATTACTTTACGAGATCTGGTGAATGCTATTCCCTATGTTGCGTTACAACGTGGTTTATTGACGCTAGCAAGTAAAAATAAAGAAAATATATTTTCGGGACGTATCTTAGAGATTGAAGGCCTACCTGATCTCAAAGTTGAACAAGCTTTCGAATTTGCTGATGCATCGGCAGAACGTTCAGCCAACGGGTGCACAGTACGGTTAAACAAAGAACCGGTCATTGAATATTTAAATTCCAATATTTCGTTATTAAAATGGATGATAGCCAATGGTTATCAAGATACACGTAGTTTGCAACGCCGTATTGATGCGATGCAAAATTGGTTGCTTAATCCCATGTTATTAGAACCCGATACTGATGCTGAATATGCAGAAGTGATTGATATCGATCTGAATCAAATTACAGAACCTTTATTAGCTTGTCCTAATGACCCAGATAATATTAAACCCTTATCAGAAGTAGCAAAGACCAAAGTAGATGAAGTTTTCATCGGTTCTTGCATGACAAATATAGGACATTATCGGGCAGCAGGAAGCTTATTAAAAAATGTTGGGGGTCATTTACCTAGTATTTTGTGGATAGCACCACCTACAAAAATGGATGCTCATCAGTTAATGCAAGAGGGCTATTATGCTGTTTATGGTTCAGTAGGTGCCCGAACTGAAATGCCTGGATGTTCATTATGTATGGGTAATCAAGCAAGAGTGCAGGATGGAGCGACAGTGGTTTCAACCTCAACACGAAATTTCCCTAATCGTATGGGCAAAGGTGCTAATGTTTACTTAGCTTCTGCAGAACTTTCTGCCATAACAGCAACCTTAGGTTATCTTCCTAGTGCAGAGGAATATAAAGAAAAAATACAGTTTATAAATACAATGGCCGATGATTTATACCGATACTTAAATTTTGATCAAATGGCAGATTATCAAACTGTTTCCAAGGAAGTTGGTGTATTAGCGGATAAGTAAAGCGTTCAGTAGGAAAACTGAATGCTAGACTGGGAGTTTTAAGGATTTGAATACGATTTTTTTTATATTTATAGGCGCAGGCCTAGGTGGCGTTTTACGTTACGGTATATCAAATGGTGTTTACAGGCTCTTTAAAGCGCAATTTCCTATTGGCACCTTAGTTGTCAATGTAAGTGGTTGCTTTTTAATGGGGTTGTTATTTATTGCTCCTATTAGATCGTTTCGAACAGTTTAGCTCTGAATTAAGGGCGTTATTATTAGTGGGTATACAACCTTTTCTTCTTTCTCAATAGAAACAATTAATTTATTTGAGAATGGTCATTGGCTAAATGCCATGATGAATATTTTTCTTGGCATAGGATTATGCTTAATCGCTACGTGGCTAGGCGTTGTCATGGGAAGAAGTCTATGAAAACAATGGATATTGTTGTGGTGAGAATTTATATAACGGAAGGTTCTCATCTTTTAAATAAAATAGTTGATTACCTGAAATTGGAAGCCCATATTCCGGGGATGAGTGTATTTCGAGCCATTAATGGTTTTGGAGAAACTGAAAATTCTACCGCTTCGCTGGTCGATCTTTCTCTTAGCTTACCGCTTATTATCGAGTTTTTTACCGCTGATAAAGGCAAAGTAGAAAAAATAGTAGAGGATTTGAGTAAATTCGTAAAGCCAGGACATATTATTTTTTGGGATGCGAAAACCACAGGCTAACTGCATCCCAGTAGCTTATATTTTTATATATTTAAAAATCTTTTCTGGAATCAATCGGATTATTAACATAATGATGCGCCATATTTTCGGAATATAAACACTTTCTTTTCCTTTATCTAAGGCCTTGATGATTTTTAAACCCGTTTTTTCTGGGTTAGCAGCTAAGAATATGGGGTAGCTTCCGCCAAATGTCATTTTGGTATCGATTAAACCCAATTTAACCGTGAGTACATGGACTTGATGGGAAGTTAAGGAATTACGTAGACCTTGTAAATAAGTGGTTAATGCCGCTTTGCTTGCGCCATACACATAATTACTTTGACGTCCTCTGTCGCCTGCCACCGAACTGAGTCCAATGATAAATCCTTTTTTTTGTGAGGCTAAGTAATCAGCGCAAATATCTAATATTGAAACAGCACCTGAAAAATTAGCGGCAATAATTTCTGTATGAGGATATTTTTTATCGAGGGAGCCCACCGCCATTAATACGCCATATAGACTACCTATTGTCTCCAATACTTTTTTGAAGAAATCTGGGTGCGAGACAAATGCCGTTATATCAAAATAGGAATAATAAACTTGTGTTTTGAATCGTATTTGTAAATCTTTGGATAGGCACTCTAATTCAAGCAAATTACGGCCTGCTAGGAAAAGTAAGTATCCACGCGCTGCAAAAATTTCAGCGCAGGCTTTAGATATAGAAGAGGATGCACCTAAAATTAAAATAGACTTCATGATGATCAGGATAGCCCTTTAAAAGGGAATAGCTAGCTAAAAACTATAGCAAAAAATCATGAATATAAAAACAATAGCCGAAATATACCCTATTTTTTTCTAACAATAGCGTTCTAAAAAGCTAAGCGCATTTTTTTAGGAATTCGGAAATAATGATGGACTGGTATTTTTCTTTATGAATTAAGATGTGAAATTCACGACTTAGGTTTAAAAAAGGAGTTCTTAGCTCTATTAATTTATTATTTTTTAAGTGCTCCCCTACTACGACTCTAGAGAGGCAGCTAATTCCTAAGCCGGCTTGAGTGGCCTGTTTAAGTGCTTCAGTATCATCTAACTCTAAGAAAGGTCTTATTTTTCCGCCAATAGCCTCTTCGAGTTTTCTGCGGGTTTGGGAGCTTGCTTCTCGAAGCAGCCATCGTGCATTAACGATATCAGATAAAGTAAGTTTCTTTTTTTTACTTAAAGGATTTTTCGGAGAAGCGACAATCACTAGTTCATCTTTTCTCCAGGGGTAGGTATTAACTTTCTCAGAGTAACAATTTGCCTCTATGAGTGCTACATCAATATGGAACGAAAGTAACTTAGATAAAATAACTTCCGTGTTAGCTATTTCTAATTTGATTTGTATGTTTTGATGTTCAACCGTAAATTCAGAAATAAGCTGGGGTAATAAATAGTTACCAATGGTTTTGCTTGCACCTATAACTAATTGACCTGATAAATTATCCTTTTTGTTTTCAGTCATCATATCTTTAAGTTCTTTTATTTGGGATATGATGGTTGTTGCTTTAGGCAATAAAGACCGACCTCTTTCATTTAAAAACAATTGTTTTCCATGTCTATCAAAGATAGAGCCTTCTAATTGTTCTTCAAGTGTTGCAAGTGCCATGCTACAAGCTGATTGCGAGAGAAACATTTTTTTAGCGGCATGACTAACATTTCCAGACTTTGCAATCGCAACAAAAACTTCGAGTTGTTTTAGAGTTATACGCATAATTTTTAAAATTTTTATTATAAAATTAATTTCCTTTAACCCTTTGTTAAGGAATGCTTAATAAAACTATAATACCGGATTAATATTCCTGTGACTATAATTCTTATCAAATATATGCTTATCAGCATAAGAATTAAAAAATATATTTTTTAATATGAATTAATTTTGTTAGATGAAAAAAATGAAAAATTTTTATTATGTAGTTTCAATATGATGGTATTGAAATTTTTTAAGGATTTTTAATGTATCATATCCTTTAATAATAGCAGCAAAGAAGAAGAGTAAAAATGTTTTTTAAAATAATAATAAAATTAATGTTCCTATTAGTGCTTTTAGGTGGGTCGCTAGCTTTAAATGCTGAAACCTTGCCAAAAAATGAATCTTTTGTTTCTCCGGGGAATTTTTCGTCGCCCCGTTATTTCTATACTAAGTGCCGTGACTCCTCTTCATTAATACGTAATTCTGAAGAAATAAATACGGCTAGTCCAGAAATTGTTGGAGGTCTATTTGCTTGTGCAACTTATACAGAGGCTTCTCTTGATTGGTTTTTGTTCTCATTAAGGGGGGTGATTGGTGAAGACGCTTTAGGTTGTTATTACAATACTACCCTAAAGAATTTATCTTCTGATGAATTATTAAGTTCAGTTATTAGTTTTTTAAACTTGAATCAAGTTTCCCTGGATATGCCTGGCGCTTATACTCCACAAATATTTTTTAAAACAATGTTGACGAAATATCCAATGCCTAATGAGTGTAGAAAGAAAGTGACTACAAAAAAGAATTAACCTTCTTCCTTGCTTTAAATAATATACGCTAGCAAGTATCTCGCAGGAACCCCCAGAGGAACCCCAAAGAATTTTTTATAAATTAAAGAGGAAGCGATTTTTAGATAACTTGTTGATTTTAAAGGTATTTCATTGGTGCCGAAACCAGGAGTCGAACCCGGGACCTACTGATTACAAATCAGTTGCTCTACCAGCTGAGCTATTTCGGCATGAACCTGAAAGACCCCGAATTGTAGTCAATTTGAGCGTAATTAGCAATTTTCAGGGCAATAATTATGTAGTATACGAACTTCACCACTGCTAAAACAATGTACTTCTCCATCAATATCAATACAAAGCTGGCCTTGAGAATTAACGCCCCGAGCGATTCCTTCTTGTAACTCTTTTGCGGTTTCTATTCGAATCGGTTTATCTTTTAGGCTGTCGAGCTGATGCCACGATTCTATAAAGGCAGAGAAGCCTTTAATTTGAAACTCAGAAAGTGTAATCAAACAGTTTTTCAGTAGCAGCCCGGCAAGTCGATTTCGCTGAGGGGCTAGTTTTTGAATGGAATGGATATCCGTAATGGTTTGCTTAATGGCCTCGGGGCTCGTAGTGGGATTATAAAGATTAAGCCCAATACCGATTACAATAGAAGAGAATCCAGGTTTTGACGAATTTTTTATTTCAATTAAAACCCCGGCTAATTTTTTGGTATGGTGGACAATATCATTCGGCCATTTAAGTTTGATTTCTTTTAAGCCATATTCTTGCAAGGCATGCACAATGGCAATACCTATGACTAAACTCAAACCTTTTAATTGATCTGGTTTATTGGGTAGCTGATATAGGATAGATAAAGCGATATTCTTTCCAAAGCCGGGTGATAACCAAGATCGATTAAATTGACCTCGTCCCGCCGTTTGCTGTTCCGCAAAAACAGCCATTGTTTTTGAAGTCGCTTTTTTTTCTAGGAGATAGGTATTGGTAGAATTGATCTCGTTTAAAATTTCTAAATGTTTAAGTAATGAATTGGCATGGCCAAGTTCATTGAAAATTAATTTTTCATTGAGTAATTCTAATCCCCCAGGAATACGATAGCCTTTATCTTCAATTTTTTCGAAATGAATACTAGGCTCTAAAAGTTGCTGCAAGGTATCAGGAATAATGCAGCGAGGTAGACCTAAAAAATGGCTGATTTCTTTTTCGGAGTGGAATTTACCATCTGAAAATAAATTTAATGTAGATTTAAGCAACGACATATTTTAGGAAGTAAATACGTTAAATTAGACGATGTCCAATTAGGTTTTCGAGAATATGCAGCGGTGCTGTTTCAGGATTTTTCATCGCAGTAACCGGTAGGTAAAAGGTTTGTTCAAGTATATATTGACCTGATATGGCAGCGTGTGAAACTTGGTCGGTAGAAACAATCCAGCTGCTACCAGGTGGAAAACGCAATTCTGTGTACTCTACCCGCTTTTGGTAGTCGATGTCGAGCTTCATGCGGTCATGGATTTGTAACATGATATGGTCATAATAACTACGAATGCTTTTAGTGATACCCGCCCAATATAAAAATTTAGCGCTGCCAGGTAGTGGTTTTGAAATTTTTGGTAGAAACTGTTGTGCAACAGAAGAAAAAGGTTCGCCGATCCGCCAGACGCGGTGTTCTCCATATGGATTGATATTGCAAAAGAGTCGTAAGATGCGTTTTCCTTGATTAGGGCTGGCTGGAAAGGCATCAACATGTAGGCGACTATCATCCTTACGTGGAGAAGTTTTGCGGTTTTTTATCTGCACTGGGCGATAGCTGGTACGGCCTATATTTAACGTGGTGGCATAATGAGGAAGGAGTGCCTTTATGAAGCAGGTTGCGTGTTGTGAAAAACGCATTAGCATAACTTTTAACTGTAACTGGTGTTTTTGATTGGTTCGTATGCCGCGCAATGTGTCTGTATTTGGGTTAAAGCTAATATTTTTAGTTTTCTTTCCTGTACAGTAAGGAATGAATAGCGGTTGTTCTTCCGGGTGTAATTTAAAGCTGAGCTGTGGGCAGTAAAGAATTTTTCCAGATTCTAAGTCAGTTAAGGCAGTTTTTTGTTCATGTTCTTGAAATTAGTTATTCCAGTCATCTGCCGTATAGATAGCATAATGATCCATATTAAATAATTCCATAGATAAACGACCTTATTATATAGTTTTTATTATTATTATCTAGGCTTGGATTTGCCCTTGCCGTCTGTAACTTAAATTTAAAAGTAATAATTTACACTATAAATTAACTAAAAAATTATTTGATGAAAATAGTGTTTTTTTATTTTAAAAGAGAAATAGAACGTTTCTTCTAAAGGTATTTTTAGGAAAGATTAGCTATTTTTTATTATTTGGAATGAAATAGTGATCTCCTATAGCTTAATGCCTCCATAAGGTGAGGATTTTGTATTTGTTCACAGCCTGTTAAATCAGCAATAGTTCTGGCAATACGTAAAATACGGTGATAGGCACGTGCTGAAAGTTGAAATTCAGCAAAGGCCTTTTCTAGTATTGCTTGATCTTTTTTAGAAAGTTTACAAGCTTTTTCTAAGGCTTTACCCGACAAATTATTATTTAATATCCCTCGATCATAATATTGTTTTTTGCGTGCTTTTTGTACACGAGCCCTAACTGTAGCACTGGTTTCGGAGGGTAATTTTTTTAAGAAATGATTTTTATCGATTAGATCGACTCTCACTTGCATATCGATACGATCCAAAAAGGGTCCAGATAGTTTTCTGTGGTAGCGTTGAATCTGTGTTGTAGAGCACTCACAACGATTTGTTATGCTTCCTAAGTATCCACAAGGACAAGGATTCATTGCAGCAATGAGTTGAAAGTTAGCTGGGAATTCGGCCTGACGAGCGGCACGTGAGATAGTAATAGTCCCTGACTCTAATGGCTCGCGTAAAGACTCCAAAACTTGTTTATTAAATTCGGGTAATTCATCGAGAAATAAAACGCCTTGGTGCGCTAAGGAAATTTCACCTGGCCTAGGTGGGCTGCCGCCACCAACGAGTGCAATACTAGAAGCAGTATGATGGGGTGAACGGAAAGCGGCTGATTTCCAATCACGAAGTTTAAATCCTTTTTCGGAAATAGATCGAACGGTTGCTATTTCCAAGGCTTCTTCATCGCTTAATGGAGGTAACAAACTCATTAAGCGAGTTGCTAACATGGTTTTTCCAGTTCCCGGTGGGCCTATCAGCAATAAACTATGTTTGCCGCTAGCAGCGATTTCAAGTGCGCGTTTTGCATGTAGCTGTCCAAAAACATCTGCTAAATCTGCTTGAATGGCGCTAGTGTTAGCAGTTTCAAATTCACGTTTATAAGGTGATAAAAACTCTTTAGCATGAAGATGTGAACAGATTTGTAAGATATTTTTTGCCGGCAATATCATGGTATGTTGGCTTAAGCTAGCCTCTAATGCATTATCGGCGGGCAATATAATTTTGTGATTTGCTTTATAGGCTTCGAGTGCAAAAGGTAATATAGCTGAAACAGGACGTAATTCACCAGATAAACCTAATTCACCAATAAATTCATAACTTCCCAGTGAGTCGTTTGGAATTTGTTTAGAAGCCGCTAGAATTCCTAATGCAATGGCTAAATCAAAGCGTCCACCTTGTTTGGGGAGATCGGCAGGAGCAAGATTGATGGTAATCCGTCGAATTGGAAATTCAAATCGGGAGTTTAAAATTGCACTGCGTACCCGCTCCCGACTCTCTTTTACTTCTTTTTCAGCTAGGCCAACAATAGATAAACTAGGTAAGCCATTGGAAATATGGGTTTCAACGTTAACAGCCGGGGCTTTAATTCCAGTGCTTGCACGTGTTTGCACGATAGCTAATGACATAGTGCAATTCCTTTTTACTATTATTTTTGACAAATAGGATTTTTGTCGTTGTAAGCCAAGGCTTCGAAAAGGGTACTATTTATTCTTTTTATTTAGCTTTGCTTTTGGAGTATGTTCTTCTAACTGTTCTAATTGTTTTGCTAATGCATTTATTTTAGCACGAGTTTTTGCTAAAACGTTTTTTTGGACATTAAATTCTTCGCGGGTGACTAAGTCGAGTTTCGCCAGCATACTTTGCACGACAGCACGAAAATTTTTATCGAGATCATGTTTGAATTTTTTTGCGCCAGGGGGAAGCTTGTCACTAAATTGCTTTGCTATATCATTTATAAAATTCATATCGAGCATAAAATATTCCTCTTTAAATTTATTTACGATAGTGCATCAAAATGAACGCGCGGACAAATTTTATCTAAAATATTTTTTGATAAAATTTGTTTATCTTTAATTAGGAGTGTATGTTCTTTTTCTAAACTGGTTAGAGGTTCATTATTTTTTTTCTGTTCTATTAAAATAGTCAAATCTGCTTCAGAATCGCTGTTGGGATTGTTTAAACGACGCTTAATTCGTTGTTCTATCTCAGTGTTATTGACTTGGCAATGTAATATATAAAAAGGTATTTGCATTTTTTTTGCCAAAGAGTAAAAGCAAGTTCGTTGCGAATGCTGCAGAAAAGTCGCGTCAACGAGTGTTGTGAAACCGGCTTTAATAATTATTTCTGTTAAATCGCTAAGTTTTTTATAGGTTTCTTTTGTTGCTTCAGCCGTATAAATGCCGCTATTTAAACCAGAGTTAGAGTGGCCATGTAAGGGTATATCAAATAGATTTTTTCGTATAATGTCGGAGTTTATTTGAATGGCGCCACAATGTGTAACACATTCTTTTGCAACGGTTGTTTTTCCAGAGCCAGCAAATCCATGTGTGATAATGAGAGAAGGTTTTACTGGTTGTGTATACGATTCTGCGAGGTTAATAAAATTATAATAATCGTTTTGTATTTCTTTTTTCTCTTCATCACCCAATTTTTCTTGCTTTAAACGAAATAAAGCGATTTTAGCCCGTACTACTGCACGGTAAGTAAGATAATAAGGCAATAAGGCAAGTCCTTCGTAATCTCCTGTATAATGTAGGTAAGTATTAAGTAGTTGATTTGCAAAACCGGGTTGTTTTTTTTCTGTTAAATCCATCATTAAGAACGCCAGATCCGCAATGACATCGGTCCATCTTAAATCCTCATTGAATTCTAAACGATCAAAAAGAATCGGTTTGTTTTTATAAAAAATAATATTTGCCAAGTGGAGATCGCCATGACAGTCACGAATAAAGCCGTGGTCTTTTCTTGACTGTAATGAAGGTTGCAGTTGCTTAAACTGTTGTTCAGACCATATTTCTAAGCGTTTTAATTGATTAATATCGGTAGGATTGGTTAATAAAGGCGCTATTTGTTCGAAATTTTGCTTGCTGGGTGCATGAACCTCTTCGGGTTGCCCAAAGCGGGATTCTTTTGCAGCAATAGGCGTTTTTTGATGAAATTCGGCTATTAACTTGCTGAGTTGGTCAATGATGTTTTCTGTCAAGCCGCCTTGTTTTAATAATGTACTTAATAGGTTTTCTTGTGGAAATTCTAGCATCTTGATGGCATATTCTAAAATAGGGCCTGTGCCATTAATCTGTGGATGATCCAGGGTTCCTGTAATGGGTACAACATTCAGGTAAATTTCTGAAGCAAATTGTTGACCTAATCGTAGTTCTTCTTCACAGAAATGTTTTCGTTTTTCTAATGTAGAGAAATCTAAAAATCCAAAATCAACGGTTTTTTTTATTTTATAAGCATATTTGCCTGTCAAAATAACCCAAGAAACATGCGTTTCGATGAGTCGGGTCTGAGAGACAGGATGCTCATAAAGCGAATTGGAAAGTAGATTTTTTATCAAGACGTTTGTAGGCATAGTTAGATATTAAGTACAGTCATAATAATTACATTAAAGTGAACTATAACGTAACTTGTTATTTGTTGTAAGAGTACTGAAGCTTTTTTAGGCATTTTTTTATAGTAGGTTGTTTTAATGGATTTGCAGCGAGCTAAAAAATGTGTTCAAGAATTGTTACTTGAGGCTGGAATAACAATCAATGGTAAAAATCCATCGGATATTCAGGTCTATAATGAAGCATTTTATAGCCGTATTTTAAAAGATCCCATTCTAGGCTTAGGTGAGACCTACGTTGCTAAATGGTGGGATTGCGAACAGTTAGATCAGTTTTTTTATTACCTTTTAAGAGCAGGCGTGGAAGAGGGAATAAAAAAAAATACATGCTTTTTGCCTTATATTTTAAAAACCAAGCTGCTAGCAATTTTTATGCGTAGCTGGAATTTACAAGCTAAGTCACGCGCTTTTGAAGTGGGTATACGGCATTACGATAAAGGGAACGTATTATACCAAACGATGTTAGATAAATACCTAACATATAGTTGTGGCTATTGGAAAGAGGCTGGCAATTTAGATGAGGCGCAACAAGCTAAACTTGCTTTGACGTGTGAAAAATTACAATTAAGACCAGGAATGCAGGTTTTAGATATTGGCTGTGGGTGGGGTAGTTTTTGTCGATATGCAGCAGAAAATTATCATGTTTCTGTATTAGGCATTACCGTATCAAAGGAACAATACCAATATGCTAAAGATTTTTGTAGCGGGCTTTCTGTAGAAATTCGCTTAGTGGACTATCGATCTATTCAGGGTTCTTTTGATCGTGTTTGTTCTATTGGTATGTTTGAACATGTGGGACCTAAAAATTATCTTAATTATATGCAACTTATTCATCGTTGTTTAAAAAAAGAGGGGTTATTTTTACTACATACGATTGGGAGTAATACATCGCAGTATTTCCCTAATCCATGGATTCATAAGTATATCTTCCCTAATGGGGTTTTACCTTCGATTCAACAAATTGGTAAAGCTAGTGAAGGACTTTTTGTGATGGAGGATTGGCATAATTTTGGCGCTTATTATGATCAGACCTTAATGGCCTGGTATGCTAATTTTTCAGAAAACTGGGATTCTTTACAAAAATATTATGATGCATCCTTTTATCGGTTGTGGAAGTACTATTTGTTGGCTTGTGCAGGTGCTTTTAGAGCACGTGACATTCAGCTTTGGCAGGTTGTGTTTTCTAAGGGCGGTGTCATTAAGGGTTATGATTCTATACGATAAATTAAGGCGCTTGCTTCTTAATCCCCTTAAGTTTTTATTGCCTATCTTCTTTTTGTCTCTTACCCGCTCGTCGATTTATAAACACAAACCAATAAAAGAATGTAAAATGAATTTTATCGCGGTTTACCCCCTATTATTTTTGTGAAACAATGTAAGCCATAATTTAGGTGGAGAGAGCAGTGTGATTGATTCAGAAGGCTTCCGTATAGGTGTGGGGATTATTGTTGCTAATGATTGTGGTCAGGTCCTCTGGGCGCGCCGCATTGGCCAACATGCTTGGCAGTTTCCTCAAGGCGGAATGCAATGTGATGAAACACCTGAACAAGCATTGTTTAGAGAGCTTTATGAAGAGCTAGGACTTGAAGATTCTGATGTGAAATTACTCGGCGGCACTAAAAATTGGTTATATTACTGGTTACCACCCCATTTGCGACGTTCGCATGTTCAACCTTTATGTATTGGACAGAAGCAAAAATGGTTTTTGTTATGTTTAACAGGCGATCCTGAAAAAATTCGCTTTGATGTTACACGTTCGCCCGAGTTTGATCGTTGGCGATGGGCTCCCTATTGGTACCCTATAAGACAAGTTATAACTTTTAAACGCCATGTTTATCGCCGAGCATTAGAAGAGCTATCAAGCTTACTGCCTGTAGGTAGTGTACAGCTAAAAAGGATGAATAAATTAGTGGATAGTTCAACGTTGGTAGAAAAAGTCGAATAAACGTAAACAAGCTATTTAGGTTAGATTTTTAATAGGAAAAATATCTTGCAGCAATGAGATTCTCGGCAGGCATCGCCGAGGACTCAAGTGCGAAGCGTATAGCACTCGAAGAATAGCGCTATTCCTGTTATAACCCCTCTCTTTTAGGTTCAAATCATAATTTGTCAGGTGTTTGCCTATGTTGAAGGTACTTCGTCGTATTGTTCAGGAAGTTAGTAGCGCACAGCGTTTTGAACAAGCCTTACAAATATTAGTGAGTCGAGTTCGGGAGGCGTTGCATACGCAATCCTGTACTGTTTTTTTATTGGATGATAAAAAGATCTATGTTTTGTTAGCAACCGATGGTTTGAATCCTAGTTCTGTCGGGAAAGTTCGTTTGACGTTTGATCAAGGATTGGTCGGGTTAATTGGTAGAACGAGGGAGTTAATCAATATCGATAATGCCCCTGAGCACAGTGATTTTTTTTATGTCCAAGGCCTAGGGGAAGAACGTTATAAGGCATTCTTAGGAGTGCCTATTGTTCATAATCGAGCTTTGTTGGGTGTGCTCGTCGTACAGCAAGAAGAGCAGCGTTGTTTCGATGAAACCGAAGAAGCTTTTTTAGTGACCATGGCAGCGCAACTAGGTGGCGTATTAGCCCATGCAGAAGCGACGGGAGAAATTTCCTTTAAGGAAAATAAAGAACAAGTTCAAGCAGATATTATTTTTCAGGGTATTGCTAGTGCACCTGGTATTTCAGTTGGCCAAGCCGTGGTTGCTTATCCATTTGCTGATTTGGAAGCGGTTCCGCATAAAAAAGTAAAGAACATCTCAGCTGAAGTATCTCAATTAAAAAAAGCTTTTAAATCAGCACGAAATGATATACAGCGTTTAAAAAAACATATGCTGTCTGTTTTGCCCGAGGAAGAACAAGCGTTATTTGATGTTTACCTGATGATTTTAGATAAAGCGAGCTTGGAAAAAGAAGTCATTAAAGTGATTCAAGAAACCCAGCAATGGGCTCAAGCAGCTTTGCAAATAGTGATAGCGTCTCATGTTCTTCAATTTGAGAGAGTTGATGATGATTATTTACGTGAAAGAGCGGCTGACTTGCGTGATCTGGGTCGTCGAATCTTAATGCACTTACAACATGGGCAGCTTACCCCGATTCTTTATCCTGAAAAAACTATTTTAGTCGGAGAAGAAGTTTCTCCTTCTGCCTTAGCGGAGGTCCCTGAAGGTCGATTAGTGGGTATTGTATCTGTAAAAGGCTCTAGCCATTCACATTTATCGATACTTGCACGTTCCTTAGGAATTCCAGCTATCACCGGGGTAGAGAATTTACCCGTTAACCAGTTAGAGGCACAAACCTTGATTGTCGATGGTGCTCAAGGAAAGCTTATCGTGGCACCTTCAGCACCAGTGAAGCAAAGTTTTATTGCGTTAATTGAGCAGCAGCGTGAGTTTTCTGATAGTTTGGAGCCCTTGCGCGATCTTCCTGCTGAAACGTTAGATGGTTATAGCATTTCACTTTGGGTCAATACCGGATTGATGGCGGATGCTAATCTTTCTTTGACGGCCGGTGCAGAAGGGATCGGCTTATACCGTACAGAAATGCCTTTTTTAATCCGTGATTGTTTTCCTGCCGAGGATGAGCAATATGGGTTATACCGTCAATTATTAACGGCATTTTCTCCTCGGCCTGTGGTCATGCGAACCCTCGATATAGGCGGCGATAAGGCATTGCCTTATTTTCCTATTAAAGAAGATAATCCTTTTTTAGGTTGGCGTGGAATACGGGTAACGCTTGATCACCCAGAAATTTTCTTAATACAAATTCGAGCCATGTTACGTGCGAATCGAGGTCTTAATAATCTGCGTATTATGTTACCCATGATTAGCTGTGTTGCAGAGGCCGATCATGCCTTACGTTTAATTAATCAAGCCTATGAAAAAGAATTGAGCGAAGATCCCAATGCGTGCAAACCACCCATTGGGATTATGATAGAAGTACCCTCAGCAATTTATCAGGCGCATGCATTGGCTGAGCGAGTTGAGTTTTTATCAGTGGGTAGCAATGATTTAACCCAGTATATGTTAGCCGTGGATCGTAATAATCCACGAGTGGCGAATCTCTACGATCCTTTTCAGCCATCGGTTCTGCAAGCATTGGTTCAGGTGGTAGAAGCGGCTCACCAAGCACAAAAACCAGTGAGTATTTGTGGAGAAATGGCCAGTGACCCGTTAGCTATCCCATTATTACTCGCGATGGGATTTGATGCGTTGAGTATGAACTCTTTTTCGATTCCCCGAATAAAATCCGTTATTCGTCATATTAGTTTCAGGCAGGCTAAAGTCTTGTTAGCGCAAGTTTTAAAGATGGACAATGCTAAGACAATCAGAGATTATTTGGGCCAGGCATTGGCTAGTTTAAGCCTAAAAACATTGGCGTCAGTCGAAGTTGAGGCATAGAGCCCATTTTATGAACCATTATAATAAATATCAAACGAGTTTTAATCACTATCCACATCAACGCCCTCAGCGCTTATCACGTCCAGAAAGTTATTCTGAATTAGAAACTTGTACTTCGGGTGGTATTGCACGTGGTCTGGGGGGTAGTTATGGTGATGCAGCTTTAAATAAAGATGGTCACGTTATTTTAACCGAGCGCTTAGATCGTTTTCTTGAGTTTGATGAACAACAAGGCGTCCTTTGTGTTGAAGCCGGTGTCAGCCTAAGGAAAATACTCGATCTTATTGTTCCACGTGGCTGGTTTTTGCCGGTGACACCCGGGACAAGTTATGTGACATTAGGCGGTTGTGTTGCAGCCGATGTGCATGGAAAAAATCATCAGCGCGTGGGTTCTATTGGACAACATGTAGTGTCTTTCACGTTGATAACAGCACAAGGCGAGCAGGTGCAATGTTCACCCGAGATTCATTCTGAGTTATTTTGGGCAACGATAGGTGGTATGGGGTTAACCGGTATTATTGGTACCGTGACACTAAAACTTAAGCCTATAGAAAGTGCCTATTTACTGGTGCAACATAAACAGACAAATAACTTACAAGAAACATTTGACGCTCTTTCTCAAGAAAGTTCATCCGATGAATATGAGGTGGCGTGGTTAGACGGCTTAAATTTGCCGTTAGGCCGTAGCATCATTATGCGAGCTAGGCATGCCAATTTAGCTGAATTGCCATCGCAACAACAGCATGCGCCTTTTATTGCACCCCCTCGCAAAACGTATAAACTTCCTTTTTATTTACCGAATGGATTGCTTCATCCAACACTGATAAAAGCCTTTAATAAGTATTATTATCAGCAATTAGCTAAAAAAGAATCGCCTATTTTAATGTCTTATAGCGATTATTTTTATCCGCTGGATAAGATTGTGCATTGGCCACGACTGTACGGTAAGCGTGGATTTCTACAATATCAGTGTGTTATTCCTACAGAATCAGCTTATACCGTGACTAAACAAATATTAGAAACCTTACATGCAGAAAAGCACCCTGTTTATTTAGCGGTTTTAAAACGTTTTGGTAAAGAAAACGCAGCGCCTTTATCTTTCGCTATGCCAGGTTTTACCTTAGCATTAGATCTTCCCATTCTGAATCAAGGTTTATTTGATTGTTTGGATAAACTAGATGCAATGGTTATTGAGGCTGGCGGACGTGTTTATTTAGCGAAAGATGCACGCTTAAACCCCGAGGCGTTTCGTAAAATGTATCCCCGTTATTCAGAGTGGCTAGCCGTGAAGCAGCAGTGGGATCCAGAAAATAAGCTTAGCTCGGGTTTGTCTAGACGATTAGAAATTACAGCTTAATGCTTTATTGAAAATACAATTTGAAATTTTTTTCTGTATGAAGGAGTAAATTCCTTCTAAAGTGTCCATAAACACTACAAATTATGCCTTAATTCCTTAAGTGAGTTTTTCAATTGAGTGATTTCATTTTCAATCTTAGCAATATTACACTTAGTATCGAGTATAAAAAATTGATGTCTATTTAGCATAGATTGATCTTGCTTTAACTGATTTTTATATTGGATTCTTTGTTGAACTACAGTTTGTAGTTTATGGGTAGGATCGTTTTGTGCAAGCTCCTTTTCTTGTAAAACGATAGAATCTAATTTATTTTTACTTTCGTTAACAATTATTTTGGTTTCGTTCAATAAGGCTTTCATTTTTTTTAATACATTTTTTTGTGTATTAAAACATCTTTTTTTATTGTGAAGCTGTATTTTTATTGTCTCATATTTTTTCATAAAACATCCCTATGACCCTTAAGATAATAGCCCATTAGTTTTTATTTTTGATAAGGGGTTATTTAATATCTAAACTTTCCAGGAAAGGCTGAATTTTCGGTGCACGCCCACGGAATTTTTTAAATAATTCTACGGCATCGATTGCACCGCCCTGCTCTAAAATTGTTTCTAAAAACGCTTGTCCTGTTGCTTGATTAAAGATACCATCTTCTAAGAATTTATAAAATGCATCGCAAGATAAAACTTCTGCCCATAAATAACTATAATAGCCGGCTGCGTAACCACCCGCAAAAATATGTGAAAAGCCATGTTGAAATCGATTAAAAGGAATGACGGGAAAGGCATCAATTTGTTGGCGTATCCCATCCAGTAATATTTGAATTTGCGGATATCCTTTTTCAGGTTCAAACTCAGCATGTAAACGAAAATCAAATAAAGCCAGTTCTAACTGGCGCAGCAATTGTAATCCTGCTTGAAAATTTCTAGCAGCACGCATTTGTTGAATTAAATTATCAGAGAGTGGTTCACTGGTTTTATAATGACTACTAATCAAATCTAAAACAGGTTTTTCCCAGGCAAAATATTCTAAAAATTGACTCGGTAATTCCACTGCATCCCATGCGACGCCATTAATGCCAGAAACCCCTTCATAATCAATTAGTGTGAGCATGTGTTGTAAACCATGCCCAAACTCATGGAATAAGGTTAATACTTCTTCATGAGTTAATAAGGCAGTCTGTGTAGAATCAATGGGTGGTGAAAAATTACAGGTTAAAAAAGCAATGGGTGTTTGAATTTTTCCATCGCTTAGCCGGCGGCGCGATTGATAGTCATCCATCCAAGCCCCTTCACGTTTTTCAGGTCGAGCATAGATATCTAAGTAAAATTGACCACGCAATTGTTGTTGTGCGTCAGTAATGGCGAAAAAACGTACACTAGGATCCCAAACATCGACGTTTTTAATTTCTTGTACATGCATACCAAATAAACGATGTATGAGGCCAAAAAGTCCTGTTAAGACTTTTTCCACTGGGAAGTAGCAGCGTAAAGCATCTTCACTAATGCCAAAGTTTTTTTCTCGCAGTTTTTCTCGGTAATATAAGCTATCCCAAGGTTCTAAGGTATCTATTTTGTCGCAAACATAAGCAAATTCACATAAGGTTTTCCGTTCTGCTTTCGCTTTCGCACGAGTTGTCGCAAGAAGCTCTTCTAAAAAATGGATGACCTCTTCAGGATTTTTCGCCATTTTGTTTGAAGCAAGACTTTTTTGTGCATAATTAGCAAATCCAAGCAGTTGACTGAGCTCATGACGCAATTTAAGTATATCTAATAAAACAGGGCCATTATCATATTGAGCATCATTGAACTCAGAGGCGCGCGTAATATAAGCTTTGTATAAAGTTTCACGTAATGCGCGATTATCCGCATGGGTTAATACTGGGAAATACGAAGGATAGTCGAGCGTAAATAAGTAGCCGTCAAGGTCTTTGTCTTTCGCGGCTTTTTCAGCGCTAGCAATCACATAATCAGGAAGGCCTTGTAACTCAGCTTTATCAGTAATCAGTTTAGACCAATTTGCTGTGGCATCTAATAAATTTTCTTCAAATTGATTTGATAGTTGGGAAAGTTGCGCTTGAATATCGCGGTATCTTTTTTGTTCTTTTTCAGGAAGATCAACGCCGCTTAAGTGGAAGTCGCGTAATTCATTATGTAGACACTTTTCTTGTGCGTAATCGAAGTGATAGTTACTATTCGCCAAAGTTTTGATCGTTTGGTAAAGCGCTTTATTTTGACCTAGCTCCGTACTATAAGCGCTAAGCAGCGGCAGGCATTCATTATAGGCCTCGCGTAATTCAGGCGTTTGTTTAACTGCATGTAAATGACTAATGGGCGACCAAAAGCGTTGCAGACAATCATTTAGATCAGCAAGTTGCTCCATTAAGCTCCAATCCAGTGGGGTTATCTCAGTCAATAGACAAGGTAAATCTTCGCGATTTTTTTTTAATATTTTTTTTAAATCTGCAACGATCGTTTCGGGATTTAGCCGGCTAAATTGGGGTAAAGTGTCCGTTATATTCTGTGCATTTGAATTTTCGGCTGTGTTCCCGCTCAACTCCCCATCCTCATGTATCATATATACACTCCGGTGGCTTCGTTTTCGCGGCGCCTTGCCGAAAATCCCATTGCTGTGAGTATAGGTTTGCCATAATAATTAATTAAATTTTATTGGTTGCGATACATTTTTTTATTTGATCCAGTCTAAATCCACGGTATTGCAGATAGTGAATTTGACGATGTTTTTCCTTTAAGTTTTCAGGAGACGAAGAAAATTTTTTTTCTAGCATCTTTGCTATGCAGTCCAGCCAAACCGATTCATTTTGTTGAAGCTGAGCAATAATAGTGTCTTCGTTAACACCTTGTTGACGTAATTCCGCAATGATACGGACAGGGCCATAACCTTGCCGGATGCGATTAGCAATAAAAGCTTCGCAAAAACGTATGTCGTTTAGTAACCCTTCCTGGATTAATTGTTGTAATACAGTTTTAATGATCTCGGCCGAAATCCCTTTTTGTAATAATTTTTTTTGTAACGTTAGTTGCGTATATTCACGCCTACTTAAATAGTTCAATGCAATACTCTTCGCACTAGAATTTTTGGCGGTGTTCCCGCTCAACTCGCCATCCTCATGTATCATATATACACTCCGGTGGCTTCGTTTTCGCGGCGCCTTGCCAAAAATCCCATTGCTGTGAGTATATAGTGCACTTTTCTAATGCGTTCATTAATACAAACGGTATTATTATCCACCATTGTCCAGGTTAATCAGCTATTTCTGCTTCAACCTCAGCCGTTTCCGGTATCGTTGGTACAGGCTTATTGATTAAACGTTCGCGTAATTGAGTTTCTAAGCTTTTATATACTTCAGGACGATCTTTAAGGAACTGTTTTACGTTTTCTTTTCCTTGTCCTATTCGATCACCTTGGAAGCTATACCAAGCGCCCGCTTTATCGATTAATCCATTGGATGTACCTAAATCAATTATTTCTCCGAGCCTACAGATACCTTGGTTATAGAGAATTTCAAATTCCACTTGTCTGAAGGGCGGAGCTACTTTGTTTTTAACAACTTTAACCCGTGTTTCATTACCGATGATTTCGTCACCTTTTTTAATTGAGCCAGTACGGCGTATATCAAGACGTACAGATGCATAGAACTTAAGTGCATTACCGCCGGTGGTTGTTTCTGGATTACCAAACATAACACCGATTTTCATACGAATTTGGTTAATAAAAATAACCAGTGTATTGGAGCGTTTAATATTTCCAGCTAACTTACGTAACGCTTGTGACATTAAGCGCGCTTGTAAGCCCATGTGCGAGTCGCCCATCTCGCCTTCAATTTCAGCGCGTGGCGTTAGTGCAGCAACGGAATCGACAACAATAATATCGACGGCATTTGAGCGGACTAACATATCAACGATTTCTAAGGCTTGTTCGCCGGTATCAGGTTGCGAAACCAAAAGATCCTCTAGATCGACGCCAAGTTTACCTGCGTAAATAGGATCCAGTGCATGTTCGGCATCGACAAATGCGGCAATCCCGCCCTTTTTTTGGCATTCTGCAATGGTTTGTAAAGTGAGTGTTGTTTTACCAGAAGATTCAGGGCCATAGATTTCAATAATACGTCCGCGTGGTAATCCTCCAATGCCTAAAGCAATATCTAAACCTAATGAACCTGTTGATATGGCTTCAACAGGTACTTGAGTCGAATCTCCCAAACGCATCACGGCACCCTCACCATGCTGTTTCTTGATCTGACTTAATGCGATACTAAGGGCTTTTTTTCGGGCTTCAGTCATAGGGGTATACCTTTATGTCAAAAAAGTGGAGCAAAAATAGACTCTATGGCATTATCGCATAAACTAGGTAATAGTCTCTACAGTACATATTAATGAAAATTCAAGTCCCTTCATTTAATTCTATTCGTGCTTTAGTGGTCGGCGATGTCATGCTGGATCGTTATTGGTCAGGTACAACATCGCGAATTTCGCCAGAAGCACCGGTACCGATTGTTCATGTTCAATCTATCGAAGAGCGTCCTGGTGGAGCGGGTAATGTTGCTTTAAATATGGCCGCTTTAGGTGCACAGGTAGATTTAATTAGTTTTTGTGGTGAGGATCAGGCGGGCGATAGTTTAGAAAAAAAACTAAGCGACGCGGGCGTTGATTGTTATTTATGTCGCATGCCTGAATTACCAACAGCATCAAAGTTACGTGTGTTGAGTTTGCATCAGCAGTTGATACGGATCGATTTTGAAGAGCCCAACTATCAGCTTGACTACGCACGATTAAAAAAACTATTTGAGCAACGGCTTGTACATGCCGATGTGGTTATTTTATCAGATTATGCAAAAGGCTGTTTGGCGCATGTGCAAGATTTAATCCAATGCGCGCGTGTAGCTAATAAACCAGTTTTTGTTGATCCTAAGCGCAATGATTTTGAACCCTATCGAGGCGCTACGGCAATAACTCCCAATCGGCTAGAGTTTGAAGCGGTCGTAGGGTCTTGTAAAGGCGAAGAAGCTTTATTGCAAAAAGGTTTAAAGCTTTTAAAGAGTCACGATTTTCAAGCTTTGTTAGTGACGCGTGGCGAAGAAGGGATGACCTTAATTCGGAAAGAGCAACCAGAAATATATTTACCAGCATTTGCTAAGCAAGTCTACGATGTGACCGGTGCAGGCGATACAGTCATTGCTTGTTTTGCTTTAAGTTATGCGGCTACGCAAAAAGATTTAGTGCAAGCAGCACAGTTGGCGAACATCGCGGCAAGCATTGTGGTTGGGAAATTGGGTGCAGCGACGGTTAGCCCCGCAGAATTAAGACGTGCGACTCAAATGCAGCAATTCTCTTTCCATCGAGGTGTTTTGTCAGAGGCGGAGCTTAAGGTCATTGTTGAGGATGCAAAGGCACACGGCGAGCAAATTGTGATGACCGGTGGATGTTTTGATATTTTACATGCAGGTCATGTGGCTTATTTAGAGCAAGCAAAACGTTTAGGCGATCGTTTGATTGTTGCTGTCAATGATGATGCTTCAGTATCACACTTAAAAGGATCGGGACGTCCGGTTAATAACTTAGAAAAACGTATGGCGGTACTTGCGGGATTAAGTGCAGTGGATTGGGTAGTACCTTTTAGTGAGGCAACGCCCGAGCGACTCATTAAATCAATTTTGCCGGATATTTTGGCTAAAGGGGGCGATTATCAACTTAAAGATCTTCCTGAAGCAAAAATAGTAAAAGCTTATGGGGGTCAAGTTAAATTGATCGATATGGTAGAAGGCTGTTCTACTAGCCGTATTATTTCAGCAATTAAAGAAGGTGGCGCATGATTATTGTGACGGGGGGCGCTGGTTTTATTGGTAGTAATTTGGTTAAGCAGTTAAATGTTAATTATCCGGGAATGCCTATTGTTATTGTGGATGATCTTACGCAGGGTATTAAGTTTAAAAACATCAATGATTGCATGGTTGCAGATTATCTAGATCAGCAAAATTTTCTAGAAAAAATAAAACAGAATAAATATTTTCCTAAGTTAAAGGCTATTTTTCATCAAGGTGCTTGTTCTACCACCACTGAATGGAATGGGAAGTACATGATGGAAAATAACTTTGAATATTCAAAAGTATTATTACATTATTGTTTATCTTGGAAGATTCCCTTTATTTATGCTTCAAGTGCCTCTGTTTATGGCATGGGTCATATTTTTAAAGAAGAATTGCAATATGAAAAACCAATTAACGTTTATGCCTATTCTAAATATTTATTTGATCAGTACGTGCGAAATATTTTGCCAGAGGCAAAAAGCCAAATAGCAGGCTTACGTTATTTTAATGTGTATGGGCCGCGTGAAAACCATAAAGGAAATATGGCCAGCGTCGTGTTACATGCAGATCAGCAGCTAAGAGAAACGGGTATTATTAATTTATTTCAAGGAAATGAGGGTTATGACGATGGCGAACAACAACGTGATTTTATCTATGTCGACGATGCGGTGGACATTAATTTATGGTTTTTAAAGTCTAAAAAAAGCGGGATTTATAATGCAGGAACAGGACATAGTGAAAGCTTTAATGCGCTGGCCCAGGCAGTAATTGATTTTCATGGGCGGGGGGAGATTCGCTATATTCCTTTTCCAGTATCCTTGCAGGGATGTTACCAAAGTTTTACGCAAGCTGATCTTTCTAAATTAAAAGCGATAGGGTATGCCGGATCTTTTAAATCGCTTGCTGAGGGCGTAAAAGCGTATCTTTCAACTATTCATAAAAGTATTACCATTTAATTCATTGTTTCATTTTTTGTTTATCTCTAAACTAAAACTTCTAGTCAAAAAATTTATAAAAAGGAGTTTTTATGGGTATTTATCCTTCTTTGCTAACTACTTTATTAGTTTCAGTATTAGGAACACCTGCTTTGGCAAGTCAATCTATTGATACACATGTTCATTCTTTGGCACAACAATCAACTGCGAGTTTATTGGCTCGAAATCATAAAGAGGTTACGGCAAGTGTTAATATTAATACGGCAGATACTAAAACATTGCTTGAATTAAAAGGCGTTGGTTTGAAGCGAGCACAAACTATTATTTCTGATAGAGAACGAAATGGTCCTTTTAAGTCCGTGGATGATTTAATGCGAGTTAAAGGGATTGGTAAAAAAACAGTTGATCAAAATCATAATAAAATAACTGTTTAAATAGCGTTTGATAAATTAGAAGCAGTGGTAAAATGAATCACTGCTTCTAATTTAATTATTTAAACAAAGGCAAGCTCGGCTTCTTTATCTTCAGCTTCCATCGTAGTTTGATAGAGTCCTTTACAAGCAGCCGCATTTAATTTGGCACGTTTATAAAATGCCCGTTGCGCCGCTTTAACATTATGCGCCTTTCCGTTCCAAGTTTTTAGGGCAGGTTCTTGTAAAGCGCGACCATAAGAAAAACTTAAAAGCCAAGGTTGTTTGGCGGTTTTTAATTTATTCATGGCATTTAGATGCGCTGTTGCCTGCTCGGGTGTTTGGCCCCCAGAAAGAAAGTTAATGCTAGGTACATCTGTAGGAACAGTGTGTTGTAGGACTTTTAGTGTTGCATGGGCAACTTCATTGATACTAGAAGGAGGCATGTGCTGATTTCCGGCAATAACCATACTGGGTTTCAGTATCATACATTTCAAAAGAATTTGATGTTTGTGTAGTTCTTCAAAGACGGCATGTAAGGTGGCTTCACTGGCTTCTGCGCAACGTGCAAGGCTATGGTTGCCATCTATTAATAATTCAGGTTCTACAATTGGAACAAAACCATTATCTTGGCAAATATAGGCATAGCGCGCGAGTGCTTGGGCATTTGCCACTATGGCTAAGGAAGAAGGAAGGGTATTGGAAATAGTGAATACCGCCCGCCATTTAGCGAAACAAGCGCCTAAATTTTTATATATCACGAGCCTTTCGGCTAAGCCATCTAGACCTTGTGTTATTTTTTCTTTTGTATTCAGTGGAATAAGTCCTTTATCGACTTTAATTCCAGGCAGGATGCCTTGTTCGTCTAATAGATCAGGAAAAAGAACGCCTTCTCGATTGCGTTGACCTAAGGTTTCTTCATGAAGAATGACGCCATTGATAAAGGCTTCAATTCCGGGGGTTGTAAAAAGCAATTCACGATAACTACGCCGGTTTTCTACGGTAGATTCTACGTGCAGACTAGCAAACCGTTTTCCAATAGTAGTTTGGCTTTCATCGGCAGCTAATATTCCTTTCCCTGATGCGGCAAGTTGTAAGATAATTCCTTCAAGTTCATGGACGGCCATAGTGATTGCTCCTTACATTTTTTGGCGTAGAGTATAGGACAATATAGAGATTTAAGCGGTACTTATATAAAAGACGACCTTATGTATAAGTCATTAAGTGTACCACTATATAGGACAATACCATCAATTTCTAGTGAACCTTATTAAGTCCGGGCTTTGCAAGGCAAAATGGATTATCTGGGATTAAATAGAAGTTTTAATTTTTCGTTAAGCTAAAGCGTATACAATTAAAGTGGATGAAAGGGATTTCCACTTATAAGTATTTTCTAGAGTAACGGGAAAACGAAAATAAAACATAAGGGGCATTTATGCAACTAAAAACTTTCTTAAAGCAACTGCTCGGTAAGATGGGAAAAGATTCACATGCTAAAAATCTCGTGGAAAAACTGTCTGTTATGGGCTTAAAAAAATATATGCTTTTTGAAGGGAACTTTAATAAGGATATTAAGCGGTTGTATTCCTTAGGTCGCTTTCCCTTCCAGCCATCTAGTTGGGAAGATCTCTCTGATGAAAAGTTAGATGAAGAATTATGGGGAAGGCTACATAATCTTCGTTGCTTTTTAGAAGCTTGGGAAGATAGCGGGTTAAGTAGAGATGATAAAAAAAAACGTCATGCGTTTAAATATAAAAAAGATTTAGCCAAACCAATTCGAAAAAAAATTCACGAAGCACTTAACATAGAAGTTATTAATTTAGTCGAAAAAGTCTTGAGCAAAGCAGTTTTAGCAGAAGAATTAAAGGAGGATACTAAAAACAGTGAAAATATTGTGGTGCTTAACAAGCAATTAACTGATATAAAAACTGATATAAAAAGAGCTAATGCGAAAGTAAGCGGAAACCAGTTAATAGAATTGACTTCTAAGTGTCTTGATACATTAAAAACAATTAATCCCGACTTAAAGGTACCTGAGGGTAAAGATATTGAGCAGCGCTTTAAAAAGGCAGCCAACGCGATTACTTCTTTTAAAACACTACAGCAGAAAATTTTAGCTTCGCTAAGTGTTTCTGTGGCGATTATTGCCGCATTAGCCTGTGGGTTTTTTACAGGAGGTGCTATTTACGCATTAATTGGGAGTGCTTTATTACCAGGTGTTGTTATACCGATAGTTGTGATTGTTGGCCTTATTGGTTTTGCAGTTAACGCGCGTTTTTTTTCAAAGTCGCTTCCAGAGTTTTTACTGAAGCTGTTCAACCCTAGTAGAATAACTGAGTTTATAAATGAAGAGGGTGATCTTAAACAATTCTCGAATCTTAAAAAATATGTCTATTTACCACTCGCTGCACTTTTTTCTGTGGCGGTAGGTATTTCTTTCGCTGCTTTTTCTTTGGTGCAGCTCTCTACTATGTTAGTGGCTTTACCGTTTTTAGCGGCAACCGGACCTTTACCGATAATTTTAGCTGTCGTATTAGCCATAACGATGACCATCGTTATGTTTAAGGCCTTTGTGGAAATAGCGCCAAATCTTTCTGCTTCTCGATTATGGCAATCGTTAAGGACAGCTTGGAAGGAAATGTCTTTCTTGAAATTCCTGTCTCATGGTATTACGCTTGCCGTTTGTGGTATAGGAGTATTTGGTTTATTCATGGCCTGTCATATGGGGGTTCCGACGTTAGGAACTATTTTTGGTGGCCCTGCTTCTATTTTTGTCTTTGTGACATCATTTGTAGGTCAATTGCCGTTTAATGTATTGACCGTCAGTACTTTTTGTAAAGTGATGGGCAACTTTTTTCTGGGTATTCCAGCGAACGTCAAAAGCTTGTTTCGCAAGGAGCCGACTCAATTAAGTGAAGCAGCAAAAAAGTCACCACTGCTTAACAAAATAGCGAGTGCCGGTCGCGATATAATTACTGGGGGAGCCATGCTTATTAATGGCGTAGCTAATGGGGCTACTTTGCTGTCAGGTACACCATTGACTTCTAAGTATATTGCGGCAGGTGCTGCTGGCGCGCTTAATTCCATTTCAGGTAACTTAGTCAGCAGCGATAGTGATACACAGGAAAGAAGCCAAGCGGATGAAATAGCTATTCAGAAGCTTAAAGGTTCTCTAGAAAGCCAAGAGAGTGAATCTGAAGCTTCTAAAGCTGATAACGCGCTCCGCGCTTGTTTAGCAGCCGAGCTACCATTCTTTGGTGGTTGCCACTTGCCAGTAGAGCAGCAGAGTATATCGTCGGAGCAGCAGTTAAGCGTAAAGATGGCGGCTTAAGTTTTAGGGGTAATAAGAGACCGCTTATTATCCCCTATCCTTCCATTTTCCCTATGGGTCGGCTTATTAAACACTAGATAGCCCAAATTCTCTTTTTATCTGTCATCTTCTTCTTTTATCATTGCATAAAAAGAGTGTGCTTATTATACTGTGCGGCAATTTGATGAGGGGGGGTGGATGGTCATTAGTAAAATTCAATGCCCTCTTAGCTTAATGCGGCAGATAGGGGTGGCAGGCCTCATAACAGGCAGCATCGCTTTTTTTGTAGCGGGGATTTTACACCGCTGGCAGTTTGGTAGCTCGTTTGTATTAGGCGTTTTCATTTGGGCAGTACCGAGTTGTTATTTTGCTAATAAGTTATTTCGTAATGTAGCTAAAGTTTCTTCAGTATCCTTATTAAGGATATTTTATAAAGCTGAAATAATAAAATTGTTGTTAAGTGGGTTTTTTTTTGTAATGATAATAAAGTTACTATCAGTTAACATAGCTGCGCTTGTCACAGGCTATTTTGCTTCCCAGCTGGTTTTTTGGGTACGCTTAATGATGAAAAACAAGGAAGGCATATGAGTACTCAGTCCTCTGCCGATTACGTTCAACATCACCTTGAACATTTGACTTTTAACCTGAAGACTTTCAGTTTTCACGGGCAAGGTTTTTGGAATTTAAATCTCGATACTTTTTTTTTATCCTTAGTATTGGGAATAGGATTTCTATTTTTATTTCGTTGGGTCGCCGTGTCGGCCCAAGCGGGTATTCCCGGAAAAATACAAAATTTCGTTGAAATTCTCATTGAATTTGTTGATAAAACGGTTAAAGAATCTTTTCAAGGAACGAGCCAATTAATTGCACCATTAGCATTAACGATTTTTGTTTGGGTGTTTTTAATGAATTTTATGGATTTAATCCCCGTTGATTTTTTACCGACAACGCTGTCATTGTTTGGCATCACACATTTCCGATCAGTACCTACAGCGGATCCCAATGCAACGTTTGGTATGTCAATTGCAGTCTTTTGTCTAATCATTTACTATAACCTAAAAATTAAGGGATTTAAGGGACTCGGTAAGGAAATGCTCATCACGCCATTTGGTCCGTATCTTTTTCCTATCAATATTATTTTCCGGTTATTAGAAGAATTTGTACGCCCTATTTCTTTATCATTACGGTTATTTGGAAATTTATTCGCGGGCGAATTAATTTTTATTCTAGTTGCTTTACTGCCGTGGTGGATACAGTGGACGTTTGGTGGCGTATGGTCAATTTTTCATATTTTGATCATTGTTATTCAGGCTTTTATCTTTATGATGTTGACGATCGTTTATTTAAGTATGGCGCATGAGTCTCATGCTGAAGAAGCACATTAATTGTTTATTAATATAAGAGAGGGTATAAAAAATGGTGGAAGTTGCACAAGTTGTTGCTAATGTCCAAGGGCTAACCGCTATCGCGGCAGCTTTATTAGTAGGGTTAGCGGCATTAGGGACTGCGATTGGTTTTGGTATTTTAGGTGGGAAGTTTTTAGAAGGTGTTGCCCGGCAGCCTGAATTAACGCCCATGTTGATGTTACGCATGTTTTTAATGGCAGGGTTAGTCGACGCATTTGCAGCGATTTCTATCGTAATGGGGCTTTACTTAATCTTTGCTAAAAATCCGTTTTTAGCCGAAGTCATGAAACTGGTAGCAAAGCCAGTAGCCGGTTAAACGAGAATAATTTGAGAGACTGTTGTTGTGGAAATTAATATTACATTAGTCGGCCAGTTAATTACATTTGCTGTTTTTGTCTGGTTTACCATGAAGTTTGTGTGGCCACCTCTCTTAAAGGCAATGAAAGAGCGCGAGCAACATATTGCTGAAGGTTTAGCAGCGGCGGAACGAGGTCAGCACGCTTTAGAATTGGCTCAGCAAAAAGTTGATGAGCAGATGCAGCAGGCTAAACAACAGGCGGCTGAAATTATTGAGCAAGCAAGTAGGCGTGCTAATCAAATGGCAGAAGAATCAAAACAACAGATACGTAAAGAAAATGAGCGCCTATTATCCATAGCGCAAGCTGATATTCAGCAAGAGTGGCAAACTGCTCAGGAAAAATTACGTGCAGAAGCCGCTAGTTTGGCGACAACAATGGTTGAAAAGATTTTAAAGCAAGCACTGGATAAACGCGAAGTTCAACAGGCTTTAGTTAAACAATCCTTGGAAGAGATTTAATGAGAGACGAGCTGGGCATACTCACAGCATGGGATTTTTGGCAAGACGCCGCAAAAATGAAGCAGTCGGAGTGTATGCATGATACATGAGGAGGGCGAGTTGAGCGGAAACGCCGCCGAAAATTCAAGTGCGAAGAGTATATCTATTGCAAGACCTTATGCTAAGGCGGCGTTTGACTATGCGGTGGAAGAGAAAGGCTTAGAAAGTTGGTCTGCTTTGCTCAGTCAAGCTACGTTGATTGTAAAAGACAAAGCGATGCAAGTTTTATTAAAAGATCCACGCTTTGATAAGATGGCTGCTTATGAGTGCTTGCTGGCGGCGTGTAAAGGCTGGATGTTTAGCAGCGGAGAGAATTTTTTAAAACTTATCGCACTTCATCAACGTTTATTAGTTCTACCGGAGATTGAACAGCTGTTTGGACATTATATAGCTGAGCGGGCTAACCAAATGACGGTACAGGCGGTTTCTGCGATTCATTTAACGGAGACAGAAGGTTTAGCATTAACGGCAGTTTTAGAAAAACGCTTACAACGAGAAGTTAAATTAGACTACGTTGTTGATGATAGTTTACTCGGCGGACTCGTTGTTCGAGTGGGTGATTTAGTCATCGATAGTTCTGTGCGCAGCAAGCTAGAACGTTTACGTGCGAGATTAGTGAATTAAAATATAGAGGCAAAGTATGCAGCAACTAACCACATCAGAAATTAGCGAATTGATTAAAGCGCGTATACAGAAATTTGATGTCTCTGCCGAAACGCGTACAGAGGGAAGTATTGTCAGTATTTCTGACGGGATTGTACGTATTTATGGCTTAAACGATGTAATGCTGGGTGAAATGATAGAGTTTCCCGACCAATGTTATGGGTTAGCTTTAAATTTAGAGCGAGACTCAGTGGGTGCCGTTGTATTAGGTGATTATGAAGCACTGAGTGAAGGCCAAACCGTCAAATGTACGGGGCGTATTTTAGAAGTTCCTGTTGGAGAAGCGTTACTAGGTCGTGTCGTAAATGCGTTAGGACAAGCCATTGATGGTCGTGGTCCTATCCAAACTGAAATGAGTGCGCCTATCGAGCAGATAGCACCAGGGGTTATTTGGCGTCAAAGCGTTTCACAACCGTTACAGACAGGTATTCTTGCTATCGACAGTATGGTACCTGTTGGGCGTGGTCAACGTGAATTGATTATTGGTGATAGGCAAACAGGTAAAACTGCATTGGCTATTGATGCCATCATCAATCAAAAAGGTACAGGTGTAAAATGTATCTATGTGGCGATAGGTCAAAAAGCTTCTTCGATCGCTGCCGTTGTTAGAAAATTAGAAGAGCATGACGCGTTAAAGCACACCATTATTGTTTCAGCCAGTGCGGCTGATTCTGCCGCTATGCAGTTTATTGCCCCTTATGCTGGTTGTGCGATGGGTGAATATTTTCGTGACCAAGGCCAAGATGCACTCATTATTTACGATGATTTAACCAAGCAAGCGTGGGCATATAGACAGATTTCCTTATTATTGCGTAGACCACCAGGCCGCGAAGCGTATCCCGGAGATATTTTTTATTTACATTCTCGTTTATTGGAGCGTGCTTCACGCGTGAATGCGGAGTTCGTTGAGAAAGCAACGAATGGGCGTGTTAAAGGTCAAACAGGATCATTGACTGCACTACCTATTATTGAAACCCAAGCAGGTGACGTGTCTGCTTTCGTTCCTACTAACGTTATTTCTATTACGGATGGTCAAATTTTTTTAGAAACCGATTTATTTAATTCAGGTATTCGCCCTGCGATTAACGCTGGGTTATCTGTTTCACGTGTAGGCTCTGCAGCACAGACTAAAATTATTAAAAAATTGGGCGGTGGTGTTCGATTGAGCTTAGCTCAATATCGTGAATTAGCCACATTTTCACAATTTATGTCAGATTTAGATGAGGCAACACGCAAACAGCTTGAACGTGGCCAGCGTGTAACAGAAATATTGAAACAAAAACAATATTCACCTTTTAGTGTGGGTGAAATGGCAGTGCTTTTATTTGCAGCCGATCAAGGTTATTTAGATGATGTTGAGTTAACCAAGATTGTTTCCTTTTCAGAAGGATTATTGGCTTATATGCGCGCAGAGAAGGCGGATTGTTTAGCAGAGATCAATAAGAAGGGTGATTATAACCAAAATATTATTGATGCGTTGCAGCAAGCCATTACTTCCTTTAAAACAACACAGACGTGGTAATAACGGATGAGTTTTGCACAAGAAATTCGCGGTAAAATTTCCAGTATTAAAGGTACGCAGAAAATTACTTGTGCCATGGAAATGGTTGCGGCGAGTAAAATGCGCAAGGCACAAGAGCGTATGACGCTTTCTCGCCCTTATGCACATAAAATGTTGGATGTTATTAGCCATATTGCCAGCAGTCATGCGGAATATCAGCACCCTTATTTACAGGTGCGAGAAGTTAAGCGTGCAGGATTTCTCATTATTACAACGGATAAAGGACTTTGTGGAGGCTTAAATTCTAATTTATTAAAAATGGCGTTGCAGCAATTCCAAGCGTGCAAAGAGAAAGGTATTGCTATTGATCTGGCTGTTATTGGTGGAAAAGGGGAAGCCTTTTTTAAGCGGGTCGGTGGAAATATTGTTGCACATGCGGATCATTTAGGGGATGCACCACAGTTACAGGATTTAATTGGGGTTATTAAGGTTCTGTTAGATGCGTATAAACAAGGCGAGCTTGATAGTTTAACGATCATTTATAATGAATTTATTAACACTATGACACAAAAGCCCAAAGCGTTATCGTTGTTACCCATTGTACCGCCTGAAAAATCAAAATTAAATTACCATTGGGATTATCTTTACGAGCCCGATGCAAAGCCTTTACTAGAGTTGATATTAACGCGTTATATTGAATCGCAAGTTTATCAAAGTGTCGTAGAAAATGTAGCTTGTGAACAAGCAGCAAGAATGGTAGCCATGAAAAGTGCTACTGATAATGCAGGTGAACTGATAAATGATCTGCAGTTAGCCTATAATAAGGCCCGCCAAGCCTCTATTACAAAAGAATTGGCGGAGATAGTTGCAGGAAGCGAGGCAGTTTAGCAGACAAATATTCAAGTGCGAATGCGAAGAATATGTCCCATGAATAAACGAAGAGAAGAGTTATGAAGCAAACAGAATCTACCGGAAATATTGTTGAAATTATTGGTGCCGTCGTTGACGTCCAGTTTTCACGTGGACACGTGCCTAACATTTATGATGCATTGATGGTGGATAATGAGGGTTTAATACTCGAAGTTCAACAGCAGTTAGGCGATGGTATTGTTCGTACTATTGCAATGGGTACCAGTGATGGTTTAAAGCGAGGTTTAAAGGTAAGCAATACTGGGGCGCCTATTAGTGTACCTGTGGGTAAACAAACCTTGGGACGTATTATGGACGTTTTAGGTCAGCCTATTGATGAGGCCGGCCCCATTAATGAAGAATTACGTTTACCAATTCATCGTAAGGCGCCTAGTTTTTCGGAACAAGCCGCCAATGAGCAGCTCTTAGAGACGGGTATCAAAGTAATTGATTTACTTTGTCCTTTTGCAAAAGGCGGTAAAGTAGGTTTATTTGGTGGTGCGGGTGTAGGTAAAACTGTCAACATGATGGAACTTATCCGTAATATTGCCATCGAACATAGTGGTTATTCCGTATTTGCCGGTGTTGGTGAGCGTACACGGGAAGGAAATGATTTCTACCACGAAATGAAAGAATCTAACGTTTTAGATAAAGTGTCGTTGGTCTATGGACAGATGAATGAACCTCCTGGTAATCGTTTGCGTGTGGCATTGACTGGTCTAACCGTTGCAGAAAATTTTCGTGATGAGGGTCGTGATGTTTTATTATTTATCGATAATATTTATCGTTATACGCTCGCGGGCGTAGAAGTTTCTGCGTTATTAGGTCGTATGCCTTCAGCCGTAGGTTATCAACCGACATTGGCTGCTGAAATGGGTGCTTTGCAAGAGCGTATTACTTCAACTAAAACAGGCTCTATCACCTCTATCCAAGCGGTATATGTTCCTGCTGACGATTTGACGGATCCTTCTCCAGCAACTACCTTTGCACATTTAGATGCTACCGTTGTATTGTCGCGTCAAATTGCCGAATTAGGGATTTACCCGGCTATCGATCCTCTTGATTCTAATAGCCGTCAGCTGGATCTGTTGATTGTTGGTGAAGAGCATTATACAGTGGCGCGTGCGGTGCAAAAAACCTTACAGCGTTATAAAGAATTAAAGGACATTATTGCTATTTTAGGGATGGATGAGCTATCAGAACAAGATAAGCTTATTGTAATGCGCGCACGTAAAGTACAGCGGTTTTTATCACAACCGTTCTTTGTTGCAGAAATATTTACCGGTTCGCCAGGTAAATATGTCAGCCTTAAAGAAACGATTCGTGGCTTTAAAGCAATATTAAATGGCGAATATGACGATGTGCCAGAACAAGCATTTTATATGGTTGGTGGTATTGACGAAGTAGCGACTAAAGCAAAGGCCTTATAGGGTTTTAAGTATCATGATGAAGAGTATGCAGGTTGACATAGTTAGTGCTGAAACTGAGATTTTTTCAGGTCAAGTTGCTCACTTAGTGGTTAGCGGGTTGCTCGGAGAGTTAGGCATTTATCCAGGCCACACACAACTGGTAACCGCATTAAAGCCAGGATCTGTTCGGCTTGTAAAACCAGATGGAGAGGATGAAGTTCTCTATATTTCGGGTGGCATATTAGAAGTTCAGCCTACGTTAATTACGCTTTTAGCGGATACAGCGGTTCGAGCAGCTGATTTAGATGAGATGGCAGCATTAGAAGCGAAACAGCGTGCGGAGCATGCTTTAAGCGATAAACAAGCCGATATTGATTATGCAAAAGCAACAATAGAACTTGCCCAAGCTGTTGCACAATTGCAAGCAATTGCTAAGTTAAAGCAGAAAGCAACAGGAAAGCGTTAAGCTATGGAACGGAGTTTATCTCCTAGCGCCAATATCGTCTGTTTTTAGGCAGATGGGTGGGGACAAAAAGCTTCAACCATGAAATCAAACAAACTATCACACCCCCAAAAAAAATTTCTTGATGTCATTATTCTTGCCGCAGGTCACGGCAAGCGTATGCATTCTAATCTACCTAAAGTTTTGCATAAACTAGCGGGGAAACCATTACTACAGTACATAGTAGAAACGGTTAGTCAATTAAATCCACATGCTATTCATGTCATATATGGGAATGGCGGAAGCCAAGTGCCTAATTATCTAGCTGATTTAGCGGTTACTTGGGTGAAGCAAAAAGAAATTTTAGGTACGGGTCATGCTGTTGCACAAGCGATACCACAGATTAAAAACGATGAGAATCAAGTACTTATTTTGCTGGGAGATACCCCGCTCATTCATTTGAGTACCTTAAAAAAATTAATTGCTAATACGAAACCGAATGAAATTGGTTTGATTACCTTAACAACGCCGTATCCATTTGGATTAGGTCGTATTTTGCGTAATGCAAAGGGGGAAGTTGCTCAAATCATCGAAGAAAAGGAAGCAACAGCCGTACAAAAAAAAATACAGGAAGTAAATAGTGGTATTTTTTATGTCCCGGTTAAGTTATTAAAACAATGGCTTCCTAATCTTAAAAAAATGAATGCGCAAGGGGAATACTATTTAACGGATATCATTGAAATGGCAGTCAATTCAAAAATTAATGTAGTAACAGTTTCATCCGATATTGAGGGCGAAACGCAAGGCATTAATGATCGAGTGCAGCTTGCTAAACTGGAGCGTCACTACCAGAAAAGCCAAGCAGAAAAGCTCATGCTAAAAGGGCTTACTTTGCACGATCCCAATCGTTTTGATTTACGAGGTAAATTAACTATAGGGAAAGATGTTGTTATCGATATCAATGTTATTTTAGAAGGGGAAAATACCATTGGTGCAAATAGTTATATAGGGCCAAATACAACACTCAAGAATGTCAAAATAGGTGCCGGAGTAGAAATTAAAGGTTATTGCATGATTGAAGATGCGATTATTGAAGATAATTGCATTATTGGTCCTTTTGCGCGCATTCGACCAGGGACTAAATTAAAGAATAATGTTCATATTGGCAATTTTGTTGAGATTAAAAATAGCCAGATTCAATCAGAAACTAAAATTAATCACCTCAGTTATATTGGTGATGCAAAGATTGGAAAAAACGTTAACGTAGGTGCTGGAACCATTACCTGTAATTATGATGGTGTTAAAAAATATCAGACAATCATTGAAGATGAAGTATTTATTGGTTCCAATGCAGCATTAATAGCACCTATTCGCGTAGGGAAGAAAGCAACCATAGGCGCTGGTTCTACCTTAAGTAAAGAGGTACCTGCAGGAAAATTAACGGTTAGCCGTGCAGAGACACGGACTATATCAACTTGGAAACGGCCTAAATAATGGTAATTTAATTGGCTGGTTTATCTTATTGAGTTTAATGATTATTAGGTGCATTTGTTGCAGAAGAATGCATGTTGGCGTTGTTGGTAGTAACTGTAGGATTAGGGATTATTATTTGGGTACGCGAGATAGATCGAACGAGCTGGTTATCTAACGAAGTTATTTTTTCCTGGAGCCTTGTTATATGGCTTTCTAGCTCGGTAATTCTCGAAGTTTTAGCGGCTATTTCTTGTTGTAATGCTAAAGATCGTTGCTGCGAGTTAATATGATCGAGAAGAATACTGCTTAAATCTCGGGTTAGCCCTATTATTTCCCTACGTAAATTACGGTTTTCTTCGAGTGCCCATAACATGTGCTGGCTTAATTGATTAAATTGTTGGATTAATAACTGATTATTATTTGATACTTCCCTGAGTCTGTGAAACATTGTTGAATCCTATGAATGCTGGAGTTTAAAGAATATAGCTGGAATTATTTTTTTTGCCAGAAAAAATGAAGATATCAATGAGTCTTATTTTATCTTAGGAAAGTATTTTTTTAGTAAATTTTCAAGTATTGCAAAGGTTTCAGTGTCTGGATTACCTGAATAATCTCGAGCTCTGAAGTGCATTTGAAAGGCTTGTAAAATGGTACGAGTTTGTTTATCAAGTGTTCCCGTTATTTCAATCGCATATCCATAGGCTTGTAAATTTTTTTGTAAACTTGAAATATCAATCTCATGTGCATGATTATAGCCAAGTTCTTCTTCTTCTTCAAACCATGCGCCAATGCCATTTTCATAGAGAGTTTTCCAGGGAAATAAAGGGCCAGGATCCACTTTTCGCCCCGGTGCTATATCACTATGTCCAATGATACAGCTAGGATGGATCTGATAGCGAGCAATAATAATTTTTGCTAATTCAATCACACTTTCAATTTGATAATCAGTAAAAGGATACCAGAGTCGTTTCCCATTTTTATCGCTATAGCCTAAATTAACAATCTCTATTCCAATAGAAGAATCATTTAAGTTTATTCTTTTCTGCCACGTACTAGCGCCTGCATGCCAAGCGCGTTCTTTTTCATCAACCAGTTGAAAAATTTGTCTTTTTCCGCTTATGCTCTGTTCAGGAATAAGGTAATGTGCACTGACCTGCGTGTTAGGGTCAGTTAATGCTTTTAACGAAGATTTAAGGTCAAGTGCGGTGTAATGTAAAACTAAAGAAAAGATCCGTTGATTGACGTTAGGTGAAGCGTGACTTTTATCAATGACTAAGTTGTTGTTAGTGCAGTTTGACATATCAGCTATTATAATTTATTTGAACGAACAATATCCCACCAGTTTGCTTTTAAATAGTCAATTAACTGTGAGGGATCCGATTCAACAAAATTTTTTTTGATATTTATTAATAAGGTATGCTCAACTTGTTTATCAAGGTTGCTTAACAGAGCGCCGCCTACATGCGGCGGCGCGCATAAAATGAGTTTTTTATATTGATGATTATCAAGCCCTTTTTTTAATAAATCAGCTAAATTTCGGGTAAAGCGTGCTAGCGCTACTTCGTGCGGATCGCTGGGTGCTTCATAGGCTCCTTTGGCAGCGTGCATGGTTTGATAGTGACCAGGCTTATCGGTCAGTAAATCACTGTCTTTTAGATGTGCACTTGGGTTTGTTAAGCTTTCTAAAAGCGTTAGCTGGTGTTCCTTTGGTTCATAAGAATAAATATGACCTAGACTGCTGTTTAAACTAATGATCCAAATCATTCTTACCTCTTTACTATCATTAAAGTATAGCAGTTTCTGTTTATTATCCTACCTTTCTGTTGTTTTAACGCCACTGTCGGTGGCTAGTAATAATGTATCGGCGGGACGTTGCGCAAATAGCCCATTGCAAACAACACCGGGAATGTTATTAAGGAGTCGTTCTAGGCGAATAGGATCAGTAAAGTCCCAATTTTGAGTATCTAAAATAATATTTCCATTATCGGTAAGGAAGTTATCGCGATAAGCAGGAAAGCCTCCTAATTTAACAATTTCTCTCGCAACATAGCTACGCCCCATAGGAATAACTTCAATGGGAAGTGCGCCTTGTCCTAATAATCCAACGTATTTACTTTCATCAGCGATACAAATAAAGTGTTTGCTCGCAGCCGCTATAATTTTTTCGCGAGTTAAAGCACCGCCCCCTCCTTTTATTAGCTGTAGTTGGGGATTGACTTCGTCAGCACCATCGATGTAAAGCGCTAATTCACCAGCGGTATTAAGATTTAGGATAGGAATACCGTGTTGTTTTAAATATTTTTCGGTATTAACAGAGGCTGCAACAACACCTTCAATTTTTGATTTTATAGAGGCTAATGCGGTTATAAAGTGATTGACAGTGGATCCACTGCCTAAACCAATAACTTGGCCCATTTTAATATAGTCTAATGCGGCTTTAGCTGAAGCCTTTTTTAAATCCTCTTGATTTTTCATCATAATAGATAAGCTACCTTACTAAAAATTTAGGCTGAATTAAAAAGCGTCCTTATACTTGTTTTATAATGCATCAAATTCCACCTTTTAAATAGGTGTAAGGAAAAAGAGCAGCGTTGCTAACTATCTATACCGCTTTCTGTACCAACAATATAGCCAATAAGCGCCGCTTCTTCTTGTGAAAAGCCATTTAAAAGCAAGGGGTTATTAAAAATATGACGCGCATTGCTCATAAAATAGAGCCCTTTACCCAGGATATTAATCATCAGTTTGCTTCCTCGATATTGCGCAATAATTTGATAGCGTATTTGATTCGAGATAGTCCACATAATTTATCTCCATAAAAAATGATTAAATAAGAGAAGCCTTAGTGTTGTATTTAAATATCCCTATCGTCTTCTATGAAGAAAATTTCGTATGTCTCCAGAGGATTTTATATTGTTTTTAATTTAATTTTTATTTTACAATTGCTAAAATTTACACACCCTCAGCACTATAGTATTACCTATCAAAGATTATTTCAATGTTCTAAATTTCGCAAAAGGAGATGAATAATCAAAGAGTTAATAAAATTTAATCGAATAGATAAAATAAAGTTAAATCATTTTTGATAAGTAATTTAAGAGAAATAATGAAAAGGATTTGATCATTAAAAAACAATGGACTTGGCGCAGTAGGAAAAACAATAGAATTTACGATGGTTGCCCATAAGTATCGAGTTAGTCAGCTAATTAAAAACAAAAAATTATACTTTCCTCACATGATAATAAATTACAGCCAATTTTTTTGTTTAAAAAGAAAAACTTATTTTTTTCTCATAATATTTAATAGAGTTAAACTTAAATCTAATTTTTAGCTGATGCTTTTATGTGATGTGGTCTAGTTATTTTCCACTAGCGCTAGCGATGTAATAGTGATAGTACATAGGCTTTTTAGTTTATCTCGTAGCTCAGGTATCGCTCAACACCTTGCTTTATTGAGCATATTTTCAACCTATAAGTTGCTTCGTGCCTGTACATTCCTCCTTTGCTACACGCATGTAGTCACTTAACGTTTAACGTTTTTCTATAAGCTATGTTATGCTTGGTCATTTTTATTGCTTTGACGTCTTTATAAAAGAGGGCCGTATGCTTAAGTTGACTATCCGTAGCCTGGCGTTACTGATTTTATCCACCCTATTGATATCTTGTGGGAAGGTCAGTAGTGGTAAGCCAAACTCCCCTACTGATTTTCAAGCAGGGAGAGACTATCAAGTTATTTCTAACTCACAAATTACCCCTATAATAGGTCCTAAAGAAATTATAGAGGTCAAAGAGTTTTTTAATTATGCCTGTCCAGCTTGTTACCATTTTGAACCAATCTTAGAAAAGTGGCTGGCGAAAAAGCCGGCTTATGTGAAGTTTGAACGTATACCCATTATATTTCAGCCTAGTTGGCGCAGTTTAGCGCGTGCTTATTACATAGCCCAGATGTTAGGCGTAGAGAGACAATTGACGCCTGCACTATTTAAAGCTATTCATGTTGATAGGCAGGATTTGTCTGATCCTAAATTACAAGAAGCTTTTTTTATTAAAGAAGGTGTTAAACAACAAGAATTTGAAAGTATGGCGAGCTTTTCGCCGGGTATTGATGCACAGCTATTACGTAGTGATACCTTGATGCAAGAGGATAAAATTGTTGCTGCGCCAACATTAGTGGTGGATAACCGGTATAAAGTTGATCCCAGCCTTGTAGGCGGAGACCCGGCGCGTTTTTTACAAGTGGTTGATTATTTAATTGAGAAAGTGAGAAAAGGGGAAGAGTGATTGGACAATTTAGTCGAGGTTCGACGTTTGTCTTTTGAACGTAACGGACGCACCGTCTTTTCCGATATCAACCTAACTATCCCGCGTGGAAAAATTACTGCGATTATGGGGCCAAGTGGTTGTGGTAAAACAACCCTTTTACGCTTAATAGGCGGTCAGCTTAAGCCCAAGGCCGGAACTGTACAGATTAATGACAGAGTTATTAATAATTTATCGCGTACACAGCTTTATGAGTTACGTCGCAAGATAGGTATTTTATTCCAAAGCGGTGCACTATTTACGAATTTAAACGTTTTTGAAAATATTGCTTTCCCTCTGCGAGAACATACACAGCTACCTGATTTTATGATTCGTGATATTGTGCTGATGAAATTAGAGTCTGTAGGGTTGCGAGGCACAGCTGAACTCATGCCTAGTCAGCTATCAGGTGGTATGGCACGCCGTATTGCATTAGCCCGAGCGATTGCGCTTGATCCAGAACTGATTATGTACGATGAACCGTTTACCGGGTTAGACCCTATTGCGCTTGGGGTCATTATTAAGCTGATTTGTGATTTGAATAGAGCATTATCCATGACGATGATTTTGGTCTCGCATGATGTCCAAGAAGTCATGCGTATTGCGGATTATATTTATTTGATTGCAAGCGGCAAGATTATTGGTCGGGGAACGCCGGAAGAATTAAGTATGAATAAAAACCCTGAGCTTGAACAATTTTTGCAAGGCTTACCCGATGGTGTCGTTCCATTTCATTATCCTGCCGTCGATTATATTCAAGATTTGTTTCATTAAACTATGTGGATAACTAACACATTAAGTGAGTTGGGCCGAATTGGCTTAGGATTATTGATGGGTCTCGGGCGTTCGGGGCTATTTTTTTTGCATGCGCTTTATCGCAGACCACACTTTAGAAAAAATTTTCCCTTGCTGGTAGAACAACTGTATTTTATCGGTGTGCTTTCACTGCTGATTATTATTTTATCGGGATTATTTATTGGTATGGTCGTTGGATTACAGGGCTATAATACTTTAGATAAATTTGGAGCAAGCCAACAATTAGGTCAGCTTGTGGCCTTGAGTGTGGTTCGAGAATTAGGTCCAGTCGTGACGGCATTATTGTTTGCAGGACGTGCAGGTTCAGCGTTGACGGCCGAAATTGGTTTAATGAAGTCAACCGAGCAGTTAGCAAGTATGGAAATGATGGGTGTTGATCCACTGCGACGTATTATTGCTCCTCGTTTTTGGGCAGGTTTTATCTCAATGCCATTGTTAGCCATCATTTTTAGCAGCATTGCCATTTGGGGAGGCTACTTAGTAGGGGTAGTATGGTTAGGTGTCGATGGCGGTACCTTTTGGGGAGCGATGCAAGCTTCGGTTGATTTTTACGATGATATTGTCAACGGGATAATAAAAAGCATTGTTTTTGGGATCGTAGTGACGTGGATTGCTGTCTTTCAAGGCTATGATACAGTGCCGACAGCACAGGGAATTGGGCGTGCTACCACGCGTACGGTTGTTTATTCTTCTTTAGCGGTGCTGGGTTTAGATTTTATATTAACGGCTGTGATGATGGGGGGTTGGTAAGTGCGCGATAGGATAATAGAGGTTTGGGTGGGTTTATTTATGCTGTGCAGTATTATTGCTGTACTTATTTTAGCGCTTAAGGTAAGTGGTTTAAGTAATGCCCTTGCTAGTAATGGCTATACCATTACGGCAGATTTTGATAATATCGGCGGGCTTAAAGTGCGATCACCCGTTACCTTGGCGGGTGTTCGAATTGGTCAAGTTTCCTCCATAAAACTCGATAGTACACAATTTAAAGCAATCGTAACCATGCAACTTGATGCGAAGCAACAACAATTGCCAGCGGATACATCAGCGAGTATTCAAACTCAAGGATTGTTAGGTGCTAATTACATTAGCCTTAAGCCTGGGTTTGATCAAAATTTTTTAAAGAATGGAAGTGTTATTCAAGATACGCATCCTGCGTTAATCCTAGAGGACTTAATTGGGCAACTCGTATTCAGTTTAAAGAACTCAGGGGGAAAACAGTGAAAAAATTTATTTTATTTATGATTGGGTTATTAGTTTGTACAGCGGTATGGGCTATTTCTTCGCCGCTGGATTTGTTGCAAACCACATCCAATCAATTGATTGCGACGTTGCAACAAAACCAAGCTACATTAAAAACAAAGCCACAGCTTGTTTATGGCATTGTTAATCAAATTTTATTGCCACATGTAGACCTAGTCAGTATGTCAGAAAGAGCATTAGGTAGAAACGCATGGATGCAAGCAAGCCCTGCACAAAGACAAGCGTTTACTCAGCAATTTACTACCTTATTGATTCGTACTTATTCAAGTGCGTTAGCACAATATACGGATGAAAAAATAAAGTTTGATCCATTACGGAGCAACTTTAATGCAGCGTCACGTGTGCAAGTTAATAGTAAGATCATTCGTGACTCAGGGCCTGCTATCAATGTCAGTTATCGATTAATGCGAGTAGGCGAGCAATGGAAACTTTACGACTTTAGTGTCGATGGTATTAGTTTAGTGGAGAGTTTTCGCTCTCAGTTTGTGCAAGAACTACAACAAGCGGGCATTGATGGATTGATCAATAAGCTTGCACAGCATAATGCGCAAAATAACTAATGAACAACTCGTCTAATTTGTTTCAAAAGCGTGACGGTGCTTATTGTCTTTCGGGAGAATTAAGTTTTGATACCGTACCCCGGATATGGCAACAAAGTCAGGAGGCGCTAAAAGATAAAGCACAATCAGTTGTTTTTGATTTAGCAGAAGTCACTCAAAGCGATAGTAGTGGCGTTGCTTTGTTGATTGCTTGGACACGGAGTTTTCACCGTCAATCACGGACAATTCATTTTCTTCATTTGCCTAAGCAAATGTTAGCGATAATCCAGCTTGCTGGCCTAAAAAACATCGTACCGATAAAAATTTAAATAGAGAGTTAAATGGTGGATAAACTTATTATTAAGGGAGGGACACCGTTGCAAGGTGAGGTGCGAATTTCTGGGGCGAAGAATGCAACCTTACCTATTTTAGCGGCTTGCTTATTATCAAAAGAACCGATTACTTTATTTAATGTGCCGCATCTGCAAGATGTGACGACTATGGTGGAGCTTCTGAGTGGTATGGGTGCTCAATTCATGATTGGTGAGCGCATGAGTTTAGAAGTGAATGCGCGCGACTTGATCGATTCCTATGCGCCCTATGCGCTGGTTCGAAAAATGCGCGCTTCTATTCTGGTATTAGGAGCATTATTAGCACGTTGTGGTGAAGCAATTGTTTCTTTGCCAGGCGGTTGTGCGATTGGAACTCGGCCCGTTAATCTGCATATCCAAGGATTGCAGGCAATGGGTGTGAAGATGAGTGTTGAAAATGGTTATATCAAGGCTAAAGCAAAGGGACGGCTACAAGGTGCTGTGATTAAACTCGATACAATTACCGTAACAGGAACAGAAAATTTAATGATGGCAGCAACGCTGGCAAAAGGAAAAACCGTTATAAAAAATGCGGCGCGTGAACCAGAAGTTGTTGATTTAGCTAATTTTTTAAATAGCATCGGCGCTAATATTAGCGATGCTGGAACAGATACGATAACCATCGAAGGCGTTCAACAGTTAACAGGCGGTTATTACCGAATTTTACCTGATCGCATTGAGGCTGCTACCTATCTTATTGCAACAGCCTGTACACGAGGGTTTATTCGTTTAAAAGATATAAAAGCGAAACATTTAGAAGCGGTTATTTATACCTTACGAGAAGCGGGTACGGAAATTACCATTGGCGATCATTGGATTGAGTTGGATATGCGTAATAAACGTGCAAAAGCAGTTAATGTTATTACAGCACCCTATCCAGCTTTTCCTACCGATGTTCAAGCGCAAATTATGGCATTGAATATTACGGCAGAAGGAACTGGTACTATTACCGAAACGGTTTTTGAAAATCGCTTTATGCATGCTCAAGAAATGCGTCGTATGGGTGCAGATATCACATTAAAAGGTAATACCGCTGTTTGTAAGGGTGTTGAGAAGTTAACGGGTGCCGAAGTGATGGCTACAGATTTACGTGCTTCTGCGAGTTTGGTTCTTGCCGGATTGACGGCAGAAGGTGAAACGACAGTCAATCGGATCTATCATATTGACCGCGGTTATGAGTGTATAGAAGAAAAATTATCACAATTAGGTGGCAAGATTAAGCGTATCTCTGTCTCAGAAGCACCGTAATAACTTAATTAGTCGGGATTTGCTCCTGCATACCTTTAATCGTCATGGCGAGGCTGGAATAAAATTCCAGCCGTGGCCATCCAGGAAAAAATTAGCCTCTTCACTGGATTGCCGCGCGCTTTGCGCTCGCAATGACGGGCTGACGTGTCTGTTTTTTTAGCGGACTAAGTCACGGGTATTTCGCAATGAATATTTCCAATCGTTTGTGCTTGTATACCACTTAACATATTCCATACCGATTGAGCTATTTTTTTTGCTGCCTTTTCTGCCTTTATTTTTTCTACGAGGGGTAATTCTTGCATGAGTGTTTTAGTGGCTTCAGAGTGTTCCACATCAGCTTCTAAATGTACTCGAAAGAATTTTAATGTGGCTTGGTCATCGATATTATAAAATTGTTTAAGTCCCATAATTTTACTGGCCGCTGTTTGTGGAATTTGGCGTTCATAAGCATATAAAGCACCTAAGCCTTCTGCATAAGAAGAACGCGAAAGCGATAGAAAATCGTCTATGAGTTGTTTAGTTTCTGGTGTAGGTACGCTGTTTTTTACGGTTTCTTCACATAAGCCTAAACCTTTAGAAAATTGTAGCCATAAGGTAGGATGAGGCTCCCCTGTAGAAACGCCTTCTTCGTCATTCAAATTCTCTAATAATACCTGGCGCGCTTGAGGAAGATGGCAGTTACTATGCGTTGCGCTGATATAGCGCGGAAAAGCATCGACATGGTGATAATATTGGCAGGCATAATTTTGTAAATCATTGATTGAAAGTTTTCCTGCTGACCAAGCTTGGTAAAGAGGATGTCTTAACAAATGGGTTTCATTGAGTTGCCTATCGAGCAGTTGCATTGAGTTATCGAGTGAATCAGTATTAAACTGATTATCAGGAATTTGCTTGGTCATAGAGCTATTCTCCTTGTTGGGTTTAGATGAACTTATTGTACAGAAATTCATAGTAAATCTGAAATAACCAAGTGCTTTTTTAAAGCTAAGTTCAGATAACCGGCTATATCACTCGCGCTATTTTAAAAATAGTATTTCAAGTAACGAGCGGTATATAGTAAAAAAATCCTATTAAAGCAAATTGTTAAATATTTAGCAGATTTTTTATATTTGACTCTACCTAATTAAGCTTCTAGGATAAATAGCCTTATTTAGATATTAAATAGATATTTACATGGAGTGAAATATGAAGCTTTTAAATAGTAGTCTTCGTTTCGCGGGGATAGTCGTGGCGATTTTATTACTGACTGCCTGTGGTGGTGGAAGTGGTGGTCCAGGTGGCGTAGGTGGAGCCGGAACTGGTACTACAGGTACAGGAGGAGGGCCAACAACTGCGCCTCCAGGTAGTGGCGGCGGTGGTGGGTTTCCTAATTTGGGCAATATAGCAGGTGTGACACTGACAGGCGATGGTGGCCTTGTATTAAATGCGACCGCGCTGCAAACCCTAGGTTTACAAGCAGGCGTATTAACACCTCAGGAATTAGCAAGATTAAATGTAACATTGCCTAATGCAGGAGTAGGTGTAAGAGCTATAACGAAGCAAGGCCAGCTCATTGCTATTACAGGGCCTCACGGAAAGACTTTTGCAGTTCCAGGTGGACCAAGTACGTTACCAGGAACAGGTATTCGCTTACCAAGCTTGCCTAGCGGCGGCAATGTAGGTGGAACTTTAAAAAATACGTTAGGGAATGTATTAAAGCACTAATTATTTAAAATTGAAGCACGAGTAACCCGCTTATATTGATTCTTATTGAATATAAGCGGGTTACTTTATCAAAGAGGTGTATAACTGAAGTTAAAGAAAAAGCGTAAACTCTTTCCATTTTTTCCGCTTAATACTTCTGCTTGAACAGGGTTGGTTAAAGGTCTGGCAACACTGAGTTCAAGATTGAAATCTTTTGTTAAAAATAATCGTAACCCCGCAGATAATGAAGCATCACTGTATACGCTATTTAAAGCGAAAGCAGGTGCAACATTTTTGTTCCATACTTTGCCAATATCGTAACGTGTAAAATACTGCACGGTACTGAAAGATTCTGGAAATGTATTGTAGCGTATTTCTAATCCTCCCATAATGCCACTATCTCCAATGATTTCAGAAGGATCATAGGCACGTCCAAATGGGATTCCACCATAAGGAATTTTTTCAACAGGGATCAATGGGTTAAAAGCATATTGGCCCATTGAATAAATGAGTATTGAGAACGACTTAGGAAGAATTTGTATGTGGGATGCGTAGTAATAAAGTTTTGTATAGTCAATTGACGGATTATTGGATGCAGGAGGTCCTATTGCAGCGCCGAGCGAATGAAAGCCTTGGCTTATTTCGGCCTCTATTCTATCAAGGTATTTGGGTCTAGTACGTTCGTAAACTGATTGAGCGCGTATAGTTGGAACTCTTACAGTAACATCTTGGGGCCCATTAACCGGCTCATTAAAGCCGGTTGTTTTACTATTATAGTAGCCCAGTGCTAAACGGCCTTCTAGTTTTTCATCCGTTTGTAGAATAAATGGATGATAATAATAGCCAGTGATCTCACCTACTTTGCCGGCCAAACTATCAAAAGTTCCTACTACCCCAGTCGCGGTTGGAGGTCCGAGTACATTGGGTTTTGTTTGTGTATAGTCTGCAGCAACATCTAAGTGATCGCCGTAAACGCCAATAGGTATGACTTCGTATAAATAATAATACTGCAGCACCCGGGGTTCGAAGGGTGCGGTGGCAGCGGTTACGGTAGTTGCATCACCACCTTGTAATAAGGAATACATATTAGCGCTAACAAATAAATTCTGTGAGCCCAAATAGCGGGATTGATTGTTGTTGAGAATAGCGTAAGGAGAAAAGCGTTTTTGTTGGATATTAAAAATAAGGTTTTGTGCGCCTGAATTTTCTGATATGGGGTTGATTTGAAGCGTAGCTTTGACACCCGGTAAGCGATTTAATAATAAAGTGTAATGCTGTAACGTTTTTTGTTGTAAAGGACGGGACTGCTTAATTTTTTCACTGTATGTATTTAGAAAGTTTTCTAAACCATGGATTTTTCCTTGAATGCTTACATTAGTAACATAGGCTTCGATAATGGTTATGGTTACATGTCCTGATTTTAGGTTTTGTATTGGTATATGTGCGCGCGAGAGTATATAGCCATCTCTGAGATATTTTAAGGTAATATCGGATGCAATCTTTTCTAGTTCAGAATAACTTATCCTTTTATTAAGATAAGGCTGATAAAAAGCGTTTAAACTTTCTTGTGAATAAACGCTTGATCCTATAATGCGTACTGAGCGAAGGATAAACGGAGTACGCATACTCGGAGGTATAGGCGTCGTGGAGGCTACAGCTACTGGAGTGGCTTGTGTAACAACCCTAGAGGGTTGCTCTGTGTTGATAGGAACAGTGTTTCTTAATTGCCGCTCTACTTGACCAGGTACTATGGTACTAGGGACTACGGCTGCAAATCCTTTTAGGGGGACTATAAGCAATAGGAAAGGCAAAAAATAGAGTGTAAGTTTAGTGTAATTTCCTTTTCCTTGAATAGATTGCTTATTCATGTGTCCCTTATATCTATAAATAATCAATATGAGGGAAGTCTAGTAGATTTTATTCAATGTTCAATAAAAGTAGTGCTGCGGTATCATTAATTAAAGAATAGTTTGTAATTTTCTTTGTGCTTCTTTTGCATGTAAAGCAATTTCCGTAAAATTTTCTTTTTCAATCAGTGCACGAGGTGCTATCCATGTGCCACCAATACAAGGAACTTGGGGTAATTTCAGATAGTTAATAAAGTTATCAAGATTAATGCCGCCAGTAGGACAGAACTGTAACGAAGGCAATACTTCTGATAGAGCAGACAATGCTTTTATTCCACCCATTATTTCAGCCGGAAAAAATTTAAGCGCCGTTAAGCCTAGCTCATAGGCTAACAGTGCTTCAGAGACGGTGGCAATGCCAGGCAGATAGGCTAATTTCTCTTTTTTTGTTTCAGCAACAAGTTGTTCGCTAAGACCAGGACTGACTGCAAATTGTGCACCGGCGGCTTTAGCTTCAGACAATTGGCGAGGTGTAATAATAGTGCCAGCCCCTAGAATAGCGTCTGGTACGCTATTAGCTATTTGTTTGATAGCCTCTAAAGCACAATCCGTACGCAGTGTAATTTCCAATACCTTGAAGCCATTTTCCACTAAAGTGTTAGCCAAAGGAATTGCATGTTCTATCTTATCAATTACAATAACCGGTATAATGCGACTTTGCTGTAAAATATCAATGAGTGTGAGCACGTTTTCTAGATCCTACTGAGATTATTCTTGATGATACGTCCTCTTTTTTTTCTACGCAAATTTCAGATATACTCTTTTCACTTGAATTTTTGGCGGCGTTCCCGCTCAATTCGCAATCCTCATGTATGCTGAATATATTTCCGGTTGCTTCATTTTCGCGGCGCCTTGCCAAAAATCCCATTGCTTTGAGTATAAACTTTCTAAGTCTTTTTAAAGTCCTTGCTTATTCTGGAACCCTAAAATGAAGCAAATTGCAGTCATTGGTGAAGCGATGCTAGAGCTATCCCATCGTAGCGACACCACGCTAGCCCTATCTTTTGCGGGCGACACCTTGAATTTCGCCATTTATTTACGGCGCTTACTTCCTGCGGAATCTTTTACTATCCATTATGTGACCGCTTTAGGTTGTGATAGCTATAGCGATAGCATGCTAAAAAACTGGCAAGAAGAAGGACTCAATACAGATTTAGTGTGTCGTTTACCGAATAAATTACCTGGACTTTATTTAATCCGTACCGATGAAGAAGGAGAAAGAACTTTTTATTTTTATCGCCAAAATTCTGCGGCACGGGAACTTTTTAAATCCTGTGCCACACTTGATTTAGAAAAAAAATTGCTAAGCATGGATTATTTATATTTAACAGGTATTACTTTGGCTATTCTTGATGAGGCGAGTCGGGAATATTTATGGGCGATATTAGAAAAGGCAAAACAAAAAGGTGTTAAGATAATTTTTGATACCAATTACCGTGCTTCACTTTGGCCTGATGCTGAATCAGCAAGAACAGTCATTGATCGAACTTTAAAATGGGTAGACGTTGCGTTGCCTACTTTTATAGACGAGCAATCTTTATTTGGTGATGTGACGCCGGAAGCCTGCGTACAACGCTTATTAAAAAATAAAATAATAGAAATAATTGTTAAATGTGGTGCTGAACCAGTGTTGATTGCTACTATTGCCACGCAAAAAAGTGTCCCTGCTTGTTCTATAGAAAAAACAGTGGATACAACCGGCGCGGGCGATTCATTTAATGCGGCTTATGTAGCGGCACGTTTGTTAGACATTGAACCCATAAAAGCGGCGCAATGGGGTCATCAATTAGCTAGCATGGTTATCGCTTATCCCGGTGCAATTATTCCACAAGAAGCAATGCCAGATTTACGAGGATATTATGCCTGAAATGTTTTGTCAGCCATCTACTTTTGGCGAGTTACCTGATGGCCAAACGATTACGCAATACACATTGCGTAATCCCAGTGGAATGTCAATCAGCGTTATAAATTATGGTGCTACCCTTATCTCAGTAAAAGTACCAGGATTAAGAGGTACTGTACACGAACTTACTTTAGGGTTTGATCATCTTGAGGAATATTTAAATCATGATTTTTATTTTGGTGCGACCATAGGACGAGTGACTAACCGTATTGCAAATGCGTCTTTTAATTATCAGGGAGAAGAAATCCATTTAACAAAAAATAAAGATTTTGCACACCATTTACATGGTGGCGAAAGAGGTTTTGATAAAGCAATTTGGCAGCCTGAAGTTTCTATTCAGAGTGATAAAGCCAGTGTTGAATTTAAAATAGTAAGTCCAGATGGTGATCAGGGTTATCCAGGAACATTAGAAGTAAAAACAACCTATAGTTTGACATTGGCTAATGAATTAAAAATTTCTTTTGAGGCAAAAACAGATCGGGTAACTCCAGTTGATTTAACTAACCATGCTTATTGGAATTTAGCAGGTGCAGGACAGGGCACCGTGTTAGATCATGTGTTACAGGTTTTTGCCGATCATTATGTAGTGACCGATAAAGATTTACTTCCTACTGGACAAATAGCCGAGGTAAATGATACCCCTTTTGATTTTCGTCAACCACACCATTTAGGGGAACGCTTAGAGGAGATACCGATCGGCGGCTATGATCTTTGTTTTGTGTTGCCGGCAATGATTAACCATCATCCTCGCTTAGTGTCACAGATCAAAGAGCCCATGAGTGGACGTACATTAGAAGTGCAGACGACCCAGCCGGGGTTACAATTTTATACCGGCAATAGCCTTAAGAGTTATCCTATCAGTGGAGGATTGACAACACAGCGATATGGCGCTTTTTGTATGGAAACACAAAACTTTCCGGGAGCCGTTAATTATCCTCAATTCCCCTCGCCTTTTTTATTGCCGGGCGAGCGTTATTATCATGAAACCATCTATCGTTTAATTTGGTAAATCTATGTCAAATCCAGTCGTTGTATGTGAAGAAACCATGTTATTGGGTGAAAGTCCGCTTTGGCATCCCGAACAAAAATGTCTTTATTGGGTCGATATCGTTGCAGCAACCTTGAATCGTTTAAATATCAATAATAAAAGCGTTAAAAAATTTAAAATGCCTAGCCAGATTGGTTCCATTGGCTGGCGTGCTAAAGGAGGATTGATAGCTGCACTCAGTGATCGTTTTGCTTCCATTGATACAGAAACAGGTATGGCACAAACGCTTGCATTACCTTTAAAAAAGCCGCCTCAAGATATGTTTAATGATGGCAAGTGCGATCGGCAGGGTCGTTTTTGGGCGGCGACTAAAGATATTGCTGAAGAGAGCCCCGTGGGCTCGCTCTATTGTTTAGACGTAGAAGGCAAAGCGATGGAGATGGCTAATGGCTTTACCGTTGGTAATGGGATTGCGTGGAATTTAGATAATAGTCGAATGTATATTTGTGATTCTCCAGCGCGTCAAATCTATGAATATGAATTTGATCCTATAAAAGGTCAGTTAGGGGCCTTTCAAGTTTTTGCTCAAATTTCGCCATCAGCAGGTTTTCCTGATGGGCTTACTGTCGACAGTGAGGGTTATATATGGAGCTGCCATTGGGACGGTTGGCAAATTACCCGCTATAAACCCACAGGAGAAATCGATAGCGTTATTCCTATGCCCATTCCTAGGCCTACCAGCTGTTGTTTTGGGGGAGAAGATTTAAAAACGCTTTACGTGACGTCTGCTTCAGTTGGGTTGTCTGCTTCTATTTTGGCAGATGCGCCCCAATCAGGGCAATTGTTTGCATTGGAAATAGGCGTTAAAGGGGTACCTGAACCCGCCTATCTGGGTTGATATACTCTTCGCACTAGAATTTTCGGCTGTGTTCCCGCTCAATTCGCAATCCTCATGTATGCTTATATACACTCCGGTTGTTTCATTTTCGCGGTGCCTTGCTGAAAATCTTATTGCTGTGAGTATAATTTTACCGTGCTTTATTTGCTTTTAGGCAGGTTCGAGGTAAAGTAGCCAGCTATGCTATCTCAGAGAGAATATTTTCATGCTTGAACGATCGAATGCAAACTGGATGGTTTATGCAGTTTCGGTATTTGCCGCATTGGCGGGGTTACTGTTTGGGTACGATACGGGGATAATCTCGGGCGCTATTTTATTTATTAAGAAAGATTTCTCTTTATCTGCCTTCCAGGTAGAGATGATTGTGAGCGCTGTTTTATTAGGTGCTTTAATCGGTTCAGGATTTAGCGGAAGGCTGACTGATTTGTTTGGGCGACGTAAAGTGCTTGTTTTTACAGCCATTACGTTCATTATCGGCTCATTATCCACGGCGCTTGCGCCTAGTGTGCACTGGTTAATTATCGGTCGTATTATATTAGGCGTTGCGATTGGTGTGGGTTCTTTTACTGCGCCTCTTTATATTGCTGAGATAGCACCACAGCGTATTCGTGGCTTGTTAGTTTCTTTGAATCAATTAGCGATCACGATAGGGATCGTTTTTTCATATCTCATTAATTACTATTTTTCTGCACAAGGCCGTTGGCCTTGGATGCTAGGTTTAGGCGTAGTACCGGCGGCGATTTTATTATTAGGCACTTTATTTTTACCGGAAAGCCCACGTTGGATGGTCTTAAAGGGTTGGGAACACAAAGCGCGCACTATTTTACAGCGCATTCGAGGCAGTGAAAATATTCATAAAGAATTTGAAGAAATTCAGCAGACCGTAAAAATGGAGAAAGGGACGCATCGTTTATTGCTTGCAAAATGGGTGCGCCCTATTTTGTTTATTAGTTTAGGTCTCAGTTTTTTCCAACAAGTGACGGGGATTAATACGATTATTTATTACGCGCCCACTATTTTACAAATAGCCGGTTTCAAACAAGCCGGAGGCGCTATTTTAGCGACGCTAGGAATAGGCATTGTCAATGTATTATTTACACTCATTGCGCTTCCTCTCATCGATAAATGGGGACGTCGCCCTTTATTACTTTTAGGTCTCTCAGGTATGTTTTTAAGTTTAGCAATGATGGGCGCTGCATTTTATTTTCCTGAATTTGCTGCATTGCGCTGGGTAGCCGTAGGCAGCATGATTATTTATATCGCAAGCTTTGCAATAAGCTTAGGTCCGATTATGTGGCTTATTATTTCTGAAATTTTCCCTTTAAATATTCGTGGTGTGGGCGCTAGTCTGGCTATTTCTGCGAGCTGGGGATTCAATATGCTCGTGGCATTAACTTTTTTAACGCTCATTGAATTGCTGGGTCCCAGTCATACATTTTGGCTATATGCTTTTTTATGTATATTAGGCGGACTTTTTGTGTACTTTATGGTTCCTGAAACGAAAGGGTGTTCTTTGGAGCATATTGAACAAAATCTGCGTTTAGGTCGGCCTAGTCGTGAATTGGGTATTTCTTTACGCAAATCAATGTTTTTTGAATAAAAATCAGCTTTTTTTTCTTAAAATAAGTTATAAAGGAAAGGAAATGTTAATGTTAAAAAATAAAGTTGTTTTAATTACCGGTTCTACCAATGGAATTGGTGCAGCGACAGCCCGCCGTTGTGTTGAGCAAGGGGCTAAAGTGATGGTGCATGGCCGTCATGAAGATCGTGCAAAAGCGTTAGTTGCAAAATTAGGCAACGATGCAGCGCATTATTTAATTGCTGATTTAGCAGATGAAAATGCTTATGCTAGCTTAGTAAACGCAACAATCGATAAATTTGGTTGTTTGGATGGCCTTGTTAATAACGCAGGTATTTATCCACGCAATAATATTGATGATGCCAGTATAGAGCTTTGTGAGAAAGTAATGCGTATCAACTTTTATGCGCCATTACTTTTGTCTAAAGAAGCCGTCAAGGTTTTTAGAAAACGGGGGAAAGGTGGGGCTATTGTTAATATAGGCTCTATGAATGCGCATTGCGGACAACCGGATCTATTGATTTACTCATCCTCTAAAGGTGCGTTAATGACGATGACGCGTAATTTAGCGGACAGTTTAGGCCCCGATCATGTGCGTGTTAACCAATTAAATGTGGGTTGGACACCAACGGATAATGAAGTGGCTTTGAAAAGACGCGAAGGATTACCCGATAATTGGCAAGAAAAAATACCCAAAGTATACGCACCAAGCGGCCGCCTATTATCACCTGAAAATGTAGCTGCCCATGTTACATTTTGGTTGTCTGATCAATCCGCACCCGTTTCAGGTGTGGTGTACGAAGTTGAACAATATCCCATTATTGGACGTAATCGCTTAAATGATTTGGTGATTACTTAATAGAGTTAGATCCTTTTACTTATTATTTATAAAAATGACTCACTGAGGTAAACGATGAAAATTCAAGAAGCTAAGGTTTTTGTTAGCTGTCCTGACAGAAATTTTGTTACATTAAAAATTACGACTGACGAAGGTGTTTACGGTGTAGGTGACGCGACGTTGAATGGTCGCGAATTAGCGGTAAAGGCTTATTTAGAAGATCTTATTCCTTGTTTGATTGGGCGGGATCCGGCACAAATAGAAGATATTTGGCAGTATTTTTATCGTGGTGCTTATTGGCGTCGAGGCCCCGTTACCATGGCGGCTATTGCAGCCATTGATATGGCTTTATGGGATATTAAAGGCAAGGTGTTAAATACACCTGTTTATAATTTGCTTGGCGGTAAAAGCCGAAAAGGCGTGATGGTTTATGGCCATGCCAATGGGAAAGATATTAATGATACGGTTAAGGAAGTTGGCAAATACATAGAGAAAGGTTATTTAGCGGTTCGTGCACAAACAGGTGTTCCTGGATTAAAAGATTCTTATGGTATTTCCGCTAAAGATAAAATGTATTACGAGCCAGCTACAAAAGGTCTACCTCAGGAATCAGAATGGTCTACCGAAAAATACCTTAACTATGTACCTAAATTGTTTAAAAAATTACGTGAAGAATATGGTGATGAGGTACATTTTCTGCATGATTCACACCATCGTTTAACACCAATTGAAGCAGCGCGTTTAGGAAAGGAATTAGAGCCTTATCATCTGTTTTGGTTAGAAGATACCGTGCCAGCAGAACTACAAGAAGGTTTTCGAATTATCCGTCAACATACCACCACACCTTTAGCGGTGGGTGAAGTATTCAATACCATATGGGATACTCATATTTTGTTTACGGAACAACTGATTGACTATATCCGTATGTCAGTGGTGCATGGTGGTGGGTTAACACACATGAAGAAAATAGCGGCTATGGCTGAAGTTTACCACGTCAAAACAGGTTGCCATGGCCCTACTGACGTTTCTCCAATTACGATGGCGGCTGCTTTACATTTTGGTATTTCAATCAATAATTTTGGTATACAAGAATATATGCGGCATACCGATAAAACGAATGAAGTATTTCCGCATGCTTATACGTTTGATAAAGGCTATCTTTACCCAGGGGATAAACCAGGTTTAGGTGTAGATTTTGATGAAAAATTAGCTGAAAAATACCCCTATGAGCGTGCTTATTTACCCGTTAATCGAAAATTAGATGGTACGCTATTTAATTGGTAAAGCATTCGATGTACTCCCCACGCAAGTGGGGAGTTACAACAATACTTAAGCTAATAAGTCATTAAGTCGTTTTACAAACGCAGCGGGATCCTCGAGATGTCCACCCTCTGCCAGAATGGATTGCTCTAAAAAGAGATGTGTCCATTCAGCAAGTCGCGCATCATCCTGCTCTTCTTTTAGACGTTGAACCAATCGGTGTTGAGGATTCAACTCTAAAATAGGTTTGCTGGCTGGAATAGATTGGCCAGCGGCTTGCAACATGCTGCGCATTTGGTTACTTAATGCATTTTGTTCGTTAACAATACAAGCGGGTGAAATAGTTAAACGTTGAGAAATACGAACTTCTTTTACTTTATCACCAAGAACTTCTTTCATTTGCTCTAATAGTGATTTGAATTCGTCTTCATTTTTTTTCTGCTCTTCTTTATTTTCTTCACCTGTGATGCCCGTGATATCCGCGTCTTTAGCGATGGATTGCAGCGTTTTTCCTTCAAACTCAGTTAAATGTGCGACTAACCACTCATCAATACGGTCATGTAGCAATAAAACCTCAATATTTTTTTGACGAAAAATTTCTAAATGCGGACTGCTGTTAGCAGAGGAATAATTTTCGGCAGTAATATAATAGATTTTGTCTTGTGTAGACGGCATGCGCGCAACGTATTCTTCTAAGCTAACGATTTGCTCAGCATTATTTAAATGGGTTGACGAAAACCGTAACAGTTTGGCAAGCGCATCACGATTATTAAAGTCTTCAGCAAACCCTTCTTTGAGCACATTTCCAAAAGAGTTCCAAAACTGTTTGTATTGTTCCGTTTGATCTTGTGCAAGATTAGCTAATAATTCTAAAATTCGTTTACTAACAACAGAACGTATATTATCAACCAGTTTGTTGCTTTGTAAGATTTCGCGTGAAATATTTAAAGGAAGGTCATTGCTATCGACTATCCCTTTTACAAAGCGTAAATAACGCGGCAGAAATTGTTCTGCGTCATCCATAATAAACACACGTTTAACATAGAGTTTTAAGCCGCGAGGTTTTTCATGGTTCCAGAGATCAAACGGTGCTTGAGAAGGTACGTAGAGCAAAGTGGTATATTCTTGTTTTCCTTCTACCTTATTATGGCTCCAAGCAAGAGGATCTTGAAAGTCATGTGCGACATGTTTATAGAATGCTTTATATTCATCTTCTTTGATTTGATTTTTAGGGAGTGTCCATAATGCTGTAGCATTGTTGACGGTTTCCCAGATGTCCTGTTCTTCGATGCTTTCATTTTTTTGCGCATCGGTTTCTGGTACGGGACGTTCCTTCTTCATATTAATCGGCAGCGTAATATGATCAGAATATTTAAGTATAATGTTGCGTAGTCGCCAATTTTCTAAAAACTCATCTTCGCCTTCACGTAGATGCAATATAATTTCAGTTCCGGGTGTGGTTTTATTGATTGGCTCAATCGTATATTGGCCATCGCCTGTCGATTCCCAGCAAATGGCTTCATCAGCCGGTAAACCAGCCGCACGTGTATTAACCGTTATTTTTTCGGCAACCATAAAAGCTGAATAAAAACCGACCCCAAATTGACCGATGAGTTGTGTATCTTGCGCCTTATTTCCCGTCAAAGAAGCTAAGAATTCTTTTGTACCCGATTTTGCAATAGTGCCTAGGTTGGCAATGACTTCCTCTCTGCTCATTCCTATCCCGTTATCATTCAGTATTAACAGGCGTTTTGCTTTATCGATTTCTATGCTTAGTTTGAGCTGGGCATCTTCTTGTAAGGCAGGGTTTTGCAGTGCTTTAAAGCGGAGTTTATCGACCGCATCGGAGGCATTTGATATTAATTCGCGGATAAAAATCTCTTTATTGCTATAAAGAGAATGGATCATGAGCTGTAATAATTGATTGACTTCTGTTTGGAAGCCCAGTGTTTGTTTTTCTGCAACGGTCATAGGGTAAATACTCTCCATAAAAGCTAGAATATACTCTCCGCACTTGATATTGGCTGTGTTACCGCTTGCTTCGCAACCCTCATGTGGCTGTTCACCTTCGCAGCGTCTTGCCGAAAATCTCATTGCTGTGAGTATAAATGGTTAAATCACCTGGCAAGTAAGGGAAATATGAGGGCAAAAACACAGATTTCAAGCGGGTCATGAGGCCAAAAAGCGAATTTTTGGCTTCAAATAGTGAATATACCATGATTTAGCAGATTATTTCAGGCATGTTAGTTTTTGTACCTCCTTAAGGATAGCCTCAGAGCCGACAGTAAACCCTAGGTCATATGTTTCTTGATAGCTGAGCTTTTCTAAAACTAAAGGATTATTTAAAATTTCAAGCGCAGTAAATTGCTTTTGAATAACGTTAGTAGCTTGAGTAATTTCAATTGTAAAAATGGTTTGTTGGCTAGAATGATCATAATGTTTCGCAATCATTTTATATTGAGCCCGACAAGGAAAAATAATCAGATTATTATTGTTATGAAAATTTTTCTTATTAGAATTACTTAATATTTTTAGTAAATCGTAAGGAGAGAGTCCTTGTAATAATTGATGATCATTAAATAACTCTGCAGCACATAATCTGAAAACTGAATTTTTCCCTACAATTTGCACTATGTAAACAGTATTTTTATTAGCTAATTCCTGGCCTATAATCCGTAAGAAAAAAGGGTGGGAATTAGCTCGCTGTATGGACTTATATTTTAATTTAGTGGTGCTTATACAGTACCTAATAAATTTTAACAACTATCACTCCTCCTGAAACGTAAATTACGCTTTAGTTAGATAAGGGATTTTTAACCGCCACATTATTTTGAGGTGCTCCCTTTTTTTCAGGTGTGTTTAGTGGTGTATCTAGTGAGAAAAACGGTGTATAGGTAATAGATTTTTTCTTCAATTCGTTAAATTCTTTTAATTGAACGTCAGGAATTAATTTTTCTATGGTTATTCTTTTTTCATCGTCTTTTTTATAAAGGAAACTTAATATTTCTAATTGTTCTTTAGTCGGATTGCTGTATAAACTAGGAGTAAATCCAGGGATGCATTCGCAGGTAACCAACGCAAAATTATCTCTGTCTTGAGCCACCGTTAAATTATTCTCTACTCCAAATAAAGTGCTTTTTTTTATTGTTAAGTATGGGTTTTTTGAATTTAAAACAACGTTATTTATTTTATCTTGAGATAGAATAGAAATAATAATGTCACAACCTGCGATCCAGCGCCAATTTTCTGTCGTATCTAATGAGTGCCAACAAGAGGTTTGTTGATCCTTCATTAAATAAAAAATACCCGTGCGATCTATTTCCCCAGTTAAATCCTCTATTTTTAAAAATTCCCTAAAAAACCCTTGTTCACTTGTTATCTTAGAAAGATCAGTTAACTTTAATAATTCAATAATTTTATCGGACAAAAGTCTTTCACCTATAGCAATATTGTTAAGGTATTGAATAAAATTTTCTATAGTTTCTTTTGTACCTGCTTTAGAGTCACCACGATCTAGTATGGATTGCATTTCAGCTATAATATATTTAATTTGCATATTTTCCTCATTAATTATTTATGTAGTTATTTAAACGGATTAAAATTAGTTTTAGTATCATAAACATCCAGTTGTTCTTCTAATTTTAAAAAGCCAGTAATAATAGAAGCAGGCCATACGCCTAACAAGGAATAAAAGACTTCTACTGAATACACAGATAAGACCATATAAGTTAATTTTGACCAATGTATATGTCCAGTAAAACCAAATAAAATAGTGACTAAAACTAAGATGAAACCACCAATGGCCGATGATCCTAAACTCCTAAGCCAAAAATGTCTACCTTTCATCAAAATTTTCCATTTAGAAATAATATAAATATTAATAAAACTGCTACTAACAACGGCTAAAATACCGGCTAATACAAAACGTAAAATAGGGTCAATCACTGCATTATAGGCAAGTTGGTATTGCCAGAAATGTGGTGAAGGCAGATGAATAATTAATTTTATGGAAAGGGCAAAAAATAATTCACAAATTAAGGTTATCCATATGATTTTTTTAGCGGCAATATAACCATAAACCTCAGCGACAATGTCACCGATAATATAGGTTAAAGGGAATATTAGCGGCGCACCGGGTAAAAGTGCTGGACCTAAAGTAATTAGTTTATAGGCTACGACATCAGCGGCTAAGCTGATTGTAATATTAACCATCCCTAAGATAAGAATATAGTAACTAATATTGCTGGGTGTCGTAGGAAGACTCTTCGTCTTTGATATTAACATGCTGTTTATTGTCTTTATAATTCATTCTAATTTGGATGACTACACCTAAGTTTTTATAATTATCGGTAAAAGGAATAATTTCAGAAGCGCAGTCAGACGTTTTTAAATACAGCTTACTTTTAAAAATTAATAGTTGATATAATTGAGGAAGCTGTAATTTTTCTTCGGTAATGATTAAAAAATCACGATTGTTAGGTGTTAAATGAGGATCAACAATTAACAAAGAGCCCGGCAGAAAATTATTCCATTGCTGTTCTTTTATAAGTAATGCATAACTATGCTGGCTTAATGCCATGTCGGTTACTAACAAGGGCGCAAAAGATTGCTTACATTTATCTTTTTGAGGATTTGATGCATTTTCCCATTCTATAATAGGCACAGTAATTTCGTTTTGTAAGCGGCTGTTTTTTTCTAGCGGATCAATACCTATAAGTTGATCTACGCTTATATTAAAATATTGAGCAATAGGAACGAGAGAGGCAACGGTTGGATTATTTTCTTTATTGAGCCGCAATCTTTTCAGCGTAGATAGAGAGACACCCGTATGCTTATGCAGTTGCTGCGTATTTATCCTTTGTTCCTTCATAAGATACTCAAGTATATCATTTAATTTATTTTCAGAAGACAATGGATAAAATCCCCTTAAGCATTTTAATACTATCTTAAATTAATTTTTATAGTTTTTAGTATAAGTTAAACTACCAGCTAAACTTTGTGCATAAAAATTATGCCAGCGATTAAAATTTTAATCAAATTTAATTTTTTGATATAAGCTGCAAATTATTTTCACGTTTAAATATTATTTTTATTAATGATTGCATAGGAGTCCATTTATGAACTATTATAAAAAATAAGATTCGTATTTTTTTAAGGGAGAATGAAATGGAAAATAAAAAAATTTTTTTATTAGTAGAGGATGATCCTATTATTCAACGCGTGCATCGCGCATTCCTGGAGAAAATGGGATTTCAAGTTGAATTAGCAGCAACAGGTGCACAAGCATTAGAAATGTTTAAATCCAGAGCTTATCATCTCATTATTTTAGATGGTGGATTACCTGATATGCAGGGAGTAGAAGTGGGAAGAAAAATTCGAAGCTTAGAAAGAGAAAATAAAACAACAAGGAAACCTATTCTATTATTAAGTGCTTATACTTCTGAACTATTAAAACGCTGGTGTAAAGAGGCCGAAATAGATAGTTTTTTAATTAAGCCCGTTGATTATAAAGATTTGCTTTTTACTTTGGAAAATTATTTTAGTAAAGGTATTTTTAGTGATAGGGCTGCTTAGTTTCTTGGTTACTGAAAGTGAAAATCCCTGAATAAGTATTGCCTTATCAGGGATTCATCGTTATATTACTCTTTGCATCTGGATTTTTTGCTGCGCTGCCACACAACTTGCAATCCTTATGTATGTCGTAGGAATGAAAGGTTGCTTATTTTCGTGGCGCCTTGCCAAAAATCCTATTGTCGAGAGTCTATTTTTGATTGTTATAAATTAATTCTGTTAGTAGAGCGTTGAACCAAGCTTGTTTTTATTTAATATTAACTAAATTAACGAAACCTGTTGAAAACTTTAAAGAAGGATCGCCCTCCTCCTTTTTTTCCGAAGCAGGCTCATGGTTGATGACACAAGCTAATATCCAAGCTACGCCTAACTCAAGCCCTGCTAATCCAACTCCGACTAAAACGCCATCTATTATCATATTCTCGTCCCCCATTAAATTGTTAAAATTTCTTCATTAACCTGTAGGTAAGCAAGCTTTTCTCTTCTAATCTTTTTGAGTTGAAAAGGTTTAAAAAGCGCGGCCCACTAGAAAAAGAAAGAACATAATTATCGTAATTCTTTGTTATTAGACACCTATTAATAGTGGCTTTTTACAATAGAAAGGGGTAGCGGGCTGAGAGGAAAGGGTTGTAAGCAGTTGGATAGGCGAGATGCAATTTAAGGCTTATAGCCTTATAGAGCTGCTTGGATGCCAAAGACTACAAAAAGGAGGCCAATAATCCCGAGAAAAAGTAATAGAGGTTTGCCTCCTTTTAATTTAAACCCCTGGGATAAAGGGGTTTTGCTATAACGCCCACGCCAGGCCATTAAAGTAGGCAATATAATAAAAAGAATAGCGCAGTAGATTCCAGCATAGCTTAATGCCCCGATGAAGGCCCCCGGATAGAATAATACGATCGTTAAAGGCGGTAAAAGTGTGGCTGCATAAACCAGAATGTTTCCTTTTCCTCGTTTTGCAATACGTAAACCATCCGCTAAAAAATCGGATAGACCTAACATGCTGGCAAGAAAGGAGGTGGCAAGGCAAATAGAGGTAAAAATTCGTGCTAATAGTGAAATAAAGCCGTTATTAAGAAAATAGCTAAGTTGGCGAACAAACTCACTCGTAGAATGCCTAGAATGTAACATATCGATGAGTCCATGCTCTCCCCCACGTGGGAGAATGCCCATAATAGTGAGGTCCCAAAATAAATAGCAAACTAATGGAATTAGGCTTCCTATCAAAATAACTTTGCGTAATTTAATAACATCACCGTGAAAGTAAGTTCGCAGGCTGGGGATAATATTTGCAAAGGTAAAAGACGTTATCATGACCGTTGCACCGCCGGTTAAATAAGCAAGGTTGCCCTCTTTGAGTTTGCTAATTGAGATAAAGGGGATAAGAAATAGAACTAAGAGTAGATAAATACTAAATTTGCTGAACATCAAGCCACGATTTACATAATCGACGTAGTGAATACCTTTATAAACGACATAACTTAAAATGCCGGTAAATAATATGATAGCAATCCAACTGGGAATATTTAGGCCCAAGCTCGTTAATAATCCAGTTAGGAAATCGCCCCCGCCTGCCATGTAAGCAGCAAGTACTGAGTAGAACAATAACAAATAGCTGATCCAAGCGATGGTTTCTCCCCATTTTCCCAGCAAAATTCTGGCCATGGTGATAATGTTGGTGTTGGCTGGCAACCATAGATTAACCTCAAGCACTAAAAAGGCGCTTGCTGTCATTACAAACCAACAAATAAACATTAATATCAGAGAGTTAATAAAACCTGTTTCTGCCGTTGCAATGGGGAGTGCTAACATTCCACCACCAACAGCTGTTCCTACGATCAGTAGAACCCCACCAATAAATTTCGTATCAATTTTATTAGACATATCAAAATGGAGATTTAAATTATATTCCTATACCTATTGCACTTTGAATTGCAGAGATGCTTTTTCAAAATACGAACGCTACATCCATTGGATTAAAGTTACCGTATAACAAAGACTTTTGTGATACAAGTATTGCAAATTAAAAAATATATATTTAGCTGAGAATAGTTGAGGAGTGGTAGTGTATTTTCACCAACAAATTATCTACATTCGGTACTTTGTTAGAATAGGCTTTTTCGGATAGATCTTGAAAAAAGTATATAGCCTGGTACCCCTCTTGCTACATGAGCCTAAGTGTCGAAGTTATAGAAGCGCATGCCTAGCGTCAGCTATAAATGTAAGTATTTTAACTACAAAATTGCGATAAAAGTGCGGATAAGCGCCAAGGCTTCTATTTTGTCCCTTAAGGTATTAGTGGTAGTATAAGCGGATGAAAGAGACAATTGTTTCTATTTACGACCCAGCAGAAGTAGAAGGGGGGCTTAGCTTAACCGCGGCTGCTAGCCTTCATATTAAAAAGATGCTTGCTAAGCAATCAGATGAAAAAAGCTTTCGCCTTAGTGTAAAGCAATCAGGTTGTTCAGGCTTTTCTTATGTCGTGGACTATGTAAAAACATTGAACACGAATGATTTACAATTTTCTATCAATGATGATTTAGTAGTGTTTGTTGATCAAGCTAGTTTTCCCTATTTAAAGGGAATCTGTATTGATTATGTGCAAAATGGGCTTAATGGATCTTTAAAATTTATTAATCCCAACCAAACGGCCGCCTGTGGATGTGGTGAAAGTTTTAGTATAGAGAAAGGAAAAATAGAGGGTTAATCTCCTCACTGTATGTTACGTAAAATTATTACAATCAATAACAAGTTGGGATTGCATGCCCGCGCTTCTATGAAGTGGGTAAAGATTGCAAGATGCTTTATTAGCGAAATTACGCTAAAGTGCAATGGCAAACAAGTGGACGGCAAGAGCATTCTAGAAGTAATGGGCTTAACGGCTAGACAAGGAAGCCCTGTGGAAGTCATCGTTAAGGGTGAAGATGAAGCAGCGGCTTTAACAGTTTTAGAAAAGCTTGTCACGGATCGGTTTGGAGAAGAGGGATGATAGGTGCCATATCGATGTTTAATATTTTTTTGCCTTTTTTTAATTTCTTTAAATAGTATCGCCAACGTTCGATTTACTGATCAAACGGCTATTCAGCTCATCAATTTAAATAAAGAAAACTCACTTCAACAGCGGATTGAGCTGCATAGTGCCGCTTTACTGGGCGCTCCTTACCAAGCGGGTGCTTTGGGTGAAGGTTTGGCGGGTGAATATGATCGAAACCCGTTATATCGCTTTGATCGCTTCGATTGCGAGACCTACGTTGATACCGTTATGGCGTTGGCGCTAGCGAAAAATTTTCTTGATTTTAAAAAAAAGATCAATCAAATTCGCTATAAAAAGGCACAAATTGGGTTCTTTCAGCGCAATCATTTTCCTAGCCTAGATTGGATTCCTAACAATAAGAAAAATGGCAGTATACGAGAATTAAGTTATTCTATTGCAGGTCAAAAAACCCGAATGTCTACGGCCTTAATAAATCGTCGTAGTTGGTATCAACACTTAGATATCGATAGAATCCAAATCCCTTATTTATCACCATTAGAAAAAAAAACTTATCTTGACGAGTTGAAAAAACGAGGTAACGCGCTTACTAATAATGAAAAAGCGAGTATTGCTTATATTCCTGTTGCTGATGTATTAAATGATTCCCAGTTAAGAAAAAGAATTCCTACCGCAAGTTTAGTTTTTCTAGTTGGCCATGATAATTATTTAAACTACCGAATAGGAACACCCATGAATGTTCTTCATATGGGTTTTGCTATTTGGGATAAGGGTCAGCTTTATCTGCGTATGGCCTCATCAAGGGCAGAAAGAGTATTAGATGTTCGATTACAAGATTATTTAAAAACCTATTTGGCCTTAGATACATTGAAAGGGATTAGTATTTGGGCTATTGAAGAAACATCTAACTAGAAACCGTCATTGCGATTGCCGCGCTTTGCTCGCAATGACAGGAAGCGCGCGGCAATCTAGAAAATATTTGTAACCTGGATGGCCGCGTTCATTGCATTCGCTTGCCATGACACTTTTTAGTTTTCGTTAAGAAGCCAAGCCGGCTATCATCATATTTTCTAGCAGAATTGAACCTGTCAAAATTGAACTTCTATGGTCGATATCATTGCCTATCCCCACTATATTTTTATACATGTCGCGTAGGTTACCTGCAATCGTAATCTCTTCTACGGGATATTGTATTTTTCCGTGCTCAACCCAAAAGCCAACAGCGCCGCGTGAATAGTCACCCGTGACTAAATTGACGCCTTGGCCCATGAGCTCAGTCACCAATAAACCTCTATCCATCTGTTTGATTAAATCTTCTAAGCTCAATTGACTGGTTTCTAACACAATATTATGTGCGCCGCCTGCATTACCGGTCGTTTGCATACCTAATTTGCGTGCAGAATAACTACTCAGCAAATAACCTTGTAAAACTCCATTAGACACTAAAGTTCTATTGCGGGTGGTGACGCCTTCATCATCAAAGGGAGCGCTACCTAAGCCTTTAAGTAAATGCGGTTGTTCATGAATCGTTATCTTGTCAGAGAATATGGGTTGGCCAAGATGGTTTACTAAAAAAGAGGCTTTGCGATAGAGATTTCCTCCTGAGATAGCAGATAAAAAATTTCCAATTAAACTACTTGCAATCTCAGCATGAAAAATAACCGGTGCTTGGCAAGTGCTTAAGCGAGTTGCATTTAAACGCTTTAGAGTAGCTTCGGCCGCTTTTTTTGCGAGTTTTTCAGTAGGATCCAGTTGGTGTGGATCACGGCTCACCGTATAACTACCATCACGTTGCATACCCTTTTTATCTTTTGCTACCAGACTACAAGAAAGACTGTGTCTAGAGCTAGGATAGCTACCGATGAAATTATTGCTATTAGCATAAAGGTAGAGGCCTTGATGCGTTGATAAAGTAACCCCTTCAGAAAGTGTGATGCGCTTATCGATAGCTAAGGCACTTCTTTCACAGTCCTTACCTAACTCAATAGCATTTTGTGGATCGATTGACCAGGGGTGGTGGAGATCTAAATTAGGTGGAGATTTTGCCAGTAGTTCCGCATCAGGAAGGCCAGAAAAGGGGTCTTCCGTTGTAAATCGTGCAATGTGACAAGCGGCTTCCACCGCATTTTCTATGGCGGCTAAACTAAAGTCAGAACTTGAGGCAGAGCCTTGTCGTTGGTCAAAATAGACATTAATCCCCAGGGATTTATTGCGATTATGTTCAATAGTTTCTACTTCATTCATGCGGACAGTAACCGAAAATCCAACATCATGTGTTATATTCGCTTCAACCTGCGAAGCGCCTTTTTTTTTAGCCATCTGTAAAATTTCGCTGAGCAGCGTTTTATAGTCTGTTTGCTTGCTCACAAAATCAACAGGACGGTCCATTTTATTAGGCATGAATTAATATTCTCTTATGAAAATGAGCAAGCAGTATAGCGAGCAGGTTTAAATTTCGCTAGACTATGTGGCACATATAGTCTTAGCACTTGAATTTAGGTTACACCCAATATGCAACAGTTCATTGAATTTAGTTTACGACACTGGGAGCTGTGGTTGGCCTTTCTAGTGATTTTAGGGTTTTTGCTTACTTTTGAGTTACATATCAAGCTGACGGGGGCATCACCCTTATCGGTGCAGCAAGCTATTTTTTTGATGAATCGAGAAGAAGCTATTTTATTAGATATTCGTGATGCGAATAGTTTCTCAAAAGAACATATTGCAGCCTCGATTAATATCCCTTTTTCCGAATTGGCACAAAAGATTAATCAACTTGATTCATACCGTGAAAGGCCTATTATTATTAACTATAGCCAAGGACAAGCCCATCATCGAGCCGCACGATTGTTAAAAAATGCGGGATTTAGCAAAATTTATCAGCTTAAAGGCGGAATAATGAGTTGGAAAAATGCCGCACTGCCCTTAGCAAAAAAGTAACTCGTGTTACATAGAGAAAATTTATGTCAAAAATTGTGATTTACACCACTGCCGTATGCCCTTATTGCAACAATGCCAAACAATTGTTGGCTCAAAAAAGATTGGATTACACGGAAGTACGCGTTGATACTGACCCAGAGAAAATGAAGAAAATGATTGAATTATCAGGTCGGCGCACCGTGCCGCAGATATTTATTAATGGTAAACCCATTGGCGGATTTGATGATTTATCTGCATTAAATGCCTCTGGTGAATTAGATGATTTATTAAAAGAAGGAAACGCTTCATGACAAACGAACAAACAAATAATGCTCCCCCAACACCAGAATTTACGATTCAACGGGTTTATGTAAAAGATTTATCCTTAGAATGCCCACAATCGCCGCAGGTTTTTCAAGAGGAATGGCAACCCGAGTTAAATTTACAATTCGCAATGAATACCAGTACGGTTGCTGAAACAATTTATGAATTAATTTTACAGATTACAGTCACGGCAACCTCAAAGGAAAAAACATTATTTTTAATAGAAATAAAACAAGCGGGGCTTTTTACTTTAAAAGGTTTTACGGAAGAACAAATTCAGCAAGTACTGAGTATCACTTGCCCTACGATACTCTTTCCTTATGCGCGTGAAGCGGTGTCTGATCTGGTCGGTAGAGCTGGGTTCCCCCCTCTTTATTTAGCACCGGTTAATTTTGAAGCCTTATATATGCAGCAAATGCAAGAACAAGGTGAAAAAGAAGGTGGTGGTACTTCTAAAAAAGCGAATTCGAAAAACTCTATTATTACGCACTAACTTTAAGTGTTTGCCATCGCGTTAACAGGGGGTATTGCCAGTGGCAAATCAACCGTGGCGCGTTGTTTTTCTGATCTAGGGGTAATGGTTATTGATGCGGATCAGATTGCACATGAAATGTTGTGCGACCCTGAGGTTCTTCAGCAAGTTATAGCATATTTTGGTCCTTCTGTTTTAAGCACAGACAAACAGTTACACCGTCCTTCCTTACGCGAGATTATTTTTTCCGATTCAAAAGCACGTGACTTTTTAGAGCAGTTATTGCATCCCTTAATCTATAAGCAAATCCAAGCATCTATTCAAACCGTTAAATCAAATTATTGTCTGGTGGTTATTCCGCTTTTATTTGAGGAAAGGACCACTCGTTTGCTTAAGGAAAAGCCAGTCTCAGGGATAACAGTTGAATTAAATCGGATAATGTTAGTGACCGCCTCCAAAGCGTTACAAATTCAGCGTGCACAACAGCGTGATCAGGTAAAGAAGGAGCAAATTGATGCTATTTTATCTGTACAGAGTTCGGTTAATGAGAGTTTCAATAAAGCAGATGACATTATTTATAACAAAACGACTTTAAGCGATCTGCGCCAATCTACCGCCAGATTTCATCGAATGTATTTAGCGTTTGCCGATGCAAAAAATATTGTTCTTGAACAATCCGCCTTTCTTCGTTATTATCTTGCCCTCAAATAAGAATGATTCTTAATATCATTTAACTAATTTACTAAAGTATCGTTTGAATTTAATTTTTTGTTAAGCAAAGCTAGCTTATTATTCAATATCGATTGCTTTATTTAAACTAAAAGCATGGGCGCCGCCCTATGAAGAAAAAAGATGCCATAAGAATATTGAAAAATATCTCGAGTGTAACCTTAGGCGTTACGCAGGTAATTGTTGACGGCTTATCCAGTGTTAGGCAAATAGGTGATTTTACTTCCGCCTCTTGGGCAAAAGGTGCTTCAGGTACTGCGAGCGTTGTAGAAGGCGAGATTTATAGAAAAAATATTTTTGAGGGCTTAGGTTTATTTAGTTTATTAAGTCAAAAAGGCTTATCAAAATATTTAATTCTACAGGCCTTGGAGACAGAATTAAGTAGGCTTAAAGAATATGAAGAAGCGTTTAAACAAAGACTACACTGTTTTTTTACTGCAGTTAAAAAAGATAGGGAAGATAAAGGGGATGCTGAGGCGTTAGATGAAATTAGGTTACTTGAAAATAGTGTTTTAGAAGAGAAAGAGGTAGATAATTTCTTTTCTTTTTTTGAAACGTTTAAAGAAAAAAGATTCGGGACGAGTAAATTTATTGAATTTTCACTCCCTGAACAGTTTAAACAATTACAAGAAGAGTTTAAACAATTAAAAGAAATAAAAAAACAAAGCACCTGTGCCTTTTTGACTAGCTATAAAGCGAATAAAACCCTATTAGAAACGGCTGAATCTTTAGGTCTAAAAAAGCCTGAAATTGAACAAGCAGAAAAACGTTTAAAAGTTTTACAAAAAATGTTAGTAGAACGTGTTTCTGATCCTAAAAAATGGGTATTTATTCCTGGTGAAGATATTAATCCTGCTTTGCTCACGAAGCTTCAAAAAGAGCTTTCTATAGGTAAAAGGAGATTATGGCCATTGCGTTTGAGTATGCTATTCAGTGCGAGCGCAGGCCTAGCAGTGGGTATTGTTACCTTTTACACATTTCCGGCGGTTCTCACGGGCTTAGGCCTTAGCTTATCCTTGACGGCTTTATCGGCAATCATATGGCCACTTGCGATCCTTGCGGCTATTTCCTATGGAATTTTAATCTATAACACCATGGCGGATTTGATTGTTAATGAAACATTGTCTAAGTGGTGGAGAGCATTAAATGCAGAAATAGGACAAGGGCATCATCCTTTGAAATATGCTTTTCGTGTTGTTACTAAAGCGTTATCGCAACTTTTTATAAAGTTAGCACAATGGTTTAGGGTAAAACCAGAAGAAAATGGGTTTGTTTATAGTTTAAGAATCATATTAAGTTTATTGATGGTAAGTTTTGCTGTGATGGCTGCGCTAACAACCGGTTATACCGCTTTTACCCAGCTACAAAGTTACTTGAGTGTAGTGGTTGGCGTTATTATTGCACTACCTTTAATGATCAGTGATTTAACATTTACTTTAAAAAATTCATTCGAATCCATCGCGTTACTTTCTGGTATTTCGCTGGCTAATTTAACGGATCCTATTAAAGAAGGCTGGAAAAAACTACAAGAACAATTAGCACGGGAAAATTATTTCCAGTTAACACTACATTTGCTTCGTTTACCGTTAGAGCTTTTACTCAGTGTTTTCAAAGCGGCGATATTTTGCTTGCATGTTATTTTTATATCCGTCGCAAGCGATAGACTTTTTAGTTTACCTTGTTGGGTAACGCTTATTTTTACAGCGGGAAGTGAATTTTTAACTGATATTTGCCCTATTTTTGGGAAAAAAGAAGCAGGAGCGGGCCATGATCATGACCATGGTGGAATTATTAGCTGGATAGCGAAAGCTGTTTTTTTTGTGCCTGCAACGATATTAGGACTTTTAAATTATTTATTTAGTCAGTTGAATCGATTATCTTCAAACCCTGAGCATAAATTAGAAGTATTAGGTTGTTGGGCAGCGATACAGCAAGAATGGAATCAATTCGATATTCGGCATTTGCATGAAGAAAAAGACGTTACGCAGGAAAAGACGGATGATATAAGCCAAAAGGCAGAGTTACCTAATCAAATCGTACTGCAGAAAGCGATTAAGATTTGCGATAAACAAATAGATCGTTTAGATCATGGATTTTTTAGCAGTAAACTAGCGAAGGATAAGAAGGAAATTTTTAAAAGTTGTAAAGCAACCTTTATTGAGGCCTGTGAAAAAGGAACAAACGTATCTTCTATAAAAATTGATGTAGATAAAGATGGCATACTTGCTAAGCATCGATTTTTTAATCGAGATAAGCAAACGGAATCAGCGAGGCAACTAGAAAAGATACAATATTGGCTTGCTGGTCGCAGCGCAGCAACCAGTAATCACAATGCTTCTGTATTAATGACAGCTGCTTAAAGGCATTATCTTGCGAGTTTCAGGTGGGTAAATAGAAAAGGTTGCAATGAGTTTTCTTTGTATATAACTCATTGCAACCTTGCTTTTAGCTAGAAGTTTATGACCTTAACGGGATGGGGCTCTACTAAAAGCATCTTTAATATCAGGCCCTGTATTCGCAGGCTCGTCATTACAGCCCGGACTATAGGGTGCGCTAGGGACTGGTGCTTTAAGAGTACCAAGATCGTTAGTAGGTGGTCGGCTTATCTTTTCTTGTTTCCCGGCTGCAAGGACTTTCGTGATTGTGTCACAGTTTTCTTTAGTAGTCACAACAGTTGGTAATGCCTCATTCCTTTTCTTTAAGATATATCTTGATATAACGTGAGATATACCTGTTAATGAAATGGTTGCTACTATAGTGGAAGCTACGAGCGCAGCATTTGTGCTAATGAATTTCACTATAGATGCCGCAGTAGGTGCAAAGGTGCCTATGCCGAAGATAATAGCTGCAGCCACTGCGGCAATTGCTATGGTAGTTACACCAAAAATAAGTAGGCCAGAAACTCTTTTGGAAATATGAGCTATCCATACTAAGAACTTATGATAAGCGTTATATTTATTAGCATGATTTTTTTCAAGCGCTATTAATGTATTTAAAATATCTTTTTTTATAATTTCTACGATTTCTGGTATTTTTTTTTCTTGTCTATCGCTTCTATCAATTTTTTGTATGGAAGGGAATAATTTTTTAAAGTCGTCTTTGTTGGGTAATGTAGACTTAACAGAGCCCCACGTTGAGCTATCACTCTCTGAATAGGTATAAACAAATCCGAGATCGAAGCTACCGTTTCTCTTGCTTAAATTCAATGTATTTTCAATTTTTTCTAAATATCGCTGACCGTCTGGGCAGAGCGCCTTTATATTTTTTATTACACCATTTTGAATTTCTATCATCTGACTATAACCTTTTCTTTTTTGTTATTGTAAACATTAATTTTTAGATCATTTTTTATAAATAATCATAAGCTTGACAGTCTATATCATAAAACTTAAAAAATCATTAAATACGTTTTAGGGCTAATGAAGCTTTCAGGCTAAGCGCATTATAAATCACTGAGAAAACCAAATTTCTCATATTAATTTATGAGTCTATATAGGATAGATGTTGTAATTTTTTAAAAAAATAGGATTTTTATAAAAATTAAAATTTAACAGGGAGTATATTTAAGAAACTCTTAAGAAAAAAGTTGGCTGATAATTTAGCGGGTGGTTTTTGTGGTTATCTCTATGAACTATCAATATATCCTAAGAATTTTTTCGTAGCCATTGATTAATCTGTTGTAAATCGTCTGGCTTTAGAATGCCGGCTTCTTGTTTAAGCAATAAGCTATCCAGTAAATAGGTATATTGGTCACTGGCTGCGTTGCGTTTCGCATCATAAAGATTTTGCTGGGCAAGTAATACATCGACAATGGTACGTGTTCCTGCAGAGAAACTTTCTTGTGTGCTATCTAAAGAGAGTTGGGCTGATTTAATGGCTTGGCGCTCTGCTTTAATTTTGCTGATATCCGCTAATACATCGTTGTACTTTTGTCGTGTTGTGACTATGACTTGTCGGTATTGATTATCCAGGTTAGCACTGGCGGTTTGAAAATCATATTCTGCTTTACGTGTATTGGATGAAACAGCTCCGCCTGAGAAAAGCGGCACATTCAGTTGTAACCCAACAACAGCGCTATTTCTGTTAGTTGTTCCGATGTTGAGGCCATCATCTCTACCATAACTTCCTACTAAGTTAACGCTAGGTAAATGTCCAGAGGCTTTAACTTTAATGTTATCGCGAGCTGCTGCCATTGCATAACGACTTGCCATGAGGTTGAGGTTATAATTGGTTGCGGTGCTGATCCATTGTTCAACATTCGCTGGTTGAGGCGATAATAATGGCAATACCTGCTTAAATGTATTCAAATTAGCATAAGTTTGCCCGGTTATTTGGCGTATGGTTTCTTGGCTATTGCGTAATGCATTTTGCACAGTAATTTCAGCCGCTATGGACTTGTCATAAGCGGCTTTTGCTTCATAAACGGTCGTAAGCGCATCCAGGCCTACACGTACGCGTTCTTGAGCTTGCTCTAATTGTTTGGCATTCGCGGTTTTTTCTGACTGGGCTAAGTGTAAATTATCTTGGGCAAGCAAGACTTGAAAATAAGCGTTGGCAACCCGATAGACAAGTGATTGTGCGGCAGCGCCAAGCGTTGCATCGGCCTGTCTAGCTGTATTGTTAGCTTGTTTGACTGCAAGCCAATCGCCTATATTCAATAAGGGTTGGTTAATAGAAATGCTATAGCCTCGAGATGGAAACTGACTGACCCCCAGCGGGTTTCCAGGCGCAGCTTGGGTAATGTTTTGATAATTAGACGTTAAATTAGCTTGCCCGTTAATAGAGGGTAATAAAGCGGCTACACTCTGAGGAATAGCTTCTCGAGTAGATAGCCGGGTTGATACAGCGGCTTGATAAACCGTATCATTTTTTACAGCAGCCTGATAAATATCGACCAAATCGGTGGCAAAACAAGGCTTTAGAATAGCGAAAAAGAGCGTAAACCCTAACAAGAGTTTAAAAATTAGGGTCGGGGTTTGTTGATAGAGCCTGGCTTGTAGAATACGCATGATTATTTTTATTATTAAATAGGGGGTCTAGACTGTCTAATATTTGTCCAGATGATTTATTATGCCACGTCTAGTGGCCAGGAAATAGTACTATGCAGCCAAATTTTACGAGTAAAGATGTCAAGATATTGGAACAACGACGTGTTTATCAGGGTCACTTTCAGCTTGACTGTCTAAAGCTGCAATATCGTCTATTCAATGGTGGTTGGGGTAAACCTGTCTTTAGGGAGGTCTTTGAGAGGGGGGACGCGGTAGCCGTTTTACTTTTTGATCCACAGCGCGATCAACTGGTTTTGATAGAACAGTTTCGTGTCGGTACGCTGAAAAAAACGAATAATCCCTGGCTTATTGAAATTGTGGCCGGTGTGATGGATGCTGAAGAAAGTGCTGAGCAAGTGGCAAAACGAGAAACCAAAGAAGAAACAGGACTTAGCTTGCATAATTTATTTCCTATTTCTCATCACTGGGTGAGCCCTGGTGGAAGTACGGAGCGAATTTATCTGTTTTGTGCGCAAGTCGATTCGAGTCTAGCGCAAGGGATACATGGTTTGGAAAGTGAAGGCGAAGATATTCGTTTACATCTTGTACCTCTCAAAGAGGCTTATAATTTGGTTAATGAAGGGAAAATTGATAATGCAACGACTATTATTGCGTTACTATGGTTGCAGCAAAATGAACAAAAGGTCAGAAAAGCCTGGTTAACTAACGTGGATTAATTATGAAATCATCTTCTTCCTCAAAACGCTATACCGCTGAAGCCATTGAAGTATTAAGTGGTCTTGATCCTGTTAAGCGACGACCGGGTATGTATACCGATACCTCTAGGCCAAATCATTTAGCGCAAGAAGTGATCGATAATAGTGTGGACGAAGCGGTTGCCGGTTATGCAAAACATATTGAGGTGACTTATTACCCCGATAATTCTTTAGAAGTGAGAGATGATGGTCGAGGAATGCCAGTTGATATTCATCCAGAGGAAAAAGTAACCGGCGTTGAATTAATTTTGACCCGTTTACATGCGGGTGGAAAATTCAATCATAAAAATTATCGTTATTCGGGTGGTTTACATGGTGTTGGTGTTTCTGTTGTGAACGCCCTGTCAAGTCGTTTAGAGGTCATGATTAAACGAGATGGTTTTATTTATCAAATGCAATTTGAGCATGGCAATAAAAAATCACCTTTAAAAAAATTAGGACGTACCAATAAAGCAGAAACGGGAACCACCATACATTTTTGGCCAGATAAGCCTTATTTTGATACCGAAAAATTTTCTGTCAGTCGTTTGAAACATAGTTTACGGGCTAAAGCGGTTTTATGTCCGGGTTTGCACGTTACGTTTAATGATAAACACAGTAATAAAAAAGAAGAATGGTTCTATGAAGAAGGCGTTATCAGCTATTTAAAAGAAAATTTACGTCAATATGATTATGTGCCTAAAGAACCGTTTCATGGGCACTTTGCTGCAGAGAACGAAGAAGTGGATTGGGCGGTGTGCTGGCTGTTAGAAAGTGGTGAAGGCTTGATGGAAAGTTATGTGAATTTAATCCCCACCATTCAAGGTGGAACACATGTCAATGGGTTACGTACTGGCTTATTGGAAGCAATGCGCGAATTTTGTGAGCTACGTGATTTATTACCACGTAATTTAAAGCTAGCACCCGAAGATGTATGGGAAGGCTGCCATTATGTGTTATCCGTTAAATTACTGGAGCCACAATTTTCAGGTCAAACCAAAGAGCGGCTTACTTCACGCGAATCGGCGAGTTTTGTCTCGGGGGTTATAAAAGATGCGTTTAGCCTATGGTTAAATCAGCATGTGACAGAAGGTGAAAGCTTAGCAGAACTGATGATAGCGAATGCGCAAAAGCGGTTGCGTACCAGTAAGCAAGTAGTACGTAAGAAAATACTCAGCGGCGCCGTATTACCTGGAAAGTTAGCCGACTGTACGCAAACTGACTTGAGCCGTACCGAATTATTTTTGGTTGAAGGTGATTCAGCAGGTGGATCAGCAAAACAAGCACGCGATAGGGATTTTCAGGCCATTATGCCGTTACGAGGAAAGATATTAAATAGTTGGGAAGTCGCCAGTAATCAATTGCTGAGTTCACAAGAAATTCATGATATTACCGTTGCCGTGGGAGTTGATCCAGGTTCTGCGGATTTAACCGGCTTGCGTTACGGTAAAATTTGTATTTTAGCCGATGCGGATTCGGATGGGTTACATATTGCTACCTTACTCTGTGGTTTGTTTTTAAAGCATTTTAAACCGTTGACTGTACAAGGGCATGTTTATATTGCGATGCCACCACTCTACCGTATTGATATCGGCAAAGAAGTTTATTACGCCTTAGATGATACAGAAAAACAATCTATTTTAGATCGTTTATCTGTAGAAAAGAAAAAAGGAAAAATTAGTGTGCAACGATTTAAGGGTTTAGGTGAAATGAATCCCTTGCAGTTACGTGAGACGACTATGGCACCTGATACAAGACGTCTTGTTCAATTAACCATAGATGGTGAAAAAGAAACGATTTCTTTAATGGATATGTTACTTGCTAAAAAGCGAGCAGCCGATCGTAAAAACTGGCTAGAGAAAAAAGGTGATCGCGCAATAGTGTAAAAATAATCTGCCTTGGTGCAGTTGGTTGAGCGTCCAAGGCAGAACCATAACTTTTTAACGGTTTAAGGGATTTAATGTATAATAAAATGGGTCGTTCGGTCCCTGGTTATCAACAACATCTTCCCCATTATGTGGGGGCGGATTATTTTGTTTTCGGTTTCCGACGACGAACGTAGGGGCGTGTGTTGTTTGCAGCGGAGCCGGGCCTGTATAAGAAGGACTCTTCGTTGGTGTTATGCTCTGATCCATTGCGCGATCAAGCGAATCGATATTCCCGTTGGTCTGCTTCTCAGCCTCATCTAAGGCATGTTTTGCGTTGCGCTTGCTACTAACAGCTTTCCATGATGTGAGGAAGAGAGTCGACATTATCGCGACTAGGGCGGCACCTACAATGATCGGGTTAGCCATTGCTAGGGTTACTACGGGCATAATGATAGGCATGATGACAGGTAATGAGATATAGCCATTTGTAATTAAAGCGGTTGTAGCGAGTGCAAAGAACGTAGTACCGAATATTCCGATAGTTAACTTTTTTAAGAAATTAGCGAGGGTTCTGCGTCTATTAAAAGTGCTTTGGCATGATTCAAGGTGTTTTTTCTCTTTCGCTTTTATTTTAGTTAAAACCCTATCTTTTATGCGGGTTACTACTTCTGATATTTCCATTTCCTGCCTCTTTTTGGTGCAGACATCTTTTATAGCACGGAATTTTTTTTTGAGTGCCTCTTTTATGTCTTTGAATTTCTCCTTAGCATCTCCCCATTTTTCATCAGCGCGCACATTATATGTATATAAAAACCCAATGTTAAATTGATTAGGCTTGTTATCTAACTTTAAGTCTTCTGTAAGTTCTTTTAAATATTTTTGACTTTCTGGGCTGAGTTTATCTATGTTTTTTATCACGCCATTTTTAATTTCTATCATATTCGATACAACCTTTTTATTATTAGCAGTAAATATTATATTTCAGATTATTTTTTTAAAATAATCATGAGCTCGACAGTCTATATTATAAAACTTAAAAAATCATTAAATCCTGAAGTGTGCGCTAAGTATTTTTCTTTTCGGTGAAGACTCTCAGCAGAATTTTCTTAATACTGCCTTAATAATTATTCAATATATTTATATCTCTTTAATATATAAATTAAATATAAAAATGAATAATCAATTAAAGGGCCAAGATGTTTTATATTGCTTGTTTGGTTTGTTAATTAGACAGCAATCGTATGTTTATCTTGATTATTCGGCAATAGATAAGGAAATAACCCCGAATAGATTCGCTGGCGTATTAGAGAGTTTTCCGGTAAATTCTTTTATAGAAAAAGCTTACGCTAGTGGTAATTTAGTTGCTAAACTTTTAGTTAAAGATTTGTTTAAAAATCAATTAAAAAATTTTAATAAAAGAGTGTCCCTTGATCAAGAACAGTCTATTTTGATTCATAACTTGCCCGCTATTTTAGATTTTTTGGGGTCATTTATTGGGTTAAGCAGTGGCAAGACAGTAAATAAATTATTGGCTTTAGTGGATGAATCAACGCTTAGAGATTTTCTTATTGAGAATCCCGAAGTAGCGAAAGAAATAGTCGCTTTATCAGTAATCAATATGTTTATTCATACCATACTTCCTCTTTGTGCGGAGCTAAAAAATACTTATATTGGAAATCATGCGTTAAATATTTTTAAAGCGTATCTTAAACAGTGGCCCTTGTTTCTTAGATCGTCGCCTTCTTCGCTACAAGCATTTTTTTCTGCACTTAGCGTTAGTATCAGTAAGTCTGTATCGAACGGTTTAACAAAGGTGGTTGATACAGGTTTTGCCTTAGCGGCAAATAGGCCAACTTTTTTTAGAGGGATAGCGCTTGATGGGGCAGAGAAGTTATGCCAGGTAGAGGCGAAAGTGGCGATTAGTGCTAGCGTTTCTGGACCAAGGTAATTCCATCACCTAACGGTAAAAGACTCATGTTCACACGTTCATCCTGATAGATCATGGTATTTAACTGACGGATAGCTTCTGTTTGTTTGTCATGGTTTTTTGGATCGGCAACCCGGCCGCTCCAGAGCACATTATCGATAAGAATGAGGCCGCCTGGGCGGACTAAGGCGAGAGAGCGTTCATAGTAATGGGTGTAGTTGCATTTATCGGCATCGATAAATGCAAAATCAAATGTATTCGAGGCGCCTTGTTCTATTAATTGATCCAGAGTCTGCAACGCGGGTGCTAACCTGAGATCAATTTTTTGCTCAACGCCGGCCGTTATCCAAAAGCGTTTGGCGATAGCGCTGGTTTCAGTGCTGATATCACAAGCTATTATTTGGCCATTATCGGGCAATGCTAAGGCAACGGCGAGTGAGCTATAGCCGGTATAAACACCTATTTCTAAGGTTTTTTTTGCGCCTATCAATTCGATCAGAAGTGCCATAAATTGCCCTTGCTCCGGAGAGATTTGCATCACAGACGAGGATAATTGGGCCGTTTCTTCACGTAAAGATTTCAAAATGGTGGGCTCGTGTAATGAAACTGAGAGCATATAGTTATATAGCGAGGGTGTTAAATTAAGGGTTTTGCTAGACACAGTTATGATTTATTAGTTGCAATTAGAAATGCTATTCTAGCATAGTTCGATAAGAGCATATTTTAATCATTGACATTCCAGTCAAGCGCAGCCAAAATAGCCACCCTTACCAGAAAAGCCAGGTCCCCATCGTCTAGAGGCCTAGGACACCGCCCTTTCACGGCGGTAACAGGGGTTCGAATCCCCTTGGGGACGCCAAATAGGCATGATCTACGTAACAAGTTTCTTATTGTTTACTTTTCTTCTATTAATTTTTTATTCAAGACAATTGCCAATGTGTTGTTAAGAATAATATAAATTGCCGTTGCCTTTAGATTCGTTTTAACGCTATCCTTATTCGGGACCGTTGCTCGTTTCCTAAGAATAATAATCTCTAAATTTAACAAGTTAGGAGAGTAAAGATGGAAAAAGAAAAAACGTTTAAAGATCTTCTTGATGGTTATCGTCTGTTTCGACAGAAATATACAGGCGATAATTCGATCATGAAAAACCTTTCTGCACAGGGTCAAAATCCACAGTTTATGCTGGTGTCCTGTTGCGATTCCCGCGTTGATCCCGCTTTAATACTTCAATGTGATCCAGGTGATCTATTTGTAGTGCGTAATATAGCGAATATTGTACCGCCGTATGAAAAAGATGAGGCATTACATGGAACGAGTGCGGCCTTAGAATTTGGGATACGTCGTTTAAATGTGCGTGATCTTATTTTATTAGGACACAGTCAGTGTGCAGGTATTCGCGTTTTATTACAAAATGGAAATTTGCAACAAAATGATTTTATAACGAAATGGGTTTCGTCTATAAAAATACCTGAAGCTGAATTGCATGAATCAAAAAATCCTGATGAGTATGCAAAATTAGGATTGACCAGTTCTTATGAAAATTGTCTAACTTTTCCTTGGATTAAAGAAAAAGTAGATAAACAGGAATTGGCGATACATCGTTGGTTCTTTGATATTCAAAGCGGGCAAATTTTTACGTACTCTGACAAATATGATATTTATCAGCCGTTAGAGTAATAATTTGCTAGAGAGTGACGATATTGTTATCGGTGGGCGGCAATTAATAGCAACATAGGCCGCTCACGTTCATCCATTAATTCCGGTATTGCCGCGAGCTGTTCTTTACTAGGCCCCCATTCTTCAACATGAGAGAGTGTAAAACCTTGCTGAATTAAAAGATTAAGATAAGTGCCCAGCGTGCGATGTTGTTTTTTAACCGCTTTGCCAAGCCAATTTTTTATGCGTTCACCTTCTTGTTGATAATGATTGACCGGCCATGATTTTTTTCCATCTGTACTTATGATCCAATCAGGATTTTTTTGGATAGGGGCTGTATAAATAGGATGCTCTAAAGAAAAAACAAAATGTCCATCTGGAACAAGTGCGTCATAGATATTTTTTAATAATTCAGAAATATTTTCAATATAGTGAAGTGTCAGAGAGCTGTAGACAAGGTTAAAAGTTGATTGAGGCAAAGCCAATTGTTCCATATCACTTATACGATAATTAATTGAATCAGCGTAGGGCATTGTTTTTGCTTTTTCTATCATTTTTTCAGAAATATCGATTCCTAATACTTGCGCAGCACCTTGCTCTTTAGCATATCGACAAAACCAACCATAGCCACAGCCTAAATCAACAATGTTTAGATTTTTTAATAGAGGGAGTTGTGCACACAATGCAGGCCATTCAGGCGCACCTTCTAATCCACGTTTTGAACGATTTAATTGTGAATACTCCCCAAAAAAATCAGGGTTGTCATAGATATTTTGTGGCATTAATAAACCCTTTTGTAAAATAAACAGATGGTCTGATGCAATTTTAAATGGTTACCTTAACATTTAATTTTTTTGTTTTTGAGCGAGCAATGGCCGCTTCGATATAAGTACGCTGATTAATAATTTCTTCATTTTTCTGCTGTTGAATGGCTTGCATCTTAATGTTTGCTAGCCGTTCTTTTCGCGCATAGAAACGTTGACGTGTTTTTTTAGGCTGATAAGCAGGCGTTGTTAGGGAGATGATATCAATGCAATCCACTGGACAAGGTGCAACACAGAGTCCACAGCCGGTGCATTCTTGCGTTAATACCGTATGCAGTTGTTTGGCGGCACCTAAGATAGCATCAACAGGACAGGCTTGGATGCATTTAGTGCATCCAATACATTCTGTTTCACGAATATAAGCGGTGGCAGGCAATTTTTCTTGTTTTAGCATGCCCTCTAAAAAAGGCGTTGCATCTTTTTTTAAGAGTTCAGCAAGTGCTTTTAATGTTTTAATGCCGCCGGGAGGACAACGATTAATAGCTTCGCCATCGGCTATTGCTTCAGCATAAGGTAGACAGCCGTCGTAATCACATTGGCCGCATTGTGTTTGGGGTAATAAGCCGTCGATCTGTTCTACAAGATTATTCATTCGATTTTTAGATTTTGAGTCGCAGTTAGAGCATCATTTTGTATGGCACGGATGGCTTCTTCTTGAATACGTTGCAATAACGGCGTGAAAGATCGAATAGTATGATCGCAGAGTAACTCTTGACGATTTTCCCAAGTCATTGGCACTATATTAAGAAAGGTTTCTACTTTCTCTGCAGTAACCGGCAGTACAGGTTTTAAATAGGTCATTAAGATTCGAAATAGATTTAATCCTAGACTACAAACCGCATGCGCCCGTTCTATTTGCTCAGGAATTTTTACTAGAGCCCATGGTTTTTCAGCATCAATAATTTGATTGGCTTGATCCGCTAAATCCATAATGGTACGTATTGCACGGCTAAATTCACGATTTTCATAAGCCTGTGCAATTTCATCACCTTTTTCAATAAAATGCGCAACTAATTTTGGCGCATGACAAGACGGCGATAGTTTATAGTCAAAGCGTTTACTGATAAAACTCGCACAACGACTAGCAATATTAACTAATTTTCCAACTAAATCAGCGTTGATTCGCTGGGTGAAATCCTCGAGATTTAGATCAATATCTTCCGCTTTTTTGTTAAGTTTAGCGGCAAAATAATAACGTAGGTATTCAGGATCTAAGTGCTGCCGATAATCCTGCGCGGTGATAAAAGTGCCACGGGATTTCGACATTTTCTGGCCATTGACGGTTAAGTAGCCATGTACAAAAACACCCGATGGCGTACGAAAATCGGCGCTTTTAAGGATAGCAGGCCAAAAAATAGCATGGAAATTAATGATATCCTTTCCTACGAAATGATAGAGCGCTACTTTCTCGTTGTTTGTCCAATACTCATCAAAGTTAAGATCAGGACGGCGTTTACAGAGATTTTTAAAACAAGCCATGTATCCGATGGGTGCATCTATCCAAACATAAAAATATTTATCTTCTGTGCCAGGAATTTTAAAACCAAAATAAGGTGTGTCACGCGAAATATCGAGATCATGTAAACCTTCTTTAAACCATTCTAAAAGTTTATTGCTGACCTCTTCGGCAAGGTGGTGTTCGCTGGTAATCCATGTACGCAGAAAATCGGCATAATTCGAAAGCTGAAAGAAATAATGTTCAGATTCTTTAGCAATTGGTGTGGCGCCGGAGAGTGTAGATTTCGGATCGATAAGATCTAAGGGTGTATAGGTTGAACCACAAGCTTCGCAATTGTCGCCATATTGGTCGGGCGTTTTACAACAAGGGCAGTTTCCTTTTACATAGCGGTCAGGAAGAAACATTTTTGCTTCAGGATCATAGGCCTGATTAATGACTTGAGTACGAATATCACCTTTGGCTTGCATACGCGCATAAATCAATTCTACTAGCGCTTTGTTTTCGGGTGAATGGGTGGTGTAATAATTATCAAAGCTAATATGAAAGGCATCAAGATCGGCCTTATGCTCGCTAGCAATGAGCTTAACTAACTCTTCTGGTTCTATACCGCGTTGTTTAGCGGCCAACATCACGGGTGTGCCGTGGGCATCTTCGCCGGATAAGAAGATACAATTACGCCCTAACATTTTTTGAAAACGTACCCAGATATCAGCTTGAATATGCTCTAATAAATGGCCCAAATGAATGGAGCCATTGGCATAGGGTAATGCCGTGGTAACTAGTATACTCTTCGCACTAGAATCTTCGGCAGTGTTGCCGCTCAATTCGCCATCCTCATGTATCATAAATACATTCCGGTTGCTTCATTTTCGCGGCGCCTTGCCGAAAATCCCATTGCTGTGAGTCTAATTTTTGTTGAGATTGCTGCGTATTTAGCTTTTGCGTATTATTCATTGCCAAAGTGTGCCTTTTTGTTAGGATATACTCTTCGCACTTGAATTTTTAGCTGCGTTGCCGTTCAACTCGCAATCCTCATGTATTCCACATACACTCCGGTTGCTCATCTTCGCGGCGCCTTGCTAAAAATCCAATTGCTGTGAGTATAGTCGTCAAGTCATCATGCTAGGGTTAGAATGTTAAAAATTACAGATAGAGTCAAGCATATTATTGCCATTGCTTCAGGTAAAGGAGGTGTAGGTAAGTCGACGACAGCAGTTAATTTGGCTTTGGCGCTAGCGGCCAAAGACGGGGTACGGGTGGGTCTTTTAGATGCTGATATTTATGGGCCTAATCAACCACAGATGTTAGGGGTAAACGAAAAGCCAACGAGTAAAGACGGAAAGACCCTCGAACCTGTACATGCACATGGCATTCAATCCATGTCAATTGGCTATTTAATCGATATTAATACCCCCATGGTATGGCGTGGGCCTATGGCAACGGGTGCTTTACAACAATTGTTAAATGATACGCATTGGGATAACTTAGATTATTTAATAGTGGATCTTCCTCCGGGCACTGGGGATATTCAATTGAGCTTAACGCAGAAAATTCCCTTAGCCGGTGCGATTATTGTGACAACGCCGCAAGATATTGCTTTACTCGATGTGCGTAAGGCAATTGGAATGTTTAGTAAGGTAAAAGTTCCTCTGTTAGGGGTGGTAGAAAATATGTGTGCGCACGTGTGTAGTCAATGTGGACATGAAGAGCCTATTTTTGGTGAGGGCGGCGGAGAGCGTATTGCCAAGGAATGTGGCGTAAACTTACTCGGTGCTTTACCTCTAGACAGCCGAATTCGTAAGCAAGCTGACTCAGGTAAACCTATTTTTTTGGAAGATACCGAGGGTGCTATTGCTAACATTTACCGAAGTATTGCTGATAAAATTGTACAACAACTCGCGGGGCAACCTAAAGGTCCGACTCGCTTCCCTAAAATTGTTATTGAAAAGAAATAGCTATACTCACAGCAATTGAATTTTCAGCAACACCGCTGAAAATTCAATTGCAACGCGTATACGAGGAAATATTTATGTCTATTAAATCAGATACTTGGATTTGTCGTATGGCAGAAGAAGCAAAAATGATTGAGCCCTTTGAGCCACAACAAATTCGTCGTAATGAGACCGGGCGAATTATTTCTTATGGCGTATCTAGCTATGGTTATGATGTACGCTGTGCAAATGAGTTTCACATCTTTACTAACATTAATTCAGTGATTGTTGATCCAAAATGTTTTCCTGACGCAAGCTTTATTAAAGTTAAAGATGATGTTTGTATTATTCCGCCAAATTCTTTTGCTTTGGCGCATACGGTCGAGTATTTTCGTATCCCGCGAAATATTTTGACTATTTGTTTAGGAAAGTCAACGTACGCACGCTGCGGTATCATTGTCAATGTAACGCCTTTAGAACCTGAATGGGAAGGTCAAGTGACGTTGGAGTTTTCAAATACAACACCGTTGCCAGCAAAGATTTATGCAAACGAAGGTGTTGCACAAATGTTGTTTTTAGAGTCAGATGAAGTCTGCCAAGTTTCTTACCGGGATCGACAAGGAAAATATCAAGGTCAGAAGGGCGTGACTTTGCCTGTGGCGTAACTGTTTTTTACTTAATGCGAGGGGCAATTGAGTATATTCCCATTAATTTTGCAAATAGAATTGTTGATGGTAACGCCTTGATCCAGTGGGACAACTATTTCGGTAGCGGTGCCGCCTCCAGCATTTAATTGGCTATTATTTATGATGATTTGACTGTTTGTTGTAATTAATGCGATTGTGCTTCCCGAGAGGTTACTATTCATGATATCTAGAGTAATATTATTTGCGTTAACGACTGCATGTTCAGATGTTTCTATCCCTCTTAAGTTTGTGGTAGTTACAGGTTTTACGAGGATTTGAGTATTTTCTATAGCCATTGTGCTGCTATTGCTAGCCGTAACGCCTGTTAAGGTACCCCCATCTGAGGAGCCTCCCTGCATTTGTATGACGCTACCTTGTATATTGACAGAAGAATTGCTAGCTGATATCCCTGAAGCAGACGTTCCCGTTCCACCTGTATTTTTTTGAATTGAAATTTGGATTTGTGTATTTTTAATTAAGATCGAATTTCCGTGATTAATACTGATTCCAATAGGATTAGTGTTTCCGTCCAAAGATATTTGGTTGTTGGAAAAGGTACTGTTAGAGGCGTTTTGAATCTCAATTCCAAAATCCCTAGCAAAGATATTATTATTAGTTAGCAACGTATTTTGCCCAGAATCCTGTATCCCCGAAGAAAATCGGTTATTGGCATTACCAATTTGGCTTCCTGTAATTTGGTTATTAGTGCCCTTTGCTACGTTTATTCCTGTGGAATTATTAGGATCACCAACAGCTAATAATATAATATTTTCTATAGTATTATTTCCATTAAGAATAAGTTCTCTCTTAAAAGTAGAACGTGCAGAGCCGGTTGCTGCTTGTGAGTAATCGCTGGTACGTGAATGTATGCTTTGACCTAAATTTAATTCAACCACATTATCGCTCTGCGGAGTACCATAACTACCCCCATTAAAATACATCCTTGTATTGGGTAATAAATTATTCAATGTGTTCACGCCCATTTGGCTAAAATCAGTGGGTCCACAGGGATTTTCATAGGTACAATTGGCTAGAATTAATCCATTGCCGTCATTATTAGGCCCGCCTGTTTGGCTAAAGAAAGCCAGGTTGTTGCGTAGTACTTGTGTGCCTAAAAATTGTTTATTTGTACGTGCGGGTATGAACGACCCTTCTCCGAGTTCAGCTAAATGTCGTGCTACCGGATCGGTTAAGCGTTCTTCTATATCGGGATCGGCACGATGAATTCGTGTACCGCCAAATTCTATCCCTAAACCCACGGCATAGGTACTGTGATGTAACTTGTCATAGGTATAACTACCAATAATTTTTAGATAATTTTCTAACCAATATTCCAAACCGGCCGCACCTCCCCAGATGTTCTCGCTTTGTGGAGGTGTGAAAAAATAACTTCCTAAATAGCCTTTCCACGATGAGTTTGGAAAAAATTGATAGCTAAATTTGACATCTCCACCATCGCCAACAAATTGATCGGCTTGAAAAAGACTCCTTTGTTCCGTGTGTCCTAGAAAATAAGGTGCTCCCGTACTATTTCCCGCATCGTAATGACGATCTCCCATCGGGAAGTATACATTTAGATGGGCATCCCAACGCGATGCCAAGATTTCCACACCAGGGTTTAATACATATAAGCGCGCGTTGTTATCGATACGGCTGTAGCCACCAAATAGGTAACCACCCAAAATTGCGGTTTTGTTTTGAATCCAGCGATAGCCTAGACCTACATCTAATTCACCTTGATTATTACTTGCATAAGAAAGAGAGGGATCCACATAAAGGTTATGAGTACTATCAGCTTTTAAAGGTAGCAGCAGATCGGTTTGAGCCACAGCATGGTTGCTTGCATAGCCATTAGCAGATAAACGAGGTGGTAGCGTAAAGTTAGCATGTGCAATTTCTGTTGTACCGAATAAAATAAGAGTAAGGCACATTAGAAAAAAGCTTCGGATAGGCTGCATTACTTTAGACATACAACAAGCCCTGTTCCTCTAGGTAAAAAAATCCTTTTTTATATAATAGTACTTAATTTTCAATAAAGTAAAATATTATTACGGAATCATCTATTAACAGAGATTTTTTAGGATTATTGCTTAGCGTTCATTAGAAAATTGCTCAATGTCACATAATCTTGCACAGAAAGTTGTTCTGCACGTTGTTTGGGATCGATTTTTAATGATTCAAATTGTTGTACGTTAATTAGCTGTGCCAGATTATTACGTAACATTTTTCGACGATGACTAAAAGCAGCACGTACTATTTCAGCAAATAATAACGGATCATCGGCTTGCCAAGGTGGGGTTTGATAAGGAATAAGACGAATAACTGCAGAGTCAACTTTGGGTGGTGGATTAAAAGCACCGGGTTTGACAATAAATAATTTTTTAACTTGGCAATAGTACTGAATCATAACGCTTAAGCGTCCATAATGTGCATTTCCTGGTTGGGCTACCATGCGTTCAACGACTTCTTTTTGCAGCATAAAGTGCATGTCTTGAATAGCATCCACTTGTTCTAATAAATGAAATAACAGGGGTGTAGAGATATTATAAGGAAGATTTCCAACGATGCGCCATCGTATATTCGGCTCTCCTGCTGAACGCAAATCAAATTTTAAAGCGTCAGCCTGGTAAATAATTAACTCCCCTAGCGGCGCACATTGTTTTTTTAGCAAGGGGATGAGATCTTTATCCAATTCAACCACGATTAATCGATCTAAGAGCGGTAATAATTGCTGTGTTAAGGCCCCCATTCCTGGGCCAATTTCCAGCATAGGATCCATTTTTTTAGGATGAATAGCCGAGATTATTTTTTCAATAATAAAGCTTTCATGTAAAAAATGCTGGCCGAATCGTTTACGTGTTTGAAATGCAGACATAAGCGCTCTTATTTTTTTAAGAAGTTTGTAAATCTCGTATTAGCGCAGATAAAAATCTTGCTGCTTCACCGCCAGTAATCGCACGATGATCCACCGTTAATGATAAGGGAAGCAACTTATGGATGGCTGGTTTTCCTTGCTCTGCAACAACCGCTTCGCTAATACGTCCTACCGCTAAAATAGCCACCATCGGTGGAATAATGAGAGGGCTTGCATAGCGTCCAGCAAAAACACCGACATTGGATAATATAAATGTCGCACCACTCAGATCTTCAGGTGGAATACTGCGATTTTTTACCCTTACTTTAAATTCATCGATTTTTTTACGTAAATCAATAGCACTGCATTGTGCAACATTTTTCAATACAGGTACAAATAAACCTTCGGATGCATCCATGGCAATTCCTAGATTAATGTGTGGGTGTTGACGTAAAGCGAGATGTGTTTCATCAAGCCAAGCATTTAATCGGGGTTCGCGTTGGCAGGCTGCCATGATAGCGCGTATTAAACGTAAGCTAACATCAGTTTTTTCGGGCCACGCATGGATATCAGCATCATCGACTAAGGTTACCGGCACTACGGTTTGATGTGATTTGCTCATCGCCATCGCCATGGCGCGCCGTACCCCACGCAGAGGTTCATAATCTTCTGTAGGTTTTGTGAGGGGTGATGCGGGCGTTGTTATTTTTGTTGCGTTTTCTAAGTCGGTTACCGTAATTTGTCCTGCGGGTCCTGTGCCTATGCAATGCGCAAGATCAACTTGCATTTTTTTTGCTAATGCACGAATAGACGGTGTTGCTTTAATGCCTTGAGCCGTTGCAGTGCCATTAGAGCTAGGTTGAATGCCTGTTGCGAGTTCCTCAACGATTGTGTCACTGGTCTGTAAATTTCCCACCACCGTTGCTTTATCTGTTGATGCGGTATCTTTATTATCACTTTCAATGTCAATCAGTGCAGCGCCGGTCTTAATAATATCACCAGGGTGTCCATATAATTTCACTACTTTGCCATTAAAAGGTACGGGAATATCAACTACTGCTTTGGCCGTTTCCATGGCTACCATCGGTGCATCCATTTTTACGACATCACCTACCTTAATATGCCATTCGTGAATTTCTGCGTCGGGTAAGCCTTCACCTAAATCTGGTAGATAAAATACTGTCATGTAAACTCCAATGTTTGATCAATCACATTGATAATTTTTGTGAGACTTGGCAGATATTGTTTTTCTAATTGCGCGTAAGGTACCGTTACATCGTAACCGGTAACACGTTGTATGGGTGCTTTTAGCGATAAAAAAGCTTTTTCGCTTAATTGCGCAGCGATTTCTGCGCCTACGCCACAAAAACGTGCTGCTTCATGAATAATGACACAGCGCCCGGTTTTTTCTACGGAGGCGAGAAGTGTGTCACAGTCTAATGGTTTAAGTGTGGCTACATCAATCAGATCGGCGCTTAATCCTCTAGTGAGCAAATTATCTGCAGCCATTAAACTTTCATGTAACATAGCGCCCCAGCTTATCAGTGTGATGTCCTTCCCTTCGCGTAACAGAAAGCTTTTGTCTAAAGGAAGCGCTTCTCCAGTATCTGCTACTTTTTGTTTTTGTAGACGATAGAGACGTGTGGGCTCTAAAAAAATGACGGGATCCGGATCGCGAATTGCCGCAAGTAATAAACCATAAGCACGTGCCGGTGAAGAAGGTACAACAACGCGTAACCCTGGCGTATGAGCAAAAAGGGTTTCAGTGCTTTCAGAGTGGTGTTCTGGTGCATGAATACCAGCCCCATAGGGCATGCGGAAAACTAATGGGCAGGATAACCGCCCGCGTGTGCGGTTACGAAAACGTGCGGCATGATTAATAATTTGATCCAGTGCGGGATAACTAAATCCCATAAACTGAAATTCAGCGACCGGCTTTAATCCCTGTGTGGCCATGCCAATTGAAAGTCCGGCGATCATTGATTCGGCTAGCGGTGTATCTAAAACACGATCGGCGCCAAATTTTTCAAATAATCCTTGTGTTGCACGAAATACGCCGCCATTAATACCAATATCTTCGCCTAATAAAACAACCTCTTGATCCGCATTCATTTCATAATTTAGTGCTTGATTAATCGCAGCGATTAGCGTTATTTCTGTCATAGCTCAAGCATCTCATGTAATTTAAATAAGGCGGTTGCTTCAATACGTTGTTCATTTAGATCCGCCGGTAATTGTGCAAAATGATAGTCAAACAGATCGGTAATAGCAGGTTTAGGCAAAGCAAGGTACTTATTAACCGCATTTTCTATAGTGAGATTACATTGTTGTATGAAGTGTTTGTCTTCCTCTTCAGTCCAATAGCTTTGATCGAGGAGATAAGTACGCAAACGTGAGATAGGTTCTTCTTTATAAGCGTGTTGAAGTTCTTCGGATGCTCGGTAACGAGCCGCGTCATCGGCAGTGGTGTGATCACTTAAACGATAGCTTAAGGCTTCAATGACGCTGGACCCTTTTCCTGTGCGTGCTTTTTCGGCCGCTCTTTCTACTGCAAATCTGACAGCAACGACGTCATTGCCATCGACTTGTTCACCTTGAATGCCGGCAGCAATGGCTTTTTGTGCTAAGGTTTGGGCGTGGGTTTGTGCTTTACGCGCCGTCGAAATAGCCCATTGATTATTATTGATCACAAATACCACGGGTAATTGCCAAGCACCGGCAATATTTAACGCTTCATAGAAATCACCTTCGGAAGTGGCGCCATCACCGCAAGTGGTAACAACGACACGTGCTTGTTTGCGAAGCTTAAAAGCGGTTGCAACACCAGCGGCGTGCAGAACTTGTGTCGCGATAGGGACACAAATAGGAAAATCATTAGGACATTCGCTGAAATGATTTCCCCATTCATTTCCTTTCCAGAAGCTAAGAATTTCCTGCATTTTTACGCCACGCATCAGTTGTGCGCCGTAATCTCTATAGAAAGGACATAAAATATCTTCTTTTCTCATACTAGCGCCAATCCCTACAGAAATAGCTTCTTGTCCAAGCGTGGAGGCATACGTATTGAGTTTTCCTGTCCTTTGTAAAGTGACGGCTTTGCTGTCAAAAAGTCGTGTTAGTAACATCGCTTGATAAAGTGGCAACAGCGTTTCTTTTTTAACAAAGGAAGGTAAATCTTGTGTAGGCTTACCGTTGGCATCTAAAAAACAGGTATAATCTATAGAAAAGCTTGCGACTTCGCTCATAATGATTAATCCCCTATAATGGCATGTGCATTAGGTTTAATTAATCGTGCTTCAGCCATGCTATCTGCTACTTCATGAGGGAGTTTATTTTCTTTGTGTGCACGTTGAAATAGTTCTAATAGAGTATCGTAAATTGCTTGTATATGTTGCTCTACAAATTCTTTATTGATGTAATTACGATATTCTGCATAAGCGTAAATCAAACCGCCGGCGTTTATAACGTAATCAGGCGCATATAAAATGCCTTTCTCTTTTAATAGTGAGGCATGGCGTGGCTCGGCTAATTGATTATTTGCAGCACCTGCAACGATAGCTGCTTTTAGCTGGGAGATTGATTCATCATTTAAAATAGCTCCTAAAGCGCAAGGCGAAAAAATGTCGCATTCAACGGCATAAATATCCTCAGATTTAACGATGGTTGCGCCCAGTTCTTTTGCACAGTGTGTTGTTAATTTTTGATCACGATCACAAACCGTTAAACGAACACCTTGTTTATGTAGTCGATTAGCTAGGTTGTAACCCACGTGCCCTAATCCTTGTAGTGCAACATGCAAACCATTTAAAGTATCTTGTTGAAATTTAAATTTTACCGCGGCTTCTATGCCGCGTAATACACCTAAAGCCGTGTAGGGTGCAGGATCTCCTTTATGTTTTGAAGTCGTCACGACATAGGGTGTTTCTAAAGCAATGTTATCCATATCGTTCATAACGACACCGCTATCCATCGCAATAATGTAACGGCCTTTTAAATCGTTAACAAAACGCCCTAATGTTTGAAAATACGCATCTCTATTTTTAAGTTGTTTGGGACGCATCAGTACAGTTTTTCCGCCACCTAGTGGTAGATTTGCCATGGCCGCTTTATAGCTCATGCCTTGCGCTAAGCGCAAAACATCATGAATGGCGAGATCAATAGAGACGTATTCTATACAACGGCAGCCACCGAGTGCAGGGCCTCGTTGAGTAGAATGAATCCCGATGATGGCATAAAGCTCCTTCGTTTGATCAATTTTGAAGTGTAGCTCGCCAAATCCTAAATTTTTTGCATACTGCAGCAGATCATTGCTTAGCATTAGTAAACCCTGATTCCTTCAGAAAGACGATTAATATAAGATACTCTTCGCACTAGAATTTTCGGCTGTGTTCCCGCTCAATTCGCAAACTTTATGTATCATATTTGCGGTGCCTTACCGAAAATCCTATGTTGTGAGTATATTTTTTTTGGTATTTTAATAGTGAGTGCACATTCTAAGAGAGTCTGCGCAGGCATGCAATGATTAACTGGATTGGATGAGGTGGGATAACGCGTCAATGCGTTGTTGGCGTAATTTTTTTCCTAGTATTTGGCCCTCTAAACCTTGTTTGGTTAAAGCGGTCACAGAAATAGATTTAGCAGTAGACAGCGCGGCTAAGATTCTATTTTTTTGTAAATACGGGTTAGAATTCAAGCCAGAGTAGGCATGAAAGTCAGCTTCACAGACTAGTAAAAATTGTTGAAACCGAGCCAGCTGTCGAAAAGCATCCGTTTTTTCTAATAAGCTAAGTAAAGTCTCTGCATCGAGTTCTAATGCACGATGTGCTAGTAAATGGTAACGTGCGACTATTATCGCTAGAGAAGAATAGGCAGTAGATATACGATAGCTTTTACATAAATGTTGAATACTAGAAATGCCAGTGTCATTTAATTCTCGGCCTAAATGGCATAATAGTGCGGCAAATCGTATTTGTGGATCGGAGGTTAATTTAACTGCACAATCAAATGTTGCTAAATTATTTGGTTTTTGTTTATCTGAGGCGCTAATAAAATCAGTGTAGAGCATCTGCAATGTGGGGAATAAAATAGCTAAGGCGCCGCAGTCAAACAATGTTTTAATAAATGCTTGCGGGGTGGGTTTCGTCAATGCGAGGGAAAACTCTTGCCATACGCGTTCAGGTACCAATGCGTTGACTTCACCTGCTTTAACCATGGTTTTCATTAATTGCATCGTTTCTGGCGCCACATGAAAACCTAGGTGTGCGAAGCTAGCCATAAAGCGTGCGACACGTAAGATGCGTACGGGATCTTCAATAAATGCAGGTGAGATATGACGAAAAATTCGTTTGGCAATATCATCTTGTCCATGATAAGGATCAATAATTTCTCCAGTAGTTGTTTGTGCTATGGCATTGATAGTTAAATCTCGTCGCTTAAGGTCAGCTTCAAGCGTGACATCCGGTGCTGCGTAACAGGAAAAGCCCTTATAGCCAGGGCCTATTTTTCGTTCGGTACGCGCTAGTGCATATTCTTCATGAGTTTTTGGGTGCAGAAAGACAGGAAAATCTTTTCCTACCAAGCGAAACCCTTTTGCTAACATTTGCTCCGGGGTTGCACCCACTACCACATAATCGCGTTCTTTGATGGGATGCCCCAATAACTGATCGCGTACAGCGCCACCGACTAAATATGTTTCCAAAGGTTTATCCTTTTATTGATCAACACTGTATTCTTCGCACTAGAATTTTCGGCGGTGTTGCCGCTTGGTTCGCAATCCTCATGTATGTTGTATACACGGCAGCTGCTTTTCTTCGCGGCGTCTTGCCGAAACCCCATTGCTGTGAATACGCTTAAGATTAAAACTAACAAAAAAAGCTAGCGTGTCAAGTTCGGGCGGAGATCGGTCTTATTTATTAATAGGGGTGTTAAAGAAGATGTTGGCAACGTAAAAAATTTACAGTTAGGTCGGCGTTCATTTGAGTTGATTTTTTTTACTGCAAGATCGAGATAAGCGAGTTGCTTTTCTGTAGATACGTCGGTAACTTTTTCAGTGCAGCTCGTGTTAATGACATTGGAGTCTAACTCTTTAAAAATAGCAGTTAAATACGATAATATTTTTCTTCGGTATTCTAATATTTGTAATTTACTGTCTAGATGTTCAGCAAAAAAAAGGAGGTTTCGCTGTCGCGAATTAAGGTGATAGGTGAGAAAATTAGCAGTGCCATGAATAATTATTAATGGGGTAAAAAATAATATGTAGGGAGAGGGTGAGAAAAAATTTTTAAAACCTAAACTGCTTTCAAATGCTATTTGTTCTCCTAGGCTAAATCCATAGAATCCACCCACTGAAAAAGAAAGTAAACGACTCAGAAATTTTTTTATTTTTGCTGAAGAAGAAATAATTGCACGTTGTCTTTTATCTTGATAATTCGATTTATAAATATCATTATACTTTAAATAATCATTAAATAGTAAAAAAAGTTTTTTAGACTCTTGTGGCAATTGATTGCTTTCTCTAAATTGCTTGATTTTTAGTTCTAGAGCTCGAATTTCGTTTCTCAAAAGTTCAAATTTTTGCCACTTTTCTAGCGTTACAGTTTTTAGCTCTCCTTGGTTGTCTATGAAACTGAATTCACAAGGCTCTTTTAAAAGAGTGCGAATGGTTCTTTGGTAAGTGTTTTTACTAGATTGGTATTTAATAACGTGTCGTATAAGAAAAATACACGTTGGAATTAAAATAAATAGACCCACAACCAGTGGAGAACTTATAAGGCTTGCAAGCGTTAATGCGCCGATAAAATTGAAAAAAATAGAGGCCGCCCAAGATATTAAATAGGCGGAAAGCGTAACGCTCATGATTTTTGTCACAAGTGAAGTAATAAATTGAGTTTTTGGAAATACTCGATTTAATTTTTGATAAATCGCAGAACTTTCAAACTCTATGCATGTATCCAACGCTTTGCTGGTTTGTAAAGGTAGGTTTGTATATAAATTTTCTATCTTAATATCTAGATGAAGCAATTGATTTTGAAGTATAGAGAGCTGCTTTTCATATTGTGCTTTATTGAACACTTCTTGTTTAATGTGGCTGAGTATTTTCTCTTTTTTTGGTATTTCTAATACATTAGAAAATGTAGAAATTTTATTTAACGCTGTAAATGAAGTGAAACAAAAAATTATATATCTAATACTAGGTATAGCGATAAATAAAATTAAAGGAAAATTAGGGAATGGAATGGAAAAAATAATTAATAAAAAACTAATCCATCTTAGTAGGGTGGTATAACTATTGGTGGCATTCCAAATAGTATTAATAAATTTAAATAAAGTGTTTTTGTTTAAGGAAGATTCAATTTTTTCCCAGTATGTAGCAGCGCCTGCTAGATTTTTTTGATAATTTTCTGAGCAAATTACAGCTAGCAAATCACTATTAGCAATTTTTTTTTGCAATATTTTTAGTTTTGAAATTTTTAATTGAACTATTCTGCAATCTTCATTGAGTAGTTTTTTAAATTCAGTAATAGCATCTTGGTATTTTAAGTTCTCAAAAATTAATAGTTTATTATCGTAACAACATTTAAAACAGGCTAGCGTGGCTATTTCATAAAGATACTGCCGTGTTTTTTTTAGTTTTGCGTAAGGGATTGATTTTTTAGCTAGTTCACTGTTCAGGAATTGATCGATATAAATGGATAACTTTTCTTCATTCTCTAAAGCGCGTTTCCTTATTATTTTTATAAAGCGTTTATCACGCGCATCAATAACCCAAGGGTTTGTTTTGTCTATAGAGTAAGAATATAAACAGTCATTATATTGCTTAATTAAAGTTTCTTTTGCTTTGTGTGTATCTAAACCATTAAAGTTATAACAGGAAATTTGGTAGTTCCAGCTATTGCGATCACATTGTATATAAGCTTTATAAATATCTTTAAAAAGCGCTACGAGAAATGGTAGTACAGTACCATCATTTAGCTGAGTATTAGAGGCGTTCCTTTTTTTGAGTTCAGGTATTTTTTTTAAATTGTTCCAAACGGATGCAAGATCTTTACTAGGCATCGTACAATGGCTTTTTATTATTAGTTATTACTGTAGAATACCCGTATTGTATATTAAATTAAACTATAAATAAAATTAGATCTTAAGCTTGCGTAGCTAACGGTGATTTATTTTTTATTTGAATAATTGTTCGGACAAAATAGGTGTTGACTACCATCTTCTTTCCATTGTGCTTGAATGCAATCAGGCCTTATTCCTTCAAAAGTTGTTTTTGAAAAGTTTGCGGTTAGTATAAGTCGATTTCCGAGTTGTGTTTGTTGAACTAAGTGATCTGTCGTTAACCATTTAAATTCTGTTAAAGGCTCTAAACCGGTCATCTGATGGAGGGGTGAAAAAAATTGATAGTATTCTACAAAGTAATTTTCATTGTCTTCTAAGGTTTTTTTGTCTAATACCCAAATAGGTGGAACGTTATAAAGATTTTGTAATAAAGCCTTTGTTTTTTTAAGGGTAGGAATTTTTAATTCGTTGAGCTCCCAACGGTCGGTAGAAATGACAGAATCATGAAAAACAGCTTCATAGAGTGGAAGCCGATAACGCGGGTCATAAGCGGCATGCATAAGTTCATACGGCGCCTGATAAGGTTTGAATAAAACAGTAGGTTTTGTATTAGGCCACCAAGCACCAAATTGTTTTTTATCTTTTAGATAAGGCCAAAATGCCTGTGAAAAACTTAGAAACCCACCATTATTATAGGCAATAACCGCGTTAGACCAGGCTAACCCTGTTTCAGAACCGAGTACTAATTTTTTAGTGCTACTGATATAACGCATGCGTTCAACACGATCTTCTAAATCTTGTAACCGTGTCATGGGATGCTGCTTTGAGTAATCTTCATATAATGGTGCAGCGGCATCGCAGTCTAGGAAAAGGCTATTGTCACCTTTGCTTAGCATCGTATCGAGATGCATCGCTATGTTTTTTTCTTTGGATTCTCTTAAGCGTAGGGCTTCGGCACTTAAATAGCAGCCACGGTTTGCAAAGCCAGTTAAGAGGCTGCCATTTTTACTGCGAATACAGGCTTTGGGCCACAAATGATTGGGCCAGTTTGACGTCATGCTATCGGAAGTTTTTGGATTCTGTGCGTTATCAAAACTATCGTAGGGTGCAATTAAATAACCCATATTTTCAGCGGTAACAATATAAGTTTTATCAATATTAAATCCATTTTTAATCGGTGTTGCATCGTAACCGATCCAGAGATGTTTAATGCCTAAGGCATCAAATTTTCGTAACATGTCTATACTTTTTCCATCACCCCAAACCCAGACGTGAAAAGCGCCCAATAGTTTATTAACATTTGCGTTCTCCAGTATTTTTTGCTTCAGTGAAACAAATTTATTTTGTTCTATCAATAAATGGCGATAATCTAACGCAGGGCTAATCGGTGAATTACCAGTAGAATGGATAGATATTTCATAAGCAGGGAAATGATCACGTTTTAAAAACTGATGGGTATTGCTTAAGTAAAGTTGAGCGTTTTTTTGTTTAACATGCGTCTCGGTATTGACATCGTGATCCGCCATGATAGTGCTGATAGTCCCAACGTTGTATTGAATGGCCCAAAATGGCATGCTTAATGATAAATCAGGGTATTTTTTAAACTCTTTAAGCCAAAATAAATTATGATTGGGGATATATAAGCCTTCACCCTCTGGAATAATTAAAGCATTTGCTAGTGGGCTTAAGCCCATGTTTGGCCACTGTAGGCTTTGTTCTTTGTTGGTAGTCAATAAAAACTTCAATCCTTCATCATCTACAGTGACTTTAACTTGCATTTTAAGGTTCGGGTAGTTCCACTGTGCTTCTTTAGAGTTATTTTTTAGTTCAGTTACTTTATCAAAAAGGTAATCATCTTTTGTGAGATCAATTTTTTCTGAGCTATCAATAGGGCTTAGGGAGATGGCTAAGGTTGCAGGGTTAAGGGTAAATAATCCTACTTTACTTTTTAATTCAATGAGTTCATGTGCCCAGCTTTGTGAGTAGATAAAAAAAAGGCTAGAAATGAGTAGCCATGATTTTTTAAACATAGTGAATTACCCAAATTTTTATTAATACGAAGGTTAAAAAAACAGCAGTCAACAAGCAATAGTTATAATCTAGCATAAATAGAGTAATTTACTTGTTATTTCCCAAATAAGCGCTTTAAATAATTATTTGCTGAAATTAAGTCGAGGCCATAGGAGCGGAATCCTATATACCCATCTGGTCTGATGATATAAATGGCGGCTGAAGTAACACCATAACGTTGGAAGAGCACCTCATTGTCTGATGTGGCTTGAAAATGGTGAATTTGTAGCCAATCGGGATGGATATCGGCTAGGGCTTTTAAATTTTCTGAATCAGCGTATGGTGTTTTGTCTCGTTGCAGTAAAAGTAGATTAAAAGGTTTTTCTCGCAACATAGAAAAGAGGTTAGAGGTATTGATGGGTGCATCAGGCGCACGGTAGCCGGCATGTGGGCCTTTCTTAAACGCAATATCGGCATTTTTTGTAATTTCAAATATAAATTTATTAGCATGATAATGAATATTCAATTGTGACATAAACCAAAATAAACGTTGCTCGGCATGTTTTTTTGCAAAAATAAATCTTATAAAAAAAGGTAAAAATAGATTGCGTAGCAGAGAAACTAAATAGTTTTTAGTTGTCATCAAGGAAAAAAAACGATCAGTGGTTTTTAATAAGATTTTCCCTATGCGATGTCTCTCTGTTTCATAGCTCATTAAAAGTTGTGTTGACGTTGTTTTTTTCAAGACTAATGCCAGTTTCCAGGCTAAGTTTGTGGCGTCCTAGATTCCCGTATTCATACCCTGCCCGCCGACAGGGCTGTGAATATGCGCTGCATCGCCAGCTAGAAAAGCACGCTTTTGACAATAAGTTTGTACGCCACGATGGTGTAGATAAAATTGCGATAGCCAAATAGGATTGATGAGCTTAACAGGGGTTTGAGTAATATGATGGGCTGCAATTTCTATTTCATTGATATTTGGAGTCGGTAATTTTCCTGATGAAGAGGGATCAGCGCGTCGTGCCAACATAATGCGGCTGAATGTTTTAGTCAGTGGAATATGCACAAAGATACCCTGTTTTCCTAAAAAAAATAAAAATTTGTCTGAGGAAAAACGCCACTCAATCGTTGCATCCGCTAAAATGAAACTTTGTTTATAGGCAGCACCTTCAAAAGAAAAGTTAAGTGTGTGGCGGACGGCGCTATGTGCTCCATCACATCCTATAATATAAGCACAACCTATTTCTTCTATTTTTCCGCTAAGACAGTTTTTTATTTTTGCAATTACACCGTTTTTATCTTGTGAAAAAGTAATGAACTCTTTTTCTCTTTCAATAAAACTATTTTTTTTCGTTAAAAATTCCGTCAAAATACCCTCAGTTTCGCTTTGTGGAAGAAAATAGATAGATGGAAAAGGCGTGTTTTGTTGAGGAAATTTAGAAAAATTTACGCCAACTTGTTTTTTTCCATTAATAAAAAAAAGCGAACTCCATTCCAGTACGTGCGACTTTAAGGAACTCTGCAGAGATACCCAAATTTTGAAAAATCTCCATGGATTTTGCTTGAATAGCAAAGGCACGCGATTCAAGCGCACGATCTTTTTGCTTATCAATAATGCGGAAGTTAATGCCGAATCGTAGCAGTTGGCATGCCATCATTAAGCCGGTAGGGCCGGCTCCAATAATTAATACATCCGTACTCTTCGCACTAGAATTTTCGGCGGTGTTGCCGCTCAATTCGCCATCCTCATGTATCATAAATACATTCCGGTTGCTTCATTTTCGCGGCGCCTTGCCGAAAATCCCATTGCTGTGAGTATGTCATTTAAATATCCATCAATAAGAAGTAAAATAAGCGCCTTAAGCAGGTCTAAGTGATTAATTATAAAATTACCTATCTAGATAAGGGGTGTCTTTTGCGAACTTTATTCCAGTCTTTTCTTCCTCAACACGGGTTATCCCGATTTGCGGGGTGGGTCGCGCATTGTAAGCAGCCTTGGATAAAAAACAGATTAATTAAAAATTTTATTCGGGATTATCAAGTAGATATGAGTTTGGCTTTAAAAGAAAGCCCTAATGATTATAGCCATTTTAATGAATTTTTCACCCGCGCTTTAAAACCAGAAAAGCGTCCTATTGATTCTGGGTCTGAGATTATTGTTTCCCCTGTTGATGGTTGTGTCAGTCAGTTTGGCGATATACGGGAAGGGCAACTTCTTCAGGCAAAAAAAATTAACTACAGTTTGCAAGCCTTGTTAGGCGGTTCTATGTCCTTGGCTTCACGCTTTCAACAAGGGAAATTTGCTACTTTCTACCTTTCGCCTAAAGACTATCACCGTGTACATAGCCCTTTTGTGGGTACACTGCAAGAAATGATTTATGTGCCAGGACGGCTATTTTCCGTTAATACCGAAACAACGGAGCAGTTATCTCAATTATTTGTTAGAAATGAGCGAGTTATTTGTCTGTTTTCAACGCCCATAGGGCCTATGGCGGTTATTTTGGTCGGCGCTATGTTGGTGGCTAGCATGAGTACTGTATGGGAGGGTGTGATTACGCCGGCAAAGACACGGCAAATTCGTCATTGGCATTATGTTGAAAATACAGTTTCCCTTGCTAAAGGCGAAGAATTAGGTCAATTCCAATTAGGTTCAACGGTTATTGTTTTATTTGCTGCAAATCGTATGCAATGGTCGGATCATCTTGCGTTACAGAGTAAGGTACAGTTTGGTGAAGGTATAGGACGCGTATTATCTTGAGTTTACTGGGTTAATAAATTAGTATTTATACATAAATTTTTGAATTGAAAAATTTTGTTAAAAGGATTTAACATGCCAAATCTTCAGGCGGATAGATTAAAAAAAGATTGTAAAGACCGTGAAAAAGCGGCTATTTTTTATTATGTGGTTGATTTAAAAGTTAATGAACATGAGCAGATAAAAATATTAGAGTTTGGTCGTGGCTTTCAATCAGGAACCTCGGGCTACAATGAATTGTTTGGTTATGGGAGGAATTTACCTGGTTTTTTTTTAAAAGCTAAATTATAAGACAATTTAAAAAAGATAATTAATTCAGTCTATATTAATAGTTTTCCGGGTATTCCATCTAGTAAGGATGATAGTGGATATGTTGGTTTTTTGAATTCTTTAACAGAGAGTAAACACAATGATTTTCGCAAATTAGATTTTTATTCAGGTATTTATGCAGGCACGAGTATAAAAACTGCGCCAGAGCATGTTTTAGCGCTAGATGACGATCCGACTTTACAAACTATCCTCGATGATAAAATTTTAATGCACTTGGCTTTACCAATTCAAGCAAAAGCGTACCGTCCAAAAGCACTTAGTTTTCCCCGGCAATATACATCAACACTCGCACAACAAATTTGCCAAGCGATAAAAAGTGACTATATCGTATTAAAGATAGGTGATTCCCACGAGGGTAAAGGTGTTATTACGATTCAACGTGAGAAGCTAGATGAAATATTACGTTTTTTACTCGCGAGAGATCAAAGTGAGCTGATGTTACGTTTATTGCCTATAGTGGCTAATGATAGATTTTTTAAGCTAAAAAATAGAGACCCTTTGGCATCTAAAGCGTTTTTTTCTGAAAAAATAGAGAGTAAATTAAAAGAGTCCTATGGGATATCTATGCTGTGCTACCAAACATGGTTAAATTCGGATAACCCTTTGTTTTTAGTAGAATCTTATGAGGCTTCTAAGCCCATAAAGAAGGGTAATACTGATTATGATGCAACCATGCGGGTATTATTTCTTATCCTTAAAAACGAAGGTCGTTATTCATTTCAGCCTATAGGTGCTTATTGGAAGTTGCCTGAATTACCGATGGTGAAAAAAACTAAAAAATTATCTTGTAAAGATCATCGCTTAAGCCAAATTTCATCGACGAGTAAGCAAGCTGATCTAAGTTTAGAAGTTGATCCTTCTACCTTGCATAAAGTCTATGCCCACCTTAATTTAATTTTACCGATTATTTTTAAGGCTGTTCAAGAGACTAATTATATTGAACTGATTGCTACACATTTACTTCCTGCGGCGAAGGATAAGCAAGAGTGTGATTTTTTCTATCAGATGAAATTAGCTAATAATGTGGGATCCTTGGGTCGTTATGAAGAAGCCATTTCTATTTTAGAAGTGATACAAAAAAAACAACCTAATCATTATCGTAGTTATCACGAATTAGCCATTATTTATCATTTACAAGAAAACTATGAAAAAGCCATTACATTTTATACAAAAAGTCTGGCGTTAGATCCGACGTTTGCAGCGGCGTATCGTAGACGTGCGCAAAGTTGGTTAGCTTTAACGTGTTACGACAAAGCGCGGCAAGATATTAAGCAGGCGTTAAGCTTAGCACCTAATGATCGACAAACACTGAATGTTGAAACAGAAATCAAACTAAAGATGGCGCCAGAGGCTGTGGCCAGCACTTCTTATCATTTTAATTGAGAAGTAGGGTTATTTGCCGCTGCTTCTATTTAATAAAATAGATATATCTTGTTAAGGGCCAAACTAATCGGGTAATCTCTCCTTAGAAATGAGGCTATTGTTGCTAGGTATGTATATAAAAGTGCTGTCAATGCATCTTGTGGTTATAATAGCCAGAATCTTTAACAAAATTAGAATAGGGGCTACCCATGATAACGCAAGCTGCTAAACCCGTCTCTGTATCGGCGATTCATGATCATACCTATAAAATATTTCCTAATGATCTTAACTCAACGGAGACGGTTTTTGGGGGGTTAATCATGGCAACGCTGGATAGAGTCGCGTCTGTTGTGGCCGAACGTCATAGTGGGAAATCGTGTGTTACTGCATCCGTTGATGCGATGCATTTTTTAAAGCCAGCCAAACGAGGAGATATTTTGATTTTCCAAGCATCTATTAATCGCAGCTGGCAGACTTCGATGGAAGTAGGTGTTCGGGTTTTGGCTGAAGATTACCGTACGGGTGATCGGCGTCATATGGTTTCTGCTTATTTTACTTTTGTGGCTACTGATGAGAATGGGGTTAAAACATCTGTTCCGCAGGTTATCGCAGAAACAGAAGATGAAAAGCGGCGTTACCAAGAAGCGGGCGATCGACGTGACCGTCGGCGACAAGAAGCAGAGGCACGGCGTTCAAGAAAATAAGTATTTTTTAATTAATCTAGCTTACATTTTACTGAAGTATATTCACAGCAATGGGCTTTTTAGCAAGGTGCCGTGAAAATGAAGCAACTGGAGTGTATACATGATACATGAGGATTGCGAATTGAGCGGCAACGCCGCTGAAAGTTCAAGTGCGAAGAGTATAAAGTGGGTTTGGTAGAGATATAGATGCCCTATAAATAAAAAAATTGGAGACAATATGGCTATTCAAGTACAACCTATTTTGGCATTTAAAGATAATTACATTTGGTGTCTGATTAACGATGAGACTAACCATTGTATTATCGTTGATCCAGGTGAGGCAAAACCTGTTTTAGGGTTCCTTAAACGTTCAAATCTTTCGCTAGACGCGTTATTTATTACGCACCATCATTGGGATCATACCAATGGCATAAAAGCGATTTTAAAAGATCATTCGGCGCCTGTATTTGGGCCGGCGAAAGAAAAAATAGCAGGCGTTTCCAATCCAGTAGATGAGGGAGATACGGTTGAATTAAATAATTGGCCCATTACGTTTAAGGTTTTAGCCATCCCTGGCCATACACTGGGCCATATCGCTTATTACGGGGATAATTTACTTTTTTGCGGAGACACGCTATTTTCTGCGGGATGCGGTCGACTGTTTGAAGGGACTGCTGAACAAATGTTGGATTCTTTAAATAAACTTTCGCAATTGCCGGATGAAACACAGATTTATTGTGGTCACGAATATACGCTGAATAATCTGAATTTTGCGCAAATGCTTGAGCCCAACAACGTTCATGTTAAGGAATATTTAGAGCGGGTTCGTGAATTACGCCAAAAAAACTTACCTAGTCTTCCCTGCACATTATCTACGGAGCGATTGGTTAATCCTTTTTTACGTTGCGATAAGACAGAGATTTTATCACGTGTTGAAAGGCACCGGGGGAAGAAATTTGATTTACCGGCTGAAGCATTTGCTTATCTTCGCCAATGGAAAAATAATTATAAATAGGCTTTGTTTTGTGGATCTTGAGCTTGTCGTTCGGGTAATCGGCTCAGGCTCAGGATTCTTATAATATTGTTTGACTTAGTAAATTAGCGGGTTTTTTCTTTGCTTTACCTTCTATAGTGTCAATTTAGCGTTCTTTTCTTGTTTTTTCTTTGCTTTCCTATCTCCCTGAACAAGGCGTAAAGTTTAAAAAACAAATATTATTTGTTAATAATCATTTAATTTTACGTTAAGGATGGTTTAATTTTCTTGTTATAAGCTCCTGTTTTAATTATCTAAAACACTTATAACAAAATGCCTAATAATAACAATAATACTAATTTTACCCGTGTCTCTGATCTTGAGACTTTTTTCTCAGGTAGTAATTGGGTTCTAGAATTCGAAGATTTTGAGGTTTCATCTCAAGATCCAGTTGGTTCCGGTGACGAAGTTGATAAAGGAAACTTTAAAGGACTGTATCGAGAAGTAGAAATAAATGAGGACACGGGGGAAGTATCTCGTCGTGTTATAAGAGCTACTAAGTATGGAAGGAATGGAGATAAAATTCTAGAAATTGATCTTAGAGCAGTACATGTAGGGAAAGAAAAAAATGGGGAGCTGCAGGGAGCCTTTTTATTGACAGATCCAATAAAAAACAAAGTGAATGGAGAAAAGCCGATTGAAGAGCTACTTATATACTCACATGGCAGTATTAGCAACAGGGGGGATGAGGGTGAAATTGTTTTGAAGAAAGGCATGCCTGTTATTTCTTTCCTTGGACCACATGAAGCTATATTGAATATAGAGCTAGGTTGTATTACTCCTTATGCAGAGGTTTCTTTTGAAGGTATTACACTAACCTCTGAGCAGGCAAAGTATGATTTTGAGACTTCGGGCTACCAAGCGATAACGGGCGCACCTATCCGCTACGACGCGAAAACGGGCGCACCTCTCGGAGTTATTCATAATTACGAATTAACGAAATTTGACAGCGACCAATTAACAGGTGACTTAAGGCACGTTCTGGATAAAGTAACTGAGCATATGCAGCTACAGAGAGAGATCGCAAAAACTTGCAGAGAGGATGGGCATGCTTATGAAACTGATCCTTTAAAATTAAAGCCAGGGGTGAGGTTTGTTCCACTTGTAGATACGATTGTGATTCGAGCTAAAGGGGAGATGGATACATCTGACGTAATTAAAATTGCGCAAGAGCGTGGGTATAAAAAGATTATATGTAACTTTTGTCGTTCTCTTGCTCCAGTATCAAAACCACATTGGATTACTAATCTCTTTCTTAAAGCAGGGCCGAATAAACCTGCGCCGGAAGTATATTGTGCTAAAGATACAAAACTATTAGAAAAACCTATATTTTTATCTTGGGCTGAGGTTGCGAAGCTTGAGTATACCAGGATAGAAGCAGCAAAACATGAAGCGGAGCTGCTATCTTCTTTTGCTCCAAGAATGTCGCGTTAACAAAGCGAACAATCAAATAGATTGAAGGCTGGGTGCAATCCAAGGGTGGTAGCTAAGCAATGTTAGCTACCACCCTTTTATTTATACGCATGAGAGCATCTACCTAGTCAAAAATAGCTTGCTTTGTTATCCTGGTGCATATGCATTGTCAATTATTATTAGAAGATATTCGCTTAGACGTTAAATTAGGCCACTCAGAAGAGGAGCGTTCTGCTCTACAGCGGGTTTTAGTACAAGTAACGTTTGGATTTGAAACGATTCCTTTGGTTTGTAGCACCGATAATTTGCATGATACGCTTTGTTATGCCACGCTCGTTGATGAGCTGCAAACATTTTGTGACGATCGATCTTTTAAATTAATTGAAGCGTTGGGTTATCAGCTATATCAATTTATTCAAGAAAAAGTAGTTGCAACACGCCCCGAAAAAATGACAGTTGCTTTACGTGTTATTAAAAATCCGCCTCTTTCTACGCTTGAACAAGCGAGTTTTTCAATTTGCGATTAAATTTTTTATTAAAAATTATGTCAGTATAAAGAAATATCCTAGGAAAAGTTTACAGAGTATAATTAACTTTCCAGATTGGGTACACTATTTAATACTATGAAGCATACAATCGATTTATCGCAACATACGCCCATGATGCGCCAATATCTCAGCATAAAAGCAAATTATGCTGATAAGTTATTATTTTACCGTATGGGGGATTTTTACGAGTTATTTTATGATGATGCGATTAAAGCAGCCGAATTATTAAATATTACCTTAACAAAGCGAGGCCAATCCAATGGTCAAGCTATTCCCATGGCAGGTGTGCCTTTTCATAGCGTGGAAAGCTATTTAGCAAAACTGGTTAAGCAAGGTGAATCGGTTGCTATTTGCGAACAGGTTTCTGATCCAATCTCTGGTAAAGGCCCCATGGAAAGGCGAGTAACACGTATTATTACGCCCGGGACACTCAGTGACGAAGCCTTATTAGAGGCACGACAAACTAATTTTTTATTGGCTTTGTCACATAAAGCTGATCAATTTGGCTTAGCTTATTTAGATATGAGTAGCGGTCAATTTCATATCTTACAAGTTAATAATCAAGAAGCTTTAGTGAGTGAATTGGCACGCCTAAGTCCCATTGAGTTACTGATTGATGAAGCATTTCAATTAGACATCTTGTTAAGCCCTTATAAGACCATACGTCGTAGACCAAGTTGGGAGTTTGACTTAACTGCAGCGACGCATTGTCTTACGCAACAATTTCAAACCCGCGATTTAAGTGGCTTTGATTGCCAGGACTTACCTTTAGCCATTCAGGCTGCAGGTTGTTTGCTCAGTTATGCAAAAGCGACGCAACAAACTAATTTATTTCATCTTCAGCCGCTTCGTGTCTATAGACGTGAAGAAAGCGTTATCTTAGATGCAACAACGCGACGTAATTTAGAATTAACTACCAATTTACAAGGCGGAAAAAGCAATACGCTGATGTCGATTATGGATAAGACGGCTACGCCTATGGGAGGCCGTTTATTACACCGTTGGGTACATAGTCCTTTACTTAACTTTGGATTAATTCAAGCACGTCAAACGGCTATTCAATGTTTATTAAACACACAAGCTTATTTAGGGCTACACAATGTGTTACAAGGCATCGGTGATATCGAACGCATCATTGCTCGGGTTGGCTTAAAATCAGCAAGGCCACGCGACTTAGAACAGTTACGTTCAGCATTGGCTAGTTTGCCTGATATTCACAATAAGCTGGGTTGTTTGCCAGTCATTAAAAATACCTCGGACGATCTCCTTGTTAGTTTACGTAACAATATTAAAATATTCCCGTCGTTATTTTCCTTATTGCAACGAGCTATTGTTGAAAATCCGCCCGTCATGATTCGGGAGGGTGGTGTTATTGCAAAAAATTACCACAGTGAGTTAGATGAATTGCAAACGCTTAGCGAGAATACAGGACAATATCTGGTTGATTTAGAAAAGCGTGAGCGAGAGCAATCGGGTATTAGCACGCTCAAAGTTGGTTTCAATCGTGTCCATGGTTACTACATTGAGATAAGTCGTGGGCAAGCAAAACAAGTGCCAAATCATTATATCCGCCGACAAACCTTAACCAATGCAGAGCGTTTTATTACCCCTGAATTAAAAGAATTTGAAGATAAAGCGCTGAGTGCACGCTCTAAAGCACTCAGTTTGGAAAAAAGACTTTATGAGGAGCTTTTGGATAAACTGCTTGTTTATCTTACTGATTTACAACAAACAGCCAATGCATTAGCACAATTGGACGTCCTCACCTGCCTAGCAGAGCGTGCTGCGACACTTAAATTGGTTTGTCCGCATTTAAGCGCTGATTCAGGTATTCATATCAAAGGAGGGCGTCATCTTGTTATTGAACAAGCGATTGATGTACCCTTCGTGGCAAATGATAATGAGTTAACAGCACAGAAACGTTTATTAATTATTACTGGCCCTAATATGGGCGGTAAGTCGACTTACATGCGGCAAACGGCTTTGATTTGTTTGCTAGCGATGACCGGGAGTTTCGTTCCTGCCGATAGTGTTTTGATAGGTCCTCTTGATCGTATTTTTACGCGAATCGGCGCGGCGGATGATTTGGCCGGAGGGCGTTCTACCTTTATGGTAGAAATGACAGAGACCGCTTCTATTTTGCATAATGCAACGGAACAGAGTTTGGTGATTATGGATGAAATTGGTCGGGGTACGAGTACGTTTGATGGTTTAGCCTTGGCATTTGCTTGTGCAGAGTATTTGGCAAAAGAAATTAAATCCTATACTTTGTTTGCGACGCATTATTTTGAGCTGACAGAGCTTGCTGAAAAAATAGCCGGAATAGCTAATTGCCATTTAACGGCGATGGAGTACCAAGATAAAATAGTATTTTTATATACGGTTAATGAGGGCCCAGCAAATAAAAGCTACGGACTACACGTGGCACAACTCGCGGGTGTTCCTAACCCTGTTATCAAACGTGCAAAGGAAAAACTACTATCATTGGAAAAGCAAGCTCATTTGCTTCAAAAACCATTATTTTCTGTCCCTCCTGTTCCAGAAAAAATAATGGTTTCTCCTGTTCTGGAGTTGTTGGAGCATATTGAGCCCGATCACTTAGCGCCAAAAGAAGCGCTTGAAATACTTTATCGATTAAAATCCTTGCAAGGAATTAATGTATGAACAAAGAAATTTTTGATCCAAATGACGGTTTCTTCGCATTTAATCAAAGCGATCAAGCAATACCTAGGGTTGAAACGGATAAAAATACGGATAATGAAAATGGAGAAGGAAGTAGACAAACTATTTATCGTCGTCGGGGTATTTATTTACTGCCTAATTTATTTACTATTGCGGGCTTGTTTGCAGGTTTTTATGCCATAGTAAGCGCTATGGAAGGTTATTTTAGTAACGCAGCAATTTCTATTTTTATTGCGATGATTATGGATTTTTTTGATGGGCGAGTTGCGCGTTTAACAAATACACAAAGTGCTTTCGGTGCAGAGCTAGATAGTTTATCCGATATGGTTTCTTTCGGTGTTGCGCCGGCATTGGTTGTCTATAGCTGGTCTTTAGAAAGTTTGGGTAAATTAGGTTGGTTGGCGGCCTTTGTATTTGCGGCGGCGGGTGCATTACGTCTGGCGCGTTTCAATACACAAGCATTGGTGATGGATAAGCGTTACTTTCAAGGTCTTCCTATCCCGGCGGCAGCAGGTATTTTGGCGAGCATGGTATGGTTAAGTGTTGACTCTGGCATTCCAGGCGAAGTCGTTGACATGACCGCGGCGGTGTTAGCCATTCTAACGGCTATTTTGATGGTAAGTAATATACGTTACTATTCTTTTAAAGAAATCGACTTGAAAGGCCGCGTTCCTTTCGTCGCTATCTTACTTGTAGTGCTCGCGTTTGTTGGTATTTCGCTGGATCCGCCTAAAATACTTTTTTTGCTGTTTTTTTGTTATGGGATATCCGGACCTATTCTAACATTGTGGGCATTACATAAAAAACGTTCGCAGCGAAAGAAACAACATCATTAAATAAATAATAGTCTGATTTATTGCAGATACTTTTGTTACCCCGGCGAAAGCTGGGACCCAGGATTTGAAGATAGCTTCTAACTAAGGCAGTGAGCTTAATTTAAGCTGACGTTTGAAATAATCTTGTTTCATGGCAGTTTTGGCTTTTATTAAAGTATCTTCAGCCAGTTCATTGGCTTGTTCTGTACCTTGCTGTAAAATTTTCAATACCTCGCCCGGATCGTTTTCATACAAGCGTCGTCGTTCACGCATGGGTTGAGTTAAGGCAACCAATATTTCGACTAATTTTTCTTTGCAAACCTTATCCCCGATTTGTCCTTGACGGTATTGTATCTCAGCTTCCTCAACCCATTTTTTGTCAGGGTTAAACGCTTCATGAAAGATCCATAAAGGATTATTTTCAGTAGAGCCCGGATCAGAGGCACGCAGTCGTTTCGGATCGGTATACATCCCTCTTATTTTTTTAGCGATGCTATCTGCATCATCACTTAGATAGATGGCATTGTTGAGTGACTTGCTCATTTTTGGCAATACGCCATCGCTATTAGGTGCACCTGTGCCTACTAAACGTTTTACACGGCTTAGTTTGGGTTGAATGATAGGAAAAAGGCCGCCTTTTGCCACATAGTCTTTGTCTTCAGTTTGTGGATCGACACCGCAGTAAAGTTGATTAAATCGACGCGCACATTCGCGAGCCATTTCTAAATGAGCGACTTGATCCTCGCCCACAGGAACAAGTTCTGGGCGAAAAGCGAGGACATCCGCTATTTGCCCTACAGGATATAATAAGAAGCCAAAAGGGTAATTATCACCTAAATTTTTATTGCGTATTTCATCTTTGATCGTGGGATTGCGCATGACACGTGGGAAGGACAGCAACATGCTGAAAAACCATGTGAGCTCTGCAATAGCAGGCACTTCAGATTGAATGAAAATACTGCTTTGTTTAGGATCAAAGCCGACCGCGAGATAATCCAATGCAATATCTAATGTATTCTGGCGGATTTCTGTGGGGTGCTCGGCGCGAGTTGTAAATGCATGTACATTAGCAATGATGAAATAACATTCATAGCTTTCTTGTAAAGCAAGACGTGTTTCCAGGGAACCTACCCAATGCCCAAGGTGAAGTTTGCCAGTAGGGGTGTCGCCAGAAAGTAGACGTGGTTTTGGATGGTTCATAGTATTAAGCGATTTAACTACTAAAAAATTTAATCTATTTTCGCGGCTTATACACGATAGTTCAAGTTCTTTTAATGACACATTAAAAAATTATCTGTATAATGATAAATAAAAAAGGATAAATTTATTATGACAACACCTAGTAATAGATTGGCGAAAAAAATAAATATAGTAGATCCGTTAAATGGAGTGTATGGATATTTTAATGATCCTAACTTTTATAATGAATCTAAAGAGGATGGGTCAACATTTAAGGTGGATTTTCCTCGTACCAGTGAGATTGAGCTTATTATTAACGGAGAATCTCAAATTCACCATAAAATATCTGATTCAGAAGTAGATAAAACAAATAACCAAAATGAATTTATAGATCTGTTAATGAAGCAAAGACCTGAGTTAGCACGTGTAATAATGCAAGAGTTAAATCAGTCGGGTGCTCTTTTTACTGCCAGGATCCTGATGGAAGGTTACTTTTTTAGGAGAGCTGCTATAGAGTCAAAAGATAAGCATCATCATTTTATTATTGATGTAGCTAATCAAGATGAAGTTTTTGTAAAAGAAACCATTATTTACAGATCGTTAAGCTTAGAGCCTACAGAGACTGCTCTCAATATAATTGCATCAGGTAATAGTTTAGAGGTTCATGGCTTTTTTTCTGAAGAGGAACAAAAAAAGCTAGAAAGCTATAGGAATTCCCGTAGAGTGCAAAGTAAGCTGAGATCGAAGGATGATGACGGCGCACAAGAGTTAGTGCTTTCTGAGGGGCAACCGCTTTCTTTGACTGTTCAATATGCACTTCGTTACTGTGAGAAAACAGGTACTTATGAGATGAAAGTACCCTCTAAAGACGATATTACTTTAACGGTGCCAACAGAGTTAGCGAAGAGGTTGGTTTTTGATAATAAATGGACTATCGGTGATAAGATTTCCGAGTTTATCTTTAAACTTGTTGATGTATTCAAAAAACTTGTTATTGCTAAGGTAAGCGAGCGTACAGTGACAGAGCAGTCTAGGCCGGATCAGGCTAAACCAAGTGAAGAATCTCAAGCTTCTTCTTTTGCTCAAAGAATGTAATTCACCGCTCAGATTTTTGCAGTTTTTTATGTTAAAATAAACAAATTTTTTGTTTATTTGTGGAGTAAAGCCCATGTCTTCTTCGCTTGATGCCGGCACTTTAGTTTCTGGTAAGTCCTATGTTGATTTAACGGTCGAACAATTAATTAATTTTGCTATTGAACGCAAAGAAGGCGTGATTGCAGCCAATGGCGCTTTGTCGGTTAGCACAGGGGAACGGACGGGACGTTCGCCTAAAGATAAGTTTATTGTCCAAGAAGCAAAGACTGAAAAAGACATTGATTGGGGGCCGGTTAACCAACCCATTGCGGAAGAGCATTTTCATGCGTTATGGCAGCGAGCCGAATCCTATGCGAAAGAAGTTGATTTATTTATTTCTAATCTACAGGTAGGCGCTGATCCAGACTACTACTTGCCGGTAAAAGTAATCACACAATATGCCTGGCACAATTTATTTGCTAGACAATTGTTTATTCGTCCTGAAAATTTTCATGGAAAAGCTAATAAAGCAGAGTGGACTATTCTAAGTCTTCCCGGTCTTAAAACAGATCCTCGGTGCGATGGTGTGCATAGCGATGCAACGTTAATGCTTCATCTTAGTGAACGTAAAGTGTTGTTATGTGGTCATCGATATGCGGGTGAAATTAAAAAGGCCATGTTTTCTGTTTTAAATTATTTGCTACCTGCATCAGATGTTTTACCGATGCATTGTTCTGCAAACGTAGGAAAGCAGGGTGATGTGGCTTTATTTTTTGGTTTATCAGGCACAGGAAAGACCACCTTATCGGCCGATCCTGAACGTTATTTAATTGGTGATGATGAACACGGCTGGAGTGAGAACAGCGTCTTTAATTTTGAAGGTGGTTGCTACGCTAAATGTATTGATTTATCGAAAGAGCGCGAACCCGTTATTTGGAATGCGATACGTCATGGCGCTGTGATGGAAAATGTTGTATTAGATCCTCACACCTTAGAGCCCGATTATAAAGATGCTAGCTTGACACAAAATACGCGGGTTGCTTATCCGCTGGATTTTATTTCTCTCCGTGTTCCGGAAAATCGTGTAGAGCAGTTACCCAGCGCAGTCATTTTTTTAACTTGCGACTTATACGGTGTATTACCACCGGTAGCGCGGTTGAGCCATGAACAAGCTGCCTATTATTTTTTAAGTGGGTATACGGCGCTCGTTGGTAGTACCGAGGTTGGACAAACAGAAGCAATTAAAACAACTTTTAGTACTTGTTTTGGCGCACCGTTTTTTCCACGTCCTGCGAAGGTTTATGCGGAACTACTCATAAAGCGTTTAAAAAACAGCGATGCAAACGTTTATCTTGTGAATACAGGTTGGACAGGTGGTGCATATGGCCAAGGCCGGCGTTTTCCTATTCCGGTAACGCGCGCCATTATTCAAGCTATTTTAAGCGATGAAATGAAAACAGCTGAATATACTACTTTACCAGGTTTTAATTTTGCTATTCCTAAAAATCTGAAAGACATTGATGCTTGCTTATTAGATCCAAGGCAAACCTGGGATGACATAGCGGCTTATGATTACAAGACAAAAGAGTTAATCGCTAAATTTATTGATAACTTTAAGAAGTTTGAAGTCAGTAAAGAAATCCGCGACGCAGGACCGGTTCTATAGAGATAAAATCCTTTGGAGAAATAGTTAAGGGTTAAGCACAAAGTTTTTAAAGTAAGCGCTATTGGTTTTCAAATTCTTCTGCTAGCGCTTCAGCGCGTTGTTTCGCAGCTAGCATGGCCTTTTTGATTAATTCACGGAAGTTAGCTTGCTCTAAAACATTTAAAGCAGCTTGGGTTGTGCCGCCACGTGAAGTGACATTTTGCCTTAATTGCTCTATGGATTCTTTCCCCTCGCTTTCAATTGCCATACGAGCAGCGCCCAGTGCTGTTTTCTGACTTAATAAAGATGCGGTTTCTTTAGATAAACCTAATTCAGTACCCGCATTTTGTAAGGCTTCGATGAGTAAAAAAAAGTAAGCGGGGCCACTGCCTGATAAGGCAGCAACGATATCTATTTCTTCTTCTTGCTTGCACCATACAACGATTCCTACACTGCGGAATAGCGCTTCAGCAGCATCTTTTTGTATGGATGAACAATGACGATTAGGAAATAGCCCGGTCGTGCCGGAGCCTAGCAATGCAGGGGTATTAGGCATGCAGCGAATGATAGAGATACTAGCATCTTGTAGATAGTTATGAATGGTTTTTAAGTTGATGCCTACCGCAAGAGAAATAATCAACGGTTTTTTTTCTCGAATCAGATCGGCCATCTCTGTGGCCACTTCTTTTAGAATCTGTGGCTTTACGGCCAGTACTAGCACATCAGCGGCGTTGGCTACTAAACGGTTATCGGTACTGGTATGAATCTTTAGTTTTTTTAAGTGATCAAGCAATGTTACATTGGTATTGCTTGCCCAAATATTATTTGCATCGTAACCATTATTTAATAAACCTCGGATGAGGCTATTGGCCATATTGCCTGCGCCAATGAAAGCGATGTTCTTCGTACTAGAATTTTCGACTGTGTTGCTATTCAATTCGTAATCCTCATACTATTTATTTTCCTGCTTCAGGTAGCTATCAAGACGTGTTAATTCACTCAATGTTCCAACATTAAACCAGCTACCCCGATAGTGTTCACCGGTTATTTTTTTTTCATTAATGCGTTTATGGAATATATCGGATAGTGGAAAGGTCTGGGGTTTGCAGTCTTTAAAAAGATCAGGATGATAAATACCAAGGTTAGCAAAGGTAAATTTAGGGAATCCGTTCAAATCCAATAATTTATTTGGTAAAAGGTGAAAATCGCCTTTGGGATGAAAATTGGGATTATCGACTAAAATGAGATGTGCTTGAGCTGAACCAAGTTTATGTTGTGATAACTTTTCTAGTGGGTACTCTGTCCAGATATCTGCACTGATGACAAGAAAAGGATCTTCACCTAAAAAAGGCAGTGCTTGGCAAATTCCCCCGCCTGTTTCAAGCGCAGAGGGTTCAAAGGAGTATTCTAGATTTACACCATAATGATGTCCGTTCCCTAAAGCATCTATGATTTGTTTTGCGCGATAAGAAACATTAATCACAATATCTTTTAGGCCCGCGTCGGCTAGCTTTAGTAATTGATGCACAATAAAAGGTTTATTTGCAATCGGAAGTAAGGGTTTGGGTATTTCATCTGTTAAAGGCCGCATGCGCGAGCCTCGACCCGCGGCAAGTATCATGGCTTTCATGTTTTTATGTCTCGCTCAGTTTATTGTGGATATTGGGTAATAAGTGTTTTAATTCAATGAGCTCAGGGTATTTTTCACAGACCTGTTGCAAGTAGCGTAGAAGGCGGTCTGTGCTAGCAAGGTATTGGGGTTTATTATCTCGATAACAAAGGCGTGCAAAAATACCTAACACTTTTAAATGTCGTTGCACGCCTATTAAATCAAACCAGCGAATAAATTCTTCGCTAGAAAGCGAATGCTTGGGTAGTAGCATATCGCGAAAATTTAATGCCCACTTTTCAACGTGGGGTTCTGGCCAATCAATATAAGCGTCTCGTAGTAAAGAAACGGCATCATAAGTAATAGGACCATAGATCGCATCTTGAAAATCTAATATACCTACTTTTTTTTTATCGATTAATAATAAATTACGTGAATGATAATCCCGATGCACACAGACACGAGGTTGTTTAAGAGCGGAAGTAATCAATAATTGAAAAATTTTTTCAAGCGAAGCGCTAAACTGAGCTGTTATGTTCAGTTTTAGGTGCTTGCTTAAAAACCAATCGGGAAATAAGTTTAATTCAGTACGAATAAATTTTTCGTCAAATAAGCCTAAGGGTTGATGATTAGCTAGTTTTGGCTCACAAGCTTGGATTTGGGGAATAACAGCTAGAGCACGTGTGTATAAGCCATCCGCGGTTTCTGTATTTAATAGGTTTAAATACAGATCATTCCCTAGGTCACTTAATAGGATAAGCCCCTGTTCTAGATGATAGTTAAGAATTTCTGGTGCGTTGATGCCCTGGCCAGTGAAGTCTTTAGCAATTGAGATAAATGCGGTTATATCTTCTTTATCGGGAGGCGCAAACATGACAATATGGCTGTTATTATTCATCTGCACTCGAAAGTATTGGCGAAAACTTGCTTCATTGACTAAGGGTTGTAATTCGAAGTCGCGTAGTGAACACGCTGTCTCTAACCAGCTTTTTAGCGTGTTTAATTTGTTCGTAGCAGTAGGCATGAAGTTGACTCTTCTAAACCAGATTTATAGGTTTATTACACGAAGGCTGATTCTTTGTAAATAGTTAGTATATTGATGATATAGTTTACAATGGAACTGACTTGATTATCTACAAGCTTCCCCAGTAGTATATTGTTGGAAGTTTGCTTGACTCTATTTTTGCAGCGGGAAGTATTTTTCTTCGTCTAGAATAAGGTGGAATCGGATATGTTTCATGGCAGTATGGTCGCATTGTTAACGCCTATGCGTGAAAATGGAGATATTGATTATCTCTGTTTACGTCATTTGGTTGATTGGCATGTTGCACAAGGTACAGATGCTATTCTCGTGATGGGAACGACTGGCGAGCCTGCGACACTGAGCGCCGAAGAGAAAGAAAACGTTATTAAAACGGTTGTAGAACAAGTTCATGGCCGTATTCCTGTTATTGCGGGTACTGGGACAAATTCTACGCAAAGTAGTATTGACCAAACGCGAAAGGCTATGGAAATAGGGGTTCAAGCGTGTTTGCTAGTAACGCCTTACTATAATTGTCCCACTCAAGAAGGTCTTTACCAGCATTACCGTTCAATTGCTGAAAAAGTACCTATTCCACAGATTCTTTATAATATCCCAAAGCGCACGGGCGTTGATTTGTTGCCTGAAACGGTTTCTAGGCTTGCGGGTATTGCTAACATTGTGGGGATAAAAGAAGGGCGACCTGCTTGTGCCAAGGCTATTATTGAATATTGCGGTACCAATATTGATATTTATAGTGGTGATGATAATGCCGCATTAGAAATTATACGTTTGGGTGGCAAAGGGGTTGTTTCAGTATTAGCTAATTTACTGCCCAAGGCAGTGCACGAGCTTTGTGAGACCGCAAGAAATGCAGATTGGGACAAGGAGGAAGCATTAGAGCAACAACTTCGGCCTTTTTACGGGGATTTATTTGTGGAAACAAATCCCATTCCAGTTAAATGGTTAGCAGCAGAACATAAACTAATTCCAACCCCGCATCTGCGTTTACCGTTGACGACCTTATCATCGGAGCAGCAAACAAATTTAAAACCGTTGCTAAACCGCCTGACGACTTTTACTTAAATAAAGCACTATGAAGTTATCTTTTTTATTAATGTTAAGTTTTATTATTAGTTTAACTGGCTGTAGCTCGGTCAATAACTATCTCAAGACACGTAAATCTCAATATCTCTATAGCCAGGATTCAGGGCCATTGAAAAAACCAAATAGCTTAAAAATAAAGCAAACTCGGTATATAATCCCTCAGGTAAATGCAGCACAGCCCAGGCAATTGCCTAATTTGTACCCGCCTACAGATTGAGACGTGTCATCAAGGATAGTTTTTGATAAATATATTCACAGCAGTTGGATTTTTGGCAAGGCGCCGCGAAAATGGAGCAACCGGAGTGTATAAAACATACATGAGGATTGCGAATTGAGCGGGAACGCAGCAAAAAATTCAAATGTGAAGAATATACAGATTGGAGAGGTACCGAAGCGGCCATAACGGCGCCGACTCGAAATCGGATGAGGATGCAAATCCTACGTGGGTTCGAATCCCACCCTCTCCGCCAAGATTATTAAATCCCTATACCGTTGCTGTGGCTGTTTGAAATGGAATAGATGCAAGGGATGTGTATATTTGGTTATATTCCGTTTTTTTACTATCAAATAATACAATTTTATCTACTAGCATAGCACTAGCGTTTAATTTAAGTTCTTCTCGTATATTAGAGGTATGGTGGTGAACAATTCGACCTAATGTTAAATGAGGTAGGTAAGGTTTTGTTTCCGGCGAGAACCCTAAACTTCTTGCTACTTCTTCTAAGTAATAGGCCAGCTCAAAAAGCTCCGCAGTAGGAATGATATCAGCCGCAATAGCACGAGGTGCCGTGGGGGACGGGAAGAAACGAATATTATGTAATAGCAGTAAAAAAGGCTTAATTTTTTTATGGCTTTGTGTGTGCCCTCGGCAAGTGCGGCTATAAGAGAAGGTTCGGCGGGACCTAGAAAACGCAAGGTAACATGTAGATTGTCTGGGTGTACCCATCTAACACGATTTCCCCAAGGTTCATGTTTTAACTCATCAATCAGTTTAGATAAAGCGTCGCGCAGCTCTTTGTTTAGTTCAATGGCGAAAAATAAACGTAAAGGATCATGAGTGCTCAAGTGTAGCTTCCTTACTAAAGACTATGACATTTAAGACAGTACAATATTTTAATGGAAAAGGGTAGAGGTTCCTAGCCAATAAAAATTTCTATACTGCAGCTAATTACACAACCATTTATTATACCCTACTACATAATGCTTTCCTTGTCAGATATTGACGATAGGTCTTGTAAACTTAGACTTAAAAAGCGGCTATTGATTAAAATAGTATTTTTCAATGGTCAGATTGATTTTTTGCACATTTGTTTGTATTAAAATAGGTTATAATAAAAAAGTCCTTTTTAGTGTAATTAATTCCCTATGATTATCGATACCACTTTACTGTCCCGTGCACAATTTGGGTTTACGATAGGTTTTCATATCTTGTTCCCTACGCTCAATATTGGTTTAGCGCTCTTTTTGTCGATCATGGAAGGTTTGTGGTTAAAAACCGGCAAACCAGTTTATTTAAAAATTTGCCAATTCTGGACAAAGATATTTGCATTGACCTTTGGTATGGGCGTGGTTTCAGGTATTGTTTTAGCCTATGAGCTAGGAACTAACTTTGGGCCTTTTATCCATATAGCCGGAGGTGTGTTAGGTGCTTTATTTGCTTATGAAGTATTAAGCGCATTTTTTTTAGAAGCCGGCTTTTTAGGCGTTATGTTATTTGGTTGGGATAAAGTGAGTCCTAAGCTGCATTATACAGCGACTTTGTTAGTGATGCTGGGTACTACTATTTCTGCTTTTTGGATTTTAGCAGCTAATTCTTGGATGCAAACACCAGCCGGGTTCCACGTTGAAGCGGGGAAATATGTGGTAGACAATTGGTGGGCGGTTATATTTAACCCTTCAATGTTACCCAGCTTTTTTCATATGTTGATGGCCTCCTATTTGACAACGTGTTTTGCTGTTGCCGGGGTGTCAGCTTGGTATTTATTAAAGCAACAACATATTGAACTAGCGAAAACTTGTTTTTCGTTCGCGTTAGGGGCGGCCATTATTCTTGCGCCAGTACAAATTTTATTAGGTGATATGGTTGGACTAAAAGTTCAAAAATATCAACCACTTAAAACGGCAGCGATAGAAGCAAATTGGCAAACACAAAAAGGCGCACCTTTAATTTTATTTGCTATTCCTGATGTTAAGCACGCTAAAAATCTCTATGAAATTAGTATTCCAAAGCTAGCCAGTCTTATTAATACTCACCACTGGGATGGTACTTTAATCGGCTTAAAGAGTGTGCCTGCTAAAGATAGACCTGTCATAGAATCTACTTTCTGGATGTTCCGTGTCATGGTAGGGATTGGTTTATTATTTTTCTTAGTGGCCTTGATAGCCTTGTGGTTAACCATTCGCGGTCGGCTTTTCCATTATCGAAGTTTTTATCGTTTTTGTGTTGCTATAGCGCCATTAGGATTTTTGAGTACGATTGCAGGTTGGGTAACAACCGAGTCTGGGCGCCAACCTTGGATTGCCTATCATTTAATTCGTACTTCACAGGGCGCGTCTACGGTTCCTATGCACCAAGTTGTTATCTCCTTGATTTTATTGGTTACCGTCTATGGCATCGTGTTCAGTTTTTATTTGTTTTATCTCTTTAAAGTGATACGTAAAGGGCCAGCCCCTTTACCGCATGAGTCAATCACGGATGTTATTACAGAATCTCCCTTTAAATACATGGCGCCTGAGGTTAAATAGATGTTATTAATTTTGACATGGGCAGTGATCATTTCTTTCATTATTATGATGTATGTATTGCTGGATGGTTTTGATTTAGGGATAGGCATTTTATTTCCTTGGATCAAGCACGGGCAGTATCGCGACATTATGATGAGCACTGTGTTACCTGTTTGGGATGGTAATGAAACTTGGCTAGTGTTTGGTGCCGCTGCTTTATATGGGGCTTTTCCTTTAGCCTATAGTGTTTTATTGCCTACGTTATATATACCCATTATGATTTTGTTGGTGTCGTTGATCTTTCGAGGCGTAGCATTTGAATTCCGCTTTAAAGCACAACGTAGTCAATTTGTTTGGGATATTGCTTTTGCAGCCGGTTCTACCGTAGCTGCTTTTATACAAGGTGTTATTTTGGGCACCTTTGTAAAAGGCTATGGTAGCCACTTACCTCTTTCACATGCGGCATATCAATGGTTGACACCCTTTAGTGTTTTTACAGGGCTTGCTGTTGTTTGTGGTTATGCACTGTTAGGTGCAACCTGGTTGATTGTCAAAACCGAGGGCAAATTACAAGACCAACTTTATAAGGCGGCTAAGATTTTGTTAGGTTTAGTTACTTTCTTCTTGGTAGGAGTAAGTTTTTGGACACCTTTTATTGAGCCAAGAGTTGTGAAAATTTGGTTTACAGCGCCTAAATTTTACTATTTGTCCGTGTTGCCACTTTTAACATTAGTTATGGTGCTTTATAACTTCTATTGCCTCTATAACCGTAAAAAAGAAAGGGCACCTTTTGTTCTTACGATGGGATTATTTATTTGTTCTTATATTGGGTTTTGTATTAGTGCATGGCCTTATATTATTCCACATGCGGTTTCCGTTTGGGACGCCGCTGCAGCGCCTTCAACGTTAAAATTTACATTAGTTGGCACCGCAATTTTATTACCTATTTTATTGATATATACGCTTTATTCTTACCATGTTTTCCGTGGTAAGGTAAAAGAATTTATTCACTATTAATTATAATAGATTTCTTTCAAATGAAAAAACGTACTCGAGAGTGGCTCTGGTTCATCGGTTTATATATAGCAGGCGTTGCAACGGTTGCATTAGTATCCACCCTATTGCGTAGTTTGATCCCGCATTAAATATACTCTTCCTCGCGGCGCCTTGTCGAAAACCCCATTGCTGTGAGTATAACCGACGGAAATTAAGCGGCAGGTGCTATTCTAGTGGTTTCACGGTCGATATTTTCGAGTAATAGGCTGCTAGCTTTTTCGGGATCTCTAAACATCATTATTTTTTCTTTATTTACAAAAGGGATCAGCTTGGTAATGAACCACAATAATTTATTTAGGAAAATTTTTGCTCGCGTTGATTCTTCTGGGTGATTCTCTTTATAGTTTTCTATTTGGCGAGAACTATTTGCTCGGAAATCCTGAAAGGCTTTCATCCTTGCGTCTCTTTTCGTTTCTTCTGTGCTTTCTGAGCTATTTATTTTGAGTAAAGTAGAAAAATAAAGGTTTGATTGATGTTTTAACATATCGGTCAGATGCGAAGCCGCAGACTGATCCCGTAAATAAGCAGGAATCTTTTTAATAGTATGAATGATATTTAGGTAAGCTGTAAGCTCAGAGTTTGAGTTTTCTATTAGTTTTTTAGTGATATTATAGGGTGCGAGATCATCTTTTTCATTGCCAAAAATGCTAAAAAAACCAGCTTTTTTCCCTTGGTAGGCATTAATGAAATCATAATAGGCGGATGTTAATTTATTGGAGTCGTCGCCACTGGTGTTTTTAAAATGATTATGGAAACGATTATTGAGACGAGCAAAGATTTCTTCTTTTGAGTTAGTAGGGTTTAATAATCGGACTTTTTCATACAGCTGAGTATACAGTAGAGTAACAAGAGAAAGTTGATCTTCTGAAAAGCGCTTATGGGAGGCCGTGATAGTTTTTTCTATCGCTTCTTTCAGCGTGATATTTGAATTCGTGTCTTGTATCGCTTTAATGCTATTCAGAAACTCATCTAAGCTTAAGCCAAAAATGCCTAGCGTTTCTTTTTTTAAAGTAGTATTTAAATCTTCTAAGGCGCAATTTAACGCGAGGCTTCTCGGAGGAACAAATTCTAATTTAACGTTATTCACATTAGTTTGTAAAAGAGCTGCCGGGATCTTTGCATAAATCTCATCGAGCGGGTGGCGCTGGACTGCTGATAGGTAGATTTTTATATCATCTAAGAGTGTAAGAATGGATTCATTGATCTTAACCGTTTCTTCATCGCTCATATAATTCTACTTATTATTTTTTTATAAAAACCTCCTGGTATTATCAATGGCTTAGCTTAAGGCTCCCTTAAGGGCTGAAATAGAGGGACGAGTTGTACCCGACCATTTGTATTTATTGAGATATGAATCAATAATTGACTAACGGGATTAAAGTCAGGAAAATCATAGCTTAAATCAAGTAATAACAGAGCAACAAAGAATAGCTAGTAGAAATTATGGCCATACGTTCCATTATCCATTTGCCTGACCCTCGTCTGCGTGCACCTACTGAAGCAATCACTCTCTTCGATGCTGCTTTACAGCAGCTCATTGATGATATGTTTGAGACCATGTATGCCGCTAAGGGGATTGGTTTAGCAGCCCCACAAATTGCTATTAATCAAAAGTTAGCAGTTATTGATGTTTCTAATGATAAATCATCTACCTTGTGCTTAATTAACCCCAAGATTGTGGAAAGTCGTGGTGAAGCGCTCATGGAGGAAGGTTGTTTATCCGTTCCTGGTGTTTATGATAAAGCGCCTCGAGCATTGTGGGTGAAACTATCTGCACTTGATAGGCATGGAAAACCGTATGAGCTAGAGGCAGAAGATCTATTAGCGCATTGTATTCAGCATGAAGTAGACCACCTTAATGGAAAATTATTTTTAGATTATTTATCGCCGCTTAAACGCCAATTAGCACGCAAAAAGCTAGAAAAAATAAAAAAACGACAAGGTAACGCTTGAATATCATTTTTGCAGGTACACCTGAATTTGCTTTGCCAAGCTTGCAAGCGTTGCTTGAATTAGGGCATCAGGTAGTTGCTGTATATACGCAACCTGATCGACCAAAAGGCCGCGGACGCCATTTATTAATGAGTCCAATCAAGCAACTCGCCTTAGAAAAAAATCTACCTGTTTGTCAGCCAATAACGCTAAGAAACGTGGATGAGCAGAAAAAGTTAGCGGCATGGAAGGCGGATTTGATGGTGGTTGTTGCCTATGGTCTTATTCTTCCACAGGCCGTGTTAGCTATTCCCCCTCTTGGCTGTATTAATGTCCATGCATCATTATTACCGCGTTGGCGCGGTGCCGCGCCGATTCAGCGTGCTATTTTAGCGGGCGATGAAGAAACGGGCATTAGTATTATGCAAATGGATGAAGGTTTGGACACAGGGCAAGTTTTGCAGGAGGTTTCTTGCAAGATAGAGCAGGCAGATACCAGTCAAACCTTACAAGATCGTTTGGCCAAATTAGGCGCTCAAGCATTAGTGACAAGCCTAAACAATATAGAACAAGGAAATTATCAATTAAAGCCACAAGATAATCATGGAAGCACGTATGCGAAGAAGATAGATAAAGCAGAGGCAGAGATCGATTGGTCTCAAAATGCGGATGTTATCGCGAGAATGATACGTGCCTTCAATCCCAAACCGGTGGCCTATACATTTTTAGGCGCGCTTTTATTGCGGATTTGGTCGGCTAAGGTTTTAGATCAAGCCTCAAATAACCCTCCTGGGACTATTCTACAAGTAGGAGAGCAAGGGATTGATGTCATGACAGGGAGAGGTAGCTTACGTTTATTACAGCTGCAATTACCGGGAGGACGTTGTTTGCCCGCTTCTGCGCTACTCCATTCAAAATCGCATTTATTTAATGTCGGTGCTCTCTTAGGTCAAAAACATGAATAATCCTCGAGCCTTAGCAGCGCAAATAATTGCACGTGTATTAGGGGGCGACTCATTAACCGAAGCCTTTGCAGAAGGTATTCCTAATACGGTTGAATCCCGAGATAGAGGATTTATACAAGAGCTATGTTACGGCGTGATACGTTGGTATGAGCCTTTACGGCAAGTGTGTTCTTATTTATTAAAAAAACCACTGAATGCTAATGACCGAGATATTTATGGGTTATTGTTAATTGGGCTGTATCAGTTTATTTATTTAAAGACAGCGGCGCATGCAGCAGTTCATGAAACAGTACAAGCCGCCAAAGACCTTAAAAAAAATTGGGCAGCAGCGCTTATTAATGGCGTATTACGTTCATTTCAGCGTCAACAAACAGGATTGCTAAAAAAACTGCCTAAAGAAGCGCATTATGCACATCCGCGTTGGCTGATGAAAAAACTACGGCAAGCATGGCCAAAGGACTGGCAAGGCATTATAGAGGCGAATAACCAAGCGCCTCCCATGAGTTTGCGTATTAATCGGTTGAAGATCTCGCGCGATGATTATTTACCAAAACTTCAGGCTAAAGCGCTAGAAGCCACATTAAGTGCGCTAAGCGATGTCGGTATTATTCTGAATGAAACATGCAATGTGTATGGACTGCCCGGTTTTTCAGAGGGGGAAGTCTCTATACAAGATACGGCAGCACAATTAGCCGCTTTTTTGCTAATGCTAGAGCCTAAGCAGAGTGTGTTGGATGCTTGTGCGGCACCCGGAGGAAAATTTGCGCATATCTTAGAGACGCAGCCAGATTTACAGACGGCGGTGGCGCTTGATCAAGATAAAACACGTTTAAGTAAAGTCGAAGAAAATCTTTCACGGTTAAGATTAATGCGTGATGGTGTGAAGTTAGTCTGTATAAAGGCGCAGACGTTTAAAGCCAGCTGGCAAGGCGAACAATTTGATAGAATTTTATTAGATGCCCCTTGTTCAGGGACGGGTGTCATTCGTCGACATCCCGATATCAAGTTATTACGTAGAGAGGAAGATATTGATAAGCTTGCTCAGCAACAACTAGAGCTTTTATTTTCACTTTGGCCTCTCCTTAAGCCAGGTGGGATTTTACTTTATGCCACGTGTTCGGTATTGCCAGAAGAGAACCAGAGCGTATTACAGCGTTTTTTACTACAACAGTCTGATGCGCATGAGCATATGATTGATGAAAAATGGGGGACTGCTTGCGAAGTAGGGCGGCAAATTTTTCCTCAAATTCATGGTACAGATGGCTTTTATTATGCTAGATTACAGAAAAAATGAGATATATATCCCTCGTAAATGAGAATAATGCCATGATAAAAATAAAATCTTCCTGTTTTTGTGGTTTGATGCTACTAAATTTGTTTTTGCTCTCTGCCTGCGCAACAACGTCTACGCAACAAAATGATAGTTTGCATGCGGCTAAAATTGAAAAAAACAAACCATCAGCCAAGAAAAAAAAGCAATTACCCCCTGCGCTTATTCAAGTGATCCAAAGTCCCGATCGTTTGAGGGTGGTTCTCTATAGCGATGTTTGTTTTCAATCCAATGGGCGGTTAACAATGGAATGCTCAAAACAACTGCTTGGCGCGATGAAAACAATGAAACAATATGGCGATGGTGCTATTCAAGTTGTGGGCTATACCGATGATATCTATGATCCACAAACGGCAAATGAGCTTTCACAGCGCCAGGCTGATGCGGTCGTTGCTTTTTTATGGTCTCATGGGATTGGATCACGACGTTTGCAAGCAACAGGATTTGGTAGCCATGACCCTATTGCGAGCAACCGGAGCGTAAAAGCGAGTGCGGCCAATCGCCGTGTTGAGATTACACTCGTTAAATAGCTCATGTCATAGCGAGCGAATGCAATGAGCGTGGCCATCTAGTCGAATGTCCTGGATTGCCGCGCGCTTCGCGCTCGCAATGACGGAAAAGTTAATTACTAAGCACTAAGCCGGCATTTTTAGTGAAAGTATTTAGGAACTCCACCGACTTTGAATAATAAATAGTGCTGTTATCTTGCGCTAACGCACTTAACTTTTGTTTAACCGTAACTTTAGCATGGGCTTGATTTTTGGTTTCAACAAACCCATTTTCTGCTCTGAGTTGTTTTGCAAATAGCTGACTTTTTTCGCTTAGATGAGCATCTAAAGTGTTGGTAACGCCAGCTAGAAAAATCTTTTCTTTGCCAGAGGCATTTATTTTTACATAAGGGCTGTTGACCCAATGAGCCAGGAGAGTTCCATTTCCTGTTAAGTTAATAGCATGTAGTGCCACATTGCCTTCTATTTTAATTTTCCCTGCATTTTCACCCTGTATGGTCAAATCAGTACTATTGATATGGTAGAGTGAAATATTATTTTCTCCATGGGTAACTAGAGATTTTAAGTCTAGTTTATTAGTACATAGTGTAATGCTGCCGTTTCCGCGGCTAATGAGAGATAAAGACCCCGTTAGTCCTTGGCCCACTAAGCGGCCATTACTATTGAACTCAATCTGAGTTAATTGAGCGGGTGTTGTATTAACCTTAATGGTTAGCCGGTCGCCGCGATGCGGTCTATAAGTCCATTTTGTATCTAGATATAACGTATGATTTTTTATTTTCCAAGTTACTGCAGAAACTGTTTTAGGGTCGCCAAAAATCTGTAGCGCAGGAATAGAAGGGTTTGTTTGGCTTGTGTCTATGGTGACATTAACGGGGCCTTGTATCGCTAATGCAGAAAAAGCCGGAACCACCACATTTTTTCTTACCAACGGGGTAGATAACGTTTGGGCCGTAACCGGCATAGAAAAATAGGACAAAATGGGGAGTAGACAATAGATCAAAGGTTTCATAAATAAGCCTCTTTTTATTATTTTGGGGGTATAGTACGCCCCTCTTATAAAATTTTCTAGTTAGTCGGTAATTTAGTTGATGGGGCGCTTTAAGAAAAGGATGCGTACTATTTTTCCTTAAGATTATTGGGGTATACTCTTGAGCTCATACGCCTACCGATTGAATACATATGAAGCCTATTATCCAACAAGAAATCAAAACTGCTTTAGCAGCAGCAGAGGTATCCTCTTTATCTTCTTTGACCATTCAAGTGGATTACGCGAGGGACAAATTACACGGGGATTTTTCAAGTAATATTGCGCTACTTCTCGCTAAATCCTTAAAAAAACAACCATGCCAACTAGCAGAGCAGATAGCCGCGCATATAGATTGTTCTAAAGCTACTTCTATCATAGAGAAGGTTGAAATAGCAGGACCTGGGTTTATTAACTTTTTTTTAAAAAAGACTGCCTGGTATCCGATTATCGATAGAGTTCTAACACAAGCAGAGCATTTCGGTGTTTCAGACATCGGAAAAGACGAACCGTTATTAGTGGAATTTGTTTCGGCAAACCCTACTGGTCCTTTGCATGTAGGGCATGGTCGTGGTGCGGCTTATGGTGATTCACTCGTTAGGCTATTGAAGACAGTGGGCTATCAAGCCCATGCAGAATATTATGTCAATGATGCAGGACGACAAATGGATATTTTGGCAACCAGTGTTTGGTTGCGTTATTTAGAAGCCTGCGAAGAAAAATTTGTATTTCCTAGCAATGCCTATCGAGGTGCTTATATTCATGGAATCGTTGAGCAACTTTTGAAGAAATATGGGAAACAGTTTTATAAACCGGCTTTATCTGTGTTTGCAGATATTCCTGCCGATGAGCCACAGGGTGGCGATAAAGAAGTTTATATTGATGCCTTGATTCTAAAGGCAAAAGCTTTGTTAGGTGCTGATGATTATCAGAAACTATTTGATATGAGTCTAAATGCGATATTAGATGATATTAAAGAAGATTTAACTGGTTTTAGGGTTAATTTTGATAATTGGTTTTCAGAAAATAGTCTGTTTAAAACAGGTGTTGTAGACAAAACAATTGAACGGTTAAAGAAAAACGGTCATACCTATGAAGCATCGGGTGCATTATGGTTTAAATCTACTGTGTTTGGTGATGATAAAGATAGAGTATTGATCCGAGAAAATGGGCAAGCAACTTATTTTGCTGCAGATGCGGCATATAGGCTGTCGATTTTAGAGGATCGCGGGTTTAAAAAGATAGTGAACATATTAGGTTCTGACCATCATGGCTATATAGCAAGAATTCTTGCAGTTATTCAGGCATTAGGTTACCCCGCCGCTAGCTTAACGGCATTATTGGTACAATTTGCCGTCCTCTATCGGGGTGACAAGAAAATACAGATGTCAACGCGTAGCGGCGAGTTTGTTACTTTGCGCGAATTGCGTGAAGAAGTCGGTAGTGATGCAGCACGATTTTTTTATGTGCTGCGTCGTGCAGAACAGCATATGGATTTTGATTTGGACCTCGCAAAAGAACAGTCAAATGCGAATCCTGTTTACTATGTACAGTATGCATATGCGCGTATCTGCAGTGTGATGCGTCAACTCAAAGTGAAACAGTTAAACTGGGATAAAGCTATCGGCACGGACTCACTGGCGCAATTAAAAGAAGAGCAAGAAATTGATTTATTGGTTTTATTGAATCGTTATCCAGAGATGTTAGAGCAAGCGGCGAATAATTATGAACCACATCAAATAGCACATTATTTACGAGACTTAGCACAGGTTTTTCATGCCTATTATAACCAACATGTCTTTTTAGTGGAGGCAGAAGATTTACGAAATGCACGTTTAAATTTAATAGCGGCGACTCAGCAAGTCATAAAAAATGGCTTAGATTTATTGGGTGTAGAGACAATGGAAGTAATGTAATGGCTAAAGATTACGCGAAATATGCAACTTATCAAAAAGTACGTGCAAATCGTAGCCGTTTTTGGGCCGTATTGGGTTTAGTGCTGGTTTTGTTTGCGTTGGCATTAGGGTTATTTTTTTTTAAGGCACACAATAAACAGCAAATAGCCCAACAAGCAGAAGATAAGTTAAAGCAGAAAATATTGGAAGCGCCTGCTCCTAAGCCACCCGAGCCAAAATTCGATTTTTATAATATTTTGCCCCAAGGTAATTTAACCTTATCTTCCCCATCGCCAGAGGCTGTTAGCACTATGACTGAAGAAGCCTCTGTTTCCTCTTCTTTGAAAAAACCGTTAGACGGGTTGCTAAGCACCACACCGGAGCAGGTTGCCATAGCGGAAGCTAAGAAGCAGTTGGATCAGGAGATGAGTCAGATCAGCAATGAGGCATACAGCCTTATATTAGGAAATTTTCAAGATGTTTCTCAGGCAGAACAATATCAGGCCCAAGCGCTTTTAAAGGGATTTCCTGTGCAAAGTAAAGTAGTTAATGTGGATGGTGGTGTAAGCTATCAACTTTTTATGGGCCCTTATACCTTGGCTATTGCTTCGCAACAGCAAAAACACTTAAATGCGGCGGGAATGCAGGCTGCTTTATTAAAGGTTAAACCCTGAAAGGGTAGGACATTTTTAGAAAAGGGTTTTTATGTAGCGTTGGACTTGAAAAGGGGTAGATAAGTCACCATTAATGGGTATTAATATTTCATAAATCTAAAAAGGTAAGCCATTGCAAGCTTTACATGGTACAACAATATTATTAGTTCGACGAAAAGATAAAGTCGTTATCGGTGGTGATGGGCAAGTAACATTAGGTAATGCAATTGTTTTAAAAGGGAATGCTCGAAAAGTTCGAAAATTATTTAACGACCACGTATTAGTTGGATTTGCAGGGGCGACCGCGGATGCGTTTACTCTCTTAGATCTATTTGAAAAAAAGTTACACAAACACCAAGGTAATTTAGAGCGTGCTTCTCTTGAGTTAGCTAAGGATTGGCGCTCGGATCGCGTATTACGTCGATTGGAAGCGATGCTGGCCGTTGCAGATAAAAAGGAATCATTTTTATTAAGCGGTACAGGTGATGTTATTAGGCCTGAACATGATTCTATTGCTATTGGTTCTGGTGGAGCCTATGCTCAATCAGCTGCGTTGGCTTTATTACAAAATACCAAATTAAGTGCGCGTGACATTGTTGAAAGGAGCTTAAAGATTGCTGCTGATATTTGTGTGTTTACTAACCACCAGCGTACGATTGAAGAAATTGATTCTACTTCCACTAAAAAATAAAAAAAGTCTTTTATTATTGATCCAACGATGAAAACTAACCCATTGAATTTATCTGATACATTGACTGAATCGAATGAAACCTCTGAGTTAATGAGGGCGGATGCTGATTTTTCTGAAGAAAGCTCGAATACATCTACACTGCTTTCAGGCGATTCTTTGACTATAGAACATCATGATCTGACTAAAATGGATATGACACCTAATCAGATTGTGCAGGAGCTTAATCGCTATATTATTGGACAAAATGATGCAAAGCGAGCTATTGCGATTGCTTTGCGTAATCGTAAGCGCCGTATGCTGCTGACACCCGAATTGCGTGACGAAGTGACACCTAAAAATATCCTTATGATAGGACCTTCAGGTGTGGGTAAAACTGAAATCGGACGTCGTGCCGCTAAGATAACGGCTTGCCCTTTTTTGAAAGTAGAAGCGACAAAGTTTACAGAAGTTGGGTATATCGGCCGTGATGTAGATTCTATCCCTAGAGATTTAGTCGATTCTGCTTTTAAGCATTTACGTGAAGAAGAAATTACCCGATTACAGCCCCAAGTTTTAGAAGCAGCAGAAAATAAAGTACTTGATTTTTTTGTACCTTCCGTACGGACCACAGATACAGACGTAGGTGAGCTTAAGAAAAAAGAAAAATCGGTTGCACGCCGGGTTTTTCGCCAGAAATTGCGCGAAGGATCTTTGGACGACAAAGAAATAGACATCGAACTTGCTGCGCTTCCTGTGGGTGTGGAAATCATGGGCCCTCCTGGCATGGAAGAAATGACAAGCCAATTACAAAATATGTTGCAAAATATTGGGACTTCGCGCTCAAAAACACGTCGTATGAAGGTAAAGGACGCATTGCCAGCTATACAGAAAGAAGAAGCGGGTAAATTACTGAATGAAGAAGAAATAAAACGTCGAGCGATTGAATGGGTGGAGCAATATGGCATTGTATTCATTGATGAAATCGATAAAGTATGTAGACGCGGTGAAATGAATGGCGCTGATGTCTCACGTGAAGGTGTACAGCGTGATCTATTACCGCTTATAGAAGGTTGTACTGTTTCTACTAAATATGGGATGGTGAGAACCGATCATATTTTATTTATTGCAGCCGGTGCTTTCCATTTAGCCAAGCCATCTGATTTAGTACCTGAATTACAAGGACGGTTACCTATTCGAGTTGAATTAAAAGCATTAACAGCAGAAGATTTCGAACTTATTTTAGCTAAACCTCAAACTTCTTTAATTGCGCAGTACAAAGCGTTGTTGCATACTGAGGAATTGCTATTGAATTTTGAAGCATCGGCTATCAAACGAATTGCTGAAGTTTCCTATGAGGTGAATGAGAAAACTGAAAATATCGGTGCGCGACGTTTATATACAGTAATGGAGCGTTTGCTTGAGGAAATATCTTTTGGGGCAACTGATTATAAGGATAAATCAATCAACATTGATGTTGCGTATGTGAATCAACATTTAGCGGATTTAGCTAACGATGAAGATCGTAGCCATTATATTTTATAAACAATGAACTCTCCTACCCCTATTGATATTAAACTTTTACAAAAAACCAAAGTGGTAGAGATTCAATTTGATAATGGAGAAAAATTCGTTTTACCTTGTGAATACCTACGCGTATTTTCTCCTTCAGCCGACGTTAAAGGCCATGGGCAATCAGAAGGAAAATTAGTCCCAGGAAAAAAAGAGATTAATATTATTAATATAGAACCCGTAGGTCATTATGCAGTGAAATTACTATTTGATGACGGTCATAATACAGGGCTCTATACGTGGGAAACGCTTTATGATTTGGCTGTACACCAGGAGATTTATTGGCAGCGGTATTTACAGCGTTTAGAGGTAGCAAATGAGAAGCGTGAGTCACGCTAGGCTTTTTCAACTATTGAAAAAGCCTTTTCCTAATGAATGAGTTTTATAAGTTTCATACAGGAAAGGATAATTGAAGTTTGGGCAATAGCAGCGCCTAAAACCCAGCGAATAAGTTTTGTTTTTAACTCTGCAACCCTAACATCTATTTTAGCCATTACCTCAGCAAGTTTTGTATCTAAATATTGTGAAGTGATGACTTTGCTGACAACAGCTTCAGAAAGTAATTGAGCATGTGTTTCTGCCTGGGTTTCGGGTACGCCGACTTTTTTTAATCTGTTAGCGTAAGCCAGTGTGTCAAATACTGCTGTTTCCACCATGCATGCTACTCCTTTATTTTACTTATTAATTACCCATAAAAAATAATAACATGTTGAACTACTTTTTGCATGCGAGGTTTTGCAAAATAGTTACTTTAGCGAAGCGTCTTTTACCGACTTGGTAGATATGTGTGGTATTGGCCTGTAGTGTTAATTTCGGGTCTTCGATCTTTACCGAATCTATTTTAACAGCCCCTGCGCTGATCGATCGTAAAGCTTCAGAGGTGCTTGGCGCCAAACCAGCTTGTTTTAATACATTGCTAATAGATAGCGAATCAGCATCAATCGTTAAAGTAATGGTTTTAATATCGGTAGGTATAGCACCTGATTTAAATCGCTGTTCAAATTCTTGGTAGGCTGTTTCAGCAGCAGTTTTGTCGTGGAAGCGCGCTACAATTTCTAGGGCGAGTTCTACTTTAAATTGACGTGGATTTGCACCTTGCTCGGCTTCCTGTTGCATTTGTTGGATATTAGCCATGGATTTCTTGAGGGAAAGCAATTCAAAATAACGCCACATCAGCTTGTCAGAAATCGACATGATTTTTCCAAACATTTCGCCAGCCGGTTCATTAATACCTATATAATTATTGAGTGACTTAGACATTTTTTTTACCCCGTCTAATCCTTCTAAAAGAGGCATCATGATCACAATTTGTGGAGAGAGTTGAAAATGCTTTTGTAATTCTCTTCCCATTAGTAAATTAAATTTTTGATCGTTACCACCCAATTCAATATCGGTTTTTAATACAACCGAGTCATAACCCTGTAATAGCGGGTATAGAAATTCGTGGATAGCAATCGCTTGATGATTATGATAACGCTTATGGAAATCATCACGTTCTAGCATACGAGCAACGGTATAGGTTGAAGCGAGTTTAATCAATTCAGTGACAGAGAGTTTGGATAACCATTCTGAATTGAAACGTAGTTGGGTTTTTGTGCTATCTAATATTTTATTAAATTGTTGCTGATAAGTTTTTGCATTGGCAGCAACTTCTTCCACAGTGAGTGGCGGGCGTGTTGTGCTTTTACCAGAGGGATCGCCAATCAAACCCGTAAAATCACCAATCAAAAAAACTACTTCATGACCTAAATCCTGTAATTGGCGCATTTTATTAATCAGCACGGTATGGCCTAAATGTAAGTCAGGCGCAGTGGGATCAAATCCAGCCTTAATTTGTAAGGGTTTTCCCAGGGCTAATTTCTTCTTTAATTCATCCTCAACAAGTATTTCCGTGGTTCCTCGTTGAATGATTCCAAGTGCGTCAGTTGTCATGGTTTTTACCGGTTAATGCTAATGCCTGCGCATAGAGCTTATTTTTTTTTCCATGGGTTATTTTAGCAGCAAGTGCTGCAGCCTGTTTAATCGGCAGCTCATCTAATAATAGCTTTAAAATTCGTTGTATTTCTAGCTCAGAATGCTGAAGTGATGGTTTGTTTCCTTCTGTCAGAACCACAAATTCGCCACGTTGCTGGTTTTTATCATTATTAAGCCAAATTATTAACTCTTCTAGATTCCCTTCATGGATAGTTTCAAAGGATTTTGTTAGTTCACGGGCTAAGACTACACGGCGTTGCGCCCCAAAAATAGCTAACATATCTTCTATTAGGTTTAGAATTCGATGTGGCGCTTCATAGAAAATAAGCGTTCGTGTTTCATAGCGTAATGCATCTAATTTTTTTTGCCTGGCAATTTTTTTTTCAGGTAAAAAACCTTCAAAGATAAATTGCTCGCAATTTAACCCAGAAGCACTTAAGGCGGTTATTAAGGCACAGGGGCCAGGAATAGGGATAACAGGAATTTTATGTTGCCGAACTTTTTTTACCAAGCGATATCCCGGATCACTAATTAAAGGCGTTCCTGCATCACTGATTAAAGCAATCCTTTGCCCTTTGTTCAATAATTTTTCTAATAATTTTTCGCTGCACTCCGACTCATTGTGTTCGTGTAAAGAAAGTACAGGCGTATCAATGCCAAAATGTACGAGCAACTTATGCGAGTGGCGAGTGTCCTCTGCGGCAATATAGTCAACCGATTTTAGAGTCTCTATCGCGCGCGTGCTCATATCGCCCAGATTGCCGATGGGCGTGGCAACGATATATAAAGCTGGCGTTTTTAGCATAAACCTTTTCGCAATAGAAGATGAGAGGGGTATAATGACACACACTTTATTCTGTGCAAAACCCAGAGGTTAGATAGTATATGGCTGAGCAAGCAAAACAACAAAAATTAGGCTTGTGGATGTTAACAGCCTTAGTGGCTGGAAATATGGTGGGGTCAGGCATTTTCTTATTGCCGGCTTCTTTGGCGGAATACGGGAGTATTAGTTTGCTCTCTTGGATTGTAACGGCTGGCGGCGCTTTGTTAATAGCATTGGTATTTGCTAAGCTAGGTACTGTAATGCCACGGATTGGCGGTCCTTATGCGTATTGTCGCGAGGCATTTGGCGATTTTGTTGGATTTCAAATGGCTTATAATTACTGGATTGCGCTTTGGGTAGGTAATGCAGCAATAGCAGTTGCTCTTACAGGCTATTTAAGCTTCTTTTTCCCCTTTTTGTCTAAAAATGCTGCCTTGTCTTGCTGTGTTAGTATCGGCTTAGTCTGGTTAATGACCTTTATTAATTTATGGGGGGTTCGACATGCCGGTATTTTTCAGCTATTGACGACTATTTTAAAGCTCATCCCCTTGTTGCTTATTGCGTTGGTAGGGATTTTTTATATACATCCTCATTACTTGGCTGATTTTAATTTAACCGGTAAATCTAATTTTACAGCGTTTAGTAGCGCAGCTACATTAACTCTATGGTCTTTTATTGGTTTAGAATCAGCCTCGGTTCCTGCTGGTCACGTAGAAAACCCTACCCGTAATATTCCTAGAGCAACCATTTTAGGCGTATTGATCGCGACAGGTGTCTATATTCTTAGCAGCATTGCTGTAATGGGAAGCATGCCTTTGAGTCAGCTTGCACATTCTAATGCACCTTATGCGGATGCAGCTCGTTTAATGTTTGGACCGATAGGCAGTATTGTGGTTGCTATGGGAGCCGTTATTTCTTGCTTAGGTGCGTTGAATGGTTGGATTTTACTACAAGGTCAAATCCCATTAGCGGCTGCCCAAGACAAGCTGTTCCCACCGATTTTTGCAGAAAGATCGGCGAATGGTACGCCGGTTGTAGGTTTAGTTATCTCCAGTGTCTTGATTACAGTGTTGTTATTAATGACTTTAAGCCATTCTCTGGTTAAGCAGTTTACTATTATCATTTTGTTGGCCACTTTAGCTTCATTAATCCCTTATTTTCTGACGACGATGTCTGAGTTGGTTATTTTTTTGAAATACCCGGCTTTATTTAAAAATGGTAAAAAATTATTAGGGTCGGTCATTATTGCTATTTTGGCTGGTGTTTATTCCTTTTGGGCTATTATTGGATCAGGTGAGCAGACTGTATTTTATGGCACATTATTATTATTGAGTAGTGTTCCTGTGTATGTTTGGATGAAGTGGCGAGCGCCTGTTGATGAGATAAACTTGAATACAGGCGAACAACCTTTACCTTTACCCTGAGGCAATAGTTTGTATAAGCTAATTGTTTTATTAGTTTTTTTATTCGGTGGTTTTAGTACAACTGCTTTTGCTGAGTTACCTAATCAATCACCTTTGTTGACGTCGGCTCAGCAGCAATTAATTGCCGAGCAAACGCGTAGTCGCTTGCTCGCGAAAAAATTACAGGGTTTACAAGATGAACAAAAAAATCTTTATGCACAGCCTATAACTCAAAAATCATTAGATCGACTTGATCTTATGATTACGATGGCGAAGGCAGACTTAGAAAGTATCAATTTAACCCTACAGACTACACAGCAATCCACGGACCTCATTCTAGATTCTATTCGAAATGTGCCTGGAAAATGGCAAAATCTGGATCGAAACGTTCCTGCTACCCAAGCGCAGCAAGCGAACTTACAACAGTATGTGCAGGAACGCCGAGGTTTATTTAAGTTACAACAACAACGAATTAAAACGCTGCAGCAATCACGCGAGATTATTCAGCAAACACTGGCTTTTTTTGAAGAATGGCGGAGTGATTTACAGAGAAAATATCAACTTCAAGAGCAAACGAATAGGGAACAATCCTTAGATGGTTTAGCCGCGCGTTTAGATCAAGAGCAAAAAAAATGGGTCGTACGTTTAAACCAATGGAACGAAGAATTAAAAAAAGCTGAGGCAACAGGGTTTTTGAATAATGCTTCTTACGATCAGATTGAATTTAATATATTTGAAGCGGAAGAAAGAAATAATTTATTAGAAACAGAGCTTAACACCGCGAAAATAGCGAATAAATTACAAGTATTAGAGAACGCTTTTAATCAGAAGCTTCCGTTAAGTACCCTCAGTAATTTACAGCATCAAATTGAAAATATTAACGATCAGACTCAGGTTTCAACCAATTTATTGCAAAAAAAACTTAAGTTTTTACAAAACTATACTCAGTTAGTGGATAAAGATTTAAAGGGAGAAGGGGTTAATTTAGTTCAGGATAAAGCGCAATTAGCGGTTTTAAAGTCAATTTCTACCGGTTATCAAACATTACTCCTTAAAACCAAGCAATTACAAGAACGGGTTAAGACGCAACAAATTTCAGTAGCGCAACAGTTGAAATTACAGCTGGCTAATCGACAGGGGTTACCGGGCTGGAATTTAGGGGCATGGATTGCACTAGGAAAGACCATTGGTCAAATTCCTGCATTAACACTTGAAAAGTTAGCGAGCTTTTATGACCCCATCATGAGCAAGCTTGAATTAGTATCGGGTTGGCAGTGGTTAATTGGGATGATCGGATTTCTGCTGTGGTTTGCTTTATGGTTAAAATTACGTCGTTTTTTAGCGGTAGATAGGGTTCGCTTACAGCAACGTAGCCGCGGTTTTTTTTCGGCACAGACAGTAATAGTTGTGTTACAACTATTACAACGTCATTTAACGGGGATTATGTTGTTAGCCGCGCTAATAGGCTTATTATTTTTATTAAACATTCCTCTTAAATTATTCTTTTTAATTATTAGTGTCAGCGTGGTTTGTTTAGGATTCAGCATCGTTATTCAATTGGCACATATTTTATTATTAGAAAATACAACCGATGAAAGTGGCCATGATGTCAAATTATATTATCGTCTACGCACCACGCTGTTAATTGGCGGGATTATTACCTTAGCGACTATTTTAGTTAATCAATTGCCGGTTAACTATGAAGTACAAGATCTGTTTGGTCGCTTATTTATGTTCTTTCTTCTGGTAGTGGCCTTGGTATTAATGAAAGGTTGGGAAGTGGTCCCTACTTTATTAGAACCTTATATAGAAAATAAACATGCGTATTTAAAACGGATTATACGTTGGCTAAGCTTTTTAATTCCATTCAGTTTATTAACCAATGCGCTGATTGGGTTAGTGGGTTATGTTGAATTAGCGTGGGCTATTGCACATTATCAAGGTTTATTCCTGATAGCACTCACGGCTTATCTGTTACTCAGAGGGCTGTTAGATGAATTGATTCGTTGGGCTTCTGAGCAATGTATTCGTCGTTTTAGGAATGGTTGGTTATGGAGTCAGGCTTTATTGAAGCCGTTCCATCAGATTTTAAAGTTAGCGCTACTGTTATTATCTATCATGGGGTTATTTGAGCTTTATGGTTGGGGAGATAGGGTTCCTATTATCAATACCAATGTGAGTAAATTACTAGGCACCAAATTGTTTGATATTACCAATACGGTAGCGGTAACGGGTTTAACGGTTGTACAGTTGGCGGTTCTTGTGGTTATTTTGATATGGATTGCACATTGGTCACGTGAATTTGCTTATCGTTGGCTGTTTGTGCACACGAAAGATTTAGGATTACGTAATAGTTTATCTATTTTTACACAATACACGCTGATTGCTATTGGTATTACGATTGGTTTAAATATTTTGGGGTTAACGTGGGCCAATATTTCGCTTATTTTTGGGCTTTTTTCTTTAGGTGTCGGTTTAGGGTTACGCGATCTATTTAATAACTTTTTTACCGGTATTTTTTTACTATTAGAGCGACCTGTAAAAGTGGGGGATTGGGTCACCATCGGTAATTACGATGGACAAGTTTCCCATATAGGTGCCCGTTCTATTACCGTAACCACCGATGATCGCCAGGAATTGTTAGTGCCTAATGCAGATATTTTTAGTAAAAACTTTATCAATTGGACACATCGCGATAGCGTTGTACGCGCATTAGTGACAGTGAAATCTAATCGTAATGATAACCCCAATCGGATTAGAGATATTATTTTAGAAGTATTGGCCACGGTACCCAAGATTTTGACTAATCCAAAACCTGAAGTTTATTTCAAAGAAATTGATAAAGTCCTGTTAGAGTTTAAAGTCGAATATTATGTGGATTTAAATCACATTAGCTCACGATCGGGTGTACGTTCTCAGTTTTTATTTAGTCTGTGGGAACGTTTTTCAAGCGAAGGTATTTTGCCACCTGAAGCACCGCATGACGTGCATATTGCAGGAAAAATAGACCTTCAGCCATCGCGCGGATAACATTAAAAAAATGAAAATAATACGCACAGCAATGGGATTTTTGGTAAAGCACCGTGAAAACGAAGCCACCGGAGTGTATGTATGATACATGAGGATGGCGAGTTGAGTGGCAACGCAGACAAAAGTTTAAGTGCAAAGAGTATATTATTTACAGGAGGCGGCTCAGCTGGCCACGTCACGCCGAGTTTCTCTTTAATTCAAATGCTTAAAAATAAAGGGGCTACTATTTTTTATGTGGGTTCAAAGGAAGGTATCGAGCGTTCACTTGTTGCAGCATTAAATATCCCCTATTATGCAGTTACAACGGGGAAATTACGGCGTTATTGGTCTTGGCAAAATTTTTTAACACCTTTTCAGCTTGTTTTTGGTGTTATGCAAAGCTTTTTACTCTGTCGTCGACTTAAGCCTAATATTATTTTTTCTAAAGGCGGTTTTGTTGCTTTGCCTGTTGTCATTGCGGCGTGGTTAAACCGTATTCCTGTCGTCATTCACGAATCGGATTTGACACCTGGATTAGCGAATCGTTTGAGTTTTCCTTTTGCTAAATTTATTTGTGTAACCTTTCCTGTTAGCGCTAAATATTTTAAAAATAAAGATAAGATATTAGTGACGGGTGTGCCTATTCGTGAGTCTTTATATCAGGGCGATCGAAATAAAGGATTAAGATTTTGTGGTTTTAATGAAGAAAAGCCGGTGTTATTAATTATGGCCGGGGGTTTAGGCTCTGTTGATATAAACAACATGGTTCGACGTTTGTTAGTGCCTCTAACCAGCAAATTTCAGGTCATCCATCTTTGTGGTAAAGGGAAGCTAGATGATCATTTTTCAAACATTCCAGATTATAAACAATTTGAATACCTACACGAAGAACTGGCGGATGTTTTAGCCAGTGCAGATTTAGTGATTAGTCGAGCTGGAGCGACTTCTATTTATGAACTTATCGCACTAAAAAAGCCACATATTTTGTTACCACTCTCTAAACAAGCTAGTCGTGGCGATCAAATAAAAAATGCAGATTATTTTGCGCAACAAGGATTAAGTACGGTTTTGTATGCTGAAGCGTTTTCAGATGAGAAATTTTTACGAGCTATTTTTGATTGTTATGCCAATTTAGAAGCGATAAAAAATAAATTAGCTAATTTTAAACATCTTGATAGTAGTCGTTTAATTGTCGATAAATTAGTAGCACTTTCAAAATAAAACCATTTAAGTTAGTTTTATCTAATTTGATAATTGCTATACGTATTATTTTTTAACCTAGCTGTAATATCTATATAGAATTTATTGTAATTTTCTATAAATATACGGAGTGTTTGAGTATAGTATTCAGGTGCATTTTTAAGGTCATTACGTTTTAAATTAAATGCTATAATGGTAGGTTCTAGTTCGCTTATTTGGCCATGAGCAGTATTTATAAATGAGTGTTTATAAATATTTGAAACTTCATTTAATTTTTCTAAGATCGGTAGGTGATCTTTAAAGAATTGAGAAAAACTGTGTGATGGTTCTTGTAATATAGCACCAATTCTGTCAAATTTTAGTTTATTTATTGTTAGGCCTGTAGGATCTGTATATTGTATATAAGTTAATGAAATTAACTCGTCGGCTATTTTTCTTAACCAATACATTAATTCTTCTGTAATTAATTGATGTTCAAGCTCTTCAAATCCAGAAGTGCTAATTCCAGAAAAGCCTTGGCGTGTTTGATAAAAACTGTCAAACAAACTTTTTATTTTTACATTAATCCAATCCACACGCATTATTACGTGTAGATATTTTAAGGAAAGATTACCAAAAGGCGTATTTATTTGGTTAGTATAAAGGTAATTAGAAAGATTTATTCCGTCTCTTGGTTTTTTGCTATTATTAATTTGAGGATAGTGAAAGTTCATGTAAGTTGATTAGACATCTAAAGCTTAATCGGCTTTCACTATTTTAATTTCTTTCTACTTTATAAAGCAAATCAATACCATTCGCAAAGTTACTATTGGTGCTTTGTAATGAGAAATTCTTATTGAGTAAATAATTGATTTGCAGAACACTAATGGGATCAAGTAATTCTAAACTATAAGAAATATTAAGGCGTGGCGAGAAGCTTTTGCCAATAATTAAAGAAGTATTTTGTTGTAGCTTATTGGTATTCGGATTAAAGATTGGATTAGCGCCAATCGTTAATTGATCGATGCCCATTTTTTTCTGTGCTTTGTTGATCATGTGGCCAACACCCGTTTTTTCTCCGCCAGCCTGTGTGGCAGCACCGATCAATAATTGCATACTCGCCGCACTAAGCTGATCACTCGGTTGGCCAGTCACTAAATAAGAAAGCATTTCTAACTGGGAGCTGATGGCGTTGGCAGGGTTGGCATATAGCGTAATTTTAGGATTCTCAAGGTAGCCTTGTAGACGTACACCTACCGTTGCTTGAATAGGCTGTGTTGTTTGTAGCGCAGAGGAAATAAAACTTGAAGAGCCTAACTTTGAACCTGGTGTGCTTGAATTATTTCCAGTGCTAATTTTAGGTAAAATCCATACACTTTTATTAGCTGTAACATCGATGTTAGGATGATCGATAGGGCTATTGGCGAAACTTAGCAAAGAATGTGGCTGTAGTTTTAAGCTCTGGCCATAATAGGTATATTCTCCTTCGGTAAGAGATAGTACACCCGTTGCTAAAATGGGGTGGTCGCTTTCTTGATGAATATCTAAATTTCCGGTGATTTTAGTGCGTAGCCCTTGATAACTAAATTGAATGTCATTTCCCAGTTGTAACTTAATATTATTTTTATAGGTAAATGGCAGTGAAGTAGTCTCTTTTTTATGTGTAACAAAAACTACATCATTGGATAGTTCAATGCCATTAAAACTATTTTCATTTATTTTAATGCTGGCTTTTGGAAAAACGATAAGGCCTGTTGCTTCAATATGCTGTGTATTTGCTTGTATCTGTAGCTCAGGCGAAGCAGTAATTTTATATTCTTTTGTATGGCTAATTTCCAGATTATTTCCTTTTAAATTGATAAGACTAGGAAACTGAGGTTGATTTAGCTGTGTTTTTGATTGTAATGTTAATGTGCCTGTTCCAGAGTCTAATCGTCCAGCTCCTTGCAATACATTTTTATCTGTATGAAATACAAGGTTCATCTTTTTTAAATACAGGCCTAGCAACGGTATTTGTGTGCTTCCATTCTTTAAATTGAGCTCTCCATTGATAGAAGGTGAAAATAGAAGACCAGATAAATTAAGTTGTGTGTTTAGAGAACCTTGTGGGTTTTTTAAGGCTGGGATAAAAGTAGAGAAATAATTTAAATTTTTTAATGTGAGTTGAATATTTGCGTTTATGATTTGTTTTGGATTTATCTCAAGGGCATATTTGTAATGCGGGAGTTGGATATGTGCACTGAGGTGATCGACAACAGTAGGATCTGTAATCAAGGTTGCGGCTAAGCCTTCAGACGACAATTTTGCTGTTATTTGGCTAGAAGGTATATTTAGATTGTGCGTTACGGTATTTTCCTCTTTGCGCACAATCTTAAAGCTAGATAAATTTCCTTGTAGAGAAAAAGGCTGTAAGTTTCCGTTGAGACTAATATGAATAGGGCTTAAAGAAAAGGTATTATTTTTAAGCTGAACGGCTTTTAGTTCTAACAGCCATTTTTTGCTATCCAGGCTATCTAAATCAAATGATCCTTGAACTTGGTTTAATTGCCAATCTAAATAGCTTAGATTGGTTTTTAGAGAGGAAAGGTAAAAATGGGGTGATGAATAATTACCATTTATTTTCCCTTGTAAAAAAAGTTGGCCTTTACTGTCTGAAAGAAGGGCTTCTAACTGTGGAATAGTTAATTGCCAATTAAAGTTCCATTGTTTATGTAACGAGCCATCTAAGCTTAAGGTATTAGCGCCGTAGCGTAAGACGGATTGTTTAATTTCCATCGAATTTATATGAATATGTTTAAAAAATGTGGGTAACTGGAAATCATCTATCGTTGTTTTAGATGCCGCGCTGTCTTTTTGCTGTTCTTGCTCTTTGATAGCGAGTATAAGCTTATTAATAGATAACGAACCTATACTGAATTGTCCATGTAGTAAGGCACTCCAATGCCAATCAAATTGAACAGATGAAATAGTAAGTGTTGTATTCGTATCCTTATAACTTAAATCTTTTATCTCAATAGGGCCTAATAACCGGCCGTTAAGCTCAGTGATTTTTAAAGTCCCGGGTAAGCATTGCTGGGTTAATTGACTGGCTATTTCTAAACCTTTTTGTGTGGTTAAAAATAAATAAGTGATGCTTAAAAAAAGCAACGTTATGCTATAGAGAGCAATCCAACGTAAAGAAGAAATTTTTTTTATTGTCATAATAAATCAACTCCCATGCTGAATTGTAATCGTAGTGGGCGATTAGGCAGATCCAATGCTTTTGCTAGTGTTAACTGCATGGGTCCGAGAGGGGAAATCCATACGATACCGATACCGGTGCCTTTCTGTAAGTTAATCGGAAAGTTATTGACGGCATTACCCATATCAAAAAATGTTGCCCCATAGAAATTATTAACAATTTTATGCTGATATTCAGCACTTCCCACCATTAAGTAACGTCCAGGTCCTAATGCTTGGTAGTCATAGCCGCGGACACTTTGGCTACCTCCAGCGTAAAAAAGCAGCGAAGGAGGAAAGTTAGTAGGATTGGGCGTGATGGTATAACCGAGATCACTACGCAATATCACTCGACTATTTTTATTCCAGCTTAGTATATATTTCGTTTGTAGTTGAGTTTGTAAAAAGCTAGCGCTTGATAATAAATTTTTATCAGCACCTTGCACTCTTAGATTAAGGCGATAACCATGTAAGGCATAGAGAGGATTATCAAATTGACTGCGAGAGAAAGTAATGCCAGGCGTGAGTAAGTGAGCGGTAGCAGAGGGACGATCAATGTAATTGAAGCGTTCAATCTGGTAGTTTAAAAATAAATTACGCTGCCAACCTTTCCATTGATGAGTATTTCCTAGGCCAATTTGTTGTGTTGTTCTATCTACTTGGGGAAGTTGTTTGCGAACGATAGCGAAATTAATAGTATAGTTATCGGTATTAGGTTGCTTTCCAGGAATGATATAAGTTGTTTGTAGACTGTTTTGTATTTTTGATAATTGACTCACAATACTTAACTTATGGCCAAATTGATTGAGATAGCGAGACTCCCAACCTAGTGTTCCTCTTATACCAACATCCGTGCTATACCCTATCCCTGCAGTGTATTGTTGCGAGGGGCGTGGTGTTAATTTAAATAAGATAGGTATCTGTTGGTTTTGTTTTTGAGATGTCAGATCGTTAATAGAAATACGTTGAAAGTAGCCGCTTCGATTGAGGTTATCTTGAAGTTTTAATAGTCGATCAGACGAATAAGGGTCACCGGGTTTAAAAGGGACATAGCGTCTTAACAAGCTATCTTTGAGGATAGTTTGTTCAAAGTTAATGGGGCCAAAATAGTAACGCGGGCCTGTATCCAACACTAAATCAATATTAGCTATATAGGATTGCCGGTTGATTAGAACACGGTGCTGACTGAAGTAAGCTGATAAATAGCCTTCAGCAATGGCAGTACTCAATAATTTTTGTTTTGTTTGTTCATAACATTCACTTAAAAAACTATCGCCTTGATGGATCGGTAGTTGATCCATTAACCTTTTTAAGGCGGCATTATTGGCGCCTTCACCTTGTATAGAGGCTTTTAGTTGAGTGATTTTTAATAGTGGTCCTGGATTAATCGTATAAATAGCCTGCCAGGTTTTATTTTGGTACAGAAGCTTTGAATGGATAGAGGGCTTAAAGTAACCGTAAGGGGCAAGGGCTTGCTGAATTTCAACAGGGGCATGTTGAGCATTCCATGCCTGAATAATATTGGCAGTTAAAGGTGGTGTTAGTGCTTCTAGGCTATGTGCCAAACGCGCCTTAACTAGCGTTGTTAAAGCAGGCTCTAGGCCGTGTATTTGATAAACGGCCAGGGGTGAGGAGGAGTCAGCGCTTCCCTTTAAGGCATAGAGCGCCCCTGAAATCGCAAGTATAGCAATAATGAATTTTCTTTTTTTTATCATATTAGGTTTAATACCTAATATGTGATTGTAAGTAAAGAGGGCTAGCTTATAAAGTGGATGGAATTGTCAGTTTTTACATCCTATGGGGCGACGGCTTAATTTTCCATGAAAAGAGTACCGTTAAACGGTACTCTTCTTTTCACTCATCACAGGTGTGCGCTTAATAGCTATTATTTGGGTGAAGATCCTTAGAGGGAAGCTCACAAGATATATCTTTATAGAGGTTAACAAAAGCTTTGATAGCGTCCACAATATCTCCTACATCGCTCTTAGCACGGAAAAAAGATTGGAAGGCCTCTGCTTGTACATCAGATAAAATTGAGTTTATAGCATTAATAAATTCTGTGTTATTAAGCTTTGGAGAAAACTCTGATAGCTTCTCGAAAATATCCTGTAAAAAGGCTCGTTTAGCTTGCCGTTTTAGTTCTTCTGGCCAAAAAAACTCGCGACGCTTATTGCGACTATGCGCTATTTGAGAGTCGAGGTCTGCTTTTTTATTTTCAATTTCCGTTAAAAGATATGCCCTATCTTCCTCAAAATTATCACCGCTTAATTTTTCAGACCGAAACTTACGATAGTAATATCCAGTTAATTCAGGTATTGCTGATTCAGTTGTATTAGCTAATAAGGGTGTTGTTGAATCGATAAGGGAAAGGGGGCGGGGTATGGTGGGCTGTTTGAAGTGCCTATATACGCCATAGGTAGTTGTTAGCATCAGCATGACTGCCGTACCTATTCCTGCAATCGCTAAAATGGGGGCCGATAGTAAAGGATTAAATATCAGGGTCGTGATAACACCTGTCAGAATAATAATGCCTATTAAGCTTGAAATCCCATTGTTAATCGTATTGTTTTTATAAAGATTTTTAAGCTTTAAGTGCGAAGCTGAGTTTTCGGGTGTTTTCCACCATTGATAGGCATTATAAAGACCTAAACCCGTATGATAAATAATCCCTGAGCTTATTACAGTGAGAAATAAACTATTGACAATAGTCACGCTGAGCCCGGCAAAAACAGCAGTAAAAACTAAGGCCGCTTTTGTAGGAACATAAATTAAGTCAAATGTTTTACCGAGATTTTTATTTTTAGCCTTACCAAAGCTCAATAGAGCAATTAAACTAGCAATTGCATCAGGGGTAATGGCAATAGGGAAGAGAATAGCATGGAGCCCACGCTCAAAAATTATTCGGATCCCCCCAATATTAGAGGTAAAAGTAAAGATAATACTGAAGAATCCTGCTTGAATGGAATGACTAAATAGGCTAATTTTTTCTAAATATTTCTTGCGCACACGCATAGGTAAACTCCTTTTATTTATGAATTTATACTATATATCGGCAGATAATATTATAAAAAGGTATTTTATTAATAAAATACCTTTTTATAATTGTTTTGTGAGTGACTGTAAAAGTGTCTAACTCTTGCAGTATCTTGCGAAGTCATTACAATAACTTCAATCTAGCCAGTTAATTTTTATTAAACTCTTATAAGGCGTCCTTTTTATGTTTAAGATACGTTCTTTCACCCCTCTCATTACGGGCTTAATCCTCACGTTATTTATGCCCATGGTTAAAGCGGATCCAATTATCCCTATTACGGCGCCTGGTACTATCAATACAGCGCCGCAACAACCCACGCTAACGCCTATTCCACCCAACATAAATGCAAAGGCTTATTTATTAATGGATGCGTATAGTGGGAGTATTTTGGCCAGTGGTAATATTGATGAGAGGGTATCGCCTGCTAGTCTAACGAAAATGATGACTTCTTATGTTATCTCGATGGCATTAAAAGAAGGGCGCATTCATCCTGAGGAGTTAGTGACGATTAGTGAAGCGGCTTGGAAAACAGGTGGCTCAAAGATGTTTGTTAAAGTGGGTGATAAAGTGCCTGTTAGTCAATTGATGCAAGGGATTATTGTTGACTCCGGTAATGATGCTTGTGTAGCAATGGCAGAATATGTAGCAGGTAGCCAGGAAGCTTTTGTGAGTCTCATGAATCAAGCGGCAGCTCGGTTAGGAATGAATCATACGCATTTTATGGATGTAGATGGATTACCGGATGCTAATCATTATTCTACTGCACGTGATATGGGTATTTTGGCCCGAGCACTTATTCTAGATTTCCCAGAAGATTATAAATGGTATTCACAAAAATGGTTTTCCTATAATGGGATTAAACAACCTAATCGTAACCGCTTATTGTGGCGTGATGCCAATGTTGATGGTATTAAAACCGGGCATACCAATGAAGCAGGTTTTTGCTTAGCGGCGTCTGGACTGAAAAACAATATGCGTTTAATCACTATCGTGATGGGTGCTCCATCGGATGAAATGCGTGCGCAAGATAGTCAAAAGTTATTGACCTATGGGTTTCGTTTTTTTGAGTCCCAAAAACTTTATAGCGCGAATACGAAATTAGCGACACCGCGCGTTTGGTTTGGTAAGAATTCTCAAGTCAATGTAGGTCTAGCACGAGATTTATACGCTACTTTACCTACAGGGCAAAACAAAACGCCCACCACTAAAATGGTATTTACATCTCATTTAATAGCGCCTATTAAAAAAGGTGATGTAGTTGGTCAAATTAATGTAGTATTCAATGATAAGCCTATTGCAACTGTTCCGCTTGTTGCGCTAGAAAATTTGCCTAAAGGGGGGGTGTGGCGCAGCTTAGTTGATCACACAAGCTTGTGGTTTCACAAAGCAAAAGCATAAGTTTGAGCTATGCTAAAAATATACTCACAGCAATGGGATTTTCGGCAAGGTGCCGTGAAAATGAAGCAACCAGTATGCATGATACATGAGGATTGCGAATTAAGCGCGGGAACACAGCCGAAAATTCAAGTGCGAGGAGTATAGCTAAAGATGTACTTATTAATTGTTATCCTGCGGTCAATCTGCAGGATGATTTAGTGTATTAATGATACTTTTCAATGGGTTAAGGGCAGCTATCGCGGCTATTCTTTACCTTATCAACTTAATTATTCTGTTTGTCCCCTTAGCCATTTTAGGCTTGTTCTGTTATTTATTTCCTCTAAAAATTTGGCAGCGAAAATGTAAATGTTGGATGGAGCATTTGCCCGTTTATTGGATAAAAGGTAATTATCTTATTCAAGAATTAACAACGTCTATAAAATGGGAAGTAAAGGGTTTAGATAAGCTTAGTTATAATGAATGGTATTTGCTTATTTCCAACCATCAATCTTGGGCAGATATATTAGTATTACAGCGGATTTTTAATCAAAAAATTCCGCCCTTAAAATTTTTTCTCAAAAGAGAGCTACTTTGGACATTGCCGTTTGCGAGTTGGGCTTGCTGGCTACTAGGATTTCCTTTCATGCATCGGTACAGCAAGAAGGTATTAGCTAAGCATCCCGAGTTAAAAAATAAAGATGTTGAAGCAACTAAGCGAGCTTGCATAAGGTTTAAGGCTATACCCACAACAGTGGCTAACTTTATTGAAGGGACGCGCTTCAGCGAAAAGAAACGTCAATCACAGCAGTCTCCCTATCAATATTTACTTCGCCCTAAATCAACTGGTATTGGATTTAGTTTGGCAGTTTTAGGCGATTTTTTTCATAAAATTCTCAATGTAACTATCATTTACCCTCCGAAAAAATCCGGGTTATTCCATTTTCTATCCGGGGATATAAAGAAAATAACTGTAGAGATAGAAGCCATACCTATTACGTCGGATTGGATAGGTGATTATCAAAATGATAGGCAATTTCGTGCAAGCTTTCAGAGAAAGCTCAATTACTTGTGGGAACAAAAGGATGAGCTTATTAAAAGGACACAAGCGCGTTATTAGACTTTAACCCCAGTTTGTAATTCACTAACTAGAATCATTGCATCGGTATTTTATTGAGAGAGGTTTGTTGTGACGGCAAGAAAACATTTGCGTATCGCAACTCGAAAAAGTCCTTTGGCTTATTGGCAAGCTAACGCAGTTAAGATGCAATTGGAAAAACATTATCCTTTTATGCGGATTGAGCTATTTCCTCTGGTTACAGAAGGCGATAGGTATTTAGAAACTTCGCTGAATAAACTAGGGGGTAAAGGACTTTTTGTTAAAGAGTTGGAAAAAGCATTGCTTAATGGCGATGCGGATATTGCTGTCCACTCTATGAAAGATGTACCTATGGATCTAGCAAAGGGATTAAAACTGACAGCTATTTGCGAAAGAGAAGATGTGAGAGATGTCTTGATCTCAACATCAGGAGAAAATATAAAACAATTACCGTCAGGATCAAACGTAGGTTCATCGAGTTTAAGGCGTCAATCACAGTTAATGGCTTTGCGGCCTGACCTTACTGTTCAAGTGTTGCGTGGAAATATAGGAACACGTTTAGAAAAATTGGCGGCAGGTGAATATGACGCCATTATCTTAGCGGCAGCAGGTCTGATCCGTTTGCAAAAAACAAGCTGCATTAGCGAATATTTAGAACCCAGTTATTTTTTACCCGCGCCAGGTCAAGGGGCGTTGGGAATAGAGAGTCGTTCAGATGATAATGAATTACTCTCGCTAATGGCCATTTTAAATCATAAATCAACTTATGACTGTGTGTCGGCTGAGCGTGCACTAAGCCGACAGTTAGCAGGTAGTTGTCAAGTTCCTATTGCTGCTTATGCAGAGTGTTTGCCCAATGAGCAATTGCGTTTACAAGGGTTGGTTGCAAAGCCAGATGGAAGTTTGCTCATAAGAGTAGAAAAGCATGGCAGTGTTAATGAAGTTGAAAAGTTAGGTATTACTGCCGCAAGAGAATTGTTAGCTCAAGGCGCAGATAGGATTTTACAAGACTTATCATGGTCTAGCTGATACTTTTTCAGTGGGAGTCGAATCAGTCATTGTTTTATTTTTATCTGAGCTCGATGGGTAAAGTAAACTTATGATCGGCGCCCTAGGTGATTCCCATCGAGCTATACGAGGATTTTTTAGAGTAGGATTACTTTCTTTATCTATATCAGTCATTGCTGCTCGTACAGGCTGTTCGCATGGCTTATCGGGTGTGGGATGTTGTTTATTATTTTTTGCTTCTTGTGGTAAAACACGCCCATTCGTTGCGACAGAAGAAAACTTATTTTCATTGATTTGTTGAGAATAATCTAAGTGTTCCAAAACATTCTCTGCTTGTTTTTCTTTGCTATGAGCCTCGTAAGCATAGTAAGAGCATACGGCAGCAAGCGCAGCAAAAACAACGATACAGGTAATGAAAACAGGTGCACTTAATGTAAGAGACGTCAAAGCGGCTATACTACCCCATATCACAAGGCGAAAAACTAAGCTGCCTATACCTATATGTTTGATAGCTTCCCATACTCGGTTTAACCCTCTTTTAATGCGTGTCCAATAGGGTTCTTCTAGACTAAAGCGACGCAAGAAACGATCATAGGTTTGTAATGATAAATCAGCTACTTTACTATTTGTTTCTTCAAGATGTTTAATTTTAATTGATAACTCTTCAAATTTTTTATTATGGTTTTTAACAGCGTGGATGGCACAATAAATTCCATAGCCTATGCCGGCTAACAGCGTAGCACCGGCTATTACCATGAAAATTGTCCCAAATATTGCTGGTGCGGCAGGGCCTGTTATTGACGTGCCTATGATGAGTCCGGTTATTAATTTAAACAGATCACCAAATAACCAGGTTGCAAAAAATGGATAAAAACAGCCACCTACAAATCCATGTAATGCCGCATGGACCTTGGAAAAACGGGGTTTGTTCAATGTTTTTTGTAAATCGCTGTGTAATTGTGAACCCTTAAAGTCTACTACAGGGAGGGCATTATGTTTTATAAATGCCTGACGTTTGCTGCATTCAATGATTCGTCTTTCGAATAGCGTTTTTTGTTGATTTTTTGTATTGATATCCGAGATGTTTTGAGTAGGTTCACCCATGCTGTATCCGAGTTGCCAGGCGAGACAAGCCATTGCAATCATAAGTGGAGGCAAGGCAATGCCTAGCACAATCGCTACGGGAAATAAATAAAAACCAAAGCCTACTAACCAATAAATAAAACTGGCGGAGCCTACGGCCGCCATAATTTTTTTACCCAAACTAGGGTTTGGTTTAATTGTAATTTCATTTAAGCTATTTTTATGGGCAGAAAACATTTTTTCCGCATAGTTTTTTGTAAGCTCGATGGAATAGCTGTGCGATTTACATTCAAACCTTGCTCCGTCCAACGTATTTTCTTTATTTAAAAAGATAACAACTTTATCAATTATTGCTTGAAAAAGTGTAGCTAGTGTTTCTTTCTTATTTTTTCCGTTTAAAAAATTTTGTAAATACTTAAGTTCTTCTTTTTTTCTACCCCAGCAAAAAAATTGGCGTTTATAACGTACAAATTTAGAAATGTCTGGCGAATAAAAATGGGCGGCAGCTGCTAAAAGTTTATAGTCATATTTACTTTCACCCATTAAAGTGAATATTTCACCCTCTTTTTTAGATTCTAATAAACGTCTAAAATAAAAGAAGTGACTTGTTTTTTCGCGATTTCTGATATCTCGATAAGCAGCGACATAAACGCCGATTGCGGCGCTGACGATTGCACCGCCGGCTATCAATCCGTCCCATGTTGCGGCATAACGGCTTGCGTTGATAGTGTCATATAAATAGAGTGGGTCATTAGAGCCTGCAGCACTACCGGCTATTACGTTTACATTGTGCAAAGGAGTTGCTTGGATTGAGTCAACAGCACTGATGGCTTCAGCACGTGACTTTTGATAAATATTTGCCGTAGAATCAAACATAAAAACCCGTTGGTTTAAAGTTGGTTTTTTAGCGCTTATCCTAAGACAGATTGATTTTAAAGAGTCATATAAAATCTTATCCTACCTATTAAGTATAAATAAATTATATTAAGGAAATCTTAAGGAAGCAGAGGGTGCAAAAGTGCAACCACTGGAAGAGTGCGTGCTAGGAAACGGTTGATAGTTGGAGCGGAAAGCGAAAATTTTTTAGCTTTTAGTATTCTGAACTTATTTTTATAAAAATAACTTAATGAAGACTTAACTATTTTTCATTTTCAAAACGTTTGGGGTATTCACAGAGATCTTGAATAATACATTCTGGGCATTTTGGTTTTCGTGCTAAGCAAGTGTAACGTCCATGTAAAACTAACCAGTGGTGTGCATTTTTCAAATAAGGTTTGGGTATGGTTTTAAGTAGTGTTTTTTCAACAGCGAGTGGTGTTTTTTCTTTAGCAAGGCCAGTTCTATTACATACACGAAAAATATGTGTATCAACAGCAACGGTGGGTTGATCGAATACGGTATTGAGAACGACGTTGGCTGTTTTCCGTCCTACACCAGGAAGCTTTTCTAAAAGCTCACGTTTTTCTGGCACTTTTCCTTTATATTGTTTGAGTAGAATTTCACAAGTGTTAATAATATTTTTTGCTTTGGTATTATATAGCCCAATTGATTTTATATGTTTTTTTAAGCCTTCTAAGCCAAGCGCGGCGATTGCCTCAGGCGTGCTAGCGGCAGCAAACAAGGTTTTAGTAGCGCGATTAACTGATTTATCGGTGGCTTGCGCCGAGAGAATAACCGCTATTAATAACTCAAAAGGAGAGCGGTAAACTAATTCTGTTTGCGGGTGAGGATTTTGTTTATTAAAACGTTGAAAAATAGCAAGACGCTTTTTTGCGTTCATGCTATTTTCTTTTTTTAAAATCCATTCTGGATTGAACCATGACACCTAAAAATTTATGTGGTTTATTTAATAACAAGGTTTTAAAGTCCGTGTTTAGTGGTTTAAGTATGGTGTGTTCACCATCAATTAAAACTTGTTTGAAATTTGGTAAGTCATGACCATCAATATGAATGATACTAAAATCTAAATTATTAGGTTTTAAGTCGGGGTCAATGAGAAGAACGGTTCCTTCTGGGAAGCGAGGCTCCATGGTAGTGTCTCTAACCGCAACCGCATAGGCATGCTGACTTAACTCAATATCTGTAGAAACCGTGGGTAAAGGACCTGATTTTTTGTTTAGATTAGGCCAAGCGAGTATTTGCTCCCAGTCTAACAGAGGGATTTGGCGCCAGCCTTGGGCGTCGGGATTAAAAGTGCCAGGAATACGATCAATGGGTAGGGGCTCATCACCAATTAGCTGGCTGATGGAAATAGCAAAGAAAGTTGCAATAGGGCTTAAGGTTGCGACCTTAGGGTTGTCTGTTTCACCCGAGCATATTCGGTGTACTACAGGTTGGCCAATCCCGGTTCGGCGGGCCAATTCTGATTCATTTATCCCTAATTCAGCCATTAATCCTTTGAGGATAGTGCTCATACTGCGGTTTTTCATATCATTGTTCACTTATTAGTTAGCGGTGATTTTATCTGCTAATTCTTATAATTTCTAGTGCTAAGGACTGGAGAGGCGGTGTGGGGCCATTCTAGCACGAGTGCCTCCTAATAATAGAGCCATTTAGTGGCAAATTAGTGATAAATAAGCCTTGTCAGGGGACAAGATTATGCATAGAATAGCGGGTCATTTATAAGAGGTAAAAGGTTTTATGTTGGCTAAAAGCGAAATAATGGCTAAATATCAGCGTTGTCCTGGCGATACGGGTTCGCCGGAGGTTCAGGTAGCTTTACTATCGGGGGCTATTGAACAACTTAACGGCCATTTCCAAGCACATAAAAAAGATAACCATTCTCGGCAGGGCCTATTAAAGAAAGTGGCTTTACGTCGAAAATTGTTAAAGTACTTAAAGAAAGTTGATCTACAACGCTATATGAGTTTGATCAAGCAACTCGGTTTGCGTGGCTAAGCATTGAGCTACTATTCTTCGATTAATATTCAGTTGAAGATGTTTTATTTTAAATGGGCGGGATTTTTCGCCCATTTGTTATTTTTGAGGGAATGTAAGTGTTAAATCCTATAAAGAAAGAATTCCAATTTGGCGCCCATATGATGAGTATAGAAACGGGTGCGATTGCTCGTCAGGCGACATCGTCCGTTTTAGTGACATTAGAAGGTACAACAGTATTAGTTGCGGTGGTGGGTCGTAAGCAGGCAGGTGAAACAACTGACTTTTTTCCATTGAACGTTCATTACCAGGAAAGGAGCTATGCGGCAGGCCGTGTTCCAGGGGGCTATTTTAAACGAGAAGGACGTCCAACTGAGAAAGAAATTTTAACGTCTAGGCTGATTGACAGACCCATACGGCCTTTATTCCCAGAAGGATTTCACAACGAAGTTCAAGTCGTTGCGACGGTCTTATCATCCAACCCTGAGATTAACGCGGATATTCCTGCGATGATTGGTGCTTCAGCGGCATTAGCCCTTTCAGGTCTACCTTTTAAAGGTCCTATCGGTGCGGCGAGAGTGGGTTATGCTCAGGGCGAATACTTGCTTAATCCTACATTTAAACAGCTTGAAACATCCGATTTAGATTTAGTCGTCGCGGGAACAGAAAATGCTGTATTGATGGTGGAGTCACAAGCTGCTGAACTTTCTGAAGAAATTATGTTAGGTGCTGTGCTCTTTGGGCAGCAACAGATGCAAGTTGCTATTCAAGCGATTAAAGCGCTTGTACAAGAAGCAGGTAAAACCGCATGGGATTGGCAGCCTAGCGCTCGTTTGGATGCTGCATTAGAACAGGCGATGACACAAGCATTTGAGCCATCAATCATTGAAGCGTATCAAATTCCAGAAAAGCTTGATCGTAAAGCCAAGTTGGATGAATTACGTGAAGCCATGACTCAGCGATACTTAGATGAAGAAAAAGGAATTAATGCTAAAGCGATTCAAGGGTTATTTGCTTCTTTAGAAAAAAAGATAGTTCGTCATCGTATTCTAGATGGTTTAGCGCGTATTGATGGTAGAGATAAAACAACCGTACGCCCCATTACTGTCCAGCCAGGGTTATTGCCGCGTACTCACGGTTCTGTGCTGTTTACACGTGGAGAAACACAAGCAATCGTGGTTGCCACGTTAGGTACAGATAGAGATGCACAAATCATAGAGGCTTTAGATGGTGAAGCACGTGAAACCTTCATGCTTCATTATAATTTTCCTCCTTATAGCGTAGGTGAAACAGGGCAAGTCGGAAGTCCTAAACGACGTGAAATTGGACATGGTAATTTGGCGAAACGCGCTTTACGTGCTGTATTGCCTAGCGAAACTGATTTTCCTTATGTATTACGCGTTGTTTCTGAAATCACAGAGTCGAATGGTTCTAGCTCCATGGCAACGGTTTGCGGCGCTAGTATTGCATTAATGGATGCCGCTGTTCCTCTCAAGAAGCATGTTGCGGGTATCGCAATGGGCTTGATAAAAGAAAAAGATCGTTTTGCCGTTTTAACGGATATTTTAGGTGATGAAGATCACTTAGGTGATATGGATTTTAAAGTGGCAGGAACTGCTGATGGTGTGACCGCTTTACAGATGGATATTAAAATCGACGGAATTACTAAAGAAATTTTAGAAATAGCACTGGGACAAGCCAAAGAAGGGCGCTTACACATATTGGGCATTATGGAAAAAGCTTTACCTGGCGCTCGGGTTGAAGTTTCTCCTTATGCACCACGTATTACTACATTAAAGATAAATCCGGATAAAATCCGTGATTTAATTGGTAAAGGTGGCGCGACTATTCGTTCTATTACTGAAGAAACAGGTACCTTAATCGATATTAGCGATGACGGCATTGTTCGGATTTCTACTTCTGACTTAGAAGCTTGTCAAAATGCAATAGAGCGCATTAAAAAGGTAACGGCAGAAGTAGAAGTAGGGGTTATTTATGAAGGTCCTGTTGTCAAACTTACAGACTTTGGTGCGTTTGTTAACGTATTACCAGGTCGTGATGGTCTAGTACATATCTCACAAATTTCTAATGACCGTGTTGAGAACGTGAGTGATGTACTAAAAGAAGGCCAAATCGTTAAAGTAAAAGTTCTTGAGATTGATCGACAAGGACGTATTCGTTTGACCATGAAGGAAAATGAATTAGAGACGGTAAACGAAACTGCAAACGAGACGGAAAACGAAATACAATCGTGATTAGTATACGCACAGCAATGGGATTTTTGGCAAGGCGCCGCGAAAACGAAGCAACCGGAGTGTATGTATGATACATGAGGATTGCAAGTTGAGCGGGAACGCAGACAAACATTCAAGTGCGAAGCGTATGCAGCATACATCAGGGTTTCTTAACCTAGTCGCTGATGCAAAATCTCGAATCACAGAGATAAGCATCAGCGATTTGGCTGATAAATTAATTAAGGTGCCTTTTTATTTGATTGATGTGCGAGAGTTAGATGAATATAAGCAAGGCGCAATACCTAATGCTATTCATCTCAGCAAAGGCACCATCGAACGTGATATTGAAAGGCTGATTCCTGATAATGCAGCGGATATCGTTGTTTATTGTAGTGGTGGTTTTCGCTCTTGCTTAGTGGCCGATAATCTTCAGAAAATGGGTTATCAGCATGTTGCTTCTTTGACAGGCGGAGTTCGTGCTTGGTTGGAAGCGGGTTATCCATTAGCAACTTAATGCTTTAAAGGTTGCTGAAAACCTATTTATTTGTGAAGCCGAGGTGGTGGAACTGGTAGACACGCAAGTTTCAGGTACTTGTGGGGTAAAACCCGTGGAGGTTCGAGTCCTCTTCTCGGCACCATTCTTTCGCTGGGTTAACTTCGATCTTCTCGACTATTTCTTTTTTGTGTTTTAAATATTTTTCTCCAGCTGTCTTATTTGGCCAAGTCCTAATCACTGTGATACTTGTTACGTTATTGTTTTTTTCTTTATGAATCTGTTATTAAATGTTTCCTCTTATGAGGAAGTATATATAAAGAGGTAATTTTTTTGGAGTAAGAAAGCAGTTTTATTATCTAAATTAGTGAATAATCTCATTATTGTTAACCATAAAGGTAAACATCTTAATAATCCCCTCATAATTATTTAATATTTGTTTAGTTTAATCCAGACCGCTCATATCATTTATTTTTTTAATAAAAGATTAATAATAATTTTAGAGCTTTTGTTAGTTAAAAATAGTAATTTTTTGAAAAATTATTATGGAATATAAATAAAAGGTGAAATTTAAGTGAAAAAAGAATTTTTCTTTGATAAAGAAAGTAATGAAATAATAGAAAATTGTATTAGAAGGCATAAGGAAATAAAAAGTGAAATTTATCATAGAAATGAAAGTAAACAATTAAAGAACTCTGTAGAATTAGCGGAAAATATAAGCGATATTAGTATTAATGATATTATTAAGATGCTGATCGCTATAAAATATGATCCTGATTTAAGAACGATGTCTATATCACTATCAAGAAGGAGCCAGTTATTTGATAAGCTAATTTTGATGAAATCGAATGATAAAAATCCTTGGGTTTTGAGAGTTCACATCTATCCAGTAGTAGATATGAGGGAAGGATTTGTTACTAATTTGGGGACTAAAGCAGATAGCGAATCTTTTGTTCACTTCCATAGATGGCAGCTCACTTCAAAGTTTATAACAGGTGGCTTTCTTAATAGTCAATATGAAGTTTTGAAAACAGGGAACCTTGAAACTTCTTTTCAAGAATATGAACTTGTGGCTACAAAGGATGCAGGGGCAGAGGGAAGAAAAGCAGTTTGGCGAGGCGTGGGATATCCTCAAAAAAAGGCAAGTGATATCTATCAGCAAGGTGATCACGTTCATTATCCAATAGAAATACCTCATAGAGTCGATACTTCGGCAGCAGGGTTATTTGGGAAGACGATAACACTTGCACACACCGGAGAAAGTCAAAAAAAGACCTCAACGTTCTATCTCAAAAAAGAAAGTGAGGGTGATGTTGTAGATAACTTATGCTATTCTGAAAAGGAATTTGATAGCGCTGTCGATACGACCATTACAACATTACAGCTTATTTTGTTAAATCAGGAATTAATAAATTTTGGATTTAAACGTTTTGGGCATGCTAATTCTTTGGAAACAGAGCTATTACCCACTATTGCTATGTGTGAGCTAGAAGAAAATTTTAAAGAAAAGGGTGATGACTCCAATTTGATTGCAGATACTATAAATAAGCATACTGATAAAATGGATAAGCATTCACTTAAGAACCTTATTGCTCGTTCGCAAGAGGTGCTCATGAACCAAGGGCTTTTTAAGCGAACCATCGCAGATATCCATAATCCAGAAATGCAAGAAGCGATTGCAAATAGGGGAAATAATCAGGTTCCACGTCACGTACTAGGTCAAATATAAGAAGGGCATTAATTTTGTCCTAATAGATTGGAGAGCGGATGGATTCTTACTTATATACATGGCCTTGAGGCAGGATTGCTTCTTAGGCCATATGGATGGAAGAAAATTAAAATAAGGGCTTGGTATTTTCTGTAAAATCAGGTTAAATAGGCCAAATTATTTCTAGCAAGTTTGCATGAGTAGCGTTTCGTCTCCTCTTTATGACATTCGTAAAACATTTGAAGAAAACTTCAGCGATCCTCCTTTTTCCTTAATAACTCCACCTTCTCGTTCTTGGCCTCCTAAAGCACAGTGGAAGCAATTCTTAGGTTTTTCATTGGCCTCTAACATTGGTGCGGCGGCTTGCGCCGTCACAACCGGCAAAGGTATTGCCTTATTAGCTCGTTTGGGATTTGATGTATTAACCTATAAAACAATTCGACGGCATGCTACGCCTAGTCATCCCTTACCCAATATTGTTTATCTTGCTAAAGAGACAGTACTGAGTGAATGGGATTTAGATAAACCACTTTATACACAAGAAAACCCCCTTCCAGCCGAAAAAATTGCGATTAGCAACTCATTTGGTAATGGTTGTTTAGAACCCGAAATTATTATCCAAGATATAGCTTTTGCAAAAAATAGCTTATCAGAAGGCCAAGTTTTAATAGTATCGGTGTATGGTGAAGGTGAATCTCTAGAAGCAATTGCAACTGAGTTTGCTGAAACAGCGCTGTTTGCGCAGCAAGCGGGTGCGGATATCATCGAACTTAATCTTTCATGTCCTAATTTATTAAAAGCAGGAGAACCTATTTATAAGGATGTAGAGGTGGTGAATAAGATCATTTCCCGTGTTTTAAGCCGTGTGGGTAATCGTTCTGTACTACTGGTGAAAATAGGTTTAGTTTCTGATACTGCTGTGCTGGGTAAAATTTTAGCTGCAATAGCCAAAGCAGGCGCGCGTGGTGTTAGTGCGATTAATTCTATTAGTATGCGTGTGCTTGACCAAACTCAACAACCCGCATTTGGGAAACGAATTTTTAGTGGTGTTTCTGGTTATCCCATTTATGCGCTTGCTTTACAGTTTATTAATAAAATTTCCCAGATTAATAAAGAACAAAAATTAAATTTAGCCATTCTAGGAATGGGGGGTATTACATTGCCAGAACATTTTAATGCGTTTTTCAATGCAGGGGCAGATGTCGCACTTTCAGCAACAGGGATGATGTGGAACCCTTACCTTGCGTCTCAATATCATCAACAAATGCAATAATGAAAACATTAATACCAACACGATTGCTGTTAAAAACAGGTGAAAGTTTTGCAGGATTTTCACCAGATTCGCAAATTAATAATCAAACAGGCGAAGTCATATTTAATACCGGTATGGTCGGTTATGTAGAATCGTTAACCGATCCTTCATACGCTGGACAGATACTTTGTTTTACCTATCCGTTGATAGGAAATTATGGTGTTTCTGCGCCCGGTACTTGGGAATCCGCAAAGATACAGGTGAAAGGCGTTGTGATGTCAGAACTTGCGCCTTTTTACTCCAGTGATTCGGCACAGTGTTCTCTGCTGGCTTGGTTAGAAGAGCAAAAAATTCCCTATATGACAGGTGTTGATACACGTGCATTGACACATTGTTTGCGTGAAAAGGGCGTCATTCCGGGGATAATGACATCTTCTGTTAAAGATCCTAAGGAGTTTATAGAATTTGATACGATTGATTGGGTGAAACAAGTCACTATTAGCGAACCTATTTATTATGGGAAGCACGGTAAAAAGATTATCGTGGTCGATTGTGGTATGAAAGAAAACATACTCCGCTGTTTGCTGCAGTATCCATTACAAATAAAGCGCGTTCCTTATGACTATGATTATAGCCAAGAGGATTATGATGGGGTATTTATTTCAAACGGTCCTGGTGATCCTATTTTATGCCAAAAAACGGTGACTATTTTGCAGAAAGTATTAGCTAAGAAAAAGCCTTGTTTTGGAATCTGTTTGGGCACACAATTGATGGCTTTAGCAGTGGGTGCCAAAACCTATAAATTAGTTTTTGGTCACCGTTCGCAAAATCAGCCCTGTATATATTTACCAACCGAGCGTTGCTATTTAACCTCACAAAACCATGGTTATGCCGTGGATGAGAAAACATTACCTGCCGATTGGAAGATATTATTTCGTAATCTGAATGATCAATCGGTGGCTGGTATTGAACATACAGAACATCCTTTTTTTTCAGTTCAATTTCATCCAGAGGCTGCACCAGGGCCAATGGATACACAATGGTTATTCGAACGCTTTTATCGCACCCTATAAAAAATTTATGAAAAAACAATTTAAAGGCAAAAAGATATTAATTTTAGGTTCGGGCGGTTTACGTATTGGTCAAGCCGGCGAATTTGATTATTCAGGTTCACAGGCGATCAAGGCATTAAAGCAAGAAAATATTAAAACCGTATTGATTAATCCGAATATTGCGACAGTACAGACAGATGCAAGTTTGGCGGATGAGGTTTATTTACAACCGTTAAACTTCAGCACCGTTGAACGGATTATTGCCAAAGAAAAGCCCGATGGCATTTTACTTGGTTTTGGTGGGCAGACGGCTTTAAATTTAGGTTTGCAGTTAGAAGAGAAAGGCGTATTAAAAAAACATAAGGTAACCGTATTGGGTTCATCGGTTGAATCGATTCGCCAAACCGAAGACAGGGATCTTTTTAAACTAGCGCTAAAAAAAATTGAAGTAAAAACACCATTAAGTATCGCGGCAAAAACCGTGCAACAAGCATTGAAGGCAGCCGAGAAGATCGGTTATCCAGTGATGTTGCGTTCGGGTTTTTCTTTGGGAGGCTTAGGTTCTGGAAAAATTCCGAATAAAGAAACCCTAGAGCAGCGTGCACATGAAAGTCTAGTGGCTTCTCCACAGATTTTGATTGAAGAATATTTGTTTGGTTGGAAAGAATTTGAATATGAAATCGTACGCGATAGGCAGGGTAATGGATTAACGATATGCAATATGGAAAATATGGATGCGATGGGCATTCATACCGGAGAAAGTATAGTCGTTGCACCGGCGCAGACATTAAGTAATGCACAACATCAATTTTTACGTAATATCGCTTTAAAGGCAGCCGATTGTTTTAATATTATCGGCGAATGTAATATACAGTTTGCGATTAATCCAGAGAATGGCGATTACCGCGTCATCGAGATGAATGCAAGACTTTCGCGTTCTAGTGCTTTGGCATCTAAAGCAACCGGTTATCCTTTGGCTTTTATTGCCACCAAATTAGCACTTGGATACTGTTTACACGAACTCAAAAATACCGTGACACAAGTGACATGTGCCTATTTTGAACCCGCATTGGATTATATTGTGGTTAAAATTCCACGCTGGGATATTCAAAAATTAAAGGCAGCGGAAAGAACGATTGGTACGGAAATGAAAAGTGTAGGCGAGGTCATGGCGATAGGACGTTCCTTTCCAGAAGCCTTGCAAAAAGCTGTGGGTATGTTAAATATCGGTGCTTCCTGTTTAAGCGATTATTCCGAGATCATTAAACATCCAGAAAAAGAAGTACAAGTTGCAACGGATAGGCGTTTATTTGCGCTTTATCAGTTTTTTTTACAAGGTGGTTCAGTTACCCAGGCGCAAAAATTATCGCAGATTGACCTTTGGTTTTTGGCACATATTCACGCAATAGCGGACTTAGAAAAGCAATTAACACAGACTAATTTAAATCAAAAATTACTGCTCCAATTAAAACAATCTGGATTTTCAGATCAAGCGATTGCACAACTAAAAAATAAATCTGTTAAGCAGATTCGTTCTTTGCGTTTAAAACATAAGATTATTCCTTATGTAAAACAGATTGATACCTTAGCCGGTGAATTTGCGGCACAAACTAATTATTTATATTTAAGCTATCATGCGGTAGAACACGATATAAAGCCGGCTGCTTTGCGGCCTATTGTGGTATTAGGTTCGGGGCCTTATGCTATCGGTTCTTCAGTTGAATTTGATTGGTGCGCGGTTAACACCGTGCAAACTTTACGTCGTTTAAAAGAAACGGCGATTATTATCAACTCAAATCCTGAAACCGTGTCAACTGATTATGATGAATCCGATCGCTTGTATTTCGAACAACTGACCTTTGAGCGCATACAGGATATTGTAGATTTTGAGCAGGCCAAAGGGATTATTGTTTCAGTCGGTGGGCAAATTGCCAATAATTTAGTACTACCTTTAGCCAAGGCGGGTTATCCCTTATTGGGTACCGATTCTAAATCTATCGATCAGGCGGAAAATCGAGAAAAGTTTTCTGCATTATTAAATAAACTGGCGATTGATCAGCCTGCTTGGGAGCGCATTACTAGCTTAAAAAAAGCCAAGGCGTTTGCAGCAGAGGTAGGATACCCCGTATTAATTAGACCTTCTTATATTCTATCCGGTGCAGCAATGAATGTGGTTTATGATCCCGAATCACTGCAACAGCACTTGCAAGCGGCGGCATTAGTTTCTCAAGAACATCCCGTGGTTATTTCTAAGTTTGTTGAAGAGGCAAAAGAATTAGAAATTGATGGTGTAGCACAGCAGGGTGAGATTGTTATTGAAGCGATTTCAGAGCACATTGAAAATGCGGGTGTGCATTCGGGTGATGCGACAGTTGTGTTGCCCCCACAAAAATTGTATTTAGAAACCATACGCCGTACTAAAAAAATTGCGCGACAAATTGTTAAAGCCTTGAATATTACAGGCCCATTCAATATTCAATTTATTGCAAAAAATAATGATATTCAGGTTATAGAATGTAATTTACGTGCTTCACGTTCATTTCCTTTTGTTTCCAAAGTAACCGGGCATAATTTGATTCAAATAGCCACCGAAGTGATGTTGGCTAAACATCAACCACAGCAGTATGAAACCTTAGAATTAGATTATGTTGGTGTGAAAGCAGCACAATTTTCTTATAGTCGTTTAAAAGGTGCTAATCCTGTTGCTCAAGTTGAAATGGCCTCTACCGGTGAAGTGGCTTGTATCGCCGATGATTTAGTCGAAGCATTTTATAAAGCCTGGTTAGCGACCGATCAAACAATCACCGAAAAGAAAATACTGCTGAGTATTGCGGATAATTACAAAGCTAAACTATTGCCTTGGATAAAGCAGTTAGATGAACAAGGCTGGTTGATTTATAGCACGGCAGGAACACACCAGTTTTTAAGTCAGCAAGATATTAAGTCTTCCTTGGTTAATAAAACCAGTGAAGCAAAAAAACCGAATATTAAACATTTGATTGGCCAGCGAAAAGTGGCAGCCATTATTAATATCCCTAGTTCAGCGACGGGGCTACAACGAACGGATGGTTTTGTAATTCGGCGATTAGCGATTGATCACCATATTCCCTTAGTAACCAATGCGCAAATTACCCAAGTTTTTCTACAAGGCTTAGTAACGCTGTGGGACAAAGAGTTGCCGGTGGATTCATGGCAAAGTTTAGTAGGAAAAAATAGTTAATTTAAATTGAGTTAATTTATGTCTAATCTACTTTTTGATACCGATATTATTTCCATGCGCGATCTTAGCTTAGATAAAATTAATGCGGTATTAAAATTAGCAAAACAATTTAAATCTAAGGCGCCTAAGAAATATTTACTGGATAAAATTATTGCACATTGTTTTTTTGAATCATCCACACGTACGCGTTTATCTTTTGAGGCCGCTTCGTTGCGTTTAGGTGCGCAAGTGATTGGTTTTTCCAATGCTGAAAACCTTTCTGTCACAAAAGGTGAAAATTTAAGCGATACCATTAAAACTATTTCTAAATATGCTGATTTGATTGTTCTTCGTCATCCTCAAGCAGGCTCAGCAAGCTTAGCCGCCGAAATAACGGATAAGCCGGTGATTAATGCAGGCGACGGTGCAAATCAACATCCTACACAGGCTTTAGCCGATTTAATGACCATAGAAGAAACACAAGGCAAGCTAGAAGGATTATCTATTGCACTAGTAGGCGATTTAAAATATGGGCGGACTATTCATTCTTTAATACAAGCGTGTGCCTTATTTCATTGTCATTTATTTTTAGTAGCGCCTCCTTTACTTGCATTGCCCGAATCATTTTGTGATGAATTGCATCGTCAAGACATACCTTTTTCTTTACACGCTAATTTAGACGAGGTGATTTCTAAGGTAGATATTATTTATATGACTCGACTGCAACAAGAACGTTTCAATAAGGATGAACATAAATTATTAGAAAATCAATTTGTGTTAAAAGCAGAAAAGCTTAAAAATGCAAAGCCCGGTCTAAAAGTACTGCATCCTTTACCACGAGCAGGTGAAATTGATAAAGCAATTGATAAAACACCGTATGCTGCTTATTTTGAGCAGGTAGAAAACGCTGTTTATATCAGGCAGGCGCTTTTAACGTTAGTATTAAATAAGAATATTAATTAGTTCGTGCTAGGTAATTACTTTGTCATATGCCATTGCTATTTTGTCATTGCGAGCGCGAAGCGCGCGACAATCTATAAATACAGTACTGGATGGCAATGCTCATTTCATTCGCTCGCCATGACGGATACGATAAGTGCTATTTATGCTTATGACTAACGGTGCAGATGACCTAATACCCTGTTACCTAGCCAAGAAGTTGCCCCATTATTGTTCAGACGCGGTGTCTCGGTTGCACATTCGGCGGCTCAACGGGAGATTGATGAGTGTCAAAAGGGCTTATCGTTTTTTCTATATTAGATAAAAGTCGAGCACTCGTTGTTTTAAATACAGAGCTAGATCTAAATATATAACAAAGCAGGCGACTGCTTATATTTCTATGCTGCTCTAGGGTTTTTCTCGAGTTCTGAATTTGCCGTTTTAATTTTTCTAAGGATTCTTCTCTGTTACTATTATTCATAGCGAATAATTCTAATGATGTAGACAGAGTCGAAATCATGCCGGCTTTTTCTAGTGCTAACCCAGAGTTCTTTTGTATTAACAAATCGGCATGTTGCTTCAATTTACGCTGTAATGGTTGAAGAAGCAGCTGGAGATCTTGATTATTTTGTTGAGGTTTTTGAACTTCAGCTTGAGTAGCTTGATCTTTTTTGTCTTTTTGAGTTTGACCTTCAACATCGTCAAGCCTACGTTGCAATTCGGCATTTGCTTGTTTAGCACGCACAGTTTCTTGCTCAGCTTCCTCAAGCTTAGTTTGCAACTCTCTATTCGTTTCTTGCAGCGTTGAAATCTTGCTTTCGGCTGTTTGCTGGGCGTTTACAGCGAGGTTTTTAGCTTCGTTTGTTGCTTCAACATCTGTTTGAGTTTTTGTAAGTTGTTCTTGTAGCGTTTTGACTTTTCCTTCCGCTTCTTGTTGGGCGCTTACAGCGAGGTCTTTAGCTTGGTTTGCGGTCTTAATTTGTTCTTCTAGATTTTCAACTTCTCGGATAAGTTGTTCCTTTTCAGCATTTAGTCCGTCCATTTGCTTCACGACATCAGCCTTTTCGCTTTCCAGCTGTTTAAGGTCTTCTTTTGATTTTTTCAAACGGCTCCAGAGTTCTGCATTGGCCGTAGTTTTCGCCCTAAATGTATTCTGGGTTGTAACTTCTTCTTTTAGAGTTTCGATTTCTTGAGCTGATTCTTTTCGAGCTTCCTTAAGCTCATTTTCTAATTCTTCAATTTTTAGTCCAGCGTTTGTCAGTTGCTCTTGTAACGTTCCGATTTTTATTTCAGCTTCTTGCTGGGCTTGCATCGCATCATCTTTAGCTGTGGTTGCTTGTTTAAGTTTTCCTTCAGTCTCTTGCTGGGCTTGCACAGCAGCGCCTTTATCTGTATTTGCTGTTTGAAGCTGTTCTCTCAATATTCTCTTTTCTTTTTCAGCTGCTGCTTTAGTTACTTCAGCCTCATTTACTTTTTGTGCAGTTTCTTGTTGAGCTCTAGCAAGTTTTCCTTTTAGATTTTCGATTTCTTGATCCGATTTTTTTCGAGCTTCCTCAAGCTTATTTTCTAATTCTTCGATTTTTCGCTCAGCGTTTGTCAGTTGTTCTTGTAATATTCCGATTTTTTTTTCAGCTTCTTGCTGGGCTTGCACAGCATCGTCTTTAGCAGTTTTTTCTGTTTGAAGCTGTCCTTGTAATGTTCTATTTTCTTGTTCAGTTTCTGTTTGAGCTTTTTGAAGCTGCCTTTCCAAGGCTGCGTTTTCTTTTTCAGCTGCTGCTTTAGCATTATTTGCTTCTGTAAGCTCTTTTTTTAGATGATCGATTCTATTTGAATAAAGCTCCAAATCTTTATTTATGGGATTTCTATTATCAAGAGTGATAGTAAAATCATTGGAGCTCTTGGTATTCCTTTGTCTAAAACTAGAGCTTCGAAGGTTATTGAAAGTAGCAGACCTATTGAGTCCTCTTCCTTTATTCGCATTTGCTTCAGGAAGGTCCTTTAAAGTAGCAGAACTCAACGTTCTTTTTCTTCGGACTGGATCAGTAGCACAACGGTTGGCAGAACTAGATGATGTGTCTAAGTCTAAACTATATCCGGCATCATTTAATTTTTTTTCTAATTCTGGAAGTTTATCGTATTTTTCTAGTTGTTTGTTATAGCGCAAACATTCTATATTCGTTTCTATTATATTGAAAATAGAGTCTATTTGTTCAGTGATTTCTGATGAGAGATGAAAAATACAAAATGTCCTGTTAGGTTGATTTTTAAAGAATGAATCTACTTTAAGTTTTATCTTGGAAGACTGGGTCGGTAGCGTTTTCTCCTTGTAAGCTATAATTTGCTTACCTGAAGAAGGATAATTGAATTGTTTTCCGTTTTTTGAAATGAAGTGTATCTTTAAGGGTTCAGGTGCTGGCATAAAAATGAGTCTTTTTATTTTTTTGTTAATTAAATTATTAGAAATTACCCGACGATATGTGCCTCAGGACACATCTCTCACAGAGTTCCCTAGTGCCTCCATGAGGCTTTGCTTTTTTTCTGTAATAGGGATTTTCTGAAAGATTATATAGAAATAAAATTAAGAAATACTTAAGAAAAAAATTAAATATAAATTTTGTTTTTGTATTCAGCGATGAATTTTAATGGCTTGAATAAAGGAGGCTTTATAAAGCGAGAGAAAGGGGTTTCTGCCCATTCCCTAGAGATTATTATTACTAGATATTTTGTGAAATATTAACTGGAGGTTAGATTAGGAGTATTATATTCTTTTGTTAGGATAATCGAGAAGCGTGGTGGCAGCGAGCTGAGGCCTTATTCATAGAAACAAATATATTTATGATCCAAATCAAGCATATCCAAACATTGGATGGAACCCATCGAGATTTAAGCATTGAAAGCCAGCAAGAAATAAGTATAGAGGCAGAAAATTTATTATTGCTGCCAGGGTTAATTGACCCCCATGTGCATTTCAGAACGCCTGGTCTGGAATATAAAGAGGATTGGCGAACTGCCGCGCAAGCGAGCATTAAAGGTGGATATACCACCGTTTTTGATATGCCAAATACGATTCCACCGACGGTGACGCAGCTTGAGCTGCAGAAGAAGAAAGACTTAATTGATAGCCAATTAAAAGACGTAAAAATACCTTTACGTTACCATTTGTTTTTTGGCGCCGATAAACATCATTTAGGCGAGATAAAAAAAGTAAAGGGACAAGTTATCGGTATTAAAGTATTTATGGGTTGTAGTACGGGCGGTTTAGTGATTGATGATGATGAAAGTCTGCATGCCATTTTTAAGCTAGCGGCTGAAGAAGATATGTTAGTGGCCGTGCATGCAGAAGACGAACATCGATTAAAGGAAAATAGCAAAAAAATCGTATTACCTCAGCCTTATGCCATTCATTCACAAATACGTGATGAAAAAGCTGCGAGTATCGCTGTAAAAAAAGCGATTGACTTAGTGCGTTTGTACGGAACGCGGTTATATATTTTACATACCAGTACGCGCCAAGAAATAGATTTAATTGCACAAGCAAAAATGGAAGATCTACCTGTTTTTGCCGAAACAACACCTCACCACTTGTTTTTGAACAGTAATGATTATGATCGTTTGCAAGGTAAAGCGGTTATGAATCCACCCTTGCGAACGACAGCGCATCAAAAGGCCTTATTTCAAGCAATTAGAGAAGGTGTTATAGACACGATTGGCTCCGATCATGCACCACATACCATTGAAGAAAAGGCTCGGCCTTATGGCGCATGTCCTTCAGGCGTTCCAGGGATAGAAACAACATTGCCATTATTGCTAGAAGCGCAGCATGAAGGTCACTTATCATTAGAAAACATAGTGGATTTAACATCGAGGCGTGCACAAGAAATTTTTAAATTAAAACCTTATGCCGATTATGTGTTGGTCGATTTAGCTGCAAGCCGTGTGGTTAATGAAAATGAGCTCAAAACCAAATGCCACTGGTCTCCCTTTGCAGGGCTTAGGCTAAGAGGTTGGCCTGTTTATACAATATTAAATAATCATCTTTATGATTTATACTCTTTGCACTAGAATTTTTGGCGGCGTTCCCGCTCAACTCGCAATCCTCATGTATGTTGTATACACTCCGGTTGCTTCATTTTCGCGGCGCCTTGCCAAAAATCCCATTGCTTTGAGTATAGATTTTATTTAATAGTTAATTTTAGACTCAGCGATACAAACATCCACTCTTATTTTTAAAGCTTTTTTAAAGGCCTGCAATGCTTCTGTCGGTTCTCCTAGTGCCTCAAATAACTCGCCTAACTCTTGATAGCTTTCTGGGTTAGATGGGTTTTGAGTTAAGCCCGCTTCTAAGTAATCTCGTGCTTTGCCCCATAATTGTAGTTGTTTACAGATACGACCTAAACTTAATAAAAGGTCAGGATCATGCGGGTGGCTTTTCAACCATTTTTCGGCATAGGCTAATTGGCGTTCAGGCTGAATGCTTCTAATAAGGCCATAGCTATGCACTAAGGGTGCGAGCCAATGTTTTTTTAAAAGTTTGCGAGTCAATTCCTCTGCTTTTTCAGTTTCCTGATATTGAATAAGACCTTGAATGTAGAAATTAAGAAAAAAGGGAGCTTTTTTCAATCGATGAGGCAATTGTTGCCACTTTTCTTCAAATTTTCCTAAGTTAGTATTGAGCGCTTCCTGTAATAAACCCGCGTAACTATCATGTTCTAACGTTTGGATTTGTTCTTCAGATAGCCAACTTCTTTTTTCTAATTGGGGTAAGGCATTTAAAACAATATTCCAATCGGGAGGTTTTTGATAAAGCGTAGCAAATAACGTTTGATCTTCGATAGAAATTTGTTTTTGCTTCTGTTTGTTTTGTAGCCATGTATGCCAACGCTTCGGCAATAAACCGAAATAATGTATAGTGCGAATTAAAAAATAAACAACAATAAAACTCAGTAAAAAGCCGATTAAAGCTAACCATAAGGGCATTTCTATCGCGAGCTTATGTCTAGTAATAAGCACATATCCAGGGTCTGTGGCTATTTCAACGCCTATCCAAACTGAAAATAATAGGATGATTAAAAATATAAAAAACCGCTTCATAAAGGAGTTTCCTTCGGATCGGTAGGTGCGCTAGCGACTGTTTTAATCAGAGAGTTGATAGCTTCTAAAGTGGGGCTTAAATCCGGTAATGCGGTTTGTAGGTTTATTTCGGCAAGTTGATTGATTTGCTGAATGATCGTTTGAGCCGCCGGAGATTTTTCTACATAATATTGTTGTATAGCTTCTTTAGTTTGTTGCAAGCTGGACTGATAAATTTCTTGCTGATGATGGAGTAAGGCCCACTGCGCTTGCTGTAACAATAATTGTAGATTCTGTTGTAAATATTGCTGCTGTATTTGTGGTAATAGTGGTTCTATTGGTTTATCTAAATGCCGCACAACGATTAACTGTTGAAAATTATGCAGGCTCGTTTGAATAGCATTTACCCATCTTTTTTCTGAAGTAGTTTGGGGTGGCGGATTTACTGTTTCTTTGCTAGTGAGTTCAGTGCTCAGTAAGGGTAATTTTTCTACTTGGGCTTTCAGGCTATTTAATTGTGTCAGTGTATTGCCTAGGTTTAAGTGTGGTAATGCATTTAATTTAGCAATATTTTGGGTTAATAAATTGCGCAGTGTTTCTAGGGAGGCAGGCGAGTTATTAGATTCAGCTAATTGTTTATTCGCTAAATTTAATGCAAATAAAGCACTGTTCGGATCGCGAAGATAAAAAAGATTGTAATTGGCGAGTTGAATAAGCTCTTTAGCTTCGTTTAACCGTATCAGATTAGTATTAGATGTAAAATTTTTCTGAATAATGCCTTGTATTTGGGTTAAGTTCTTTTGATTTTGGGAAAGTTGTCCTTGGGCCAGCGTTAAATTGGCGGTATTAGCATTATTTTTTTTCCAAAAAAAAGCGAAAGTAAGAACAAGGCATAACCAGGTCGCTAATAATAAACCAATAGCGCAGCAAGCGATGATGCAACTCTTTGGCCGTGTAGGCGGAGTAGGTATATCATCATTTAGCTCGGTGGCGGTGATGATTGGCGGTTCTTGCTCCATATCTCTTTCTCCCATCGGGAAAGTGTGTTTAAAATAGCTTCATTGCTTGCATTATCCGATATTAAGGGCGCTTTTACAAAGCCTAGTTTTTCGGCAAACTCCGCGATACGTAGACTAATAACAAGAAGTTGTTTATCAAATAGCACATCATGCCAATCTGCTTGCAACAAATTGACCAAATTTTTAAGACCCGTATTACTTGTACAAATGATGATATCAATCTCGTTTGAGTTGGGGATATTATTTGTAATAAGTCGAGGACATGATCTCTTATAGAGATTTAACGTGTTAACGTTGGCGCTTCTTTTTTCTAATGTGTTAATAAGCGATAGGCAGCCATTTTCCCCTTGGCATATTAAGATCTTTTTTTGTTTTGGGCTTTGTAGTGGGGGAAGTGCGAGCAGGCCTTCGCTATTAAAATCTTTTTCTGGGCGATAATCTACCGATAAGTTAAGTATTTTTAGTGTGGCTTCAGTGCCTGGACCAATAGCCATTATTTTGGTTTTCTTGGGCCAAGAAGGCCAAAAATGATGGATATAACTTGCTGATTGCAGTACGGCATTAGGACTAATAAAAATAACAAAATCGTAATGGTCAATTTTTTTAAATACTTCTGATATAAGCATTGTATTGTCTGTAGGTACAATTTCTATGGTGGGAAAAAAAATGGGGATGCCTGCATGTGCTTGAATGTCGCTAGCGAGTTTTTTAGCTTGATGTTCTGGGCGTGTAATCAGGACTTTTAAACGGTGTAGTGTTTCCATTAGGATTAAACTCTTTTTAATTCGTGTTCTAATCAAGTGTTCAGCTTAGCGACGTGGTCAGCATTTAATAGCATTTTAGGGTAAACTAGTTTTTTTGCTAGGGCTTGCTTATGGTGTTACCTACCTTGAAAGATTTAGATTGTAGCGATAAGCGTGTGCTCATTCGTGAGGACCTGAATGTTCCTATAGAGAATGGCCATATTAGCAGCGATGCGCGTATTAAAGCCGCCTTGCCTACTATCCAGTACGCTCTGGATCAGGGAGCGGCGGTTATTATACTTTCTCACCTAGGTAGGCCGGAAGAAGGGCATATAAGTGCTGAGTTTTCTCTTGCACCTGTTGCAGAGCGCTTGCAAGTCTTACTCGATCGTCCCGTAAAATTTGTTGCTGATTGGCTAGATGGATTTGAGATTGCGCCTGGAGAGGTTGTTCTTTGTGAAAATGTGCGTTTTCAGAAAGGAGAAAAGAAAAATGACCCGGTGCTTGCTAAAAAAATAGCAAAGCTGGGGGATATTTTTGTTATGGATGCTTTTGCGACAGCGCATCGTAGCGAAGCTTCCACAGTGGGGACCGCACAATTTTCTCCTCAAGCGTGTGCAGGCCTATTATTAATGGCCGAAGTAAAAGCATTAACACAGGCTTTAAAAAATCCAGCGCGACCTTTGCTGGCGATTGTAGGCGGTTCTAAGATTTCCAGTAAATTGCATGTACTCTCTTCCTTAATCGACAAAGTGGATAGTTTGATTTTAGGTGGGGGAATTGCAAATACCTTTTTGGCTGCCCAGGGATATAAATTAGGAAAATCATTGGTTGAAAGTGATTTAGTTGAAGAGGCGAAACGCTTAATGCTATTGGCACAGCAAAAGCATGCCGAAATTATCTTGCCAACCGATGTAGTGGTAGCTAAAGAAATGTCGGCTACCGCAAAAACAAAGGTTAAGAAATTAACTGAAATAGAAGATGATGAAATGGTCCTGGATAGTGGTCCGGAGTCTATTAGGCTTTATAATCGCGCCGTTGTATCAGCAGCTACTATTTTATGGAATGGACCTATCGGCGTTTTTGAAATGGCGCCTTTTGAAGGCGGTACACGTGCGTTAAGCTTAGCGATTGCAGATAGTGGGGCTTTCTCTATTGCGGGAGGGGGTGATACCTTGGCTGCTATAGAAAAATATAATATAAGCGATAAAATCTCCTATATTTCTACGGGTGGAGGCGCTTTTCTTGAGTTTGTTGAAGGAAAAACACTTACTGCATTAAAAGTATTAGAAGAACATCAACGTGATTCTTAGAGGTCTAAACATGAATAGATTTAAACGAACAAAAATTGTCGCAACATTGGGTCCAGCAACCGATAAAGAGGGTGTTCTGCCTGCCATGATAGCGGCGGGTTTAGATGTTGTGCGTTTGAATTTTTCACATGGTAAGGCAGAAGATCATATCAAGCGAGCTAACTTAGTGCGTGAATGTGCTAAAGCTGCAGGTCGTGAAATTGCGATTATGGCAGATTTACAGGGTCCCAAGATTCGTATTGCTCGCTTTAAATTAGGTAAAATTTTTTTAAAAGAAGGTGCGCAATTTATTTTAGATGCGAATTTGTCTAAAGAAGCTGGTGATGACAAATCAGTCGGTATTGACTATAAAAATTTACCTAAAGATGTGCAAGGCGGCGATCTGCTATTACTGGATGATGGGCGCTTAGTATTAAAGGTTCATAAGGTTCAACAAAATAAGATTGTTTGTAAAGTAGAAGTAGGTGGCGAATTATCGAATAACAAAGGCATTAATCGTAAAGGAGGTGGACTTTCTGCAGTAGCGCTAACGCCTAAAGATAAAAAAGATTTGAAAACAGCGGTTGAATTAAATGCGGACTATATTGCTATTTCATTTCCACGCAGTGCAGCGGACATGAAAAAGGCACGCAGCTTGTTAAAAGAAGCCAAGGGAAAGGCAGGATTGATTGCAAAAATAGAACGTAGCGATGCGATTCCACTTTTAGATGAAATTATTAGGGCTTCAGATGCGGTTATGGTAGCGCGCGGCGACTTAGGCGTGGAAATTGGTGATGCAGAATTACCAGCGGTGCAAAAACATATTATTCAGCGTGCACGCTCCCTCGATAAAGTGGTTATTACTGCCACGCAAATGATGGAGTCTATGATTCATAATGCGATTCCCACTCGGGCAGAAGTGTTTGATGTTGCCAATGCGGTATTAGATGGAACGGATGCCGTTATGTTGTCAGGAGAAACGGCGACTGGGGATCACCCCGATTTAGTGGTAGCTGCCATGGCGCGAATTTGTTTAGGTGCTGAGCGGCAAGTCAAAACACAGGTATCAAGACACCGTGTGGAATGTCAGTTTCAGCGGCCTGATGAAGCGATTGCAATGGCAGCGATGTATACCGCCAATCACTATAATATTAAGGCTATTATTGCGCTAACAGAGTCTGGTGCTACACCATTATGGATGTCGCGCATTCGCTCAGGGATCCCTATTTACGCGCTTGCACATAGTGTACAAACAACACGCCGATTAGCGCTTTATCGAGGTGTTTACCCTATCTATTTTAATATTGATAAATTAGATAAAAAACGTCTCAATGATTTAGCTATCGCTGCATTAAAAAAGCATGGCACCTTACATAAAGGGGAACGTATTCTTATTACTTATGGAGATGTTTTGAAGACACAAGGTGGGACGAATACACTTAAGATTTTAGAAGTTTCCTAAAAACAAGCGCTATTTATTGATTACCCTTTTAGTACATCTACTACAAATCCCATAAATGATTAGGCTGTGGTCTGTCATTTTGTAACCTCTTTGTTTTGCGACAGCCTCTTGACGTTGCTCAATGATTTTATCGACGAATTCATCTACTTTGCCACATTTTATACAAACCAGATGGTCATGATGAGCGCCTTGGTTAAGCTCAAATACCGAATAGCCTTCCTCAAAATTTTGTTGTTTAACAAGTCCTGCAGTTTCAAACTGTGTTAATACACGATAGACAGTCGCTAGGCCTATGTCTTCGCCTGATTCTAGCAGTGCTTTATAAATATCTTCGGCGCTTAAATGACGTGTTGAAGCTTGTTCAAGCAGTGCGAGGATTTTTAATCGCGGTGCCGTTATTTTTAAGCCGGCTTGGCGTAGTTGTTGATTATCCATTAGATTATCTCTAAACTCCTTAGCTTCTGGGGTTAGTTTGTTTTTTGTGTTTTAGAATAGTGTGTAAGTTTATAATGATGTTATTTTTATGACAAAATGGGCCATTAACTGTTTTTTACTCTTTTTGCTTTCGGGCTGTAGCATTATTTATCGCCCCGATATTCAACAGGGGAACGTCCTGAAGCAGTCTACCATACAGCAATTGAAGCTCGGTATGACAGAGGAACAGGTTCGTTATCTTCTAGGTAGTTGTGTCTTGCAAACACCTTTTGAACCTAATCGCAGTGATTACGTTTACTTTTATCAACCAGGGCATGCGGAATCGACCCAGCGGCATGTGACACTTATTTTTTCAGCGGGCCGATTAGTCAGTATTAAGAAATAACGTCCTCATTAAGAGACTATAACAGCGCTTTTTGTTTTTTAGCGCGGTTGATTCTAGTTTTCTTTGGGTCAATGCTGAGCGCGCGATAGATTTCTACTCTATCTCCGGCTTGCACAAGCGTGTTAAGAGGGCGTAGTTTTCCAAAGATGCCCACCTTATTTTTTGTTAAATCAATTTCAGGAAAATGACTTAGAATGCCTGAGTGTTGTATGGCTTCTTCTATACAGCATGCCGCGGATACAGATAACGGTATAATCAGTTGATTTTTATCACTTGCAAATGCCACTTCAATTTGAATAAACATCTTTAATTATCAACGGGCTCCATAAACTTGTTTTGCCCTGTCAGAAAAGGCTTGAGTCAGTGACTGCGCGATTTTTTCGAAAACAGGTGAAAAAGCAATTGCGAGTAAAGGACTGGTAAATTCAAATTCTAAATTCAAACGAACCTTACAGCCTTTTTTAGTGGGTTCAAATGCCCAAAAACCTTCCAAATGTCGAAAGGGGCCATTGATAAGGCTTATTTCAACCATCTTATCTTTTTGTAAGCGGTTAGAAGTAGTAAATGATTTTGAAAAGCCACCACCACGCAGCGTCAGTTTAGCTTGTATCGTATCTTCATCCTGCTTGATTATTTTACTTTCCGTGCACCACGGAAGAAAATCAGCATAGGCGGCTATATCATTGACGAGCTCATACATCTCTGCCACATTGTAGGGCACTTCTAATGTTTCTTGAATAATTGGCATAATCATTTCATAGACCCTATTTTGTATAGTTGCTACTTTATAGAGTCTGTATAATAAGAGCCTTAAAATGGGCGAGTATATCGTATGAATCCTAAGAAAGCATCGCAATCCAGTACAATTGCGTTAAACAGACGTGCGCGGCATGATTATTTCATTGAACAGTCTTTAGAAGCAGGGCTGGTTTTACAAGGCTGGGAAGTCAAAAGTCTGCGTGATGGTCGTGCACAATTGAGTGAAAGCTATGTCGTCTTAAAAAATGGTGAGGCCTGGCTTTTAGGTTGCCATATTACCCCGTTATCGACGGTTTCTACCCAGCATACCCGGCCTGATCCGACCCGAACCCGTAAATTACTTTTAAATGAGCGTGAACTGAGCAAGTTGGCCGGTAGTATCATGCGCAAAGGCTATACCCTCATTGCTTTAAAAATGTACTGGAAGAAAAATCGGGTCAAGCTAGAGATTGGTTTGGCCCGTGGTAAGCAAGAGCATGATAAGAGAACCAGTTTGAAAGAAAAAGATTGGCAGCGGGAAAAACAGCGTTTAGAACGCTATTCCAGGTAGGAATTTTACCTACATTTTTGATATTTTTTTAGGATTTGGATAAGAAAATAGCAAGCATCTACAAAGGGATAGGTTATAATGCAGATACGGGGGCGATCGGCTTCGACGTTGATTACAAACCCCAAGGTGCATGTCGAGGACGCAACTTTGCCTCGTTAATCATGTTGCAAACTTATAGTTGCAAACGACGACTATATCTCCGCTGAAAACGTTGCTATTGCTGCCTAAACCGCAGTAACCGTGTAACGTTTGCGCCGTCTAAACAACGGCAAGCGCCATGAACTCCATAGGCTTGCATGTGGGGGGAGTGGTCATACTGGCAAGATCGTAGCCAAGTCTGTCTGAGGCGGAAGCTACTAAAACTAAACAGACTCGTTGCTAGACTCCCTGTCAATCGGAGGTTTAGCGACTAAATTTAATGATTGCACTAAACATGTAGTGCCAAGGGCAGCGGATTGGCGGACGTGGGTTCGATTCCCACCGCCTCCACCAAGTTATCATTCTAATACATCCAAAATCATCTAAAACCCCTTGTAAATAAGGGGTTTTTTTATTACTCTTCGTCCAGTGAAATCTTGAGAAAGCCCCCAATATCCCGCTCTAAAGTGGGGCCTAATTGGGGGCTTAATCTGTGGAATGAAGAGTGAGGCCCCCATGGCATTAACAGTGGTAGAAGTGAAGAATGCAAAACCTCGTGAGAAGGCTTATAAAATGGCCGATGAGCGTGGTTTATATCTTTTGATCAACCCAAATGGTTCTAAACTATGGAAGTTAAAGTATCGATTTGCTGGATTTGAAAAGAAATTGTCTTTAGGTGCCTATCCTGAAGTGAGTTTGGCTGCTGCTAGGGATGTACGTGAAGAAGCGCGCAAACAACTCGTTAATAATATCGATCCTGGTATCCTTAAAAATTCTATCAAACGTTCGAAGAAGCTTGTGGCTGAAAACAGCTTTGAGACTATTGCTCGTGAGTGGCACACGAAATTCACTCTCAAGTGGACAAAAGAGCATGGCTCACGAACTTTAATTCGGCTTGAGCAAAATATCTTTCCTTGGATTGGTAGACGACCCATCACTGAAGTGACTGCACCTGAGTTGTTGTCTGCACTGCACCGCGTAGAAAAAAGAGGTGCGATTGAAACCGCTCACCGTATATTACAGATTTGCAGCCAAGTCTTCCGTTATGCTATTGCTACTGGTCGAGCAGAGCGCAATTTATCTGCCGATTTAATCGGTGCATTGGCCCCTGTGAAAAAGAGACATCATGCCAGTATTACTGACCCTGTAGCAGTGGGTAAATTGCTCCGTGTTATTGATGGATACGAGGGTTTTTTTGTAACAAAATGTGCACTACAATTGGCCCCGCTCTTTTTTGTTCGTCCTGGTGAATTACGTCATGCCGAATGGAGTGAATTTGATTTTGCAAAAGCAGAATGGCGCATACCAGCAGAAAAAATGAAAATGCGCGAACAACATATTGTTCCACTGTCTACTCAGGCAATAACCATTCTGCAAGAGCTTAAAGCGCTTACTGGCGACGGCAAGTACCTTTTTCCAAGCATTCGTTCATTAAAACGCCCCATGTCTGAAAACACTGTTTTAGGCGCATTACGCAGACTTGGCTACACGGCAGATGAAATGACAGGCCACGGCTTTAGGTCGTTAGCTTCGACCTTACTCAACGAAAACGGTTGGAATCGTGATGCAATTGAAAGACAGCTTGCACATGCAGAACGCAACAATATTCGTGCAGCATATAACTATGCAGAATATTTGCCAGAGCGAAGAAAAATGATGCAGTGGTGGGCAGATTATTTAGATGAACTAAGAATGCAAAACGAGAGAACCTCACTAAGAGAGTTAGAGATACGGCTTACCTAATTTTTTTGGCAGTAATATTCTGTAGGTACGCCAGGTGATTGCTGATATTGTTCAACGTTGTTATAGTTTTGGTATAAAAAAATAAAGAACCTCCCGAAGCGATGCATCTCCCGAAAGAATTAATCAAAAATATCCTGAGTATCTATGGATCGATAGGTAGAGAGTGGTTAGATAATTTACCTAATCTATTGTCTCATTATGCCAAAAAATGGCATTTGACCGTTAAGGATTGTTTTAATAACGCCAATTTTAATGTGGTTGCCGAAGTAGTTTTAGAGAATGGTCATGCTGCTATTTTGAAATGTGGTGTTCCTAGCAAAGAATTTATTAATGAAGTGGCAGCACTTCGGCATTTTAATGGCGTGGGGTCTGTAAAATTATTGGATGCGGAAGTTGGTGCTGGTATTATGTTATTGGAAAAGCTAGTGCCTGGTACTTTGTTAGAAGAATGCTCTGACGAAACACAAAGTATTATAATAACTAGTGTAGAACTCATGAGGAAATTACATAGACCTTGCCAGGAGACTACTAAATTTCCTAGCTTAGCCAATTGGTTTCAGGGGCTTCAGCGTCTCTATCAATATTTTCAAGGTGGAACAGGGCCTTTTCCGAAATCATTGATTGAACGTGCTAATACGATTAGCCAAGAGTTATTAATATCAATTCAGTCTCCGGTATTGCTGCATGGGGATTTGCATTACGGCAATATTTTATTATCAGATAAATATGGTTGGTTAGTGATTGATCCGAAAGGGGTGATAGGTGAGCGTGAGTATGAAATCCCTTTTCCTCGCCTGAAGGGTGAAATTAACAAAACCCTTATTAAACGCCGATTAGACCAATTCATAGAGATCTCTGGATTTGATAGAAGACGTGTATTGGGTTGGGCTTTTTGCAAAGCCGTATTAGCAGCTTGGTGGTTATTTGAAGATCAGGGCGAAATTTGGCAACCTTTTCTAACATGTGCGGAAATATTAAAACAATGAGTAATCCAGTAAAAATTATTTTTCTATATGGTTGATCCTGTAGATAGGAAAAATGAGTGAAGGTAAAGTTATAATAAGAATTTATAAAAAACTAAGGAGAATTTTTTGTGAAAAGCCTATGTGTATTTCTTGGCGCAACCATTCCTCAAAATCAAAAATTTTTAGAAGCTACATTGGCTCTAGGGAAGGTTTTGGCAGAACGAAAAGTCCAGCTTGTCTACGGTGGGGCAAAAGTTGGGTTAATGGGGCAATTAGCTGATGCTGTTCTAGCGAATGGTGGGAGAGTAGTAGGTGTAATGGCCACTGTGTTGGAAGGAGAAATAACCCATGACGGATTAACGCATTTACACGTAACGAGTAGCTTACAAGAACGAAAGGCGATGATGGCAGATTTATCTGATGGATTTATTGTTATGCCCGGTGGTTTAGGTACTTTTGAAGAGATGTTTGAAGTTTGGAATGCCCGCAAGATTGGAGCAAGCAAAAAACCGCTAGGTCTTCTAAATATTGATGGGTATTTCGATTTTACTTTTGCTCAACTTGAACGAGGTGTTAAAGAGGGATTTGTTAATGCCTCACATTTAGCTTTAATTAAATGTTGTTATGACCCCATAACTTTGCTGGATTTGGTTTTAAATGATAGGGTTGCATTTACAGAAGAGGCAGGCACTGTGCCAAGGATGAACGTTAGCTAGTAGAAAACCTCAAATCTAAAAGGATTCAGAAATCGGAAGACTCTATGAAAGGGATGGACTTACAAAATCATTATGTACTCAAGTCGGCTGATGAAGTTAATCAGATTTGCACGCTGTTGCAGGACATTGGGGTTAGTTATTTCAATTATCTCAAAATTTACAAAGATGGCTCGCGTGAGTTACTGACTAATAATGCTCCCTGGATTGATCATTTTTATCAAAATGCACTCTATTTGACAGCAGGAGTCGTTGATGTTGAGCATCTTCTGCCTAAAGGTTATTTCTTGTGGTCTGAACTTGATTCAGAGGACCCTGTCTATAGTCAAGGAAGGGAGTCATTTAATATCGATAATGGGGTTAGCTTTGTCATTAAGCGTGATGATGTAACCTATCTTTACATTTTTGCATCCACTAAAGATAACGTTCATATTAATAACTACTATGTTAGAAATATCGATCTTTTTAAACGTTTTATTCAACACTTTCAGGACAGAGGTGCTGATTTAATTAAGCAGTCAGCAAAAAATAGAATATTTTTACCTGAACGACAAATTGTAACCCCTAATCGCCTTAAGGATATTGAGGTATCCCTCGAAACTAGAACCGCTTTTTATAAAAAAACAGAGATGGATAAATTCTATCTTTTAAGTGCATCAGATGATTTATATCTTACGCCTAAGCAAGCTGAAGTTTCTGTTTATCTTGTTGCTGGGGTTACCGCTAAGCAATGTGCGCGTCACCTTGGTATTTCGCATCGTACCGTTGAGACATATATCGAAGAAATGAAACAAAAAATTTTCAAAGTTTTAGGTATTAATCTGAGTAAAGATGAGTTGGCAATATTTTTGAAAAAAACAGGAATTCAAGATGTCGTATTTCCCGACAGGTTCAATAAGCATGTTGAAGAATAACCTAGGACTAAAGGGTTGGATTGTTTGTTTTGTTGCGTCTCTTTTCTTTTTATTTGAATTTCTTCAGGTCAATATGTTTAGCTCAATTGATCCTGAAGTGATGAAAGCTTATGCGCTTGAATCAACTCAATTAGGTTTTTTATCATCTATTTATTTTTATTCGACTGTCGTTTTCCTGCTACCTGCAGGCTATCTTTTAGATCGTTTTTCTCCAAAGAGAATCATTTTGGTTACATTGATTTTGAGTATTATCGGAATTGTTGGTTTTGCTCTTTCATATGAATTATGGTTGGCAGCCGTTTGTCGGTGTATTGAGGGGATTGCAAGCGCATTTTGTTTTTTAGGATGCTTTAAGATTTCAACAAATTGGGTTCCAAAGTCCCGATTAGCATTGGCCACCGGATTAATTATGACTATCGCCATGTTAGGAGGGGTGTTAGCGCAAACGCCCTTGATGTTGCTTGTTGAAACATATGGTTGGCGAGATGCACTTTTTATAGATGCTATGGTTGGTGCTATGGTGGGTATTGCTATTTTATCAATCGTGAAAGACTCACCTGCTAATAAGCGAGATACGCCAAGTTTAGTTGAAACGATCAATTATTGGTACGCGTTTAAAAGCGCTGCTTCAAAAGCCAGTAATTGGGCATGCGGTATTTACACGTGTCTTATGAATTTACCTATGATGTTATTAGGAGCCATGTGGGGAAGTTTATTTTTAATGCAAGCCCATTCATTTTCTAGAGCTGATGCAGCTACCATTGTTAGCATGATTTTTATTGGAACTATCGTCGGTGCTCCGATTGCTGGGTGGGCATCTGATTTTTTATGCAAAAGAAAAGTTGTAATGTGGTTCGCAGCATTACTATCCTTGATTTTGACAGTTTTTATTACCTATCAGCCACATTTAAGCAAGAATGCTGAATTACTTGTTTTCTTTTTACTTGGATTTATTTCAAGCGCTCAAATATTGGGATATCCAACGGCCGCTCAGAATGATCGAATAGGAATTCCTGCTATGTCAGCAAGTCTTGTCTCATTTACGACGATGAGTGGATACATTGTGTTTATGCCACTTTTTGGATGGGTAATGAATATTTCTGCACCGCATACTACTATAAATGGTGTAGCAATCAGAGTGCTTTGTGGATTATTAGAATTGGCTTATTCCTGGCTTTTGTCGCGGTTTTCTTTATACGTAACCCTGAGCTTTCTCCTAAGTCTATCTCTCTTCAATACCCCGTAGTCAATACGGGTGCCAAGTTTTAAGTTTAATTTGTACCATTGATATGGATTAAATATTAAGTAATCTTAAAAATACCCCATAAAATTTTGTTTTAAGCAGTTGTTATTTGTCATCAAGAATGATTTTTAAATAAAGTTTAATAGTAAGGAGATAGAAATGTTCAAAAAGGCGATTGAAGAATGTCTTATGAATAAAGAATCTGATTTGAGTGTAGGCCATGAAGCAGCATAGGTTTTATTACATTTTAATGTATATTAGAATGGCATCTTTTTCTATAAATAATAAAAATGATATGCCAGAAGATTATATAAATAAGATAAAATTCCATTCTAAATTACCGGAAGGGTCAGTTTTAATATACGGGGTTAGTAAAGGCAACGATAGACAAACAGGCGATAATTTCCAAGCCCTGGTTGATTGGATCATTGAAAATAAAAGCAAAGTCTTAGAACTTAAGATAGTTTTAAGTGATTTGTTGCATAGATTTTATGTCGGTGAGGAAGAAGCACTATTGTGGGGTAAGAAATGGGAAGAGGATAATGCAGGATCTATTAATAAACTAAATAAAGCAAAAGTTGCTTATCAGTTAATTAATTGGAAAACGGTGATAGAAACCACAGCCTATAAACAAGCGAAGTTAGATGTTAATGACCTTTATGATAAAGATAAGGGGTTTGTAGCAGTTGTTGAAGGGTTAGCTAATAGCCATAAACATAAAGCAGGGTTTACGGCCGCCGTTAACTACTTGCTAGAGGAATCAGCAGCAATTGCCTCATTAGGGCAAGGGGTTTTAACTTATCCTTCTCATGAGCTTAATGGTGCGCTGCATTATACTCTAGGTAAACTAAATTGTGGGCCTATCTATATTGGTCATATGTTGATTCCTCCCAAATTGCGTTATAACCCGAAAAAAAATTTATTTCAATCTATGTTTAAAGCCATGTGTGCGTTAGATCAAGCTGGTCATAAATCAACACAGGCTAAACTAAGTTTTTTTATGCAAGCAATAAAAGCCCATGAAATAGCAAAAAATGACTCTAGCTTATTTTCAGAAGAACTAACCACTCTTCAAGAACGTTGCCTTAATGAGACTTCATCTCATCGTGGCGGTCTTGAAAAAGAAGTGGTTACGTCAAATGACAATAAGTTGACCAATAGCACATTAAAACGATATTCCGTTTAATTTATATTATAAAATAATAAGGAAATTTCCATGCTTAACGCTTCTCCTAACAAATTCATTGATTTGGTTAATTCAACTATTGTCTCTTCAATGCTAGACGCGTTTGGCATTAATTATAGTGCCTTTGATATCAATGGTAATTCCATTGTTCAAAATAAATCAATGCAATCAACTATCTCTAAAGGAGAAGTTATAGCAGAAAAGATTGATCAACCTTCTTGGGAAAATTGTAAAAAAATTATGAGAAGTTTGAAAGGAGAGCTGACTGAAGAAGAATTTAAGGGTAAATACTATTTATCCCTGAAACAACCAATTATTGAAAATAATCAATGTGTGGGAATTGTCATAATAAGCTTTGATGTAACTGAAAAAAAACAAGGTGAAATAGCTGAGAGGGCTAAACAGATCTTTTCGATGAATATGGCGCATGATATACGAACACCTTTTTCAGCTATTGTCGGATTTGCTCAACTTCAGGCAATGGGGGTATTAAAAACACCTGAAGAGGTGCAGAATTATGGAAAGATGGTTAGTGATTCAGGTACCCAGGTATTAGAGATACTAAATGCCGGGTTATGTGCGCTTGATAAAAATGAAATAGATGTTATCAAAAAAGATAAAATAGATTTATATAAATTTGCTATAGAAATGCAGGCGCTTATAACCCCATCTATTTATATGGAAAGATTAGATTTTGAATTAAATGTTGATAAAAATATAGGAGAAATTGTTACTGATAAAATTCGTTTGAAACAAATTTTAACTAATCTTCTATCTAATGCAGTTAAGTTTACCCCTAAAGGTAAAGGTAAGGTTACTTTATCTTTTGAAAAAACAGATAAATTAAAAATAACCGTATCTGATACGGGTATAGGGATCAGCGAGGAAGACCACGCACGTATATTTGACAAATTTGTAAAAATTAAACCTTCTTACGAAAGTCCAGTGTTTACAGGGAGTGGAATGGGCCTGTATCTTACCAAAAAATACGTAGAAGAGCTCAATGGAAAAATCAATTTAATAAGTAGTTTTGGGGAAGGTTCTACCTTTCAACTAGAAATTCCTTCATTATCATAAAAAAATAGAAAAGGATATCTCATCAATTGAATTAATATATCTGATTAATAGATATTTATTATCCGATTAAAGGATATAATAAAAGTTATTATATAACTAGTGTGCTAACTGCTAGCTAAATTGTTATAAATTCTTAAAGAATAAGATATAGAAAACGTAATAAGACCACTAAAAAATAAAAATAAAAGTAAAAATTTATGATAGTAAACCAGCCAGCAGATTTATCCCTTTTGTTAGAAACAAATAAAATTTTTGTCAAAGAATATGAAAATAGTCTACTAATACGGCTAATTAAAAGTGACGTTATGAAAGAAAAACGTATGAGAGAACGACTATTGGATTGCATTCAAGTGTTTTCAGATTATTTTCAAAAAGTAGTCATGCTGCGCTATGCTTTTTGTGATAATCCTAAGTTTCTTTCTATAGCTCAGCAACATTTAAAAGAAGAGTATGGGCATAATGTTTCTCTTCAGCAGGATCGACGTTATCGTCCCTCTGTGTGGGACCCTATTTTAGAGGCAACGAGCAGTTGGTTTGCTTGGAAAATGATGACTTTGGACGCGGAAGAAAAAACTGTTTTAGTGCATCTTGTACTAGAAAGCAGTGCGCAACTTTTTTTTAGGCAAGCACACCAAGTTATGGATAGATATCAAGAAACTCAATATTTTAAAATCCATGATGAGGTTGATGAGCAACATGAAGAAATGGGTATTGCCCTTTTACAAGGTTTAACTTCTGAAAAATATCAACGATTGAAAGAGGTGCAAGCACAAGGGAGGCAAATGCTTAATGTGGCGTGCAAGCAAATCGCTACATTATCAGAAGAAAGATTTATTTAAGAAAAAAGAAGTTTACCTGTTTGGTCTAAATACGTTATTGGCCAAATGCCAGGTTTTGTTTATAACCGGTGTATAATTGTATATAATCTAAACAATTAATGGTCAATAATGACCAATGAAATGGAATTTAATGCCAGTGACTAATGAAACACGGTTGCCCAATGGACTTACCCAACGTCAATTTGCCTTCTATAACCTATTAATAAAGCAAATGGATGAAATGGGGAAAATGGACGCAAAGCAAGCGGCTATAGAAGCGGGCTTTTCCTCAACAAATGCCTCACGGATTGCTACTCGCCTCTTGAAAAAACCAGAGGGCAAAGCCTACCTAAAATCGCTACAAGTAAAATCTATCCATTCTGCTACTGCTACGATGGACTGGGTAATGGAAAAACTAATAAGGGTAGTTTATGCCGGTATTTCTGACAATGGTACAATTAATGGTAAGTTTTTAAAAGATTCTCTGCGTGCACTTTCTGAAATTAATAAAATCAAAGGTTATTATGCGCCAGAGAAGGAATTCTATCTCAATATGACAATGGATGATGTCCAAGAAGCTAGAGCGAGAGAATTGACTATAAAATATACTAGAGAGTATTGATGTCTAATTATTTAATTTCCTCTTGTTAAGAGTGCTGTCATACTCAAAACTCAGCTAAGGTCTAGGAAGTGGGGGTATTTTTGGGGGTATCTTTAAAAAGCCTATTTATTAGTCTTATATGTGACAAGGCGTTGCCTGGGTAATGTGATTCCCACCGCCTTTTAAAAGTTCCAAGTTTTTCTAAAAGCCCTTGTTGAAAGGGCTTTTTTATTTATAGCGCTCCTCATAAAGTTTAAGAAGTATCCCATGGGGGTATAAGTGGAGGTACTAGTATTCTCTCCTGACAAGATACCCCAAATGCCATTAAAGAGGTAGTAATACGCAGTGTTAAGCTTAAGGAAATAGCTTATAAGCTTGCTGAAAATAATTTTGAATCAAATAGGAAGGTCTTTCTTAATATGAATACATTCTAAAACTAGCTGACGGATTGCCCATGCTGCTCCTGATATTGTATCAAAATCATCACTGTGTATAAGGGGCATATCCTTTAATTTAACGCCGCCTTTATCAGCATGATAACGAAATAACTGTGCATCATTGAGAAGATGATATTTGGCAAGTACAGTAAATGTTTTATTAATTTGTTCAGGAATGACATTTTGATAGTTAGGAATATTCTCTTCCCACATTTTTTGAATATTATGACCAACAACATCGTGCCCAGTTACTTCTTTTATTAACGCCTTAACTGCTAACTCTAGCGCATGTCTAAATAAGTAAAAGACAGTAATAAAGTGTTGATTCCAAAATTCAGGCATAGGAGAACCAATAGAGTTATTTCTAGTTATACCATCACATGCCATGCCGCGCACCATGCTAGCGCTATTTAGAAAACAGGATAACAAATCAAAATGATCTTGTAGTTCACCCGTTGATGCAGAAATATTTATAAGTGATTTCATTAATTCTATTCCTAATATAAAAGTAGATGTATGAATTTTTCTTAAACAAAAGAGTAAAGCCAATAAATCTTTAACAACATAAAAGTTATCTTTAGTTAAGTGCTCATCTTGACTAAAGATATAATTTTAATATAGTCTTGTTCTTGGCAGAAAGTATCTTTCTGTGTTCTTTAACAAAATTCTCCTTGGTTAAAAAACCTATTGTTGGTTTTTGTATGTTAAATACAAAATTCTCTTTGGTCGCTGCCTGTTGTTGGCTTTTGTATACTAAATACAAAAGTCGGTCCAGATGAAAGTTTGGATTTAATGGGGGCATATACAAATATACTAATGCTGCTCGACTACTACGCGGTATACCTCGCGGCTTGTAGACTAAAGCGGCTTGGAAAAAAATGCCTCTTACATCAAATCAAAAGCAGATTGATCTGATGATGTGTCAATGTGGACTCGTATGATTTCTGATTTACCCTTTCGGGCTAAGCCGTGTGTTAAAGCAGGCACAATTCCGTGCTTTACTCAAAAGGAGAATATTATGTTTAAGAACGAAGTGATCCAATTTTTAAATTTTTTAAAAAAATCACTTAATAAATCAGAAATCTGTGCTATTAAAAGGACAAATGAACTAATAAAGATAAGGATAGTTAAGCTGTTTAGCAGTAAAACAGCACGTGTATTGCTGATATTACTGGTAATAATAAAACAGCATCCTAAAGGGAATTTTATTTGTTTTATTTTGTAATACCGAGTCCACCTTAGCACAAGCATTTATCTAAAATTTAGACAGAAAAACATAAACATTTTAATTTACGTTATAATGATTACTGCTAAGTTGTTATTAATTATTGGATAGGTTGTATTAACTTAGTCTAATAAATTTAGACAAAAAATCATGTCAATAGTTTTATCATCTTTTTATCCATATAAACCAATTTCGCGCTTAGATTCACTCGCAAAAGTTCTTAGTGTTGATGTTTCAGCATTAGAAAAAATTGCCTCTTTAGCTTCTTCCTACTATCGGGAAAATAAACTCAAGAACAATCGAATTACTTACACAGTGTTATCTCCATTAAAAGAAATTCAAGAAAAAATAAAAAAGAACCTATTAGACAAAGTTGTGTGGGCATATTATCTTCATTCATATATTAAAAAGCGTAATACTAAAACAAACGCTACAGCTCATTTGTTCAAGAAAGCCTTATTCAATAAAGATATTAAAAAATATTTTGATAACTGCAAAGAGAAGCATATTTATAATGTATGGAGTAAATTTTTTAATTTTACAGATAATGTCGCATCAATCCTGACTAAATTAACTATACGGAATGGTGAATTGCCGCAGGGCTCGTGTACGAGTCCTAGTCTATCTAATTTAATTTTTTGGAAGGATGAGCCTAGATTAGTAAGTGAATTTAATAAAATAGGATTGGCTTATACCCGTTACGCTGATGATATTTCAGTTTCTTCAAAAAATAAAAAATTAGACAAAGTTTATATTATTGGAAAAATTTATGGAATGTTCTCTAAGAATGGATTTAAACCCGCTAGAGAAAAACATAAAATTTATAACTCATCAGAAAAAATGGTTGTTAATGGACAAACCGTTAATAGTAAGAATGTAACCCTTGATAAAAAATATATATTAAAAGTGCGTTCGTATATTTATAAACTAGAAAAAAGAATTAATACCTTAACAAAGTCAGAATTTGATATCGATTATCAAAGTATTTTAGGGAAGATAAATTATATAAAACAATATAATAAAAAGGGCTTAGGTTTAGAGAGCAGGTTAAATAAATTATTGGATATTTTTTAGGCCGTTTTGTTTTAATATAAAAACTGAGAAAACAGTTTAACAAGAACCTATTTGATTTATATCTGCTCAATTGACATATATTCCGCCTATATGATCTAATTAATTATCTAAGTTATAAAGAGGGTAACGCTTATGGAAGGAGCGATGCTACGTATTAGTTCTGACCAGCACTTTAAATTAAATAGCCTTGCCGAAGAGGCGCATGTTTCTATTGAAGAAATAGCGAGCAGAGCCATTGACGCGTTTCAGTTAAAGACGATGGAGGAAGAGCAAGAATTAGAGATACTTGCAGAGGCCGTTATTGAATCTAACAAAAAAGCGATAAAATCTTTAAAAGAAGCGCATGAAGCACTACAAGATACATTAGCGCATTTTGCTAGAAATTAGTCAGTGATATTGGCCGCTAAGCTATATCCAGTCCTGAGCGGTCCCTTTAGCCTAGTTCTCCCTAAAATTTACCCATATATTGTAAGCTTTTTACCGGCAAAATAGGGGGTTTTAGCGCCCGTTTACCCAGATAATCTAGCTTAATCGTTTCCTAGCCGAGCCCCTAGTGACAATATCATGAAAAAAGAATAGACTACCGGCTCGTTAGAAAAACATGATTAATACATATGGAAAACCTGGTTGTTGTTGTCCTAGGCCCTAGTGAATCCCCCTCCATTATTGAAGAAATTTTTAGGCTGGTTGCCCATAGCGGCTGCCATATTATGGACGCGCGCGTAAGTACGACAGCTACCCATGTCACCATGACGATACTGATTGGGGGTGCCTGGAATACCATAGCTAAATTTGAGACGGTTATAAAAAAATATGATAACCAGGTCTTAGTGGCACGTACGCAGGCTCGCACTGCTCAGCCGGATAGTTTTCCTTATACTTCCTATATTGTTGCCCCTGATACCTCCGATGCCTTAATTAAGATTACTGAGTTTTTAGCGGAGCAGGAAATAACACTTTATAATATACAAGTAGAATCTTATAAGGCACCTATGACAGAAGCTACGATGCTAGGTATTTCCGTCGCGTTTGGCGTTCCCGCAACACATTTAGTGGCCGATTTTCGTGAACACTTTATTGTGTTTTGTGATGAAAATAATTTTGATGTGGCGATGGAGCCACAGAAGAATTAAAATTCTTTTTATTTAATGTTCAAAAGCGGATTTGAAATGTTAGTAATTAATAAACCTGCACCCGATTTTAGCGTTGCTGCAACTAATGCTAAAGCTATTACTTTAAGCGATTTAATCGGTAAAAATGTTGTTTTATATTTTTATCCTAAAGATTGTACTTCAGGCTGTACTCAAGAAGGCAAGGATTTTACAGAGCATTATAAAAAATTTGCTTCACTTAATACGGTTATTTTAGGTATTTCTCGCGATACGATAAAGCTACATTTGAAGTTTAAATCAGAACAGCAGTTTCCCTTTGAGCTATTGTCTGATACTGATCAAAAAGTTTGCGAGCTTTATGGTGTGCTAAAAGAAAAAATGATGTATGGAAAGAAAACGCGTGGCATAGAGCGCAGCACTTTTTTAATTGATAAAAAAGGCGTGTTACGGCGCGAATGGCGAGGCGTTAAAGTGCCAGGTCATGTGCAAGAAGTGCTGCAAGCCGTAGGCGAACTATAATTATACTTTCGCATTTGGATTTTCAGCTGTATTGCTGAAAATCCACTAGTAATTAAGTTGTTTCGTAGACACTGGTTTTTTATAAGCCACTGCATTTAGAATTGCTTTCATGACACTGGCTAAAGGAATAGCGAAAAACACTCCCCAGAATCCAAGTAGCCCACCAAATATCAATACCGCAATAATAATAGTCACCGGGTGTAGATCAACTGCTTCAGAGAATAAGAAGGGCACGAGTACATTGGCATCTAAGGTGATGATAATGGCATAAATAGCCACAAGATAGGCAAAATGGGCTGACCAGCCCCATTGTAAAGAACCAATAATCAGCACAGGGATGGTGACCATGACCGCACCGATATAAGGAATGATAACAGAAACGCCAACTAAAACACTCAGTAACATTGCGTACTGTAAACCCAGTAATGCAAATGATAAATAAGTCACAATCCAAACGATCAGCATTTCTAAAGCTTTTCCGCGTACATAATTTCCTGTTTGTGCATACGCTTCTCTCCATACCTGTGAAATTAAACGTCGTCTTTCCGGCAGGTATTGAGTGATCCATGCGATAATCTTCTTCTCATCGATTAAGAAAAAGTAAACTAATAAAGGCACTAATACGAAATAAATAGCAAATGCAATGATATTAGGAATATAGACTAACGAAGCAGACAGGATCCATTGTCCAAAATGGGTTAATCCTGATTTAAATTGCAGGATCCAGTCTTGGATTTGTGTGGCTGAAAGATAATCGGGATAACGAGAGGGTAAAAAGAGTAAAATCTCTTGACCACGCGCGGCCATGTTGGGTAATTCTGCTATCAAATTACTTAGCTGGCGAACGAGCAAAGGTAGTAAACCCACAATGCCTAAAACAACGATTCCAATAAAGCTGATATAAACGCTTAAAACAGCGGCGACTTTAGGGAAGCGAAGTTTTTCTAAGGAGCTAATGGGCCATTGTAGTAAATAAGCGATAACGACACTGACGAGTACCGGCGCTAGAATTTTTCCCAGTACGGCAAATACAACGACAATAAAAATTAAAAATAGCCAAAGAATAGCTAATTCTGGATCAAGAATGTAGCGAGATAGCCAGGTTTTAACGAGTTGCAGCATAAACTTATTAACTACGTTGAAGTGGGATTAACTTGGAGTCTATTGAACAGGGGGAAGAAAGTCAAAGATAGCCCTAAGTGCAAACGTATAAAGTTATTCGTCATTGCGGGCGCAAAGCGCGCGGCAATCCAGCTACGCATTCTCCTAAATTGCTTCGTGCCTACGGCACTCGCAATGACAAATGGCGATGCTCATTTCATTCGCTCGCCATGACGGTGGTTTTTTATCACTAACATGACGAAAGATTAAAGACCCTGGTTTTACTCCCATTCAATGGTAGCAGGTGGTTTCCCTGATACGTCATAAACAACGCGGGAGATTCCAGCAACTTCATTGATAATGCGATTAGAAATCGTTTCTAATAAAGCATAGGGAAGATGTGCCCATCGCGCGGTCATAAAATCAATGGTTTCTATGGCACGTATTGCGATAATTGGCGCATATTGTCGCGCATCGCCAATCACACCTACGGATTTAACGGGTAAAAACACGCAGAAAGCTTGGCTTATTTTGTCATAGTGATTGTGTTTTCTGAGTTCTTCTTGAAGAATAACGTCGGCCTTCCGAACTAAATCAATATTTTTTGGGGTTACTTCACCTAAAACACGTATCGCTAAACCAGGGCCTGGAAAAGGATGTTTATAGACCAATTCAGGCGGTAAACCTAATTCTAATCCTAATTGACACACTTCATCTTTGAATAATTCGCGCAAGGGTTCTAATAGTTTAAGCTTAAGTGTATCGGGTAACCCTCCGACATTATGGTGGGATTTAATCGCATGCGCTTTTTGTGTGGTAGTACCAGCCGATTCGATGACATCGGAATAAATGGTGCCTTGTGCTAGCCAGGCGATATCAGGATGTTTAGTGGATTCTGCTTCAAATATTTCTACAAACAGGTTACCAATTGCTTTGCGTTTTTCTTCGGGATCAGTGATCCCCCCTAATGCTTTTAAAAAGCGATCAGAGGCATCTATTTTTACAACTGAGATATTCATATCATCAGCCAGTGCCTGAATAGCAGAATCTTTATCGGTAGTGCGCAATAAACCCGTGTTTACAAACACACAGAGTAGTTGTTTGCCAATGGCTTTATGCAATAGGGCTGCAAGAACAGTAGAGTCCACGCCACCGGATAAGGCTAATAATACTTTTTCTTCGCCTACTTTTTGTTTTATTTCAGCTATTTCATGCTCTAAAATGTTATGCGCAGTCCAACTGGGGCGGCAATCACAGATTTTGTCTACAAATCGTTCTAAGATTTCTTTCCCTTGTTGGGTATGGGTCACTTCGGGATGAAACTGTAAAGCATAAAAATTTCGTTTAGGGTCTGCCATACCCGCGATAGGTGTATTAGGCGTATTGAGTATGATAATAAATTCGGGCGGTACTTGCTCAACGTGATCACCATGGCTCATCCAAACATCAAGGTAAGGGTTACCCTTTTTATCAGTAATCTCTTTTAATAATTCAGTGGGTTCTGTAATTTGAGCATGAGCGTAACCAAATTCACGGTTTGAGCAGGCGACTACTTTTCCACCGAGTTGCTCAGCCATGGTTTGCATCCCATAACAAATACCTAAAACAGGGCAGCCTAGCTCAAAAACTATTTTGGGTGCACGCGGCGTTGACTCTAAAGTAACCGTCTCAGGTCCGCCTGATAAAATAATACCTTTAGGGGCGAATGCTTTAATTTGTGATTCCGGCATATCGTAAGGATGAATTTCACAGTAAACGTGTTGTTCACGAATACGTCGTGCAATAAGTGGGGTGTATTGAGAGCCGAAATCGAGGATAAGAATACGTTCTTGGGGGATGGTCATGGTAATACACTCCGCTTTTTATTTAAAGTAAAAAATAGAATCATGGAAAAAATTTTGGGCTTGTTTTGTTCGATAACAAATTTCAATCTTCTTTGAAATAGTTAGGTGCCTCTTTTGTAATACTGACATTATGGACATGGCTTTCGCGCATTCCCGCGCTAGTTAGTTTTATAAACTGCGCTTGTTTGTGTAGCTCCGCGATATTTTTACTTCCTGTGTATCCCATGCCTGCGCGTACACCTCCTAATAAATGATGAATAACGGTTTGCAGAGAGCCTTTGTAGGGGATTCTACCCTCTATCCCTTCTGGAACCAATTTACTTGATTCGATATTAGCTTGAAAATAACGATCCGAAGAACCTTGTTGCATGGCGCCTAAAGAGCCCATACCTCTATAGGTTTTATAAGGTCGACCTTGATATAACTCTATTTCCCCAGGCGCTTCTTCAGTTCCTGCAAATAAACTACCGATCATAACAACATCAGCACCAGCAGCCAGTGCTTTGCAGAGATCGCCGGAATAACGGATTCCTCCATCGGCAATGATGGAAACCGCTTGGCCTTTTAATGCGGTAGCGACTTGCATAATAGCCGTAATCTGAGGAACGCCAACGCCAGTTACGATACGTGTTGTGCAAATAGAGCCAGGACCTACACCGACTTTGACAGCATCTGCGCCGGCTTTGGCTAAGGCTTCTGCCGCTGGCGCTGTTGCGATATTGCCGGCGATAAGGGGCATTTTAGGGTACTCTTTTTTTAAGAATCGGACTGTTTCAATGACGGTTTGTGAATGCCCATGCGCGGTATCAACACAAAGAATATCAACCCCTGCTTCTATTAGGACACGGGCACGTTCTTTTGTATCAGGACCCACACCTATCGCTGCGCCGACTCGGAGTTGACCTTGTTTATCTTTGCTCGCCAGTGGTTTTTCTTTAGATTTTTGTAGGTCTTTCGCAGTGACGAGTCCGTAGCAATGAAATCCCTCATCAACCAGTAAGATTTTTTCTAAACGATGTTGATGCAATAAGTCGGTAATTTCATCGGCGGATGCTTGCGCTTTTGCGGTGATTAATCGTTCTTTTGGCGTCATGATAGACGATACAGGGAGTTCTAAGTTTTTTTCAAATCGGCTATCGCGATGTGTGACAATTCCAACAAGCTGTTTGTCTTTGGTGACGACGGGGATGCCTGAGATAAAATGAGTCGCCATTAACGTTAATAATTCTCGTATGCTGGCTTCAGGCGCTATAGTGATAGGGTTTCTTACAATTCCACTTTCGAAATTTTTTACTTTCCTAACTTCGCTGGCCTGTATTTCAGGTGGCATGTTTTTGTGTAGGATGCCTAATCCGCCTTCCTGCGCTAAGGCAATCGCAAGTTTTGCTTCTGTTACCGTATCCATAGCAGCCGAAATCAAAGGGCTTTGTAGGCTAATGGTAGAGGTTAGTTGTGTAACAAGTGAGACGTCTTTAGGCAACGCTTCTGAATGATTGGGAAGTAGTAATATGTCGTCAAAGGTTAATCCTTCTGGAATCATTTTCATAAAATAATAGCGAGCATTAAAATTTGCTAAAAGGTACCTTATAGCGCTCTATAAAGTCTAGTGGTGGAAGAATATAGGGGGCTGTGAAAGATAAATATCAGCTAAGTTTATTATTTTTTTTATTTAACTATTTAAGGGTTAGTTTAGCACATGGATGTCTTCAAAAAGGTATTTTTTAAGAGTTTTGTAGTAATACCGCTTCATTAAAGGTCGGTTTTTTTATCTGATAGCGAGATTGTTTTTTTTAATATCCCTCTCAATAAAGCGTAAAAAGTTAGTATTTTTAGAGTTAACATGCTATAAACCAATAACGCGTTGTATATTATATTGATAGATAAATCGATCTATTAGATATAGAGAATTCTATGTTTCCAAATTATCAGGCTAATAGTAAACCGCTGGTTATTGCCCATCGAGGAGGCGCTGGTTTATGGCCTGAAAATACCTTGTTTGCGCTGCAGGAGGCGGCAAAATCAGGGGTTGATTTAAGTGAAATTGATATCCATATGACTCGCGATGGGGTTCTAGTGGCTATTCATGATGCATCAGTGGATCGAACCACGAATGCAAAAGGCCTCGTTCAAGAGCTGACATTGGCGGAGATAAAACGTTTGGACGCAGGGTATCAATGGACAAACGATGGGGGGCATACCTTCCCTTTTAGAGGACAGGGCATCACGATTCCTTCTTTAAATGAAATTTTTACTGCTTTCCCTCGGCAGGTTATTAGTTTAGAGATAAAGCAAACAGACCCACCTATTGTCGCTGCTTTGAGAGAGACGATTAATCGCCATGGTAAATCGAAGCAGGTTTTGGTTTCCGCTTTTGATGCGCGGACGATGAAAGTTTTTCGCAGGCTTTGCCCTAAGATTGCTACTGCAGCGTCTGATCCTGAAATTCATCGTTTTTCAAGGTTGAGCCGAACCTATTTAGAGCGATTTTCTTCAGTCAAGGCTACTGCTTTTGAAGTGCCTGTTGAGGCAGTAACCGCCCGTTTTATAAAGTCAGCACATAAAAAAAACAAGCGTGTTGATGTTTGGACGGTCAATGAAGTTGAAGAAATGGAACGATTATTAGCTTTGGAGGTCGATGGTATTTTAACGGATTACCCTGATCGGCTAATGAATGTGTTACGAACGAATAAACCACCTGAAATCTCCGCTTAAACTCCCTTATTTATCGTCTGTCTTATTGAGCCAAGTTGCTTATTTTTTGATGAGTTTACGCGGCTAAACAGTACTATCGTGCTGCCATTAAGTCTGTATAATACCCTTGAAATTTTCAATTTATATTCACTGTACTTGAAGGGGCGCCGGCCGCCTTGGGTATGAGCGGGTAATACTCACAGCAATTGGATTTTTGGCAAGGCGCCACGAAAATGAAGCAACCGGAGTGTATGCAGCATACATGAGGATTGCGAATTGAGTGGGAACATAGCAAAAAATTCAAGTGCGAAGAGTATGGAACAATAGGGTAGATATATGACAACACAAAGAACACTTTCCATCATTAAGCCCGATGCGGTTAAAAATGATAAGATTGGCGCAATCACCATGCGTTTTGAAGCAGCGGGTTTGCGGGTTATTGCCGCAAAAATGGAAAAATTAACGCTTAAACAAGCGCAAGATTTTTATGCGGTCCACAAAGACAGGCCTTTTTTTAATGATCTGGTTGCTTTTATTTGTTCGGGTCCGGTTATGATTCAAGTTTTAGAAGGCCCTAATGCTATCCTATTAAATCGTTCCCTGATGGGCGCTACCGATCCGAAACAAGCGGCGGCGGGTACCATTCGCGCTGATTTTGCAGAAAGCATCGATAAAAATGCGGTTCATGGTTCCGATAGTATTGAAACAGCTAAACAGGAAATAGCCTTTTTCTTCACAGAAGCACAGTGCTTTAGCCGAGCATAGTTTATGCAGACAATAACTAACCTATTAGATCTTAATCGCGAAGCCATGGGCGTTTTTTTTACCGAATTAGGCGAAAAGCCCTATCGGGCACAGCAAGTGATGCAGTGGATTCATCAGCGCGGCGTGAAAGACATTGATGCGATGAGTAACCTTAGCGTTAGTTTACGTGAACGTTTAAAATCCATTGTGTCAATTGAATTGCCTGAGGTGGTTTTAGACCAAGTATCTGCCGATGGGACACGAAAGTGGTTATTAAGATTAAAAGACAATAACTGTATTGAAACTGTTTTTATTCCTGAAGCGAATCGTGGAACCTTATGTGTTTCTTCTCAAGTAGGTTGTGCGCTGAATTGTAGTTTTTGTTCGACAGCGCAACAAGGGTTTAGTCGTAATTTAACGGTGGCAGAAATTATAGGCCAAGTATGGATTGCGGTACGTTATTTGGCAGGGGAATCCTTACGTCATGATCACAGCGTGAGTAATATTGTGATGATGGGAATGGGTGAGCCATTGTTAAATTTTGAAAACGTTGTCCAGGCAATGGATATGATGATGGATGATTTTGCTTATGGGTTTTCTAAGCGCCGTGTCACGTTAAGTACCTCCGGTATTGTGCCTGCATTGCAAAAATTATCTGAAGTGAGTGAGGTTGCATTGGCTGTTTCCTTACATGCGCCAAATGATGAGCTAAGAAATCAGTTAGTTCCTATTAATAAAAAATATCCTTTAAAGGAATTACTGGCGGTTTGCCGTGATTATTTTAAAGGCGATAGTCGCCGTCGTATTACCATGGAATATGTTATGTTAGATGGAATCAATGATCAGGTAGAACATGCGCGTCAATTAATTAAGATTTTACAGGGGATTCCTGTCAAGGTGAATTTAATTCCGTTTAATCCTTTTCCGAATACACGTTATCGTCGTTCACCGCAGGTAACGATTGATAAATTTAGAGACTACTTACTTAAAGCAGGGATTAATACCATTACTCGAAAAACACGCGGTGAGGATATTGATGCAGCTTGTGGTCAGCTTGTGGGGCGTGTGCAGGATAGAAGTCATCGTAGTCGTCAACATAAAATTATTTCTGCCGTTGTTGCGCTGTCTGCCGTTAGTTAGAATATACTCACAGCCAAAAATCTAAATGCGAAGAGTATAGTTATTACTTTAATTCCAGCTAAGGGTTACTTTGGCGAATATAAAAGGAGAGGGTACTATCGATGTTAAAGAAAATTATTATAATGTGTTTAATGATAAACTTGGCCGCATGTAGTATTTTTTCCCGTTCATCTATTTCTAGCACGGGTCCACAAGCTGCCAATGCTAATGTACAACTTGGCTTAGCTTATTTACAAAGTGGAGATATGCAGCGCGCTAAGCAAAAGCTATTATTAGCTGAACAGCAGTCTCCCGCATCGACAGAAAGCCAAGGTGCAATGGGCTATTTTTTAGAATCGACCGGTAATTTTTCCCAAGCAGAAGCGTATTATCGTAAAGCAGTCACCCTTAATCCGAAGTCGGGGGTTGCACAAAATAACTATGGTGCTTTTTTATGTCGCAGGGGACGTTATGCAGAGTCCGACCAACATTTTTTATTAGCTTTGCAAGACCCCAGTTATCTTAATACGGCCCAAGTTTATGAAAATGCGGGTTTATGTGCGATGCAAATACCGGATATAAACAAAGCGGGCACTTATTTTACACAGGCAATAACACAGGATCCGAAGTGTGCAATGTCTTGGCTAGAATTAGGGAGAATAAGCTATCAGCAAAAAAATTATCCGCAAGCCCAGCAGTATTTGGAGCAATATATGCAATTAATCAAGGACCCAACCCCTAATGCTTTATGGTTAGGTGCTGTTTTAGCGCGTGCTTTAGGCAATGAGGCAGAAGCGGGATACTATACTTTAATGTTACAAACAAGGTTTCCTAACTCCGATGCTTATAAAGCATTAATGAAAACGCCTAAATTTAAAAATAAACAACAAAAGAAACAACTTTATTACTGATTATGCTGAATAAAATGCAGGCAATTCGTGGAATGAATGATATTCTCCCTGAGCAGATTACTGCTTGGCAGAAGCTAGAAGCGGCATTGCGCATGCTAACTAGACAATACGGATATCAAGAAATCCGTTTGCCTATTCTCGAGAAAACAGAGTTGTTTAAGCGCTCTATCGGTGATGTAACTGATATCGTCGAAAAAGAAATGTATACTTTTTTGGACCGTAATAATGAAAGTTTATCCTTGCGGCCTGAAGGGACGGTTGGTTGTGTACGAGCGGGTATAGAACATGGGTTACTCTATAACCAAATTCAGCGTTGGTGGTATTTAGGTCCCATGTTTCGGCATGAGCGGCCTCAAAAAGGCCGTTATCGCCAATTTCATCAGTTTGGTGTGGAAGTATTTGGTTTAGTACAGCCTGACATCGATGCAGAACTTATTTTAATGACGGCACGTTTGTGGGCTGAGTTAGGATTACAAAATCGTTTAAGCTTGCAAATTAATTCTTTAGGCTCCGCCTCAGCTCGGGAAGAATATAAGAAAAATCTGATTGAATATTTCAACCAACACCAAGATCAGCTGGATGAAGTTTCTAAACGTCGTTTGCAGACTAATCCTTTGCGGATTCTTGATAGTAAAAATCCTGAATTACAGGATTTAATTCAGAAAGCGCCACAGCTATTAAACTTTCTCGACGAAGAGTCTGATCAGCATTTTACTGAGTTACAAACCTTACTTAAAGATGCCGAGATTTGTTTTGTGGTTAATCCTCGTTTAGTTCGGGGTTTAGATTACTACAATAAGACCGTATTTGAATGGGTTATGACAGAGGCTCAGGGCGCACAAAATACTGTTTGTGCGGGTGGTCGTTATGATGGTTTAGTTGGGCAACTAGGTGGCCATGCGACACCTGCGATAGGATTTGCGCTGGGTTTAGAGCGCTTAATTGATTTATTACCACCCTTAAACTTATCGGAAGCACAAAGCCCCGATATTTATTTTATTAATACGGGTGCACTTGCAAGACAACAAGGGTTAATTTTGGCAGAGCAGTTACGTAAGGCATTGCCTAATATGAGTTTAGTATTGGATTGTAGCGGCGCAGGAATAAAATCGCAGTTTAAACGTGCCGATAAAAGTCAGGCGCGTTTTGCTTTGATTTTAGGTGATGATGAAGTAAAGTCGGATACCATTGCTTTTAAAGATTTAAAGCAAAAAAAACCACAAGAGACTTTGCAGCAAGCGGAATTAATGCAAAAAATAACCCAGGTACTTAACTCGTGAATGAATTGGCAGAATTAGAACAAGCAGAGCGTATCAAAGGATGGTGCCGAGAATACGGTGTAGGCATTATGCTGGGGATTGTTTTTGCTATTGTTGGCAGTATAGGCTGGCATTATTGGCAGCAGACTCGAGAAAATAATGCGGTTAATGCCGCCATGGTATATGAAAGCTTTGTTGCTTCTATACAAAAAAATAACCTAACGACCGTTGAAGCTATCGCAAAGAGTTTATTGCAGAATTATCCAAAGACACCTTATGCTTCATTGGCTGCTTTACAATTAGCGAAACAAGCAGTTAATCAGAATAATCTGAGCGAGGCTGAGAATAAATTAATATGGGTTATTCAACATGGAAAAAGTGAAAGCTTGCGCGCCGTGGCACGTACTCGCTTAGCACGTGTGTTATTTGCAGAAAATCAAGCAGAACGTGCTTTGAAAATGCTTGATGAATACAATGATAATGTCGCTTACGAGCCACTTATTCTTGAAGAAAAAGGCGATATTTTCCAGCGTTTAGGGAACCTTTCCAGTGCTTTACAAAATTATTTGGCGGCTGAGAAATTATTTTCTGAAAGCGCTATTGACCAACCGCTCTTATCAATGAAAATTAGTAATCTGACCAAATCAAATTAAAGTTTTTCATGAGACATGAACACTATGCCTAAGTTTCGTCATTTAGTTGTATTTCTTTTATTTTTTCTATTGGCTGCTTGTGCGGGTTTAGGTGATGACAATACGCCTCCTCCGGCGGCATTGACTTCTTATCCTTTCCAATTCCAGCCTGTACCCTTGTGGTCAAGGGTAACGGGTGGTGGAATGGATAAAGATTTTTTACGGTTAGGACCCGTCATTCAGGATAGTCAAGTTTTTGTCAGTAATAAATCGGGGCTTGTGACGGCAGTTACATTGAGTAACGGCCATAAATTATGGCAAGCGAATTTAAAACACCCCACCAGCAGTAGTCCAGCTGTTGGTGAAGGCATAGTCGTTCTTGCTAGCATGCAACCACAATTAATTGCTTTAGCGGCAGAAAGTGGTGATTTAATGTGGCGAGCGGCATTACCTAATCAGGTTTTAGCGCCACCCATCATTAATCAGGGCCATGTAATAGTTAAAACAGTGGATGGAAAAGTATTAGCGTTTGCTTTAAAAACTGGGCAGCGGTTATGGGCTTATAATCATGGTGCGCCCACGTTAGTGCTGCGCGCAAGCAGTATGCCAAGGATTATAGGTAATAAGGTATTAATCGGTTTTTCTGATGGAACACTCACCGCATTAAATTTAAATGATGGAAGGCTTTTATGGGAACATACGATTGCCTATCCTCAAGGCGTAACTCAAGCGGATCAACTGGTTGATATTGCAGCCGATCCTCGATTAGACAGCAAAATGATTTATGTGGCCACTTACCAAGGTAAATTAAGTGCAGTTTCCTTACAAACAGGCCAAATACAGTGGCAACGATCTTTCTCAACTTATTCAGGGCTTACTTTAGGAAAAAACTTGTATGTTACGGATAGTGAAGGTGGATTGTGGGCGTTTGATCCTTCAACAGGACATCTGCTTTGGCACAACCGTTTGTTACAGAATAGAGGTTTAACAGCCCCCGTCATCATGGGGAATAATCTGGTGGTAGGCGATAAAGAAGGTTATCTTCACTGGTTTGCACAAGCGGATGGTCGCCCTTTAGCACGCGTTTTAGTTCATGACAGCGCAAGCATTGTAGCAGCACCTCGTGTGGCTTACCCGCTCATTTGTGTTTTAACTCAGCAGGGTGGATTGTCTGTTTGGACAGAATCCGCATTACATATATGATGTACTCACAAACAATGGGATTTTCGGCAAGGCGCTGCGAAAATGAAGCAACTGGAGTGTATACATGATACATGAGGATTGCGAATTGAGCGGGAACGCCGACGAAAATTCAAGTGCGAAGAGTATGACTACTTCGTTACCCAGTATTGTTATAGTAGGCCGCCCCAATGTAGGGAAGTCTAGTTTATTTAATTGTTTAACTAAGACTCGTCAGGCTTTAGTAGCGGATCTTCCTGGTTTAACACGAGATCGCTTATTTGGTCAGGGTGTTGTGGGGTCGCAACCTTATATTGTTGTTGATACCGGCGGATTAAGCTCTGGGAAAAAAGAAGGTATTGATGCCTTAATGGAGCAGCAGACTCAACGCGCCATCAGTGAGGCTGATTATGTACTCTTTGTTGTTGATGGGCGCGCTGGTTTAACTTCATTAGATGAATTATTAGCACAAAAGTTACGACGGCTTAATAAAAATATTACCTTAGTTATTAATAAAGGCGAAAGTTTAAATTCTGGTTTATTACAGAGTGAGTTTGCTTTATTAGGTCTCGGTGCAGCATTTATTATTTCTGCTGCCCATGCGCAAGGTATTGAAGCGTTGATGGAAAAAGTGTTAGCGCATTTTCCTCCTGCTACAAAGTTAGCGGATCAAGATCAAAATGAGCAAGAATCACCAGAGACAACAAGAGTTAAAGTAGCCATTATTGGGAAGCCTAATGTAGGCAAGTCAACGTTACTCAATCGTATTTTGGGTGAAGAACGTGTTGTTGTATTTGATCTGCCAGGAACAACACGCGATAGTACAGCCCATGAATTTAGCTATAGAAATAAATTATATACCTTGATTGATACCGCCGGTATTCGTAGAAAATCGAAAACGGGCGAAGGTGTTGAAAAGTTCTCTGTTATAAAAAGTCTACAAGCTATTGAATCATGTCATGTGGTGTTGATGATAATCGACGCAAGAGAGGGAATCAGTGAACAAGATTTACATCTATTAGGGTTTATTCTTGAAACAGGCAAGGCGTTGATTATTGCAGTTAACAAGTGGGATGGTTTATCTTCGGAAGAACGTGCACAAGTTAAAAAAGAATTAGATCGGCGTTTACAGTTTGTTAGTTTTGCAAAGCTTATTTTTATTTCTGCCCTGCATGGGACAGGCGTTGGTAATTTATTTACTTTAATTCAGCAGGCATATCGTTCGGCCACACACCCATTAACAACATCACGGTTAACTCGTTTATTGGAGGAAGCGGTGAGTACGCACCAACCCCCTTTAAGTCGAGGTCGAGCTGTTAAATTACGTTATGCACATCCAGGCGGCTATAATCCACCTTTTATTCTTATCCATGGACAGCATACGCGCTCTTTGCCTGAATCTTATCGGCGCTATCTTGAAAACTTTTATCGTAAGGCTTTGCGCATAGTCGGGAGTCCGATAAAAATCGAATTTAGAGACAAATAATTTTAGCCTCATCGTCTTTAACTTATTGAAAAATAGCGAGTATCTCTGACGCTTTGGTTCGTTTCGCCCCGTTACTACTGATATTTCGCTGCACAGATAAAGCTATGAATTTAGCGCCTTGATAAATATTTCGAATAAATTCAGTATCATGATTAGAAACAATCACCACAATTCCTCGAGAAGCTAAATTTTTTGCTGTGTTGGCTAAACTGATTTGTTGTGTTTGGCTGAAACCATCGGCGGTATAGTGGGTAAAATTAGCGGTTTTAGATAGGCTTACATAAGGGGGGTCGCAGTAAACAACATCACCCTGCTGAGCTAAAACTAATGTAGTGCTAAAATCAGCATGAATAATTTTAGCATTTTTAGCATGTTGGTAGAAAAACTGCATTTCTTTCTCAGGGAAATAAGGGTTTTTATATTCACTAAACGGGGTATTAAATTGCCCTTGTTGGTTAAATCTAGTCAATCCATTAAAGCAATGTTTATTTAAATAAAGAAATAAGGCTGCTCGAATACGATTATCTTTACTATCATTAAATAAACGGCGCAAACGATAGAATTCTTCTGCATTATTGAAGCAGGGGTTAAAAAATATTCGGCAATAATTGATAAAAGATTGCCCTTCTTGCTGTAAATATAAGTACAGCTGAATGAGGTCATGGTTACTATCCGCTAAAAGATAAGCGGGGTAACATGTGTTAAGAAAAACCGTTGCAGAACCAATAAATGGTTCAATTAAGCGAGCTGCTGTAGGCAAACATCCCTTTATGTGTTCAATTATACGATATTTATTTCCAGCCCATTTCAGAAAAGATTTCATAAAGTAATATTTTAGAAATTTTAGCTGCTAGTATAGATTGAATTGATTTGAGGAGTTAAAGAATTTTTACTAAGTGTCAGTGATCTATCGGTAAAATTTTTGAAAACTTAATATATACTTAAGCCTAAGTTTAAAATCGGCAGGGTTTTATCCCATAGGGTGTTGAGATGGAAGTTAGGTTTTTTTTTCACTGAGGTGCTATTTATGTTTGAAGACCCTTTCTTTATAAAGCGCTGGTCTTATGTGCTTAGTAACCATCCTTCTAAACGGGTTGAACAACCTCCAGGCGCGATAAAACGGGTATTGGGTAGTTATTTTGGTCCGGTTGACCAATTCGTTGCTACACCTTTAGCTAATGCCAATGTACTAGAAAATATTTTTGGTTATAATCTTTTTACGGCTATCAATAACAGCCGCTATGCAGCAGTATGGCATGGTGCTTTGGCGGGAGTCGGGCTTCTAGCACTATTAATAGGTCATATTGCATTAGTTTACCGTACTTTGCGCAACGATGAGAAGAAAAGCCATTTCTTTTATCTTAGACGATTACTTCAAATTGATCCGGTTGATCCTAATCTCGAAATTAAAAAGATGATGGGAGAAGATGGAATTGATTATAAGATATTAATCGCCGCGGCATATTTTTATTCTCCGGATATCTCTTGGTTAGTATGTTGGAAGCGTCGTTTTTTTTGTTGGGGAAAGCGACGCAAAGAATACGATCTTTTAATGAATTATTTAACAAAGGAAGGACTGGAACGTAGAAAAACAAAAAAAGAAATACTGAATAGTATTTTTATACAAACAATAGACGAGTTGGTTAAATATTTAAACAAAAAAACAGCTGCCCCAGATCTACCTAAAAAGTTTCAACGGAAGGATGGCACCTACTTAATCGGTTTTTCCAAAGAATATTCAAAAATATTCTTTTCCGAGGAAATTGATCCTCCTAAGAATTTTAAGAAAAATGTAAGTTTGACCCAATCTATTTTAGATGCAATTGAAGAGGCCAGTTTTTTCTATTGGCTCTGTATGTTTGCTTTTTATTTTGCTCCAACAGTAGGTATGGTTGCCGGTCTATCTTTTCCCCCATTAGCCTTAGCATTCTTGTTTCTTACTATAAGATGTGTTTACGTTACTTATGCGTTTAAAAAAGATTCTATTAATAAACAGATAGGTATGCTAAATAATACAGAGGTAGATTATTTAGAGAAAGTAGCTTTAAAAAGAAAGTATGAAAGCGATGATATTGAATTGGAAAAACAAAATATTTTTGTCAGAGAACAGCTAGCAATGGGTCGTGTTGAACTCAAGTCTTTTAAAAATTCAAAATTACGCAAGGATTTACTAAACGTACTGGGTAATCGCCGTTTTATGAAGGTTGCTGCTATAGTAGAGGCGTTTGTAGGGGGATGTTTTTTACCTTTTTTTGGCATTTGGCTATTTAGTGATTTGTTTAAAGTAGTAGCAGGGCTTGCTATTGGAGGCGCAGTAACAGGTCCTACAGCACCCGCTATTTTTGGCGTAATTTTTATGGTAATAGCCACTGCTACTCTGTTGTGGGGATTGTGTTACGGGGCTAAAAAAGCGATTGCAGCGGGTAAGGCGCAGGATGAGAAATATGAACAATTAGAAAAAGAGGTAAATAAACTAGACACATTTTCCGTGGAAAAAACAATAAAAGTATTAGATCTATCGTTGCATGATTATGATCGTTTTTTTCGACGCTATAGTCTAAAGCAGCCAGCATGGACGTGGGTTAAAAAACTTTTAAACCGATCGTGGGTTGTTATCAGTCGCTTAGGTACAGGCAGTTTAGTTTTTCGTCTCGTCATATGGGGAAGTATAACGTCTTTTGTGAGGGTTCCAGTTGTATGGATTGCACCCATCTCAGTTCCCTTTATCGCTGTTTTTGCAGTCGCTTTTGCAGTGTGGTATTCCCATGTTTATAATGTTGAAAAAAAATGGAAGAAAGCAGAAAATATTACAAATCATTTTTATTTATCAAGGATGGTAGCTGTAAAAGAAATGGCTCATAAAAAGGTATCGCTTGGTAAAAAAGAAGAGTTATGTACTGACTCATTCCTTGTTCCTCAATCACTACCTAGCTCAAAGAGTGAAGAGTGTCTTAATGCGCAGAATATGGATAACATGGGTCTAATAAAACTCCATTCAAATGATTCGGGCAATACATCGCCTGATCGTGCAAAAGCTAAGATAAGTTTTAATAGTCCTAGGGAGGCGGCGGGAGGGGAAGCATCTGATTCTAGGCCATTAAATTTAAATTATCTGCCAATAAGGGGTAGGGCTAGCAGTTTTACAGAAGGTTTTGGTTCTCGAAAGGGTAAAAATGACTTGAGTTCTTCTCCCGATCTAAATCCCCAAGGTATGGTATGTCATCGGAGTTAAATAAATATCAAAACGCAGCTGTTTCCCAAAAATACTGTGTTGTGGTTTTAATGTTGATAAAAAGGGTGCTGATCGTGCTCTTTTTACAATGACACGTTTGCGTGCATGTGTCAAAGCTAAAGGCAATAGTGTTTGTGCATCTGTATCATCCCCCACGATTTGACGAAGAAAGCGCATTTCTTTTTTTACTAAAGCAGATTTATTTGAAGGGGGGTACATGGGATCTAAATAGATGATATCGGGTAGTTTTTCTGTATCTATCTGGTTTAGATATATTTTTGCCTCTGAGTGAATGAGTTGTATATTGCTAGCAGAGTACTTTTTATCATTTAAAGCACGATCTAACCCATCCTGTAATAAAGCGGCGATAATAGGTGAACGTTCTAATAAAGTGACTGAAAACCCCAATTGTGCAAAAATAAAACCATCATTTCCTAATCCTGCCGTGAGATCTAAAATACCCGTTTTTAAATGTGTTTTAGATCCTATTGCTTTGGCAAGTAATTGTTTTTGACCTTTTAGATGCCGTAATCGATAACCTATCGTACCTTTTAAAAAATCAATTTGTAAACTGCCCCAAGCTTTTTGTTCAGTATTTTTTAACATTAACCCTTTTTCAGAGAGTATTAAAATAAAGGCAAAATTTTCTTGTTGAGAACTATCTATATAAGGTAGAAAATATTGCTTTGCTAGTTTTTGTGCCGCGAGCTGTTGTTGAGGTTCAATGGCGGTCACGGCAATAAAGCTTTTTTTAAAGGGAGTCATTGGCGATAAAAAACATCAATACGGGCGGGCGGTAAATTCTGCCATATCCATTGGTTGTGAATAAGTTTTAGATTCGAAGAAGGGGTTAAAGTTTTTCCCCATAGACTATAGGTATATTGTATAAATATACCGCCTTGCTTCAAAGTCTGATTAATCTCTTGGCCTATTTTTTTTATAGTGTCCGATGCTAAGGAGCGTAAGGGTAAGCTTGATACAATGGCTTGCACAGGGCTTGAAGTATGCTTACTAAGTAATTGATGTAAGTGGCCTGCATCACCTTGAATAATATTTAAACCTGGAAAGCGAGCTGCCAGATGTTTAGCTAGTTTAGCTGAACGCTCAATAGCGATAAGTTGATGTTCAGGTTTTTTTTGGTGTAAAAGGGCTGCCGTAATAGCGCCAGTCCCTGCACCTAGTTCAATGATAAGCCCTGGGTTATTTGCAGGAATTTGCTGTGCTAGAGCATTTGCTAGCTTTTTGGAGCTAGGAAAGAGCGCGCCTACGGCGTTGGGATGCGTAATTGCTTCACGTAGAAATAGGGCCAGCCCTGTCATTATTTTTTTCCTTTGTAAATTTTTATCATTTTATTGTGAGTTTAAAGGAAAAAAATAAGCTTAGATACCCTTGTTTCAAACAAAATCAGGTGTTCAGGGTGTACCCCACTACCAGGGAAGCAAGAGAGTGCCTTCCATTGCACGATGATGGCCACGCTTTTAGAGTTCCTGGGGTAGGATTTTATAAAGTGCTTCTAAAAGCCGTTGATTCTGGTCTTTTAAGCCAATAGAGATACGTAAATGATTGGGTAGCTCATAATCATATAAAGGTCTTACGTATATGTCATCACTTACAAGCTGTTTATAAATAGCTAAGCTGTTTTTCTGTAAGTTTACACAAATGAAGTTGGTATGGGAGGGAATCATAGTAAGCGATAGCTTTTTTAGGCCTTGCATGAGCTGTTTGCGACCTTGCTGATTTACTGCAAGGCTTAACTTCATGTGGGCGTGGTCATATAGCGAGGCCTGTGCGGCGGCTAAAGCAATAGAATTAACTGAAAATGGTAAACATAGGCTGTTTAAATGCTTTGCGATTTTGGGATGGCTAATGAGATAGCCCAAGCGTAATCCTGCTAAGCCATAGAATTTAGAGAAGGTTCTGCTAATTATCAAATTGGGGTAGGTAGACAAAAATTTGATTGTGTTGGGATAGTCGGTGTCTTCAACGTATTCAGCATACGCCTCATCGATAACGGCGAATATATGCGAAGGTAGCTGTTCTAGTAAACGGTTTAAATCAAGCGAGCTGATATAAGTTCCTGTAGGATTGTTGGGGTTTACAATAAAAATTATTTTTGTAGTGGGTTCAACAGCCGCTAGAATGTGTTCAGTAGTCGTATATTGGTAAGTATTAGTAGCAATTCTAAGTTGTGTGCCCGTGTGCTGGATAATTTTTTTGATGCCTATAAAGGAATAGTTGGGTAATACCGCAGAATTTTTCGTTGTTAAATAGGTGTTGCTTAGTAATTCTAATAACCCTTCTGAGCCATTCCCAAGTGTGATAAGGTCGGGAGAGATGCTTAAATGTGTGGCTAAACTTATTTTTAAAGCGGATCCATGATTGTCGGGGTAACGGTGGCAGTTTAATAACGCTTGTTGAGCCGCTTTTATTGCTAATGGGCTGGGCCCCAGTGGATTTTCATTGTGATCGAGTCTAATTGGCCCTGCTTGCGTTTTATCGGGGTAAGCTCTTTTTTGCTGAGTGATTGTCATGGTGAGGGTATTTTAAGTATAGTAGGGTACTATTTCTAGTGCTAAGATTATACTTTTCGTACTAAAATTTTGGCTGTGCCCTCGTTCAACTCGCCGTCCTCATGTATGTTGTATACACTGCGGTGGCTTCGTTTGCGTGGCCCCTTGCTAAAAAATCCTTTGCTATGAGTATATTAAACTTCTTCAGAAATCGCTCGGCCTTATTTAACTAACTAGTGGCGAGCGAGTATATAGGTGATTCATGTTGTTATGTTTAGATATAGGCAATACACATATGTTAGGTGGTGTCTTTGAGCAGGGAAGAAAAAAAGATAAACTTATTTTTCGATTTCGATACGCTACCTCTTTACTGGGAAGTGCCGATCAGTTTGGTATTTTTTTGATTAGTATTCTGAAAGTCCATGGCCTTAACCCTGCGAAAATAGCAGCAATTGCTTTATCGTCTGTTGTACCCAATTACGATTATACGCTAAAGCATTGTTTTTCTCAGTATTTTAAAGAAGCGCAATGTTTTCTATTACAGCCAGGGATTAAAACAGGATTGAATATTCGCTGTAAAAATCCGAATGAGGTAGGCGCTGATCGAATTGCCAATGCAATTGGGGCTATTGCAGTTTTTCCTGAGAAGTCTCTTATTGTCGTTGATATGGGAACAGCAACAACATTATGTGCGATTAGAGCAAATCGTGATTATTTAGGTGGCGCTATTTTGCCTGGGATGAGGCTTTGTATGGAGGCTTTAAAAAATAATACGGCTAAGCTTATGGCAGTCAATATAGAGGAGCCTGTCTCTTATATAGGTAAGACCACACGAGAGAGTATACAAAGTGGGCTTTATTATGGGCATCTGGGCGCGCTGAAAGAACTTATTTTAGGGTTTAAAAAAGAAGTTTTTTCTGGGGAAGAAGTAAAAGTGATTGGTACAGGTGGTTTTTCTCAACTTTATGAAGGAAAAGAATTATTTGATATTCTCATTCCAGAGTTAGTTTTGCTGGGTTTAAAAAAAGCCTTTGAATATACTTCCGACCATTAAAAACCGGGAGTCCCATAACTCAACTGTTTTTATTGATAATGGTTTTATTCTCATCCCATCCGAAAAAGTTATAAATATAAAACTGGGCAATGCCAATTATTTCATGCACAGCAAAATCATTTATAGCAAGATTATAGGCTAATGGAAATTTACTGAAAGGAATCGTAATAAAATCTGATGCAACAGGAATGGGATAAATATTAAAATAGGAAAAATATAACAGTGCCCGTCTTAGGGTTAACCCTGAGCTGACGAGTAATATTTGGTTGCTAGGTTGTTGTTCTAATAAAGTACTGATAAATTTAGTATTCTGGAAAGTATTTTTACTATCTGGCTCTAATTGAATATCAGAATCCTTGATACCTAAGTTTATTAATGTCTCTCTATAAGTCGCTGCCTCGGTTTTTCCATTATGTTGTGGATCGCCGCCACTAATTAGGATGTGGCAGTGTGATGAATTGATTTTGCAATTGTGATACAACGTAGCCGCGGTTGTAATGCGTGAAAAGGCCATTAAACTAGGTTTTGTCTCATCTGAACCAACTGGTTTGCTAGTGCCCGCCCCTAAAACGACAATGGTATTACTTTTTTTCCATTTGATAATTTGGGGTTCTTTGTAGATTTGTAGGGATTTTAATAAATAAAAAGGAATAAATCCATTCCCTATTAGTAGAAAAATAAATAAGGTAATTAAGCCGGTTAAGAAATTTAGTTTTTTATAACAGAATACTCCAAACAGGATGGTAAGCAATAAAAGTAGAAAAATAACAATAAAAGTAGAAAAATAAATAGCGTAGACATTAATTTTCTCCCTTAATTGCAAAAGATAAATTAAAGATATATTAATTAGATAAGAAAACAAGTCCATTAATCAATTCTTGACTCAAATGTAAAACCATGAATAATAATGATTACATAGGGATTGGTAGTTTTTATTTTATGATATAAGGTAGGTGGTTGTTATGCAGATGCAAGAAATTGCTTCGCAGCAGGTAAAGTTATTTGAAAAAGAGAAAGTTTATCGAGATAACGATAACTTTTTTTTAAGCGAGGATATGCTAGAGGTTAATAAAAATTCCTTGAGGCAACTTTTATTAGCTTTTTTAAGAGAAAAAATTTTTCCATATCGTTATCAAAATAATAATTTAATTTTTGATTTTTCGCATTCAAATTATTTTTTATATGTGAATAACGTAAAATTATTTTCTTTATTGCGATTTACAAGTTTCGATACCTTGGTGTTGATAAATAAAGAAAATTTTTCAAGACAATTTATTACTGATCCCTTGATGTTGCTTGAGATAGTTAAACTCGAATTGGAGAAAACATTAAATCTGGATCAGTGGAGTAAAGTATACAACGAGATTGCTAACCATTTGCAGAATGCCGTGCTGTCTAATCGGGAAAAACTTAAGCTCAAAGGCGATGTTTTTTCGGAAAAAAATAAAAAAAAACACTATAATACGTTGTCTTATGTTTTTTATCTCTATAAAAATATAAAAAATGCATCACTTAGATTTGAGCAAATAGCTGCATTTAATGGCCATCCTTATCATCCGTGTGCAAAAACCAAACTGGGTTTTTCTATAGAGGATGTTTTTAAGTATTCCCCAGAATTTTCTCCAAAAGTTTGTATTTACTTATCGGCTGTACATAAAAATTACTTACACGTCGAAAAGTCAAAAGAAAAGCCAAATTTTAGACATTGGTTTGCAAAATATTACCCTAATATTTTTGAAGAGTGGCTAACAGAGCTACATAAGCTAGATTTAAATGTAAACGATTATCTACCGTTTCCTGTTCACCCGTGGCAAGCTAAGCATGTCATTCATGATTTATTTGCAGATGATATTCAAGAAAAAATTATTCTTTTATTTAAAAATGTTACGATAAGTATGAGCCCAACTTTATCTTTTCGTACCTTATCGCCCATTGAATATTTGAATGCACCGTATGTTAAATTGTCAGTAGCAGTACAGGCAACCAGTGTTGTTAGAACGATAACAAACGCCTCTACAGAAAATACACCCAAAATTACCTCTATTTTAGAGGAGATTTTAATAAAAGAAAATAATTTTTCTGATAGGTTGTTTATTTTGCCGGAGTATTATGGGCTGCATTTAAAAAATATACATGAAGAAAAATCAAAGAATTTTACGGTGATTTTTCGTGAAAATATCAATAATTATTTACAAGAGAATGAAACTGCTATAGTAGTTGCTACTTTATTTGAAAAAATATCACCTAATAATAGAAGTTTTTTTGTAGAATTAGTGCAAACGGCAGGATGTTTGAACTATGAGGATGCATTGGATTATTTCTATAATTATGTCGATATAGTATTAGGAGGATATCTAGATCTGTACTTGATCTATGGTATTGCTTTAGAAGGGCATCAACAAAATACGTTGGCATTATTTCAAGATGCCTCTATTAAACGGATAATTGCCCGAGATTTTGCAGGAATTAGAGTTCACGGTCCTACCTTAGAAGCAAGGGGATTTAAATATAAGGCTTATCCAGGTTCACCTACTTTAACTGAAAATAAATCTATTGTACGTAATCAATTATTATATACCGCGTATCAAATTCACTTAGGGGAATTAATATTGCTATTAGCTGAATTCTTTTCTTGTGATGAAGCTTGTTTTTGGGACATAGTGAGAAACGTTAGCTGCCAACGTTTTGAACAGTTAAAAGGAAGGCTTGAAAAATCAGTCTGGGACGAAGAATATAATGCAATTTTAAAAGAAAATTGGTCACTGAAAGCGCTATTACGCATGCGTTTAGAAAAAACTAAGCATAGTTTATTTTCTTCGATATCAAATCCTTTATTTGTATAAACAATGGAAATTGAAAAAGATCTCTGGTATTTACAAGTACGGTTGGTTGTTTTTTCCCAATTTATTATTATTTTAGCGTTAGATATGAGTGATCCATATTGGCCGCTTATTTTATCTTCGTTTCATTTATTTAATCCACGTTCATTACAATACTGGAGCGGCGCTATTTATATGGCGCCGTTACTAACAACTATTTTGACCACATTATTATGGACAAAAATTGGAGAATTTATAGGTTATAAAAAAATGATATTGCGTGCTGGATTTGCATTGGCTGCTACGCAATGGGGTTTATTTTTTTTTGCTAATCCCTGGGCTATTTTTACTATTCGATTAATACAAGGGGGATTGGCAGGATTTACTGCGGCGGCACAAGCCTGGTCACTTTCGATAACGCCCACCAATACACATAGTCAAATAGTCGGGCGTTTACAAGCAGCGACAGCGATGGGAAGCATCGTGGGGCCTATATGTGGTGGGATTATTTCACATTATTATGGATACTTATCGATTTTTATTTCTGCGGGTTGCGTTTGTTTATTACTTTCATTCGTTTTAGCTAATTTTCTCAAAGAAAATCCGCTTCAATCGATACGAGCATCCGTATCAAGCCGACAAAAAAGATTTTTTCTTGATGAAGGTAAACAAAACTTATTACTCTTATTAATTTGTAGTACCCAAGCTGCACGTTGGATGTCGGCACCTTTTTTTGCTTTATATGTTGCAGAGCAGTTACATGCGGATAATTTAACCTTGGGGTTTATTTATGCGACGATGGCTTTAACCATGTCTCTAACGACTTCGATCTTAGGACGTATTATCGATAATAAACCAGGTCAGTATGGCGGGATAGGGTTACTGATTGTTGCGCTACTATTAAGCGGTTTAGCCCAGTGGGGCTTTGCTTTTATTAGCAAATCCTATCTTGCTTTTGCGGTGAGTTTATTTTGGGGAATAAGTTTAGGGATTATTTCTCTCTTACTTTTTAGCTTTTTATTAAAAGGTATTGGGGATGAGAGTAGAGCGAAAGCAGTGGGCTTAGGTAATACGGCGTTAAAGTTAGGCAACCTGATTGGCATTATGATGGGTACTCTGATACAAGCAGAAGGACATTTTATGTTAAGCTTTGCGGTTATTGGCGGTGTTTACTTTTTTTTAGCAATTTTAGCAGGATGCTATAAGTAAAGCGGTTTTTATGAAAGCATTATTTTGGCAATTTTCGCGTTTCTTTATTGTAGGTGCATCCTCAGCTTTAGTTCAGTTTTCTATTTTAATAGGATTAGTAGAGCTTTTTTCTGTAAAACCTATCGTTGCTTCTACTCTAGGTTACCTAGGAGGGGCACTGATTAATTATCTTCTTAATCATTACTTTACATTTAAAAGTACCTTGCCGCATCGGCAAGCTGTATTACGTTTCTCAATCAACTCACTTTTTGGTTTATTTGTTAATTTTGTAATGATGGCTTTTCTTTTAAGGCATTACCCTTATGTGTTAAGCCAAGTATTAACGTCGATGGTTGTATTAATTTGGAATTTTCTTATACACCGATATTGGACTTTCCATTCGAAAAAGAAAGTAATATAGCTCCGACTAAGGTTAATTAAATTTTTTGAAATCTAGGTGTATGCAAGCTGGTGAAAAAGCATTTGTTGTTAAGTCGCTTAGCATGGAAACATTCGCATCCATTTTAGATGAAATATTGTATCTCTCAAAAATCAGTCTTTTGATAGAGGCTAAAAATTTAGTTGTTAGAAGAATATACCTGCTCATAGTAAGAATAATTTATTTTTTTCTGAGTTATTATCTTTTTTAAGATGCTGAAAAAGAAGTTAGTAAAGTTCGTGTCTAAATGAGCTAACCACTCCTTCAGTTAGCTATATGCGGTTGATTTTTTTTAAGTCAGGTAATTTTTCTTGCTTTCCACTTACTCGTTTTTGAGTTATTGATCTGATTAATCGACATAATGAAACGGATTTGAAAATAAAAAAAATCAAGGTACTTTTAAGTTGTTTTTTACAAAGACATTATATCGGTACTGAATCTGCTAAAAAGGGAGGTGAAATCTGGAAACGAGAGAATGAAGCCGCTTTAACGTGTTTGGATAAGGGTACAGTCTATGAAATAAGCCATTGGAATGAATGGGTTAATCATCCGGATTATGAAATTACTTATGCAGAGGTCATCTCATTGCATGAAAGCAACGATGCGTTTAAAACGATCATAGGTAATTTGGTCAAGCGGCATGCCCCTAAAGCCGATGAAGCCTCAGCAAAAAACTATCTTTTTGAAGAGTGTACGGTGTTTATTCTTTTAAAGAATGCACATGTTAGTTACCCCAGCAATGAACTCAATGCGGCGGTTGACTTTGTGACCCGCTATTTTAAAACGAATATTCATTACCACGGTTATGCGTTTTACAGTAAAGCGGAAACATCATTGTCCCGTAAAAAAGTACCGGCAGGAAAACCGTCATCCAGTCACGCGGTTTTTTTAGAGGAAGAAAAAGCGATTAAAGAAGAAGTACTGAAATTAGCGAGTAAATTAGAAAGTATCGGTATCGTAGGTAAATCAAAGCAAATTACCTTTTTTAAAAAAGCATTATCAAATACTTCCTTAGAAGGAGTCGCCACTACTAATCAGGAGGAGGTTAAGCATGCATCCCCTCGAAAATAACCTCAATCTGATTAAGTCATCGACTTTACTGGCGTCTATTTTTGATGTTTTAGGACTTAATTATAGCGTGATTGATTCTCAAGGAGATTATATTGTTCAAAATAACGGGTCTGTTTCTAAGATTTCATCGGGCCATATGAACGCCGCGCAGGTAGATCCGATAACTTGGGAAGATTGTAAAAACGTGATGATAAAAAAAGAGCGTACCATTATTGAAGAACAATTCAAAGAAAGGTACTACCTTTCGATTAAACAACCCTTATACGATAATTCACATTGTATGGGTATTTTAATTGTGAGTCTTGATATTACGGATAAGAAAAAAGCAGAGCTAGCCAAGCAAGCGCTATTAGAAAATGCTCGCCATGATATTCGTACACCTTTTTCAGGGATAGTAGGATTTGCTCAACTTGTTCATTCAACAAACGATATTAATAAAATAAAGGAATATACACAAGATTTGGTTTTATCTACTGAAGAGTTTTTGGAGTATCATAATAAATTACTTGAAGCTATCAAGGTGGCTGATAACGCCCATGGTGTATTTCAGAAAAGAAAACTTAATTTGATGGAGGAAATGGTATCCGTTATCGATATAAACAAATTAGCCGCTATGACTAAAGGTATAGAATTAGATTTAATTTACGATAAAAATATTCTTGCTTATCCTTATTTCATCAGTGACCCGATACAAGTACATCGTATCGCATTAGAGTTAGTCACAAATGCTATAAAATTTACTGAAAAAGGAAAAGTAGAATTAAAAGTTAATATAAAAAAGAAAGATTTAAAAAAAAGCATTATAGAAATTTCTGTTAGTGATACAGGGATTGGTATACCTGTGGATAAGTGAGAAGAGATATTCACTCGATTTAATCGACTGTCTCCTTCTTATAAGGGTATTTATAAAGGAGCGGGCCTAGGATTAAGTATCGTGAAACAATTTGTAGATAATCTCAGCGGTGAAATTTTTGTAGAAAGTGAAGAAGGTAAAGGATCAACAATAGGATGTTATATACCGTTTCAAAATCCATTATTAATGGATTAAAAATACTTTTAATTATCTATCTTCCGATAATTGATATTATATTTTTTATTATACTTATTTTTTCATATTGGGAATATTGTTAATGAATGATTCAGAATCAATATATGAATTAATGAAAGCAACAGGTGTCAACTCTGAAGGGGTGACTGCATGTCCGACGTAGGACATATAGCAGCTTAAGTTTAGTGAAGTGATATAAACAAATTTCGAGGAGGGAAGAGCACGACGACCGAAATTTTTCGTGAGCATAACAACATGTTGAAGCGCTATGATACAATTTATATACTAATAGTTACTATCATGTTATGCTCCAAAGTGGTAGTTATTTGTTAATTAATAATAATAATAAAAAGACATGTTATCCAAAAAATTAGTTATTATAACTGTTTTATTGAGCGTGACAGAGTTTGCTCATGCTAACTTCACACTTCCCCCCCCCTCGCTTATCTGTTAATGTGTATGCGAGTAATCATGCGGTAGCTCAAACAGACTTGATGTTGTCTTTGCAGGGAGACAGTACACATAATCTCTATATAAACCCTGTACTTTCTTATGCTACGAACAGCCAAGGTGAGTTAGATGTAGGTTTAGGCTATCGCTGGATTCCAAACAAGGCCGTTATTTATGGAGGCTATCTTTTTGGAGGCTATAGTCGCATCAACAATAATGCGCGTTTATATATTATCAATCCAGGTGTAGAAATTTTAGCCTCTCGTTGGGATACACACTTAAATGTTTATATCCCTGCTGGCGATCGTCATTATATCGTGGGCAGTGATGCTGGCTTACCTTATTTTTCTGGGCATTCGGAACGTGTTAATATTTTTCAAGCCGATCAATATGTTGGTTGTGGGGGTGATATTAAATTTGGTTACCAACTTTTCCCAAACTCATCTTGGAAAGGTTATTTAGGAAGCTATTTTTTTACACCCGCGCAAAGCAATAATATTTGGGGTGGAGCAGTAGGTTTGGAATATTGGTTGGATAGTTATTTGAAGGTTATGGGTAGTTACACCTACGATAAGCTGCATCAGAGTACGTATGCTATCGGGTTAGGATTAGAATTTGGAGGAACTCATCGATACCGCGCTAACCCAACCCTAGAGGAACGCATGACTGACCCGGTGGAACGTCATTTGGCTGAACTTGGACAAGGTTCATTCATCCCAGCTCATACCAATAAACAGTTTTTAGGCGCCCAAGAAATGCCGTGGAACATACCGACACCGACACCGGATCCGATACCGACACCGATACCGGATCCGACACCGATACTGGATCCGATACCGATACCGGATCCGAAATGAAGTGGGTCGTTCCAATATAAGCAAGTCAACGATGTGGGTTTATAAAGGCGGTAATGGATTAGTGCTAGCCAATTGCACCTTTGAAAATCCTTGTGGACCTACCGATCTAACAGATGCCGGTGCTAGTCAATTAAATAATTTGCTTCCTAATACGGTGATGTATTTCAATGGCGGCAATTATAATGCTTTAAATGTTCCGGGTGGAACTAGTCCCGTCACCTTACAAATGGGTCAAAGTATTCACTCGCGTACCGCAGATTACAGTCATCCTGTAAGTGGTACAGAACGTTCCATATTTAACGGCGCCTTTATTCTTCCGGGCAATAATACGCTGGATAGCATTACCCTTTTATCCACCACTGATACAGCTGATGACACCGGTGTGCTCATTAACGGGGGCAATAACAATGTTATCAATAACAGTCAAATTGGTAATACCAGAAATACCTTTACCTTAGGAATAGTAGATAACGGGCAAAATACTATAATTAATAACAGTGATATTTTTTCCTCTAAATATGCTCTTAATATGAACGGTACTTCTAGTAGTGTCTTGAACAGTCGAGTGACTGCTAAAGGACGGAATGCCACTGGGATTTATTTTTACAAAAATAAAACTTCAAATTTTGTAAAGAATACTCAGATCCAGGTAATTGATGGTAGCGGCGTCCCATCAGGCATTTACGCTGACGGTTCCTCTGTAGAGGTACAGGATAGTATTATCCAAGCTAGTGGATCCAGGGTACGTGGAATCGTCTCTAGCTATTCAAGCACTATTTCTATAAAAAATACACAGATCCATCGCAGGGTGACTTCAACAAGAGGAGAAATAAATTATGTCACTCTGTAAACGTAAAATAACATCTGGTGGATCAGACTTTCTCACAATGGAAAGAGAATACAACGATCTACTGGGACTTCAAACAAACTAGCAGCGCAAGAATTACATGATCAGTTAAAAGCTGACTTGTGGCGCCAAGTTAAATTAGGTGAAAAGCCTGAACGTACTTGGCAAGAGGCAGTTGTTAAATGGTTAAAGGTATCAGCACATAAACGAAGCCTTAATCACGATAAATTTAATCTTGCTTGGTTAACTCCGTATTTAAGGAATAAAAAGTTAAGTGAAATTGATAATCAAATGATTGAAGAAATTGCAACTATCCGAGAAAGTCAAGGTGTAGCTTCTGCTACAGTGAATAGACTATTGGCTCTGATTAGATCAATTCTTCAAAAAGCTGAACGCGAATGGAAATGGATTGATAAGGTTCCTGTTGTTTCTATGCGTTATGAGGGAGAAGAGCGTGAACGTTGGTTATCTAAAACAGAGGCCATGAGACTTATCAAAGAATTACCTTCGCACTTAGCTGACTTGGTTACTTTTTCTTTAGCAACTGGATTGAGACAAGCGAATGTTTTAAATCTACGATGGAAAGATGTTGACTTAGATAAACGACATGCAGTTATTCCTGCAAGTCAATCTAAAACAAAAATATCGATAGCTGTTCCTTTAAATGCAGATGCTATTTCTATTCTACGAAAACAACTGTTTAAGCATTCAGAATTTGTTTTTACTTATAAGAATGTTCCGATCAAACAGTGTAATACTAAAGCTTGGAAAAAAGCCTTAAAGCGAGCAGGAATAGAAAATTTTCGTTGGCATGATCTACGTCATACTTGGGCTTCGTGGCATGTACAAAATGGAACTTCATTACAAGAGTTACAACAACTCGGAGGGTGGACTTCATTTAAGATGGTTCTACGCTATGCTCATTTAAATAGTGATCAACTTAAACGAGCAGCAGAAAGGATTGCTGGTACAAATTTGGTACAGGTGCCGTTACAAGGATAGAAGGGATATGGTTAAGTCCTTGATTTTAAAGGAGATTACTGGTGGGCCGTGATGGGGTCGAACCATCGACCAATAGATTAAGAGTTTGGTGCTATAAAACGCGTAACTATATGAAAAAAGATGAATTTTTAAGGTTGTGGTGATAAAAGAAAGTGCCATTTTGAGCCGTATACACCCCTGTAAAATCAATGACTTACGTTTGGGTTTTGACAAAGCTTTTTCGAGCTTTTTGGGCTTTTTTGTGACGCTTAAAAGCCTTATCTATTTGGAAAAGCTGAGTTACTTGATCCTGCTTTCTCTGTATCTTGCGCGGCAGTAGTCGATGCTTGGGATGTAGTTGCGGCGTGAAATAAAATTCCCCGTGATCCAACTATGCTAGGTTGTGGTTGTATCTGTCCTTCTTGTTCTGCTAATAATGCTTTTAGATGTTCTATCTCCGCTTGCACCGCTTCTTTCTCTTTGCGTGCCTCTTGTTCTCGAGCTTGTGCAGCCTCTTTCTCTTTGCGCTCCTCTTGTTCTCGAGCTTGTGCAGCTTCTTTCTCTTTACGTTCAGTTTCTGTCTCTTTGCGTATTTCTTTTGTCTCTTTGCGTATTTCTTTTGTCTCTTTGCGTATTTCTTTTGTCTCTTTGCATATTTCCTCTGTCCTTTTGTTTATTTCTTCTATTTCTTTGCGTGTTCTGCTCCTCTCGACGTGTAATTGCCTAAGCTCACTTAACTTAGATGAGATATCAGGATCATCTTCGAGCATACATCGCACGTATTTAACATCACAATGCATACAATAGAGCACAATGTCTTTCAGTTCATTTAATAATGATTCGGCTTCCTTTTTTGCATCGAGACTTTGTAATTCATTGGGATCTCGTGCTCTGAATTTTCGTAAGGTCTGTTTGGCAGATTTAATATAAGGAATATAGTTCTGTGCCCAATCCTTTAGCATAGGATCATTTCGTTTAGCTTCAGATTCGTGGTCTAAGTGAAACGTCAAGAATAATTTGTTAAGGATTGCTGCAATTTGCTTATCCTGCTGATATACAAATTCTGCAATGCTGCCTGAATGTTCTGTCCTCGCTTCTTGAAAAACAGACCAGCGTTGTTGTATTGGTGGGAAAAAATATAAGCCAACACCTAAACGCTCAACCGCATGCAATAGAACCCAGGCAAGGTTAGGAATAGTGTCTTTCCAGGGCACCGATGCGACGGGGTTTGTCTGATATAACCAGCGCTCTGGCTTTAATAAACTATTGGCTAAATAATAGTGAGAGACACTGACTCCAATTTTTTTTAACCAAATGCTTACGATCATTCGTGTCATTAGATTTAAATCGATGCAAAAATCTTTATGAGCATTTTGAACAAAACGATAAAGCGTTTCTTTTTCAAAAGAAGGAATTTCAGCTAATCCCCGAAATTGCGTATAGTCTTCAGTGCTTGCATAGGCCTTGATCTTGGCCATGAGACGAGGTTCTTGTCGAAAAATCAGCCAATGTAATAAGGATATCGACCCCTTATTAGCAGAGTAATCATGATAAAACCAGTTATTGATGAAATCAACACAGAGTTTATTTAAGGCGGTGTCCAGTAAGCATTCCAAATGTTCTGGTGTTACTTTCTTTCGGCTGAATGTAAAAAATCCCTGTGATTTTAGAGGGTTCGCACGTAAAATCCCTTTTTCAAACGTACTCGGCGGCTCAAATGCAAACGTACTCATAAAGCTTTCAAATAAGGCCAGTGTCGTCGATTGATAGCTCAGTGCATACTTCTCTTTATCCCAGTACTGCGTGATGATTTGTTCATACAATGAAAAATACAACCAACAACGTTCTCGTATCAATTCTGAGGAGTGTGATTCTTTTTTTTGAGCGGCTTGTTTAGCCGATTTTCGTAATTGTTGGCTGATGATGAGTAATGCTGAAGAAGAGGTTTCTACAGTACTTGGTATTGTCGTATACAACAACTTCAGTTTACCAAAAAACTGTTGTATCCATTGCCTTAAACGCTCCATCCAGGAAGGCGATAAATCCAGTTCACAGGTCTCTTCTATCAGTTGTTTTAATTGTTCTAATAACAGATTCGGTAAACGTTCTTTTTCTTTTAGTGGTAAGTTAGATACTCGAGTGATGTAAACATGTAGCATACAAATCATCTGAATATAGGATTGATAGGCACTATTTTCTTCATCAGGGGGTGGACTATCTTGAGTCGTATGACGCAGCCCATTTAAAAATCGTTTAAAACAGAATTTCAGTGCGTGTTGGTGAATCTGAAGCAAAACATAGTCTACTGTGCTGTCGATGGGTTTCTTAGATACGGCCTCACCTACTAATCGGCTCAACTGCTTTAAATAAACCTCTTTAGGCACAATCGTTATCACACGATTGGCATAGTTTGTCCATCGCATTGATGGGCATTCCATTAATTGATCGTGGCAGCATTCTGTAGCGGTTTTTCGATACACATCCATAGCAAGTAACTGTAGCAATAAAGCGGACACCCAATCATTTTGTGAATTCTCATTGGTTGAGTATGGCTGCCCCAGTTTGCTATTGAATTCTTCAGTGAGTAGCTTATATCCCTGTTTAATGGTCTCTGAATTCGCTTTTTTCAGCGCTATTTGCAAGGATTCGATCCACTCGGGTGTCCATATGTTGCTCTTGATCTTAACTATCGAAAAACAATTTGTTACCCAACGATAGAGAAGTGGATTGCGTTGCAACAACTGTTCTGCAGAGTCTGCAACTGAAATATTCGTATTAGGGAGCATAGCTATTCTCAGGTAAAACAGGATTCTCAGGCATCGTATTAGTTGCTTGTGGTGCAGGAAATAGTGTTGCCCGTGATCCTGTTGCGATAGGTTGTGGAGGTACCTGCTTTTTTAGTTCAGCGTATAATGCTTTTAGACGTTCTATTTCTGCTTGTGCCTCTTGTTCTCGAACTTGCGCCGCTTCTTTCTCTTTGCGCTCCTCTTTTTCTCGAGCTTGTGCGGCCTCTTTCTCTTTACGTTCAGTTTCTTTCTCTTCTCGTTCCTTTTCTTTCTCTTCTCGTTCCTTTTCTTTCTCTTCTCGTTCCTTTTCTTTCTCTTTGCGTTCCTCTTGTTCTCGGGCTTGTGCGGCTTCTTTTTCTTTACGTTCGTTTTCTAACTCTTTGAATGTTTCTTTTTTCTCTTCTACTTGTTTCACCGTCGAATTCAGATCTGAAGGTGTTTTAGGCATTTCTTTTGAAAGACCACCCATCTGTCTTTTAATCTCTGCAATAGGACCCTTTATTGCCTTATCCATGATGGCATATAACTGACTTTTATGAGCCCGTTTGGCTGTTGCACATAGGCTATTATAATTCTCGTTCAATTTAGTTATTGCTGTGTTAATAGCCTCTACATGTTCTCCCGATAATACAGCACATAAATCACCCATATAGACTTGCACATGTTCCAGCCGATTTTTTCCAATTTCCTGACCCACTTTAAATAAATTTTTCACTAAGCATTTCAATTGTTCTCCGAACGGTAATTGATTGCGGTACTCTGGATGCACTCTCACTAACGCTAACACATAGTAATCCTGCAATTGCTGAAAAGCAGTTTCTGTTTCTTCCACCGTTTTCGGTGTCACTCCATTCAATGCTTTACTGTTAGTAGCGATAGACAATATTTTCTTAGGGTCTTTGAAAAAAACTTGTATTGAAAGAGTATTTTTAATAGCGGCCTGTGATTCAGGTGTGTTTTCTAACGCTAAGAGGCGATCCGTAGTAAATAAGTGAGAAAATGCAGGCATCGCATTGACTTGACAGATGGTACAAGCGTAAAGCCAAGCTTTCGCTCTAGTTTCATCTTGTTGCTGATCCGGCGTAAAATAATGCATCAGTTTATCGTTTTGGGGAACGTTTTGATAATGGGTTTTCCACTGGCAAATACTATTTGGATCCACACCTTTATAAATCACGTAAGATAAATCATCAATGGTCGGCACTTGTCTAGCCTTATCAATGGGATTGATCGCTTTAGGCTGATACAGATAATGCGCTAAACTACTGTCTAAAGAAGAATCAATATCCTGAATACTGCTCTGGAGTTGCTTAATACGTTCTACTCCATTTTCATGTTCTTGATCTTTTTGTATTGCGATAGCTTGCTCTTTTTCTGGGTTAAATTCTTTTAATTTCTTTGAATATTTGGGTCGACTCTTCACTAGTTCTACTTTTAATTTTTCAAGATCGGTCATGAGCTTAGTGGCTAATTCCTGGATCACAGAAGAAACAACGTTAGGTTTTTCCGATGTATCTGGCTTCATGCGATCTGTTGGTAGAATATCTGTCTTAAACTTTAATGGTAACTGGATCAAGTTATCACTTTTTTCCCAAATAGCACCCCAGTGACTGGTCAGATGTTTTTGAATAAGGATATCGATATTTTCAGCAAGTGATAAATCTTTGAGCTGAGTACGCGCCGATTCTATGCTGCATTGGCTAAAACAACAGGGTGAAACTAAGATCGTTTTAAATAAATCGATTGAATGTTGCTCTTCTCTTTGAGTTTTGAGCCACTCTAATAATTCCCACTCTAGCCGTCCATCGGGATCTTGTTTCCTAGACGGCAACGGCACTCCTTCTTTCGTCAACGTGCTGAGAAACTGTGTGAGTTGCTCGCACTTTTCGATTTGCCAACGCCGTAAAATGTCAGCCATCTCATAGGCCAGCTCATCCACTTCAATTTGTTTCATCAAATGTGTAGGAACAGGTTTACGTAAGAAAATTTTGGCGATGAGTAATTTATCTTTATCGGAGATTTTAGCCTCGTTCATCGCGTGCAGAAAAATACGCTGTCCAACTTCTTCTATTTCTTTCTCGTCAGTCAGTAAGCAAAACCAAGCAGGATCGTCCTCCAATGAGATAGTCTGCATTGTTTTGTGAATTTTTTGAAAAGAGGCAAATAACTTGACGATATCGGCGCAGGTAATCGCAAGTTCTGTATCGTTTTTAAAAATTGCAAGCATTGTTTCTGATGTATTTTTTGGAGAGTCTATGCACTGTGTGATGGCTTGTTGTAATTGTTCAGGAGAATAAATAGAACTTGAGCTTGTTGAAGGTAGCAATGTAGGAATGGCATTAAAGCCTTTCTTAAACTGATTCGCAATTTTTTGTTCCGTTTCTTCTAGCAAATCAAAATAATCCTTCATGGTTTGTAAACGGTTATTATACTGATTAATTACGCCCATCTTATTTCCATCCAAATCAGCAACATATAATAGTTGACGAGGTGGTGGTTTTATCGAAAATGAAAATTTGTCAAATTCGTCTTTAAAGGATATAAACTTACTCTTAAGCTGCAATAAAAGGTTTGAGAATTGGTCGTCACTATTAGATTTCAACGCATTAACGAGTTTTGTTAAGATATCGTGGATATCTGAAAAACAATCTTTTGCTTGCTGTAAATTCTCAACACTACTATTCAGTTTAGCTAGATAAGCTTCCACTTGAGTATTAATGTCATTAATAGCTTGGGTCGTATCGCCAATCGCTTTAAAATCGTAAGGCGTTTCTGCTTTTCGCATGCGTCGCTGGGTTGGATCTTTTTTATCCTGCCATTCCTGATAGCAGTGTTGCATGGCGTGTTTAACAGAACTTCCTCCTTTATAACTGGCTTTGCCCGCTATATGACCAACATGCATAAAATGCAGAATTTCAAGTATCTCCCAGGCGATTTTAACAGTCGTAAATGCTGTTATTTTATCAATAATCATTACTATCTCCTGTAAAGTAATCTTTATTTTTTAATAAAATCGAATAGCGTACTTGATGCTTGAATCTATTTTATAAATAGATAAATTAATTATCCTTAATATATCATTGACTAAACTAACTACTCATATTAACTCAGAATGGATTTATAAATTTTATAAGGATTGCTATAGTAAATAACAATCATTTATTTTGATAAAAATTGATTAAATAAATAATGGATAGGATATATTTTTTTGGGTGGGTTGCCAGGTTGTTTCAATACTTATAGACTCTTGTAAAATCAATAAATTACACATGGGTTTTTCAATTTATTAGTGAATAATGTATGAATATTAAGATTATTAACGTATTTTCTTATAATCATCAGGGCGGAAACCCCTGTGCCATAGTCGATAATGCTATTGCGTTTAGCGAAGAAGCTATGCAAAAGAAGGCAACTGAGTTAAACCTACCTGAAACGGTTTTCATCATCCCTGATAAAAATCAGTACTTTCTACGGTTTTTTGCAACAAAAGGCGAACTTCCTCTGTGCTGTCACGGCACGCTTGGAGCAGTTTTTTACCTATTTAAATCCAATGTTAATCAACGCCCAAATATAAAGACCTATAAAGATAATATTAAAATCGATGTTAAATATGAGAACGATTTGGTCTCCATGTCTATTGCCAATAAGGGAAAAGTATTAAATACCCCTATAGACCTTTCTGTCATCAGTACGATGTTAAATATCGAAAAAGAGTCTCTAGCAAAAGCTTTACCTTGTACCGTCGCTTCTATAGGAAGTCCTAAGTTATTCATCCCGCTTATTAATAGGGCAGCTTTATTCGATATGAAACCCGACTTAGACTTAGTATCTCAATGGTGTAAAGATAATGCTATTAATGGCCTTTATGCTTATTCTAGCGATGTAGAGAACCCTAATTCTGATTACGTAGGGCGTAATTTTAATCCTCTGTTCAGTCACCAAGAAGATATTGCGACGGGCACCGCAGCGGCAGCACTATGCCAAATGCTATGTCGAAGCCGCCGTCAATCAGAAGGTACTTTTACCATAGAGCAGGGCGCTAATTTAGGAAGTCCGAGCAAAATCTATATTTCTATCTCAAAGGACAATATAGAGATAAAGGGTGAGGCTTATTTCTCAGATTCTGAGGCATATATTTGATAGAAATAGGTATTAACTCAGGGGATAAAATTAGGCTTTTTCTAACTCAATTAAATCTAAATCAGGTAACTTTGTTACTTTTTTTACTAGTTCCATAGGCATGCCCTCAGCTAAAAGGTTTTTAGCCACCTCATAAATCCCCTCTTGTTTTAGTTCTTGCGCTAAAGTCATAACATCCTCTCTATAGTTGGGTAAGGCTTCGGCCAAGGCAGAGTAAAACTCCTTAAAATCCTTAGATTCGCCTTCTTGAGTTATATAATACAACAAACTTTTAAACTGTTCATGTGTCAGGAGCTTCTGGGCTATCTGTAAAGCGATATCCTTTATAAATTCTAATGCATCTCTTTGATGGATGTTTTACCAATGCATGATTTCGTAGGGGAACAATTTTAAATCCACTGGTTTTAGCATCGGGTGCTGCTACACCAGCGTTTGTTTTTCCCTGTACATAAATACGATTAGGATAATCGGAGCTGAGAAAGGCATTGACCTCATAATCGTTGCCTTTAAATATTCCCTCTACGGTAAATCCCGATGTTTCTGCTGAACTTGTTTTTGCTTCACCGGCTCGATTTGTTGTTAAAATTAATTGGTTGGTATTAAGATTGGTACTAACAAAGCTAGTAGCCGTACCAAATCGATAATAACCGGCTTTATCATTCCAAAGCCTTTTAGCAACACGTGCATAAGGAATATCCTCTTGCGAATAACTGGTACGTAAATAACGTGTGCCAATACAGAGTAGCTCACCAACACTAGGTTCAGAATAAATAGCTGGATATACCTTTCCAACGTCGCCGTCATAATATATAAAACCTTTTTTAGTATTAACAATAGGTAAATAATCATCGTAGCCATCGGCTCTGGGAACAGGCAAGCTACCTGCTAAACTTTGACTAATAACGTTTGTATCCGTTATTTGCGGATAGTCTTCAATGACGAAATTGCCCGATGTTAAGATAAAATCGGTTAAAGAAACATCGAATACACTGTTTGATGATTTATCCGTAAAGGAAATTGCCGATTTTCTGGGTCAATTTACTAACAAAAGCTCAAATAGATATCGTCGTTTTTTAGCTTTGATTTTTAGATATGCAATAGCCAATGGTTTATGCAAAGAAAACCCTGCGTTACAAACGATTGCTCATAAAGTAAAGTGGAAACGCGAACGCCTAACACTTGGGAGTTATTTTGCAATATATAGTCATCCATTGGCTGAACCTTGGTTTAAAAATGCAATGGAGTTAGGGTTGCATACCTTACAACGGCGAGAAGACTTAGTTAATTTGAAATTTTCTGATATCAAAGAGGGTTATTTGTATGTGATACAAAGTAAAACTGAAAAACATGGAGAGTCTGCGTATCTTAAAATCAAAATTACGCCTATCTTAGAATCAGGGATAGGTCGGTGTCGTGACTTAATAGTGAGCCCCTACATTCTTCACCGTAGGCCAGATAGATGTAGTAAGCAAAATTATAAAGCGGAGAGCAAGCAACACTTTAGTCAGATAACACCCGATTACCTCACTAAAACGTTTGCATACATTCGGGATCAATTACCTGAGTTTAAATCTATTCCTACTGATCAACGTCCATCCTTTCACGAAATTCGATCATTAGGAATTGCTGAATATGAAAAAAATGGAATTGATGCCCAGGCATTAGCGGGACATAAAACCAGAGCGATGACGGATAAATATAAAGAAGGACATGAGCCAAAATGGACAGAAGTAGAAGCAGGATTAAAGCTGACTTGCGTTACTACAGAGAAGCAAGCTTAAGGTATTTTTTTAAATAGTTTTGACAAAATATTGACAAAATTTTGACAAAGGAACTTAAAGAGGCATTTAGAAAGCTTATAAGCATTTGATTTTAAAGGATTTTACTGGTGGGCCGTGATGGGGTCGAACCATCGACCAATAGATTAAGAGGCATACACTTAAAATATAAGTTATTGAAAAAAGAAGATTATTAATGGTGGCGGTCATTACAATTGTCACGCAAAAGCATATAAAAGCACGTTTCAATCCCGCAAAAGTCCCGCAAGGATTTTTAGCTATTTTATTTCAGGCTGATACAATTTTGTTACATGAAAGATAAGTTTATGTGACTGCTTTTTTTATCTAAGTAGAAGAATAATAGGAATAGGTGCGATAAGTTATCGCTGACGTGGTTTAGCAAACATGCTTGGTTTTTGCTCAGTTACTAGAGCGTGAAATTTCGATTTAAAATGTTCAAATCCATTCCTCGTTTTAGCAGATGTGCTAATTACGTTGCTGGCATCATTTTGAACAAGCTTAACATCAGATTTAGTCCCAAGTGATATTTTTTTTATGGATGGAAAGTGAATATCACTGAATCGCTGCCAATAATCAAGATCGTTATTAAAATTTATTGAAGATAAATCAGCCATAATTAATATAAGATCAAATTGACTTGGTTTATTTTTGGCGGACAAATTATATGTATCAGGCGATCGTTCGAGAGTAAAATTAATTTGAAAAATTTCCCCATCAATAGCCTCTTTAACAGAAAATGCCTTAGCTGGGAATGTTAATCTGTGGGAGAAAAGCTTATCTTTATACATGCAGACAAAAGATCTTTTTCCGCAACCATCATTACCGAGCACTAAAACATTTATTTTATATTTATCTTTGCTGTGGAATATTTTAAACATAAAATGTTTACTTTTAAGGATTACAAGACTTCAGACTATCTAGATTATCTTACATTTATCTAGAAATAAATCTAGATATTTCAGGAGGCGTCTCAACTTTTTCTACAATACCTCTTTTTTGCATAGTTACTAATAGGCGCTCGGGCGTTAATAAATGTAATTTTTCTCTCTGGCTGATTGGGTTTTTAATAATCGTTTGTGGGAGACCTTCTACACCTTTTGCTTTTAATTCTTCTATCACTTGGTCATTTAATTCTTGAATTACAGCAATAAGGCTCATTCCTACAAATTCGGAACAGAGCAGTTTAGTTTGTTTTCTCTTATTATTCTCCCAGGCGCCGCGACCAAAAAAATTATCGCGAATATCCTTATTTGAATGGTTAGCAAAGAATGAGTTTTTATGTCCTCCTTGTAACCATATGGTAGCGATTTTAACTTTTGTATTTACACTTCCATTTGCCGTGATATGTATGTGTTCTTCTCTTGCCTGATCATGCAATTTTTTCTCAATAATTTCATGCTTATGTTCAAGCTGCTTTAACCAATCATTACCTAGCTTTTCTTTAAGGATTTTTTGGATTGATGGGCTAATCATCGTTTCTAGTTTAATTTTATATATATCACTGTATAGATAGTTACGGACCGTTAATTTTTCTTCTTTATAAGTTGGATTTATATGAGAAATTTTGTTATTTTTTTTCGAAAAAACGCCTTTGGAAGAATGAGAAAATTTAGTAATAAAAAAATTAATAATTTTTTCAAAGAAGCTATAATGCTTTTGGTAAATTAAAGCTTGGTCAGATGTATTATTAAAAACTACGGATCCTGTAGGCATTTTAAACGATTGATCAAAGGTATCATCTAGATATTGGATTATATTTTTGGCTTTTTGTGTCTGAGAAAAAAGTTTTTCTAATGTTTCATTTCCATTAATTAATCCTAGATGGTTCATTTCTTCTAGATATTTATTTAAATGAGCCAGATCATAAAGAATTCCATATTGTGCTAAAGTTATTCTTTCATCGGATTCTAATTTTACACCCAATTTTCCTTGCTCAAATCGAGTATAAATTGTGTCTAAATCATTGGAAATTTTATTTAGGTGTCGTGTCCGATAGGAAATATCTTTAATAATTCCCATTGTCTTACCACCAATGCCAGTATCGCGTCGGCTATAGGGAGCAATCAAGTCTAACTTTTTATTGGTCTCCATATCTCCTAGAGATTCCACTATTATTGTTTGAATAGCTGAAATGTCTAAGTCTGAATCTTCTGAATTATTTAATTTGCTATCTAATGCTCTAAAAGCCTCAAGCTTTTCTTTAGGTATTTGTGTTTCTTTTTCTAATAGAGTGATATCCCTCATGCTGATGACCTCGATTTAAATAGGCTGTTTTGGAAAATAGCGTTGATCAATTTGATCAGATAAGCAGCCTATGAAGCTAAGCAAATTTTGTTCATAACCGTCACTATTAAGATCTTCTTGAGCTTGAAAAAATATGAAATTCTTAGCTATAAAACTTAAGATATCCTGACTCATAATAGGTGAGGCATTATGAAACTGGCGCTCGGGTAGTGCGATTATAATTTTATCAATGATTTTTTCTAGATTGGTTGTAGAAAGTTTTAAAACAGCCAAGGTTTGGTCTTTTTTCTTTTCAGTTTATTAAATCACAGCTACCTTTAATTAAATTTATTGTCTTTGTCGCATATTCGTGTTTCAATGCAGCCATTGGAACTACCTCTATTTATCCTTCTATTGATAAATAGAATACCTGCTAATCCTTAACCTTCTATTAAGGCCACCTCTATTAATTGAGTTAAAAGAATATTTCGTTGAAGAATTGGAAGAAAACGACTATTTTTATAGATTCTAACTTTTTAATGAGCCCTAGTGACTTAGTTTTTATTGAATTAATAGAGGTGGCCTTAAGAGAGAGATGCCCATATCCTATGAACAATGCTTATTTATATCAAGGAATCAGAGAGGAAGGGGGGTATCGATAGATATAAGTCTAAAAAGATAGTATATAATCTGAATTTTGAATAATAAATTATTTCTTTATATATTCTTTCATCAATTCTTCTAAAACTTGCCTTACTGATTTCCCACTTATAGCCACCTTAGATTTAAAAGCATTTCTTAATTCTTTTGTGGTTTCAAAGTTCATATGAACTATTTTTTTCTGATCTTCTAAAGTGCGTGTAGGTTTTCTGGGGGTCATAATTAAATTTTCTACAAGTAATTGAGATAAGATAGCAATAATATAATATTTAATCAAATAAATTTAATTTATAATTGATTAAATCGTCATTTAATGATAAATTAAATCTGAAGTGCAAAGCGTTCCTCTAGATGTACCACCACCTAGAGGATAAACATAACTAAACAACCTTAAAAAGACTAAGGAGTTAGCCATGACCGCAAACGTCAGTTTAAATCAATCCGTCCATCTACGACAACCAGCAAGCGAGTATCTGTCGCAATGCTATCAAATATCATCCCGTCTAAATGACCTAATCGAAGCGTTAAAGATGCTTCAAAGATGCTTCTAGAATCATTTCAGGTAGGGGTTGAAGCAGCGCATAGTGCCTTGGATGATAATGTTAATCCCTATCCATCTTTCGAAATATTAAGTATTTATCAAAAACAAGCTTCCGAATTACTTAGCGAAGCTTCTGATGATATTGCTCTATACGATGGTTTTGAGTCTTATTCCTCCGCATTAGAAAAGGAGGTAGCTCATGGATAACCTACAACATCTAGCACATGTGGCGCCCTTCACTTCAAGTTATTCTCAAAACACCATTCCTGAATGGAGAAAGAGTCGATGGTGTGTGTCGAAAGAATATGATCGGATGACTATAGATTCTGTAAATAATGGCTATGAGAGCTATGACGATTTACCTGAAAACCTAATCATGTTCAGTCGCGCAAAAATCGCGCAATGATTTTAAAATTTTTTACTCTCAAACAGCGCCTTGTTTACCATTTAGGCTTAGAGAGTTAGAACTTTAATATGCATAATGAGCTCTTTAATTCTAATATTACGATCGTCTAGGATGGCAGCACATCTATCAACTTCCTGTTTATCTATCTGACCATCAGTAATAATGACTAAATTAATTCCAGCTTCATCGGATGGCAAATATTTAACAAAGGTAGAAGGATCAGTACCGTTCTCACCTATCCTGCAATTTATCTTTATTGCCTGCTGTATACTCATCATTCTTGGTGTACGATTATTCCACAAAATACAATGTGCATTTGGGTGCGTGTTTTCCCATGATTTTAATTCGTCTTTGACATATGAATAATAATCTTCATACCCGTAAGTAGAACCCGAAATATCGATTGCAATAAAGAGGGGCTTAGTATCAGGCTTAGTATCAGGCATAGCATTCCTCTATATTGATTGTTTGTTTAGTTATAAATTTTTTACGAAACCGGCTTTGCTACAAAGAATTAAGTATTATTTACAATAACTTTTTTCTATATTATTCAATATGATACATGATTTTTCTAGAAAGAAAATTAATTTTTTTCAGGATAAAAATTTTTGTTTAATTCAATATGTAAATAATTAGTTATTTTCTTTGCTTTCTTAGGATAAATAATTCTTTCACCGTTATGTATCTTATTGATATGCGATTGTGAAATTTTTAAAATACCCGCTGCTTTTTGTTGTGTTCCACATTTACTAAAAAAATCTCAATTATTTATTGCTTCATAAGACGTTTTTAGCACCTATTATTTAGAACGTCTTATTCAGCTTAGCTAAAAAATTTATGACCCTGGTCATAAATTTTCAACATAATCTAAAAGAAAAAATAAATCTTAAATTTGTCTTAAAAAGTCTTTCTTAAAAGGAAGCCTTTTGCGCATTTAGATGGGGATGATCTTATTAAACGAATGGCAGAGAGAATCACAGGTACAAAGTTTGGTACATTTGCCTTTACAAGGCTAGGTAGGTTTATGCTTAAGTCATTGATTTTACTGGTGGGCCGTGATGGAATCGAACCATCGACCAATAGATTAAGAGTCGCCCACTTATAATCTAACTTATTGAAAAATGACCATTATTATAAACCGGACGACCCTTGCAAATGTATAATAATGGTTATGTATGTCATGTTCAGTCGCGCAAAAATCGCGCAATGATTTTAAAATTTTTTACTCTCAAACAGCGCCTTGTTTACCATTTAGGCTTAGAGAGTTATTCATCGCGGATGCCGATATGAACGTAGGCACAGATGGTTGTTGTACCTTAAAGAAGCCTTGCCCTAGCCAAAGAGTGGAGCCGTTGTTTTTATTGTTAAATACGGTATTTTTTTTGTTAGACAACAAAATACTGCCTTCAAAAGGTCTATGACTTGGAATATCAACATTATCTGTTTTTTCTGCTGAACTACTTTCACTACCTTCAGGAGAGATTAATCGTAAACTTTCGACGACTTCGAGTTCTGCTGTTAAGGCCTGCAAATTTTCTGTAAACGCATCTATTTCCCCTAAACTTACCTCAGATTGTTGGCTGAAATATTCAAAATCTTCTTTTCTGTCTTCTAAAATATGCCAAGCCCAACGCAAATCAGTTTCTTCTGTATCCAATATAGTTAGATCAGTTAACCTATTATCTATATTATCTAATGTTTCTTTCCATAATACCTTTTGATCGCCTGTAATAGAGGTAGTTTCGGATATTTCTTTCGATAATTTAGACTTATTACTTTTTTCTGAAAACAAATTTTGTAACCAACCGTATAATTTTTTTCCTTCGTGTAGTACAACTTGTAACAACATTAATTGCTCATTAAGTTGTTCAAAAGGACGCTGTGATATTTCTGGTGTATAAACAATATTGGTTTTCTTACCTTCACAATACACGGAAGGACGACCATTAAATTCAATGGGTCGACAACTTTTCTTAGAATAGCTATCTTCTGCTTTCTCTAATTTAACATAGCTATCTTTGAGAAAAATCATCATCTGCATGTTCTGTGTATAACAGGTAAAGCCTTTTAGATAAGCTTGGCCATGTCTAGCTCCTAGCGTGCACTGGCCCATTTGTCCCGCATTAGCGTTGGTTTCGTTAATTTTAGTCTTAAAGTAGCGCTCTAAATGATGATCTGATTTATTTTCGTATATTGATCTTAATTGCCTACTACGAACAGGTAGACTGTCATATACCCCAGTTTTTTCTAGTGCATTTTTCAGTGCAATTAGGAAATCCCCGGATACTTCGAATCGCTTAGGAAATTTTGTTGTATCAATCTTCGGAACAGCTAAACCACCATATACCCCACTTTTTGCCATCGCCTCTACCAATTTACTTAATGGACGACCAATCACTCCGTACTGATTAGAAGCTTTTGTTATATCAACGTTCCGTACTTCTCCTGCGTTATTATATCCAAATATTTTCCCCTTCAATGCATTTCTCATATCACTTGTCATAATATCGCCAATATTGCCAAGAATCCCTTTAATAAAATTAGTATGTTCAGTAATTTTTTTAGCATGGTGTTCATTCACCGCTGCCAGTACTATTTCTCCTAGCAAATCTCGAGGGATTGCACTACTTCGAATAGTTTGTCCGTTTGCATCAAAAGCAAGTTCGTTAAGTTTACTTATTATTGCCTCTTCATCTGTACTGTAAAGTCCCCTCAGTACTCTTGCTACTTCTAATAATGATTTTGTTTCCCTTAATCGGGACTGTGTCATAAATTCTATTGTTCTTTCAATGTTCTCAAAACCTATATATAGCATTTTATTCTTATCTATTAAGTCTGATTCATATAATCTTTGGTTGGCATTTGATTCTGCTCTAGATCCAATCACCATATCTTTCAGTCCGAAGAATTCAGAACTAACTTTACCTGCTGGAATAACCTTATTTTGTTTCCCTAAGATAAACTTAAACTCCTGAAATTCTCCGATCCAACTATGTGGCCTTAGCTTTCTTCTAATTGAATTTTGTTGATTCAACGGCTGATCTCTATCGTCATGTAGCGTTCGTGTTCCGCAACTAGCATCACTCCGTCGACAACGAAGTGTTCCACTATTACTTTTAATTTTACGAGACTTTCTCCCCATATTGAGTGTATCTATCGACAGAATTCCATTGAGTATCACTTGGTAGCTGGCAAGATTAGTCATATCCAATTCATCCCAAGAACCAGGAAGTTGTAGGTAAGTCACTCCACCTGCTATCCCAATCCCTCCTACAATTCTACCGCTTGCCCGCAGTACCTGTACTAAATTTACTTTATTCATATTTTTTCCAAAAGAATGTAAATCCTTTCCTAAAGTATTTATATTCCCTTTTAGAATTCTCCTCAGTGATTGCATCGCTTTTCTAAAAGTACGCCCATTTCTTGAAATTTTGACTAAATTTCCTTTTAAAAATTGGCTAGACTTTAAGGCACCCGCGGGAAGCATAGCCCCACCTAATCCGCCTCCTAAGATAGCTTCCCAAGTAGCAGGATCCTTCCAATTCCATTCCCAAAAAGCGGCATTACCCTGGTTCGTTAAAACACCACCGCCATAAGCTAAACCTGCTGCAGAAACCGAAGAGCTTCCTATTAATACACCTTTTCCTATACCAGAAAGACCGGTATATACACTTTTCAAACCACCAATTCCGCCTACTACTCCTGATCCTGCTCCAAATCCTTGAAACGCTGCATTCCAAGTATGAGGTCTATTCAATTCCCATTCTGCTGGATTCCAGTTACGATTACTTGCTGCTGTACTAAGATAGGTTCCTCCAGCGCCCAATAAAATGGTGGGTACTACGCCAATAGCACCTGCTGAAGTAACAAACCCTATAGGGACAAAAGCACCAGCTACTCCGCCAATACCTATGCCAGCATAAGTACTTTTATGCTTCCAATCCCAGTCGGCAGGATTCCATCGATTGTTAGCTGTTGCACCTCCAAGATAGGCGCCTGCCGATGCAGTTACTACAGTTGCTCCAATTAATATGATGACTGCAATCGCTAACTCTCCATCGGGATCCACGAGAGAAACAGGCGAATTACCGGCGTATTTATAGGGACTAAAATATTGCTCTTTGGGGTCAATTTGGTAAAAGCGGCCAATACTTGGGTCGTATAAGCGAGCGTGGTAATTATAGAGTCCTGTTTCTTCATCGCATTCTTGCCCCGTGTAACGGTATGTAATATGGGCATCAGGATTATTGCCATAAGAACGCATGAGCTGGCCGTATGGTAAGTAATCATAAGCGGCTTCAACTCGTCCGTCTTTGACAATTAAACGAATCGAACCTTCATGATCGGTAATGACACTGTAGTAAGCATTGTTCCGAATAAAACCTAATAGGCCTCGAGGTCCATAGAGATAGACAGTTATGATTGCCTCAGACGGTTCTTGTTTCTCATAGGTGACTTGGTAGTCGACCAACACTCTGCCTTCTTCATCACGAATATAGTAAATTTCTTTACTGACTTTTCCATCCGCTGATGCTACGCGCTTTAACACGCGTTCTCCTTTGGCATCGTAGGAAAATTTTAGACTACGACCATCAGCTAATAAAATACGTCTTGTACGTTGCGAAGTGGGATCATAATCGATTTGTTGTATTCCGCGATGTATGGCCTTAACTACATTACCCTGCGCATCATGATCCATAGAAAGTAGTTCTTCTGGCTTCGATGTAGTAACTTGATCAATTTTAACAGCGTGAATTTGATTCGTGCCATTTCGGTAATCCAATTCATACCGATCAAACCCTGTATAAAAATGAAGATGGTTACCGTTAGCATCAATGTCATAGGATTCAATATCAAAAGCTGTTTCACCTAAAACATGCGAAAAGTGGCAAAATAAAACACGAATAATATCGGGAATAAAAGCCGTATAATTACGTAAAGCGTCCTTAAAACTGGTTTCTAAGGAATTTAAGGCATAAAACGGTGCATCTTGAAGGTAGTGTTTATTTCGTAGCACATCCCAAATACGCTGCGCGTCAGTTTTAGCTTTTTGAATCTCATCTGGCAAGGCAGCATAGGTTTCTATTCCTTTCCATTTTAAGAAAATAGCTTGAAACTCCTCATAATTAAGTTCACGGCGCTCACTTAAACGGGTCATTAGCAATTTCTTAATCGGAAGCGTATAAGGTGTATATATCTGTGTATATAAATTTTCGATCTCACGCAAATCTTTACGTAATGCTTCTTCTCGGAAAAAGGAGCGATCGGGTTTTCCATAGATAGCACCGAGATCGCTTTGATGTTTATCTTGATTAAGATATTCTGCCCGGTGCAAGGCTTGCCAAATAGCTTTCGATTGGGTGGACGTTAATCCTGAAATTTCTTCGGAAAACGTTGTGGGTTGTAATGGTCCCAACGTTTCTTTTGGATCACCTACAAAATATTTTCCTTTTGTTAATTCTTGATAATTACCATACGCATAGCGATGTCCGTAGACAGGGAAATAACGTTCTGCAAGGGTTTTAGCGATTTGATAACCTATTGCTCCATCACTACAAAACAGAGGGAGGGTATTAAATTCTTTAGGATAGTACAGTTTAATAGGACGTTTCATCCAATCCAAATACTCTTCATTAATGAGAGCCTGAACACAACGCGTTGATATTTCTGGCGTTACCCATTGATCATCTGCAAAAGCTTTATCGTTGATAACAAAGGAACGTGGATCGGCATCCTTGAACCAGCTCGCATTAAAAACGGTTTGCATAACCATACCATCGCCATATCCGGCTTGACCATATCCCCCTTCGGTATAAGTTAAATCTTCAGCCAAAAACGGATCCGTAATTTTTTCAAGAAATCCTGGGGAATTATAGTGATAATGACGAACAAAACGGTGTTGAGAGGAACCAGGCCGGTGCTGTTCGCTGAGAAGTTGACCACTTGCGTGATAATCAAATTTGGCATAGTAAGTAGAGTTATTGTCTGTTCCTAGCGCTACGAGCTGACCTTGCTTATTATATTGATAGGTTAATTTAAAAGGCTTGTCATCGATAGCAATGGGATAGGAAAGTGACTGTAATCGACCTGCCACGTATTGCTTATCAATGAAAGCTAACATGGACAGAATTCCTTTGACTTCTACTTGATGATCCGCATTAAAACGAAATTCCTCAAAAAAGGGTTTTTCTTCGTTAAAGGTTACCAGTTGTTTAATTCGATTACGTAAAATGGGCTCCACATGATTGGCGGTATAATAAAATCGTTGATAATCCTGAGCGTCAGATGGTTCTACTGATGAATCTACATAGTTTAGTAACTCAGATTGATTCTGCGGTAGTTTGAAGTACCCTGTTCGGTGGAGCTGGCCATATTCGTTATAGGCTAAATAAACGACTTTTTCTGTTTGATTGGCACCAAACCCCATAAACCTTAGCTTATCATCGGGTGTATACGTAAATGTTACTGTCCCACTATCTGGCGTTGTTTTACTTAATAAATGGCCATTTTCATGGTAAACATAATGGGTGCCTAACCGTTGCCAATACTTTTCTTGCTCTGACAGGCGTGCTTCTTCTCCTGTTTTCAGAGGTTGCGTTTTAAATCGGCTATGGACTTTTTCGTGATAAAGTGGCGGTAAAATCTTTATTAAACGGTTGTTCTCATCATATTCATAGGTACTTAATTGATGATCATAGCCGGGTACATGTTGATACAAGGCAACCCGATTAGTATTTTTATCAAAAATTTCTACTTGGCGACGGCCATTCGGTTGAATTTCAACGTGTTGTCGATAACCCTGATTCAAAGGAAAAAGGTTGGTTAAAAAAGCAATGTTGGCTTGTTTACTGAATTTTTTCACATAAGGACCACCCACTGAAAAATCGGGACCAGGTAAACCTATCGCTTGTTTTTCATTAAGCAGATTGGGAGCGTAAGTGACACGTTGATAAGCAAATCCACGGTCTTGATGGTTTAAATGATTGACTTCACCAGGGAGATAACCGGTATTCCATACAGAATTAGAATCTGATGGATGATCGTTGGTGACAAAATCGGGGTAATAAGCAAGTAATGATTGGTTGCTCGCACGTGTCAACGACGTGACTTTAGTCGTAATGGCTAGACGACCTAAGGTATCGTACAAAGTTTCAGAAACCAGCGCTGTTTGTGCATCTTTTAAAGTTATCACTTGGGTTTTCTCGCCAAAACGATTGAAATACTCAACCTGTACACTGGGATTATTCATCAGACAAAGATCTTTAATAGCTACGTGGCCTCGTGCTTCTAACATCAAACGGGTCCAAGGCTTTAATGATTGATCGTTACCCGCAGACCAAGCTTGATCAAAAAGTAGAACACCTTCTGACCATACCCATAAACGATTTTTTTCGACGAAGAAAATCCATTCACCTTGTATCGGCAGTCCTTTCATGGATTTGGTATGACAAGATGGACAAAACAAGGTGCTACTCATACCTTGACGGGTTAACTCCACATAACTGCCTTGCCAATGCCAGCGCAAAGAAGCGGATGAAGATAAAAAAGCTATTTCACAGCGAAGCGCAAGGGATGCGCTATCTAATAAGCGCGAATCAGCTGCTATCTGATTCCAATGGTTTGCCTGATGATACAATTGTCCTGGTGCGATTTTCCAGGTTTCTGGTTCATTGACTGTCCAACGACTCCGTAGCGCAAAAGGATCAAATTCTTCGTAAAATCCACTTTCTGGCTGGAAAGTAACACGGCTAGCTTGTGTTTTCTCTATGCCTTCAGGCAGCGGAAAAAGATAACCTGTTTTGCTTTCGGCTGATACAAACTCTAGTTGCCCTTGTTCTTTCAGTGTAGCAATGGGTTGGTGCAATCTGTTATAAAGTGTTCGAGTGACCAGGCCGTTCATCTGAATGACTGCTGTCGGTTGGCTTGTCACTGGATGATACACGGAAACTTCAAAAGCACTATCTAAAGGTGAAAACCGAATATGGTCTAAATCGACACTTATATTCGTTGCAGTTCCGACACGAAGCACTATATTTAAAGGGATATCTATTTTATGAGCAGGAGGAGAATCTGAAACACTAGCAAGTGGTGAAGACACTACCATACTACTACTTTCAGTGATATTGCTTGTCGCAGCTTGCATTGTCATTTCTTGATAAATAGCCTTAATGAAGGGAAGCTCAACAAGTAACTCAAGATAGGACCAATCACCCGACTGAAATTTAACTCGACTCAATACCCCTAAAACTTCTTCTCCCTGGTCAGTGAAGATAACTCCTTTAAGAAAGGGTACCGCTTGATTTAATTCTACAGGTTGACTACAGCGTACCCAACAGGAAGCAAGATAAGTTGTATCTTGACGGCGGGGCTGAAAAATCGCTTCCAGGTAGGTATCATTGCTTTCTTTTTTTCCATCAAGATGTAAATAATTTTCGCCTGTAAAAGAAAAACCTCGTTTAACGATGTTTTCTTTGTTGAACTCCCATCTTTTTACTAGTAAGGTGCTGTTTTGAGCTAATTTACCTATTTGATTCACCTCATAGGATTCAAAACCGTAATAACCTACTTCTTCATCTTCTAATATATAAGGAGAGAAGTCTGCAATAACAAGTCGTTCAGTGTGATCCCATAATTGACTTTTTGAAATATTATTCTGATTTGTAGTTTCATTTAGTGGCGCTATGATTTCTTTGTTATTCTTCTTAGGAACTTGAACTATTTTATCCTGCCCATCAAAAAATGCTTGTTCGTGTGTAATTTCCTTTTTAGTCGTGTCATATCTCCATATCTCTTCACGCCAGCCCGACAACGTTTTATTAGTGCCCGGAATAATAGTCACTTTTTTGGTTTGCACAGAACTATTTTCTGTATTATGGCTAGAATCCACTTCGTAAGAAAAACCTGTATGCCGCTGGGTTATTTGATCATTAAAAACAACTTCACGAATAATTGGTTGTAGCAAATGGGGTAAAAAATGGGTTAGAGGTTGAATCAGTAATGCCTCTGGTTTTCCACCTTTTTGACCCACCCACTCCGATAAAGGTAATTTTTTAAGTGTTATTAATCCATAAGCACTAGCACCCATCAACTGTGCATTGGGTATAGATTGAAAGGATGCATTTTCCCCATTAAAAGTTATCAGACCAATTTCATTAGTATTTACTTGAAAAGTAAGGAAATAAGGATCAACACGTAATAATTTTAACGGATCATGAACCCCTAAATTTCTTATAACTTCACTGTGTAGATGACCGTCCTTATTTTTTTTATACAGTTTAAAAGAAGATTTTTTATCTGTCTGTTTTAAAACGAAATGTTTATTTAGATCAATTGTTACTTCTTCGCTTTTTATTGGAAGATCAACCTTTTCCCATCCAGTTCCTGTTATTCGCAGTAATGTATCATTACCACACACTACACCTTGTGGACTCATGTGAATCTGGTAAAAGGATCCCCAAGCGAATAATAGAGTCCTTTTAAAAAATTCTTTTGATTCATTAGCAGCATTATATTCTTTTAGTTTGTCTTCAACGTGATTTTTATTTGCAGTTTTTGCCCACTCTGCGATTTTCCCCGAAACAAATGTTTTAATTTTTACCTTAAAATGTTCCCCTTCTTCTACGTAACCTAATTGATAGACATCGTCCTTACCTTCATGATTTTGAGTTAATTCTCTAATTTTCTCTCGTTCTAGCTTATCCGTATGGGTTTTTACTATATTGAAGTTTTCGTCTAACAAAAATAAATGAATATGCATTCTCAATTGAGCATTTTCTTTTTTCAATTCCAATGCGCTTAATTGAATAAAATTATGTAACATTTGTAAGCCATTGTATTTCAAGACCGTCAGCAATTGTTCCTGCATGTCTTGTGCTAACTCAAAACGCCCTATCGTTTGGCGATTCATGCTAGCTAAACCAACGAGGTTAGATTTTAACAATTTTGTTTTCCAACAACTTTGGTTATCGAGATAACCCATCCATAAATTTTTATCGTCATAGGTGGCAAAGGACCGCCCATGAATAATAAAACTCTCGATTGGCTGTTGTAATGAATGAGGTATAGGTGCGGATAGTAAACTCTTACGCCACTGTTGTTCCTTTTTATTCCAATCAACTATAGTAACAGTGCCTTGGCCCATTTCTACCACAGCAATAAAACTTTCCCCCGTACGAATAAGTGCGGCCTTATCCCATTCATAATAGGCAGGATCTACCGAAAAATTTCCCTGATAACGATGAAATAAATACACCTCCTGAGTCGCTTGGGTATACAAAAGAAGCACAAAAAAATCTTCGCCTAAGTGTATCTGGTAGTTTTTGTTGATTTCTGGCCTTTTATATAAAGGCTTTTTTGGATGAACCGTAGTTGTAGCCAGAATGTCTGTTGCATCTGAATTGAGTATTTGCAGCACAATTTCTTCTTGACTATCTTCATAAGATACTACGGTATAATTTGATCCTTGATTAACAGCAAGGCTATCTTTTTGGGGACTCACCCAATGTTTTATTTCAGGTGCTTGTGGAACCAAGTTAAGTCCTTGATAATGAAACTGAGCACTCGTGTTTTGTGGTGAAACAACCTCGACCAATAAGAGGTGTTCTAACTGTTTTTTATAACGGAATTGCAGTAACTTCTCATATTGGTTCGATCCGAATTTCTGCTCAATATTTGTCAACAAACGCTGTTCATTACGAATTTCATAGTTAAAACTTAAGTGTTGTTGGTAAGTAGGTGTATCTAATTGATATCCACTGAGATAACGTCGTTGCACACCGGGACAGTGAATAAACCCTTCCTTATCCAATATAGGTTCCACAGTATATTCATCAGTTGTTTTATTTGTATACTCTAAATTCAGTGTTGTCCCTTGTTGGTTAGAAATTTTTTTTAATACGATTGACTCCGTAAACTCCTTCCCATTAGGTACTGTGCGATTAACTGTCTCGTAATGATAATAAAGTGTTTGATTACTACGTTTTGTATGACGTTCTACTAAATACCAAGCTACAGGTACAGGTTCTTGAGAAGCCGCGGCGCGACCTAAACCACGCCAATAGGGCCAAGTTAAACGCCACTGAATAGCAGTAACCTGATTTGCTGCATTCGCTTGACCGTAAATACAATGCATTTCATCAGTATCAATAACCCAACGTTGATTGCGACGTTCATAGTAAATTTTAAGATCAGGCATCTCCGCTGATGCAAAAATCAACTTATCTGAACCTGCCGTATGAGACTCAATGTATCGTAAATACTGTATCCTGCCAGATACCATCAAGGTATAGCGTTGATCTTCTAAGCGAAGACTCCCTTGATCTTCAACGAAAATCATGTCTTGAGTTAAAGCGGTTGACCAACCTACACCCAATAATCCATTTTTGGAGGATGGTATCTGGTTGTTATAAGAAAAAGCCAATTGGATAGTAAGATCACCAGGTAAATCGATATCGACTAACGGTAATGTAAAATGTACCTGACCGTTCGGAATATCAATCGCATTTTCAAATATACGATGCTCCCACTGGTCTGCCCAACGACGGTGAAATATATCTAAATTCGTATGTTTTATTTGATCAGGTATGGTAACGTTAGAACGTATCGGCAACGCAAATTTAGGAACGGATACTTCAAATTCTTCATTGTTTTCATGTATGTCTGTATCATTTTTTTTTTCGCCGGATCCCCTGACCTTAGTTATCTCAAATAGTTGAAGGTTACTCTGGTCTTGGGTTAGTAAAGTAGGCGTTGAGGAGTTGAATGAACAGGACGGCAATATCTTTAAAACCTGTACATATCGCTCAGTTCCTATCAACGAACTACTATCTAAAACAGAGCACCACTCATTCTGTATAGGATCAAAGGTTAAAAAAGTTATTCCTTGTGGTCCGGTTAAAATTAGCTCATTTCGTTGATCGCCATCTAGATCAAACAGTTGTAACGATCTAAAATACTCCGGTTTCCAACCTCTATTTTTAGATAAATTAGCACTGTAAGATAGTAAGGCATAACTGTTATTATTCCGTTGATATTGATAGACAAATAGGCCGCTATCATTCCAAACTACAATATCTTGATAAATTTGATGCGTTAAATCAGTAAACAGCAAGCTATCTTCCTGCGTAGTGTTACCAATCTTTGCAGCGATCGGAGTATTTAAAAAATTATTTAAGCTATAGTCTGGTTTAAATTCGTATAAACTTAAACCTTCACTGTTACGCAATACAATATCATCTTGACCACGACGACGTGTATCCGTAACAAAAAAATCTGTCTCCGGATCGTTCCAAATTGGTTGCTGAATAATTGCTGGGTTTTTTATACCCACAGACCACAGCGGCATACTGTAGTTTCTTTTAACATCCTCCTTGCTTACAACATAAAACTTTACTCCTTCTCGTGAACTGTGGGTTAGCACACCAAGAGAGCTTTTATCTGAATAAAAATGGCCAAATCTAACAGTGTGATTTGCTTGATTCCAATGATGAACATCATGAAAACGTAAATCTTGAGCTACTAATTCAAATTTTTGAGGCAAACTTTTACTAGGGCGATAAAAACTGATGCCTTGTATTGTTCGTAAAATAAGCATAGGCTCGCCCACGCCTAAGACATCGGATACGTAGGCTGGATAAGCTGTACTCGAATAGCTCCTCTCTCGATTGAACAGTGGTTCAGAAACTATTTTATGTAAGGTTTTTTCTTCTTTGTTGTATTCGTAATAAGCTATTTCACGATTTTGACGAATGTAAAAAGGCTGTAACGTACACTTTCTAATATCATCACCTTGAATAATATCTTCAGATGGTCCTGAGAGATTAAAATGAAATGAGCGAATAGAATCTAAACGATTAAGCTGATAGTTAAGTAGTGGCATAGCTAACTTCCTTATTTTTCTATTTCTTTTAAATAGAGTGCAGTAATTATTACTGCACTCTATTTAACTGTATTCTTAAAAAAATTACTTTGAGAGAGTTGTATTCAACTTTCCTTGATAAGGAGCACTTAAGTGAGTATCCCCTACATCTGATAAATTTGAAAACGGCGCATTGCCATCCAACAAAGCTGTTTGAGGTCGCTGAACACCAAAAAATAGCAAGTTACTTCCAAAACTATTTTTTAAAAAAGATAACTCGCTGCTGTTATTAACAGCATTACTATTTACCTCAGTACCTACTAAATTCCTACCCGACACACCTCTTAGTTTATCCTTTTGATCCAGTTTTTCATTAGCGAGCATTGCATTAACAACTGTAAACCTTTCCGATAGATCTCGACGTTTTCTACTACCATATGATCCACAATCTTCAATCTTCCAGCGAGCCTGCAACAAAGGAGTGTTTGGTATCCAAGTAAATACTCGACGCCTATCATCATCATATTTTAAATCATCAGCAGCTGCATAAAGTGTTTCATCATAAAAATCATTCCACAATGCAATTTCTGAACCATCTTTAGAGTCATCTGTTGTTAACAACTCAACTCTCCACTCATTTTTTTGAACTCGATTTCCGTTACGCCACGTAAATATTTGTCGTCTATCATCATCATATTTTAAATCACCAATAGCCGCATATAGATATTGTCCCCGATAATTATTTTTTATCTCAAATGTTTTTCCCTGATCATAAGTTTCAAATTTCCAAACAGCATGGCTTCCCGGATATCCAGAACGCCATGTAAACACTCTCCATCTATCATCATCATATTTAAAATAATTATTGGCTGAATATAAATATTCATTATTTTTCACTGTATTTCTAAGACAAACTTTACGCCATAATAAATGTCTAACAGCTTCTGGCAAACCAGATTTTAGCGAATCATAAATGTTTTTATATTCTTGGCCAATATTAGAATAATTAGGCATATCCATATATTCTTTAATTCGATACCCTACTCGTACCATTTCTGGCGTAAAAAATTGGCCATTTTGTTTCATTCCTTCTATAAGGATTTTGTAACCCACTGCTGACTGCGAAATTAAAGGCAAACGGCTAATAAAGCCCTCTACTTTATTAAAATTACTTAAAGAACTACCATAAGCTTCTCGAATAATATGTTCAAGTTCTTCTTTAAACCAATGTTTATTAGTGTCTAACTCTATAATATGCTGCCATTTAGTATTTGCCTGTTCCGGGCTTCCGTCTCTAATAGCAGCAATGCAATCTTGAATCGCACGTTGCTTATTGGCATCTCGGTCGGCTTCTCTTCGTCTTGCATTTTCTTTATCCTGTTCTGTAAGCTTGCCTTCAATATTGGCTATTTTTTGTAAGAGTGCCGTATTAATTGAATCCAGCTGAGATTGCAATCCTTGTACTTGTTGATTAATAGCGTCTATTTGCACTGAATGTTCCTGATATACATCTCTTTTAATATTATCTAATCGGGCAGTTAAAGTAGCTATTCTGGATTCAGCCTCATTTTTAATACGCAATACATCAGCTAAACTAGCTTCAGAATTAGTTACCCTATCTACTCTGTTTTTCAAATCATTTACATCTTCCTGAAGATAGCTTAAATTAGTCATTATCTGAGCATTCTCATTTGGAGGTTGCGGACCCACACCAGATTGTCTAGGATTCCTTGATTGTTTACTAGAGTTAGCTAACTCTTTTGCGTCCTTTTCATCCGTAATTTTTGGATCATTCAGTGGAAATAGCAAACTTTGTAGTTGTTTGTTGATAACTTCTAATTCCCCTATATATTCTAGCGGTATATTCTCTTTAAGACTGTCTAACCTATCAATCAAGATATGTAGTCTATTTTCAGTATCCACATTAACTTGATAGGAACCAGCTGTCTGATTTAAATTTACACTAAAGTCATTTATATCTTCTTTAAGCCACTTCAATCTATTTATTGCTACATTATTGTTACTATCTTTTCTCTGTGATTCAAAATCTAATTGTCTTAATCTCCTAGATATCTTAAAATTAATCACCTTATCTTTTTCTTGCTTAGTTTCAATATGTACGGAGGATCCTATCCGTTGTTCTATCAGAGCTAAACTCTCGTTAAGATGGGGTTTATCTAAAAGTAGTAAATCAGTTGAATTATTAGTTCTTGAAGAAGCCTGACCCTGAAAATTACCTAAAGCACTACTACTTACAACTTGACCAACTAAACCTAATGTCAGTACTTTCGCTGGATTATTTAAAATAAATTGTGTAGAGCTGTACAAACCATTTAATAAGCCGGAAATAAAACCATTTCGTTTCGGTTGTAACTCTGAAACTTTGTTAACTTTAGAATCTTTACGCTGCTTTTTATCTACATGAGAAGAATTGGAATTATTGGTAATAACATTTGACATATAAGCATCCCTTTATAGTTGGTAAAAATTTTGTTGTATCTAATTTAAAAATACCACTTCGATAAACTTCTAATTTATAGTAATAAAATTTTATAAATTTTTCAATTAATATTAAATGTATAATACGTTTAAATAAAAAAATCAATTTAATTATAGAACTCTCTATTACAAAATAGAGCAAATAAAATTTTAAACTGCGATATCTATTCTGAGTCTAGTAAACTCTAAAGTGCTTTTTGTCTTGATTTACAAGGTCTGCCCGCCCATTCTACGGTGTAGAAACCAGCCATGACCTCACTTTTCCATCGTCTCTTCGTGTCTTGTAAAACTGAGGTCATGGCTGTTGGGCGGGCATGTAAGTAAATCTTGTGTGAGAAGTGAAGAGAGAGAGAGGAGGAGGAGGCGAGAAGAAGAAAATAATAGTGTAAAGAATTGAAGGTGATTAAGAATGGGGTTGTGCTAAAAAAATGGAATAATTACGTTAACCGGATTTGGTTATACTATCCAATAAGTTGAACATGAAAATCCAAATCATCAAATTTATGCTTGCTTATTGGCACGAAATGGAGTCCAATTTTTTATAATAAAAAAATTAGGATTATCCCTTTTTGAAATTAACGTCACGTGATGTGGATATCTTACGATTTATTAATGAATTTGGTTTTTGTGAAATGCCTCAGCTCAATCAACGCTTTGGCTTACGAAAACCTAGAAACTATCAAGTAATTAATAAGTTGATTCGTCATCATTTAGTACAGCATGAACGAATCTTTTATAAGCAGCATGGATTATTTCGCTTAACCGCTGCAGGAGCACGATTTACTCCATTACCTCCGTTGCATCGAGTTCCCTTGGCTAACTATCGGCATGATCTGACGGTATTAACTCTCTATTTAAAGTTTAGGGACCTTTACCCCGATGTGACCTGGATCAGTGAACGAAAACTAAAACATGATAAATATAAGCTCGGTGTAGGCCAGCACGGCCATTTACCTGATGGCGTCTTAGTATTTCCCGACGATAAACAAATTGCTATTGAAGTTGAATTGTCTCACAAAAGTAAGCTTCGTTTAGACGATATTTTAAAGTCCTATGCCAGCCAGTTCTCAATTCAAGAAGTTTGGTATTTTTGTAAGGAATCTATGCAACCGCGATTACAGGAGGCAACCAAAGCGATGTCGTTTGTTAAAATTTACTTACTGAAGCATTTTTTAGAAAAACAACCAACAAATTATCATGTCAGTACAGGATAACAGTTTCTTACAACGTCCACGAGAAGCCATTCAGTGCTTGTTAATTGGCCTCTGTTGTTTATGGCAACTCGGGGTAGGATTACTGGGTCTTTTGTGTTTTCTTGTTTTTATCCGAGGACTTCGTTATTCCGTTTGGCAGATATTTTTAACAGGTATTTCATTGGCGGTTTACAGTTGTTTTTTGATGGAATGGCAAGCGCATTTTACATTGTCTTTCCTTAAGCTCATCGACGATGGCTTTGTTGACCATCTTATGTTTTGGAAAACCTTGTTCACCCAAGGTTTTCCGGTTGCGCTGGGAGTTGCGTATCAGCAAGCCTTTTATTATTTAGTCGGATTTCCGCTACTGTTGGCTAGTGTATTAGGCATGACCGAATGGATTCCTAATTCTACGCATGAATGGGAATTAAAAGCGATTCAACGTGGCAAAGCATTATCTTATCGGAACCCTTGGCATAAACGCTTGACTCGTCAAAATAAAAAAAACGAGGACGGAACCTTATTAGGCATTTCTGCGACGAAGGAAGCGGTTATTATTCCCGACGCTGCCGTGAATCAAATGGCTTTAGTATTAGGCACAACCGGCGGCGGGAAAACGATAACCTTACGCCGTTTTTATCAACGCGCACTACAGAAGACCTATCCACTGATTATCGTCGATGGTAAGCCTACCCAAGAAAATGTGACCTGGCTTCAGAAAAAATCTCAAGACTATCAACGCGCTTTCTATGGATTTAACTGTGGAGATTATCATCACTACGATCCCTTAGCACACGGTGGCTATACAGAACTGAAAGATAAACTAATTAGCCTCAAAGATCACTGGGAAAATGATTATTATCGTTCTATTGCTGAAGATTACTTACAAACCACATTTGAAGTATTACTGACGCTAAAAAAGAACTTTGATTTAAAAACGATTGTTAATTGCTTAGATTTTCAAGAACTCGCTCTCAAAACACGCGCCATTACCGATCAATCACTAAAAAAGCGTGTATCCCGTTTGCAGCGTTATGACACGAAGGACATTACTGGTTTGCAAGCACATTTAAATCTGCTCATTTACTCTGAGCTTGGGATTTTTTTTGAAAAAACGAAAAACACATTTAATCTGGCAGAAGTCATCCAGTCAGGCAGTATTGTGTACTTTGCTTTGCCGGCACTACGTTTCCCCAGTTTTGCTAAAGTTTTAGGCAAATTAATTATTAACGATATTAAGGCTGTTATTGACCGCTTAGAAACCAAACAGCGTATTTTTACTATTTTTGATGAGTTTTCTGTATTTGCAGGTGAGCAGGTCTTAAATCTTGTCAATATGGGACGTGGAAAAGGAATCCATGCTATTTTTGGCACCCAAGGTTTGGCAGACTTAAAACGAGTCGATACTGACTTTGAAAAGCAAGTCTTAAATTGCGTTAATACGTTAATCTGCCATCGGCTTAATGATCATGAAAGTGCAGAGAGCATCGCCTGTTGGGTAGGTACGCAAGATGGATTTGATATTACGGCGCAGATCAGCGAAGACGCCTCAACGGGGATGGGTAGTGTAAAACGTAATAAATCCTTTATTATTCATCCTGACTCAATAAAACAAGATTTACAGCCAGGCGAAGCCTTTTATATCAGTAAAGTAGGAAAATTTTTCTGGCAAAAGGTGAAAGTAACTTACTCGTAAAAATAGCTACAGAATATTTCTGTTACCATTAAAATTCGTACCTTACAAAAAATACAGTTAAATAAGATAGTTTTTTATGTTAACAATGTGAAAAGGTTTGTGATCTTTTTTATTTCAGGCACAGGCGTTGCCTGTGTGTTTCGCGCCTGTTAATTCAGTATTCTTAATAAATTCCGTTCAGTCGCTATCATGCGGCAAACCGCATACAAGGAGGCTAACGCATTAAGGGTTTAGTACCGTTTAATGTTTAGAAGATTCATTTTCTCTTTAGATTAACTGACTGACCATGGTTCGCATGTTTATGTTTTATAAAACTTCTGAGTTTTTGTAATCTTAAACAGTGGTAAGTTGTGCTTGTTTTTTTAATAGAATTTAAATTTATTTTCCTTAATAAATTCTCTAAAAAATACTAATTTAATAACGCACTATTATTGACAAAAACACTATAAATATAGTATATTTAAGGAATAAATTAAAAAATGAGAAAAATAAAACATCTTAAGAAAGCGCTGATAGTCAGGACTACGAATCCTAGCCTACCAGCTAACCACAATCTACTATATCGGAGTAAATTAAATGGCTTCCACTATAATACACCAATCCAATACCCTACAACAATTAGCTTTGAATTGTTTGCCCGGCAGCAGAAAAATTATCCAGTGTTTACACAAATTAGAAAAAAAATTTGAACGTGACTTTCATGGAGAAGATATTCTTTCTGAAATGGAAGAAGATGAAAAATCCGCTTATGAGCTATTTGGTAAAAATATTATACCTCATGAAAATTTTTACTCACTGTACTATGCTCAAGACGACATAATAAAGTGCTTAAGAAAAGTTGCAGACGATATCGAATCCTATAACGCGCTTGAAAAATTCTTAACCCTTTTTGGGGAGCAAGTAGAACTGCAAAAAAATCGATATTCTACTAAAAAAAACCAGAGAACTGGAACCTACGAATTCACCACGCTTAAAAAGTTGACGTTGGATTGTTTACCCGATAACCAAGAAATTATTAAGCGCATCCACGATTTAAAAAAGCAACTTAAGGTTGTTTTATCTAAAATGAGAACAGCTAAAAAATCCGCTTATGCCCTAATAAGTGGAAATGTTATATCGCATCAACCTTTTTACTTACTCTATGTTTGCCAAGACAACATAATAAGGGAGCTAAGACAAGCCGCAAACGATATTGAAGACTGCAATGGATTTAGAAAGTTTTTACATATTTTTTCTGATCAAGCACAACTCGGAAAGGTCCAACGTAATATTAAAAATGATAGAGCAGTATGTCATGACTATTGTGCTTAACAAGCATCCTATGTGACTATTCATAAAATACCCTCCTCCATAAGGGGGAGAGCTAAAAAATTTATAACAGTCATTTAGCTAACTGTTGCTCTTGGGAGGGATAATTCCTCCTGCCGTATGGCAACCCACCCTTTATTAAAACAACAAAAAAATGCTTAATCCTTACTTTTAACGATCAACTTATTAACAAAAAAGGATAAAAAATCAGGAGTGGGTAATAGAGAAAAATGCTTAATTTTAGCTGCATTAAAATAAAAAATACGTTAAAATAAAGCTATTAAAATAAGCTTTTTAGCAAAGACCCATGATGGCTGATCGATTTAAAAAAGGAAATAAAATTTATCAAGTTCTGCTTCGTTCTCCCCTTATTATTTTCCCTTTTATTTTTTCTTCATCTGTATGGGCTTTTGGCGGTGATACGCCGGTCAGTCAAGGACTTAACTATGTGATTGATGCCGTTTATGGCGCAACCGGATTATCGATTGCTACCGTCGCTATTATTGGCATGGGCTTACTCTGTGCAGGCCATTATTTAGAATGGAAACGATTTCTACAAACCTTAGTCGGCATTGCTATTATGTTTGGTGCGGGTGGTGTCGCCAGAGCATTACATCTATTAATTTCTTAGGAACAAATAATAAAAGGAGCTCGCTTGAGCAAAGATTACCAACTTGAAGTCGATCCGTTAGCGTTAGCCTTAACACGGCCACCGCTTTTTATGGGTGTTCCCATGCGTTTGTTTTTTGCAAATCTGGCAATCAACATGATGTTGTGTATTGATTTACACACATTAATAGGGATTCCATTATTTGGCCTAGTTCATCTGATTTTATTTCGCCTAACGATGAAGGATTTACAGTTTTTCCGCGTATGGCTGAAATACCTGACACAAACGCCGCCCGTATTGAATCATTCGTTTTGGGGCGGCACGAATAGTTACCAACTAGAGTAAAAAACGGTGTTAACAAAAATGAAAAAACGAAAAAAGCAAGCGGGATTTAAATGGAACCCCTTTTTAAAAAGGGAAACCAATGCTTCACAACATATTAATATTATAGGCCACTATAACAACGATACCTTGATCGATAAAAACGGTCAGTTAATTCAAATTATTCGATTAGCGGGTATTGACGGTATTACACAAAGCGAGGAAATCTTAGACGCCTATAAAAACCGCCGCAATAGTTTGTTTAAACACTTTTCGTCGGAATACGCTGTTTATTTTTGGACGGTGGGTCGCCAAACCACGGAGTATCCAGGCGGTGAATTTAAACCAGGATTTGCGCAGCAACTAAATGAAAACTATCGCAAAAGAATACAGCAGCAGCCTTTATTCCATCATGAACACTATGCAGGCATCGTCACAAAACCGGCCGAAGGTGTGTTAAATCAAGGGTTTGATTGGATCAAAAAATTAAGCCAGCAAGCAGACCACATCGCACAGCAACGACAACTAGCCAAAACACAGCTTGCCTTGACGGCCATCACACAGAATGTACTGCAAACCTTAGCAGATTATCAACCACAACTACTCAGTCTTTATCAAAAAGGCGAACAGCTTTTTTCAGAGCCACTAGAATTTATAGGCCAATTAATTAACTACGATAAGTATTCTGTACCGCTACTGTTCCAAGATGCTTCAACCTATCTACCGAGAAAGCGGCTGTTTTTTAATCGTCATTCAGGAACCATAGAATGCCGTGCCAGTGATCATAGCAAAAAATTTGCGGCGGTACTCGCTATTAAAGCGTATCCATCCATCACCTACCAAGGTTTATTAGACAGTTTAAATAGCTTACGAGCGGAATATACCTTAACCCAATCGTTTCGGTTCTATGATCGCCATTTAGCTAAAACCCGTTTACGGGATCAGCAACACGATATGCAGCAAACTCAAGAAGAATCCCTACGTCAAACCGAGCAGATCGACGAGGCCTTTGATGATGCGGCTAGTGGCGAAGCGGGTTATGGTCAACACCATTTTACTCTAGTTTGCTATGCCGACAGTCAAAAACAACTTAACCAACAGGTGAGTGAGATCATCGCTTTGTTTTCCGATCGCGACATTGTATGTGTTCGAGAAGACATGGCCTGTGAATGCGGCTTCTGGGCGCAATTACCTGGAAATTTTTCTTATATTGTCAGGGAAGCGGACATCTCTACAAAAAATATGGCCGCATTGGCGAGCTTACATAATTCGCCTATCGGAAAATTTAAGGATAATTTCTGGGGTGATGCGGTGACGGTGTTAGAAACCTTATCGGGCAGTCCTTATTATTTTAATTTTCACGATAAGGATGTCGGTAATTTTATTGTTGTCGGTGCAACCGGCAGTGGTAAAACGGTATTAGTTGGCTTTCTCATTACCCAAAGTATGAAATTCGGTGGCAAACGGGTTATTTTCGATAAAGATCGCGGTTTAGAAATTTTAGTTAGGGCCTTGGGGGGCATCTATGAGGTGTTAAAACCAGGTATAGCAACTGGCTTTAATCCTTGTCAATTAGCGGATACTAAAGAAAACCGCACATTTTTATTACAGCTTTTTAAACAACTTTTAAAATCTTGCCATAAACCATTTGACGAACAAGAAATAAAAACCATTGAAGAGGCGATTACGGGGATGTATCGCTTAAATCCCGAAGAACGCCAATTTTGCCATATTGCGCCATTTTTCGGCGCGAATATTCCAGGTTCGCTGCGTGCACGATTTGAACTGTGGCACAGTGGCCGTGAACAGGCTTGGCTGTTTGACAATACGGGTGATTGTTTTGAACAAGATCACTACAACGCTGACGTTATTGGTTTGGACTTAAGCCATATTCTCAAAGACGAATGCTGCAAAACACCCACGTTAATGTATTTGTTGCATCGCTTTAGTCAGCAGCTCGAAGGCCAGCGTGGCATGATTTTTCTTGATGAAGGCTGGCTTGCCTTACAAGATGAATACTTTAAAAAAATTATCAATGATTTATCGCGTACACCACGTAAGAAAAACAATTTTTTTGGTCTGGCTACACAAGCAGCTTACGATACCTTGTCATCAGCCATTCAAACGCCGATTAATGAAGCGGCCGCCTGCAAAATCTTTTTTCCTAATCCCAGTGCGGATAGAAAAACGTATATTGAGGGCTTTGGTTTAAGCGAACGTGAATTTGAACTTATTAAAACCTTACCGAGTGAAAGTCATTATTTTTTGCTTAATTATGGTCGAGGTAAAGAATCCGTTGTCTTAAGAGCAAATTTACACGGCTTAGACGATGAAATTGCCGTTATTTCAGGACGAAAAGAAACCGTAGCCTTATTGGATAGCATTCGTGCAGAAGTCGGGGATGACCCCAACATCTGGTTACCCATTTTCCAGCAACGAAGAAAAGTGAAGAAAATAGGATGTTAACGACTCAATTGAGCTTGGCTCCTGTGATTAAAATTACTATTCTTAGTTTACTCATCCTTTTACCGCTTCCCAGTGCCGCAGATCCGATTAGTGACCTATTGATGATCGCCGAACAAATTCAAGGCTATCAACAGCAGATTTCCGGCATACAAAATACCATTGCAGGGTTAACGGACCAAATTCAAGCAGCGGTATCGGGTCAGTCTGAATGGGGACGCTGGCAATTTACCGATCATCAATCCTGGGGCGAAAACACCGATCAGTGGCAAGCTATCCTTAATATGACCGGAAAAGGCGGCAATAGCAGTCTATTAGGCCAAACCCTTCATTTTCTGGAGAAGGAATTCCCTGTGGATACACCACTCTATAACCAGGTTAATCCGAATAAATGCGATCAAGCTTACTATGCCTTAAAAGCAAAAACGGCCTTAGCCGCGAGAGCCGCTAGTCAATTGGGTTATGACAAGATTCAAGAACAGATTAACTATGCCAATCAATTACGCCAGCAGATTGGTAGTACAACAACACTGAAACAATCGCTAGATTTACAGAGTCGACTAACTATAGAGAACAATCTGATTCAATTAGAGACACTGCGTCAGTTAGCACTGCTCAATCAACAACACGCGATTGATGCACAAGCGGAAGTCAATGATGCCATACAAACGGCTCGTTTTCTGAGTACGAAATTTTGAAGGCAATACCAAGTAATGGAGGAGTTAACAAATGAGGCAATATCTATCGGCATTATTAGCACTGTTTTTAGTCTTATCGCTAAGCGGCTGTGTAACTAAACCACTGCAAGCCCCTTGTGATGCAAATGCCACGTTTTGTGGCACTAAAACTAAAATTAATTAGTGGTAAATGGAGAAAATATTTATGCGATTATTTTTACCTTTTAAACAATTTATTTTATTTAGCGTCTTATTCACTAGTTTTAGTCTTTTGGCCGCCTGTGGTCATAAAAATCCTTTACTTGATACAAACATGATTCAAGTTATGGATGAAGAGTTTTTCTTACGAGGAGGCAGTTATCCTATTGACGAATGTGCCTATTATTACAGTTATTCTAAACAAAATTATTCGTTAAAAAAGAAATGTAATGAGTGGACACAAGAATATTATCGTCGCTTAATCGATAGACATGTTATTCCCACTACGACTACCGTAGAAGATTTGAGAGACCCTACTTTTTGGAAAAAAATAAAAGCGTTACATTTCCTTGGTAAAGAACAATGAGCACGCTTTCTGTTAATACATTCATAACTGATACCTTAAGTGCTGTCGATCAAACGATTGAAGGTTTTGTTCATAACGTCTATCAACAGTTTCTACAACAGTATGGCTATGCTTTGACGTTGTTATGTACTGTTTATATTCTTGTATTAGGTTATCGTTTTACGTTACATACTTTGAGTGCTGATTTTAACACGCTTAATCGGCATATCCTTGTTTTACTCATGGTTTATGGCCTAATAATAAACTGGTCTTTATACCAGCTTTTTATCTACAATATTTTTACTAATGAACCTAACCACATAGCTCAAATTATTGTTAATGCTTCCAATCATCAGTTTACGACGGATAAAACAATAGCAGAGGCTTTAAACCAAGTTTATGGTATAGGCATGAGTGCGGCCGGAAAATTATTGAGTAGTTTTACTATCCAAAAATTTTTATGCGCTATTCTCGTTATCATTTTTACCTTTTTATGTTCTCTTACCGCCTTAGCACTTTTAATCTACGCTAAACTTGCGATGGCCATTGGTTTGGCCTTAGGTCCTCTTTTTCTACCTTTTATGCTTTGGGAATCCACACGCGGTTGGTTTGTGAGTTGGTTGCAAAAGTTATTTAATTTTTCACTAATCCCGATTATCACCGCAAGTATTTTATCGTTGATGCTTTCGCTGATAAATTTGGTGTTACCGGACCTTAATCAGCAAGCGCTTCAAGGTGCTCCTGATTTTTTTACAGTAGGACTGTTTGGTGGTTTATCGTTAGTAACCGCCTTTTTATTAAAACAAAGTTTATCGATTGCCAGTAGTTTAAGTGGTGGATTGACCTTAAGCGCATTAGGTCAGATAGGCAGTATGGTGAAATCAGCTTTAAATACCACGGGAGTTAATTCAGCCGCGCGTTTAACCGGAAAAGGTCTTAAATCTGCTGGAAGCGCAATGGTAAAAAAAGCGCAAGGTCAAAAACAATCAGCTATTCATTCAGCGGTAGAACAGGGAAAAAATAATTGAATGATGACGACTTTAAAAAATAAGAAAAAAGCCTTAGCAGAAGAAAAGAGCGTGGATCCAGGTAATGCATTTTATCAAGCGGCTTCGGATTGGCGTTATGATCGATATTACAGTAAAACGATTTGGCTGCGTTATTCACTAATAATAAATACGGCACTACTTACCGCATTGTTGCTTACATTAGTTGTGATAGCGTGCTTGATTCCACTCAAACAAAAAGTTCCCTATCTCTATGCGTTTAATCAAGCGACAGGTGAAGTCACCAAACTTGGTGAACTAGAGCCAACACGCTTAACTGCAAATTGGCAAATGACGCGCTATTTTATTATTCATTATGTGATGAATCGTGAAAGCTACGATAGCGATAATTTAGAAATTCCTTACCAACTAGCCTGGGCACAATCGAATGCAATCATTCGTAAACAATACGATGCCGAAGTGAGCAGCAACCTAGCTAATTCACCCTATCAAAAATACGGTAAAGATAAAGCGATTACCGTGCGTGTATTATCAGTTTCCCGTTTAAATGACAATACCGCCGCTATTCGCTTTGAAAAACAATTACGTGATAAAACGGCCAATACACAACAAATTGTCCATCAAGAGGCGATTTTAAAATGGCAATATCAGTCGATGAAAGCCACGCAAACGCAACTGGATAGAAATCCACTCGGATTTACCGTGATCTATTATCAAGTGACGCCAGTTAATTTAAATAATGGGGGACATGATAAGCATGAATAAAAAAATAAGTTTTCTTTTACTGATGGTTATCCTAGTACAAAGTACCTTGACTCAAGCGGCCTTAATTCCCCGAAAGGTTACAGCGGACCGGCATATTAAAGTAGTAACCTACGACCCCAATAATGTGGTCGTTATTCATGGGCACTATGGTTACGAAACCCAAATTGTCTTGGCGCCTACTGAAGAAATACAAACAGTCTCTATCGGTGATAGCTTAGCCTGGCAAGCCGTGCCCGTTAAAAATAATCTGTTCATTAAGCCCGTCACCGAATCAAAAACTAACATGACGGTATTAACCCATGTGAATAGCTACAACTTTCAGCTAGACTCAACGCCTGCAAAAGTTTCACCGACGTATAAATTACGCTTTATCTATCCTACGGGTGGCTATAATCGTAACGAGCAGCCCAATGCAGTGGGTGTTTGCGATCCCACACCAAATTAACTGGAAATATAGTTTTACAGGGGACAAACGCTTAGCACCGCGTGAAGCCTTTGATTGTAATAATCAATTTACGTATTTCCGTTTTAATAACACCTTACCCGCCATTTTTATTGTCGATAAAAATCGCAAAGAAACCTTAGTCAATTACCATAGAAAAGGAAACTACATCGTAGTCAATTCTACGGCACCACAATTTACTTTACGGAGCGGTAGTTATGTTACCAGTGTTTATAACGATGCAATGATTGGTGATTGGCAAAACATTCGGTGAAGATCATGAAAAAGAAAGAAAAAAACAACGAAACGACACCATCATCTACCGAGGGTTTACCTGAAATTGCCGAAGCCCGTTATAAAAGGCCTTTTCTTCTTGTCATTCTGGGTGGGCTATTAGTTTTACTAGCCACACAGTTTTATTTCCATGCTAGAAAAATAAGCAATAAAACGGAATTTTCTGTAGAGGAGGCTTATACTTTACCAAAAACCGAACCAGAACAAGTCAAAGTTTCTCCTATATTAGAAAAACCGGCCGAAAAAAACCTATCCGAGCAACAGATTGCGGTATTACAAGCGAAACAAAAAGAATTGCAACAACGCCTATCCTCACCCATGATGTTATTTAACACAGAAAATAACCATCAAGCTAATGCCCTCGTAGAAAAATCCTCAGAAAAAAACGTGATGACGGATGCTAATACGCAATTTTTACAACAGGCGGGCAAAGTTTCGGATAAAACGGTGCAAGCAAAAAGAATAGGCCCTCTTAATCAACTGATTGCACAAGGTCAGTTGCTCCATGCCACCCTAGAAACGGCCATTAATTCCGATTTGCCAGGTTCTTTACGAGCCATCGTCGACCAACCTGTCTATGCTGAGGATGGCTCGCAGGTATTAATACCACCAGGGAGTCGCTTAATCGGACAATACAAGAGCGGCATGCTACAAGGGCAGTCGCGGGTTTTTGTGGTTTGGACACGTTTAATAACACCCGAGGGTATCAATCTGAATCTAGCCTCACCCGGTGTGGATGCGTTAGGTATGGGAGGGATGTCGGCGGATAGGATTGATCGCCATTTTTGGCAACAGTTTGGTACGGCCGCACTGCTTTCGATATTAGGCGCAGGTACATCGAATGTCGGTGTTGCGGGGGGTAACGCGTCTTATAATGCTTCCCAAGCCTATCGGTTGGCAGTAGCCAATAGTCTCAACCAAACCGCACAGCAAACATTACAACGCGGTATGATTCCACCGACTTTGTGGATTAACCAAGGAAGTCCACTTCAGGTATTTGTTGCACATGATTTGGATTTTAGTGCGGTTCAGCAAGAAACAAATCCTACTCCTAAAACCACTATTTTCTAACTCAACATGTCGACAAAAGCCTTAGAGAAACATCTTGAACCCCTAAAACCCTTTTTGGCAAAAAAGGGTATCACTGAAATTTGTATTAATCAACCCAAAGTGATCTTTGTCGAGAAAAACGGAGTTTTCACACGTCATGAAGTAGAAGCGTTAGAATTCAGTTTTCTTGAAGCACTGGCCAACCTGATTGCCGAATTTAACCATAAGCCGTTTCCCTGCCCGCTTCTTTCCGGCTATTTACCGACCGGAGAACGAATACAATGTATTATGTCGCCAGCCTGTGAAAAAGATAAAATCATTTATTCGATCCGTTGTCATTCCCGTCGTGACATGCGTTTACAGGACTATCAGAAAGCCGGTGTTTTTGATGACTATGCCGCTATAAAAGAAAATATCTATCACAAAACAATAGCTGATCTAAAAACGCTCCATGAGCAAAAAGATATTTTTGGATTTCTAAAACTTGCCATCCAATCAAAGAAAAATCTGATTATCAGTGGCGGAACCGGCACGGGTAAAACGACCTTCTTAAATGCTTGTTTAAAGCTCATTCCCCATACCGAACGGCTGATTACCCTCGAAGATACGCGGGAAGTTAATATTAAACAGCCTAACACAGTTAATTTACTGTTCAATGAAGAGGACGAACAAATTACCGCGTCAAAACTCTTTAAGGCCTGTCTGCGATTACGACCCGATCGCCTCTTTCTTTCTGAACTCCGAGGTAGCGAAGCCTGGTCCTTTCTCCGAGCCGCTAACAGTGGTCATCCAGGCAGTATGAGTACCGTACATGCCGATACGCCTCAAGGCTGTTTTAAGCAATTAGTCTTTATGATGCAGCAGGCCGGCTCAACTTCCAGTGAAGAAAACCTACACACCTACATCAAATCGATCATCCCCATCGTTATCCAGCTAAAGCGTAGCACTAATCCTACCCAGTTTGTCGAGGTGGCAGAGATTTATTTTAATAGCCTTTAAGTCGTCTTAACCTACGAAAAAACTATTCGTTAAAAATATCTGTTAAATTGTTCGCATCTAAAACGGATTCGCCCCATTTCAGAAGCGTATCTGCATCAGCACAGCCCATCTTGTCTAAGTAGCGTTGTGGTACTTGGTGGAATTTACGTTGCAGCAAATGATGGAGAAAAGCATACTCCCCTTTTTGTATTCCCTGCTGTATTCCCTGCTGTATTCCCTGCTGTATTCCCTGCTGTAGGCCTTTTTCAGTGGCATCGTCTATTTGCTGTGCTAGTACTGCCTCATTATCTCGAACACGTTTAAGTTCTTGTTCATAGAGTGCAAGCTCATTCTCAGACCAATAAAATTGGTCCAAAGCCTCATAAGCCCTCTTAATGATCTGATCGCTACCGATGATCTGTTCTAAATCGGCCACCTTCGTGTTGGCTGCATACTTAAAAAAATAACACCATTTTTCTATTAAAGTTTCAAGCTGGGCGATTTCTTTTTTATGGAACTTAGGTAGTTCGATAAAGGTAAACGAGAAGTCCTTTAAATCATGCTCATAACTATCTCTATCCAGTATGATATGATCCGACTTATAGCCTGATTTATTCGGAAATAGTACACAATCGGCTATGGCGATAAAGATGATCTCTCTGAGATCGTGGTATTTCTCTCCTTTGTCAGCCTGTTGCGCATAGGCTTTGGCCGCGTAATATTGGGCGCGCTTCTCAAAGCCTTTCGTAGTTGCAACCTGCATCTCTACTATCAGTTTTGTTCCTTTTTCATCACGACATAAGACATCAACAATACTTTGCTTCTTTGCTGCAATTTCAGGATCCTGAACCGTACTTAGAAACTCTACGGATTGAATCTGTTGACTACCTGTAAAGCCAAGGATATCATTTAAAAAATGAATGAGGATGTCTTTATTCTTCTCCGACCCAAAGATAACTTTGAACGCGATGTCATTCTTAGGGTCTAAAAATTTAGATAGCATAGTCTATTTTTTTCCTTTAAAGTAACCGTGATTTTATCATAGTTAAGCTATTCATAACATCTAGTAACCATAGAGGCCACCTGATAATCCGCAGGAAGGTACTCTATGGGTTTTTCTATGCCATTGCCCTATCCTCTCGATAGGTACAAGGTGCTTTAAGCAAAATTACTATTGCTTTTCGAGCAAATTGTAATCGCCTAAAATAGCACGAAAATCTTCTATTTTCACAGGTTTTGTTAGCACTTGATCAGCACCCAATGTCAAACATTGCAGTTCTTGTTCTTTGCCATGCGCACTAACGACGATAATGGGGATCCGTTTCCTTTTTGCTTCTCTGGCACGAATCATTTCAATCACCATTTCACCTGAGATGTCGGGGAGACCTAGATCGACAAACACCAGATCATAAGTTAATTGGCGAAGCGCATCTTGTCCTTGAGTCACGCAGTCAACGTGGCAACCTAGTCCTTGGAGTAGTTGCAGATGTATGCGTTGAATGAGTGGATTATCTTCGACGACAAGAATTCGGCCCGATCGAGAAGATAGGTTTTCTTTTACAGTACTATGATTCATCTTAAATTCTCCTTAAAAATAATACTATGGAATGAGTTTGCCTTAGTTAGCCGTAAAGTAAATCCCGTAAAAATCTGAAATTTAATCACTGACTTTGTAAGGAAAGCAACGGGTTTTATTGCGTTGCAAGCGATTTATTCTCCCGTATTTTTACGGGGTTTTGTCCGTATTTTTCTGGTGAAATATAACCATAACGAATTCCTTGGACAACCGCTTGGGTCGTGTTTTTACAACCCAGTTTTTTTCTAGTATTACTTAGAAATTCTTCAACCGTTTTTTTTTCGATAGGTAATATCTCGGCAGTTTGAGCGGAACTGCAACCCAAAGCAGCGAATAATAAGCACTCTTGTTCCCGTGGCGCTAATGACTTATCAAAAAGAAGCTCAGCTTTAAAACTAATATTAAATAATAAGGTTTTAATCAGTCGTCGTTGCTTGACTGATGGCGAATGATTGCCGAGTAATCGTAAAATACGGGTGACGATATCCGTCGATTGATTCGCTGAATACTGTGTTATATCTGGATCTTCTGCTGCAGAACCAGTGACTTTTTTTTTAGACATGATAACTCCTGGGGCACAACAATAGCCCTAACTAAATAATGAGAAATAAGATTGGGTTTTGAAAAAAAGCCCAAGAGTTATGTTTGTAAAATACGTACTAAAATCGCTTCAAGCACGCGTTTTATACGGAGTTGTAATGTTGGGGATCGGTAAGATGAAAAAATTATCCGCTTCTTAGAAAATGAAGCCGATTGCCCTAAGGGGGCTCTGTGATTTATGATAGTAACAGCCATGATCAATTCTCCCGAATTGGTTGTGGTTAGCAACGGCAAGGTATGTTCAGTACCTTGTACATGCGGCTGGCGTGGGAATTTCCTGCGCCAGATTTTTTTATGAACGAATCAGTTTTAATGTTAGCGGCCCCCATACGGGGAATGCAAGGACTTCTATGATTTTTTTTATAAAGAATAACAGCGGGTTTTTATGTCATCTAGTCAAGTAGTCATTAACCAGGTCTATTTATAAACTGGATACTCAAGATCACTTAAAAAATCGGGCATGGTTTTTGACAATGTCAGGTGATTGTAGGGGTAGATTAGTACGGTCGGTGTTGTTCATTAATTGTTGAATTTGTGTCTGCACCTGCGTAAATTGTTGTTCTAGGGTTAATAACGCCATGTTATTTATATCAGGAATGCTAGAAGCTGTAGCCTGCCTATCAACAATGCTTTCTTTACTCCTCAATGCAAAATCAGATAGATTATTCCCCTGATAAAGAACTTTTTGAGAAGACGATGGTAAGCTAGCAACAGCCAGCGTAAACTGCTCTATGCGGTATTTAGGATGTTCTAAGACAATTCGTAACCCCTGTCGTAAGGCACTACCATCCAAAGATGTCATTAATTTAGCAAGCGGGGGTCGCTGCATCGTCTGATAACGTTGCATAACACCTTCTCGTAATAAGAGGAGGTCATGAGTCGTATTGAGTAATTTACGTAAATAGTCTATATCTGCCATCCGTGCTTCAGGTATCGTTTGTCCTTGGTCATGATAATATTTTACATAAGCCTCTAACGCGATAGAAACATCTTGTTTAAAGTTTTGCGTTAAGGATGCGGCGCGGTGCCTTTCTCGTGCGATCTCCTCTGCCTTGGCGTGTAGTTGTGTTGACAAATGCTTCAGCAGGAAAGCTAAGCGTGTACAGTGAGCAGCATAAGGCCCTTGTTCGATAAGGTGTTGAATAGTGGTTAGGCTATCCTGTAATGGTTGGCGACAGGTTGCCTGGCTCAGCCACCCCTTGTGGTTTTGCAGGTGGATAAAAAAATGATTTAAGACCTCGCGCAAATCCTCCTGATTTTTTTGAAAATGGTGCATCAACCATTTTTGCCAGGCCTTTTCCCAACGTTTTTGCCGCCACTGCCACCAGCGCAGTGCCGGTTGTTGTTCCAAGGATTGTAGCGATTCTTGCAATAGCTGGTAACGTAGGATGAATGGCTGTAGCGTTACGTGGATAGTAGAAAATGAATTTGGTAATAACGGCGTAAAATCCAACGGCAACAAAAGCTGCGCTAATAGCGCTTGCTGCCTTTCTAAAAAAGCGAAACGTGTTTTATTACTTCTAAATAACCAGGCGGGCTTTCTTACCTTTTTTGGTATGAGGTGAATTAATTTTGTTGGAGCCAATAATCGGTGTACGGATATCGTGATAAGAGTAATATCCTTAGCTGCGCTGAATTCTGCATATTGGTACCAGGCTAATCCATATAGCTGATTTTTATGATGAGGGCTTCCGTATTGTACAATAGCACGGTGTATTTGATTAAATGTAGCGGCATCCAGCGTTCTTTGGTGCTTAGGCAATGTGATAGAGAGGGATAATAACCGTTGGCTTTGTTCTACCAAAGCATAACTGACATCATCACAGGTAACTTGCTTTCGGTGTTCAGCGATTTTTAATCGCAGCAACAGTACCTCAAGCACTTGCTGTTGTAATACCTTAAGATGGTTTAATTTTCTTTCTAAAAATTGACAGTAACTTGCAGCAATAGGCGCAGGCAAGCGTTGTGAAGGCAGCCAGGCCTGTTGTTTTCTCTCCAGTTCTTCGTGAGCTTGTGTAAAATGATACTGATAGTGAACAATAACGTTGAGCAGAAACAAGAGGCCTTGCGCTGAATAATATTGAAAGGGTCGATGCTTCTTCCAATCCTGATAAATTTGCTTCAATTGGAGTTTAGCGCGAAGATTACTTTCTAACTGATTAAAACCTTGTTGCCAAAATATTTCTGTATTAAACAGTGTTTGTAAATGCTCTTCCCAATCGAGTCGTTGTCGAACTAACTCGTCGGTTTTTAATTGCTGGACGATGGTTTTTAACGCCGCTAACGCTTCCGATGTCGACTGATCCTGTGTTTTAGCCAATGTAGCGCGTAAAGCTCGACGCTGCGTCACAAAAGGAGACGCGTGATAAACCGATTCTTGAATCAGTCGGCAACATTGATTTAAAAAATCCAAGGATTTAGGGTGTAAATAAACTAATCCCCACGTCTTATTTAACTTTATTCGCTTTTGATAGACTTGATTAAAATGTGTAATAGTTTCGGTTAAATTAAACATGCTGATTGACCTTCTTTTTATTTTTCTTTGATCAGTTGGCTTAGCCTTCGTTCAGCCACGTGGCAATAGGGAAGCTGGTTATCGATGAGAACGCAGCGTCGTCCAAGAGAAAGTGCCGCTAAGCCTGTGGTACCGCTACCGGCAAAGGGATCAAGTATCAAATCCTGTGGTTTAGAGAGTAAGCGGATAAAGAACTGCGGTAAGGCGACAGGGAAAACAGCCGGATGACCTTGATTGCGATTCTCAGGACATAGATGCAAAACATTAGTCGGCAAGACCTGTTTTTTATGGCGCCAATTGGCAAAATTACACTGAAACCGACTGCCGGTGGCAGAAACGACAATACGTTTTTTTAATCCACTGAAACGTGCTATTCGTTGTTGGGTGGAGGCTGCCATGGGAATTTTTACGGCCTCCTGATCGACATAGGGTTTCTTTACTTTGGCTAAATGAAACACATACTCCCAGGCATCGCGTAAGCGTGTGGGCCAATAGCCTGGCATACTGGTTTTCTTATGCCAGATGTAATCGTCAATGCAATGCCAGCCTAAACCGATGAGTTTTTCGATCGTAGCCCAAACATAATGCTGGCGTACACCTTGAACAATTTTATCTTTCATGTTCAGTACTAAACTGCCCGTCGGTTTTAGCGCACGCCACAGTGCCTCATGAAAGGTAACAAACCAATCGGTATAGTGATGGGGAGCTACGCTGTCGTAATGGGCTTGCCGCGCATCGGCGTACGGTGGCGAAGTCACGATAAGAGCAACTTTTTCAGGAAAAGTGGGTAGCACGTTTCGACAATCCCCATGGAGAATTTGATACGCGGCGCCTTGTGAAACATCAGAATGCAGCAGGTTATTAGAGATCGGCGTGTTGAGCATGTTATTTTTTTCCTTATTTTTCTTTGGTTAGTACGTTATTTTCCTGCTGTTGCGAAAACTTCTGAGTGGCTTGAGAAAGCGAAAGCGGTGTTTGAGAACATTGTGCGTTGCCCTGGGTATAAACGGCCAAAGCGCACTCAGGATTGCCTAGCAAAATAGGCTCGGGCGGCGTGTGTGTATAACCCTGACTCTCATGCTCCTGCTCTAACCGGCCTTTGAGTAAACGTGGATAGCGAGGCAGTGGTTTTCCTTGATAGTCGCAATAGCGGTTCTCAAATGCTTGAGCTAAAAAAGATAGTTCCCTTTCCGATTGTTGACACAAGTAAACCCAGCCGCCCATATCGGTGATCACGCAGTGAATCACCGCATTATCAAACACCACGCTGTCATAACCACCCACGGTGCGGATAGCAGAAAGTACTTGGCTCCAGGCCTTACGTGCCGGCTGATGGTTATCTCCCTGAATTAAAACAATTAAATCCGCCGGTGTGGGCATCCCCCATTTCTGACGAGCAGGATTTTGCAAAGTATTCAACATCGCTTGTTTGACCTGCATAAACGGGTAGGATTCCAAGCATTGCCAATAGCTTTCTAGCAATACACTCGATACCTTGCGGTTAAACGATTCGGTCAATAACGTCAACCATTGCAGAAACTGTTTTTTGTCATCGGCTAGCATAAAATCTCCTGTGCATCAGACAGAGGATGTAGAGTTTCTTCTTTCGCCATCGATTGCTTGAGCCACCGCTCCCCTACGATGAGATTGTGTGCCAGCGTAGGACTCAAACCACGTCTGGCTAAGTCAAGGTGATGTTCAAAGGGAGGCGATTGTTGTCGCTGTTGAGAGGCTGCACGCTGCTCTTTGGCAAGCCACGTGTTGATATGGCGCAGAATCTGTGTTCGGGATTTACGCTCCGTTGGATTTGCCTCATTCCAGGCCTGGATTTGCCGTAGCTCTTGTGCAACATCCACCGCGGGATAGGTTTTTTGCCAATGCGTTATCGAGGTCGGTAAAACCATAAACTGACTGCCATCGCTCAGAGGAATCTGATAAAGCCCTATCGATGTAACCGTCGTTGCTATGGACACAACCTTATCGTCGATCACGTCAAGCAATTGTTTAACAGGGGGATTTTTTAATTCGCTGTTGCTGCTGGGCAAGCCGTCGTCAGACGGCGCGCCACCATCAACATCCTGTTCCTGATCCTCCTCCTGTTTCTGTTCTTTCTTCTGCTCCTGTTCCTGCTCCTGTTCCTGGCTTAGAAGGGACTTTGAAGTCCCTTCGTAGGGCCTTATTAGCCCCTTTGTTTTTTTATCTAAACACAGTGAAATATGATAAGCTTCATAAAACTTATCGAGAAAAGGTAGTTTGGGTAAGGCCTGATAGAGTTCGTTGATACACTTAACGCGATTATCGTTGGGCTTTAAAGCTTGCCCCAATTGTGATAACGCCATATCGTGTACCCAAACGTATTCTGATGCCGCATCATAGGTACAAAACCCGACTTCACAGAGATTCTGAAGCCCCTTTAAAGCCCCTTCTAAGGTGATACCTAGCTCATGGGCTATAAACGGCATGGGTAAATAGTAGATCCCTAGCATCGTGCAATGAGGGTTACTGATTAGGTATAAAGCAATGAGCTGTGTTGCCCCACCAAATTGTTTGATTTGTTTACCTTGTTCATTAATCCAAAAATGGGGTGAAAGTTTGCTATAATCACGCATGGTTTAAATCTCCTTTGAAGGGTTAATAACTATTTTTTGTTTTGCTGTCTGTTTGAGTTGTTGGGTGAGTGCAATGATTTCTTTCTTACTGCCAGCTAAAATTTGTTTCTGTTTGGCATGACAAAGTGAAGTTAGAGCGGCCGCCGTTGATAGGGCTATTTTTCTTTGGTTTAGTTGGTTAATTAATTGGGGACAGCCATACTTTAAAATTTGCTTGCCTTGCTCAAAGCATTTTCGATGGTTATTACCAAAACCTATTAAGTACGCTATTAGAGTGGTGCTTTTTTCTTTTACTTCGGGAAATTTTTCCCAAAGTGCCTCATCAAAATCGGCTTTTTGTTTATTTTTAACGAGGTCAGTCCGTTTTCCTTGGCGATTTCCAATTAACTTTTCCAAAGCAATACCTATGGCTAGTCGCTCACTCATCAGTAGGGTTTGAGCTAAGTCTTTTGGATCATATTTACCGGCTAACAAAGCGGATAAGGAAAATAGCAAGGCAGGAATAGTTTTCTTACCAAGCGCTTGGTAGTGATAAAATAATTCCTCACCAAAAATGATCCGGTTATTTTCATCTAAACCCAAAAAGACGTTTGCATGAGGTAAGTTATATTGTGGCCTGTTATTTTTTAGTGCTTGAATGCGGTGTAGTGATACACAGACTTGGATGCATGAATAAGCTGTTACTGGGCCGATAGAAAACGCGATATGCCGCAACAGTCGTACCTTGTAGCTAGGAACTAATTCCTTCCAGCTCACCGTTCCTTGCGTTAAGCTATCTATACATAACGCGTATTCCAAGGGAATTTGAATGTTCTTATGTAACCAAGCACTGACACTTTCACGCGGTACACCCAGCTTTTCTGAAAACTGTTGCATGGTATCGAATTGCTGGATGGCTTTTAATAAAGCCGTTTCCCACATCACTCTCCTCCTTCTTTTTATTTTTTCCTTATAAAAATCCTAACGTAAAAAAATGGGAATTATTCCCCGCTTTTTTACGGTATTTTTACTTTTAGCGGTTATTAATTGAGGGGAGGAACATCCGACTATTTTTTTATTAAAAAAATTAAAAAAATAATTTAATAAAAAATAAAAATTTAATCATTTTTAATGGAGGAGATGAACATGCAACCACGACTGATTCGATTACGAGATGCACCGAATTATTTGGGTATGGATCGTCATCGGTTTAATGACGAAGTGAGACCGCATTTAACGGTGATTCCGATAGGAGAAATTGGCATTGCGTTCGATCGACTTGATTTAGATGCCTGGGTGGACGATTATAAGCAGTGTAAGGGTCGTCCTCCATTAGAGAGGAAACCATTATGGGAAGAAAAAAAATGCCAGGGCTCGTTAAACGCGGGAACATCTGGCACATTAACAAGAAAGTCAACGGCCGTCGCATTTCAGAAAGCACTGGATCAGGCTCGCTCGAAGAAGCCGAACGCTATTTAGTTCGGCGTCTTGAGCAGATTCGACAAGCGAGTGTCTATGGAATTAGACCAAAGCGGACTTTTAGAGAAGCAGCTACTAAATACTTAGAGGAAAAAGATAAATCAAGTTTGCATGTGGATGCTATTTATCTAAAAAGGCTAGATCAATATATTGGCGATTTACCACTTGATTCTATTCATATGGATAGCTTAAGACATTATATTCAGGAACGCACGCAGCAGGGCGTTAAGAGGCGAACAATCAATTGCGGCTTACAGGTAGTCAGACATATTTTAAACTTGGCTGAATACGAGTGGAAAGATGAATACAACTTAAGTTGGTTACATAAAGCGCCCAAAATAAAACTGCTTCGTGAAACTGACAAAAGAGAACCTTATCCGCTTCAACTTGATGAGCAAGCCAGGCTTTTAAGTGAATTACCTTTGCATTTACAGCACATGGCTTTGTTTGCTGTTAACACAGGCTGTCGTGATCATGAAGTGTGCCATCTGCAATGGAAGTGGGAAATTAAAATTTCTGAAGGCTCTGTTTTTATCATTCCCGCTGCGGATGTTAAAAACCGTGAAAAACGGTTAGTAGTTTTAAACAAAAATGCCTTGCGTGTAATTGAGGAAGTGAGAGGAGAACATTCAGACTATGTATTTACCTTTCGAGGTAAACCTATTACTCGGATGTTAAATTCCGCGTGGAAAAAAGCACGCGCACGGGCTGGCTTACCTCAAGTCAGAGTGCACGATTTAAAACATACTTTTGGTCATCGATTACGGTCGGCTGAAGTGAGTTTTGAAGATAGGCAAGTTTTGTTAGGCCATAAAACGCAGAGTGTAACAACGCATTATTCAGCCGCTGAATTAGGTAATCTGATTCGTGCCGCTAATAAAGTCTGTGAAACAGGGAAACACTTGGTAGTCTTAAGAAAAAGTGGATTAGTCGATACGAGTCGCGCAAAAGTCGCGCAAGGAAATTTGCAGGAAATAAAAACAAGTTTAAGGTTGGTGTAAGTGTTTGATTTTAAAAGACTTTACTGGTGGGCCGTGATGGAATCGAACCATCGACCAATAGATTAAAAGTCTACTGCTCTACCGACTGAGCTAACGGCCCAAAATGGGGTGAACGACGGGGATCGAACCCGCGACAACTGGAATCACAATCCAGGGCTCTACCAACTGAGCTACGTCCACCATTAAACACCTCTATTTGATGGTGCGCCTGGCAGGACTCGAACCTGCTACCCTCGGCTTAGAAGGCCGATGCTCTATCCAGATGAGCTACAGGCGCTTTCTGCTAGGCGATTACACCCTAAAATTAAAGTTAGAGGGCCAAAAGAGGCCGTCCTATTGTTGGGTAATTCAATTTTTAAAGTGGATACCCTAAAATTTGGTCGGGGCAGAGGGATTCGAACCCCCGACCCTCTGCTCCCAAAGCAGATGCGCTACCAGACTGCGCTATACCCCGATATGTATTAACATACAAAAACAGCGGAGGATTCTAACAGTTTATTTTCCATTCAGCTAGCCTATGGATGATACTGTTTTGCAAATTTAGTGAATTTGTAACAATCCTCTTTTTTAAAGTTTTCCTGCCAAGAGAGTGAAAAAGTGAAATTTCCTCATATGCTATACTGAAAAGCTTTAGATAAGATAGATAGGTTTTTCACACGTTTTATTTTTCGTTTGTTTTGACTATAAATAGGGGATTTCATGCCCGCACTGCCACAGTTTTCTTTATTAAAAAGCCAACGTTTTTTGCCTTTGTTTATTATACAATTCTTTGGGGCATTTAACGACAATGTTTTTAAAAATGCATTAATTGTTCTTATTACATATCAATTTGTTTCACAGTCAAAATTGTGGCAGGAATTATCAGTGACTCTGGCGGCAGGGCTGTTTATTTTACCTTTCTTTTTATTTTCAGCACTGGCGGGTCAATTAGCCGATAAATTAAGTAAAAGAAATTTAATTATTATTATTAAATGCTTGGAATTGGCTTTTATGGCCTTAGCTTCGCTCGGGTTTTATTTGCATGCCGTAGGTTTGTTAATGTTAACGCTATTTTTAATGGGCACACACTCTACTTTTTTTGGCCCGATTAAATATGCGATTTTGCCTGATCTTTTACAAAAAAATGAATTACTGGGTGGAAATGCACTTATTGAAGCAAGTACTTTTATAGCCATTTTATTAGGGACTTTATTAGGTGGATTTTTAATTGTTGCTCAAGCAGGTATTACATGGGTTTCAATAATAATGCTTTCTGCATCAGTGATGGGTCTACTTGCGAGTTTTTATGTGCCTACTACGCCTAAAGCTAACCCTCATTTAAAAATTAATCCACGTTTTATTCAAGCTACCTTTGAAATAATTAGGCAAGTCAAAACTGAAAAAAAGGTTTTTTGGGCTATTTTAGCTATTTCGTGGTTTTGGTTGATCGGAGCTACTTTTTTAACACAATTTCCAATTTTTAGTAAAAATTTTCTAAAAGCCAATGCGAGTGTAGTTACTATTTTTCTGGCTATTTTTACCGTAGGGGTTGCATTAGGATCATTGCTTTGTAATCGTTTATTAAAGCAGAAAATAGGTATGCAATGGATTCCTCTCAGTCTTTGGCTGATGAGTTTTTTTATGATCGATTTGTATTTTGCTTCACGTCATTTACCTTTATTAACGAAAGGGTCACACAGCTTGATTGGTCTTCGTGATTTTTTTTATTCGATAAGCCATTGGCGGATTTGCTTGGATTTACTAGGTTTATCCATGAGCGCAGGCGTTTATATTGTTCCACTGTATACGCTTATTCAAATCGATACCGTGATAGGACATCGAGCAAGGAGTATTGCGGCTAATAACATTATTAATTCTCTATTTATTGTGGTAGGGAGTTTAGTGGTTTTATTTTTGTTTAAAATTGATTTAAGCATTATTCAGATTTTTTTATTATTAGGTATTCTTAATTTAGTAATAGCGATGGTTACTATTTTTTTTATACCCGAAGGATTGATTAAACCCGTATTACGCTGGGTACTTAAACATCTTTATGATGTAAAATTAACCGGTTTTGAGCATTATAAGTCTGCAGGGGATAGTGTGGTTATTGTAGCGAATCACACGTCGTTTCTTGACGTAGTATTACTTTATGCTTTTTTACCGGATGATCTTTTATTCGCTATTAATCGATTTACGGCTCGAATTTGGTGGGTTCGTCCCTTTTTATATTTTGCAAAAGTATTTGAACTCGATCCATTAAATCCTTTAGCGATCAAAACATTGATCCATGAAGTAAAAAGGCCAGGTAAATGTGTTATTTTCCCTGAAGGTCGTATTACGACGACGGGTGCTTTGATGAAGCTTTATGAAGGCCCGGGATTAATTGCCGATCATGCAAAAGCCAATCTATTACCTATTCGTTTGCAAGGCGCACAATATACGCATTTTTCTCGACTTCGAGGGAAAGTTCAGATTCGTTGGTTTCCGAAAATCTCTATTACTATCTTGCCGCCTCGAAGATTTGTGGTTGATCCGACGATGAGTAGTCGAAAACGTCGGCAATTGATTGGTGTGCAGCTTTACGAAATTATGGTTGAAATGTTATTTCGTAGCACGGATTACAAAAAAACATTGTTTCAATCTTTTCTGGAAGCAAAGGCTATTCACAAAGGTCCCACTAAAGTGCTGGAAGATATTACACGGGTTCCTCTTAACTATAATCAATTGTTAACGCGCTGTTTTATTTTGGGCTCAGCAATTGATCGTCTAACAGAGTATCAAGAAACAGTAGGGCTATTATTGCCTAATATGATAGGCGCAGTGGTTACTTTCTTTACTTTACAGGCGTATGGGCGTGTACCGGCCTTACTCAATTATTCTGCAGGATCGGCTCAAATAGAAGCGGCATGCCGCGTCGCCAAGATTCGTTGTGTATTAACCTCAAGAAAGTTTATTGAAGCAGCGGATCTATTTAACATCATTCTTGCCTTGAGTGAACAAGCGATTCAAATTGTTTATCTAGAAGATATAAAGGCAGAAATTTCTTGGAAAGATAAATTGCGGGCTGCATTATTGAGCCGTTTTCCGCATTACTATTATCATAGAAAACTTAAAAAAATAACGAATACCAGTGATCCAGCGGTTGTTTTATTTACATCGGGCTCTGAAGGAGAGCCGAAAGGCGTTGTATTAAGCCATGAAAATATTCAGGCTAATATGGCACAAATGACCACGCAAATTGATTTTAATCAGAAAGATATTTTTTTTAGTGCATTGCCTTTATTCCATGCATTTGGATTAACAGCTTGTGTAATTTTGCCAATTTATCATGGTATCAAAACATTTATTTACCCGTCGCCTTTACACTATCGTAAAGTGCCAAATATGATTTATGAATGTAACGCTACCATTACATTTGGAACCGATACTTTTCTTGCCGGGTATGGTCGTTATGCTCACCCCTATGATTTTTATAGTATCCGTTATGTTTTTGCCGGTGCAGAAAAATTGAAAGAAAAAACAAGAAAGTTATGGATGGAAAAGTTTGGTATTCGAATTTTTGAGGGATATGGTGTGACGGAAGCTTCGCCTGTTATTAGCGTGAATACGCCTATGCAAAATAAACCAGGAACAGTGGGGAATTTTTTACCGGGTATTCGCTATGAAATTGAACCAGTGGCTCATATTAAAGATGGGGGTCGTTTATTAGTATCAGGCCCTAATATCATGTTAGGTTACTTGAGTGCTGAACAGCCTGGGGAAATTATGCCACCTAGCCACGGTTGGTACGATACCGGTGATATTGTTGAAGTAGATGGTGATGGTTATCTCAGCATAAAAGATCGTGCTAAACGATTTGCAAAAATTAGCGGAGAGATGGTTTCATTAACGGCTGTAGAAAATGCAATTTATGATTTATGGCCTGATAAACACCATGCAGTGCTTACTATTGCTGACGCAAGGAAAGGTGAGCAATTAATTTTGGTGACGGAGTATAAACTGGCAACGAGAAATGATTTGCTTAAATTTTATCAAGAGAAAGGTTTATCCGAGTTAAATTTACCACGTCGTTTATATTTTATTGATGTGATGCCCTTATTGGGCAGTGGTAAAGTTAGTTATATGGAAGTAAAAAAATGGTTAGAAAATCAGCGTTGACGTAGAAATAATTATTTATGTTTTTTGTGGTTTTTTTAATCTTGCCAATTTTTCAGCTATTTTTAGTTCTAAACCGCGAGGAACAGGAAAATAATATTGTTTATCGGCTAACTCTTCAGGAAAATAGCATTCTCCGTGTACATAGGCATCGGCTTCATTATGTGCATAGTGGTAGTCTTTACCATAATTTAAGTGTCGCATGAGCTTGGTGGGTGCATTACGCAGATGTAATGGGACTTCGAGTGAGCCATGTTCTTTGGCATCTGCCATAGCGGCGTTAAAGGCGGTATAGACAGCATTGCTTTTTGCGGTACAGGCGAGATACACAATCGCTTGTGCTAAAGCAAGCTCACCTTCGGGGCTACCCAAACGTTCTTGAACTTCCCAGGCATCGAGTGCAAGTTGTAACCCACGTGGATCGGCATTGCCAATATCTTCACTTGCCATGCGTACGATACGCCTAGCAATATAGAGTGGATCGCAACCACCATCGAGCATACGCGCTAACCAATAAAGTGCGGCATCGGGATCAGTGCCACGTACTGATTTATGCAAGGCGGAAATTTGGTCATAAAAGAATTCGCCTTGTTTATCAAAGCGGCGTAGGTTTGTTTGTGTAATGAGTTGCAGTGTTTTTTCATCAATAGCATTATTTTCCGCTAAATCAGCAGCAATTTCTAAAAGGTTTAATGCTTGACGAGCATCTCCGTCAGCGATCATTGAGAGCTGTTTTTTTGCGGACTCTGTTATAATTAATGATTGCTTCCCTAAACCAAATTCCTGATTGGTTAAAGCACGATTGATAATATCAATGATGTCTTCTGAGCTTAATTTTTTTAATACATAAACGCGTGTGCGTGATAATAATGCATTATTAAGCTCAAAAGAGGGGTTTTCAGTCGTAGCGCCGATGAGGATGAATAATCCTGATTCTATATAGGGTAATAATGCATCTTGTTGGCTTTTATTAAAGCGATGGATTTCGTCGATGAAAACTAAGGTGTTTTGTGGGTATTCCGCATTAAGTGCAGACTGTGCGCGTTCAGCAATATTTCGAATTTCTTTGACACCCACCAGCAATGCGGAGAGCGACTCAAATCGGGCTTTGGCATGATTCGCCATAATTTTTGCTAAGGTAGTTTTCCCTGTTCCAGGTGGCCCCCATAAAATCATTGAGTGTAATTGTCCCTGTACAAGCGTATAACGCAGTGATTTCCCAGGACCAAGCAAATGGCTTTGACCAAAAAAGTCATCGATACAAGTGGGTCTTAAACGATCGGCAAGTGGCCTAGTAAAATATTGAGTACTCATTCCATTGATTTATACGATGCAAAAACGATGTAGTCAATATAAGTATGAGGCTTCTTCTCTTAAATCAAGCGATGTTTACCGCCTTTTTTCTCAATAAATTTAATAATGATTTCAGCTACATTTTTTTTTGTCGCTTTTTCTATCCCTTCTAAGCCAGGAGAGGAGTTTACTTCCATAATGAGGGGGCCTCTGTTAGAGCGTAACAAATCAACGCCGGCAATATTCAATCCAATAACTTTGGCGGCGTGGATGGCTGCTGTACGTTCTTCTTCAGTTAGTTTAGCGAGGCGTATTGTTCCACCACGATGAATATTGGAGCGGAACTCGCCAATTTTTGCTTGGCGTTCCATGGCCGCAATGACTTTACCGTTAACAACAAAACAGCGAATATCCGCGGCTTTTGCTTCTTTAATATATTCTTGAACCATAATATGCGCTTGCAGATCTAAAAAAGCTTCGATAACACTGGTAGCTGCTTGTTGAGTCTCTGCTAAAACGACACCTATTCCTTGGGTGCCTTCTAAAATTTTGATCACAAGAGGAGGGCCACCAACCATACTGATAAGATCTTGGATATCATCGGGTGAATAAGCAAACCCAGTAATGGGCAAACCTACACCTTTACGGGATAATAATTGCAGTGAACGTAGTTTGTCTTGCGCACGCGTGATAGCAATAGAATCGTTGGCAACGAAAGTCCCCATCATTTCAAATTGCCTTACCAGTGCAGCGCCATAAAAAGTAATGGATGCACCAATGCGGGGAATGATGGCATCAAACTTATCAAGAATTTTGCCTTTATAATGAATAGAAGGGTTTTTGCTAGTTATATTCATGTAACAACGCAAGGTATCAATTATTTTGACATCATGCCCTCGCTTCGTAGCTTCTTCTGCTAAACGACGAGTAGAATAAAGCTGTGAACGACGAGAAAGAATAGCAATTTTCATGATGTTTTTTTATACGATTAAATAAGAGCGGCAAGGATCGACAATAAAACCTTTTAAGGCAGTACGGCCTAATAACATTTTAAAACGCATGCTGTCTCGGCTTGTTAGTGTAATTTCAATAGGCCAACTATGCTTACCGATAACAATCGGTGTTTTAATAACGCAGCGTCGTTCTTTATGACCACCTGAATCAGTTATTTGGCGGATATCAATTAATTCAGCAACACATTTAATCATTTTTTTTGGAGAATGACGTGAGTGGGGGCGAATGATAAAACAAACCTTTTTTTTCTGCGAAGTGCTTTCCAATACTTTTACACTGAAAGCATGTAAGGCAGAAGTACGCGCGCCAGTATCAACCTTTGCTTTGAGATGACGTATACCTAATTCAGGTAAAGATACCCATTCTCGCCAACCGATAGGGGTAGGTGCTTCCATATTATTTGACGATTCTTAGGTCCGGTCGCTTTCCATCTCTTACTCTTGGTGGTGGAGTAGAAGGTGTGCCATCACCTTGCTGGCTGTCTTCTTCTGAAAATACCATGCCTTGGCCATTTTCACGGGCATAGATGGCTAAGACAGCTTTAATAGGTGCATAAACTAACATGGATTGACCACCAAAGCTGGCGTCAAATTGAATGGCTTTAGTATCTATCTTTAGATTTAAAACGGCATCCAATGAAATATTGAGTGTTATTTTACCGTCTTTGACATATTGTGTGGGTACTTCTACATGAGGAAATTCTGCATCAAGTAAAATATAAGGTGTTAACTGACTGTCCGTTATCCAATCATAGAATGCACGCAATAAATAAGAACGGTTTGAAATCATCATGTTAAGTTTTTACTCCAAATTCAACTTCACTTAAAGTGGCCTTAAATGAAGGGCGTGTAAACACGCGTTCTTCGTAAAGTTGAATAGGCCGTTCCAATGCAGAAGGCTTATTCTTTTGTGAGTTTAAAGAACGTAACCGCCATAGTAAGGGTGCCAAACAACAATCGACTAAAGTAAATTCATTGCTCATAAAATACTCTTTGCCTTCAAATACAGGTGAGATGCTATTTAAGCTGTTTTCTAATGTTTCTTGAGCAAGTTTAACTTTCCCTAAATCAGCTACTTTATCATTTTTTAGCGTATTTTCAATCTGTTGCAAGAGCGGATACCAATTTCGTTCTATGCGATAGATCATCTGACGGCTTCTAGCACGTGCTATCGGATAAACAGGTAATAAAGGGGGATGTGGATAACGTTCATCGAGGTATTCAGTAATAATATTGGTTTCATAAAGAACCAACTCTCGATCAATGATGGTAGGGACGCTACCATAAGGATTGTTTTCTAAAAAATTTGATGGGAATTCTGTAGTAGACACATCAAACATCTCTGCAGAAATCATTTTTTCTGCTAACACAATGCGTACCCTATGACTATAGGGATCATCGTGCCTCATATATAAACTCATGGTTGAGCGTTTACCGGCAGGTTGTGCCATAGATAGGTTCTCCATAAATAGACATCGGGTTTATGTATACTCTTCTAATTCAAGTGTGAAGAGTATATTTTTCAGCGAATTTACCTTATAGTCTTCTAAATCTGTTTTTTAATAAACCTAACATAAAAAAAAACAGTAAGAAGCCGCATACTTTAATTCCTAATGATTGGTGACAAGCCTAAATTTGCTCAGTCACATAAGCTAAAAAATCTACTGAATCAGCATTTCTTCTAATGTAAGTGTTTTATAATTTGAATTAGTTAATAGTTGATTATTAGGGGGTGTATTTTTTGTAATATTGCTAAGGACTCAGATTTTTAACTAAATTTTAAAGGTTTCGTGTTATCTGGGTGAAACCTAAGTAGACAATTATACACCTAATCACTCATTCTTGCTCGTATACTCAAAAATTGTGACGCGGTTGGCTAGCAGTGGGATTCGTTATTTTATCGATTTTTTAGATCAGACTGCTAAATGATTATAACGCATAAACAGCAAGGAATGACAGCCTGTGTATATATTCCTATTTAAACCTTCTTAAAATAAATGGAAAATCAATTTAGAACTCACATAAAATACGATATTTTGTATGAGCCCTACTTTTGATGATAGATAATAGGATAGATTCGTAATATCAGAATATTAGCGTTTAGAGTATTGGGTGCCTTTACGGGCTTTATGGCGTCCAATTTTCTTACGTTCAACTTTTCTTGCATCTCGTGTTACTAAACCGGCACGGCGTAATAAACGGCGAAAAGAAGCATCGTTTTCGGAACCATCGATAGAAACATCAGTTGCTTCATCATAAGCCATAAGCGCGCGGCTTATACCATGCCGAACGGCGCCGGCTTGACCGCTACTACCACCACCTGCAACAGTGACATTGATATCGAATTTGCCAAGCTGGTCTACTACTTCTAACGGTTGGCGTACCACCATACGTGCTGTTTCACGGCCAAAGTAATTTTCTAAAGAGCGACCATTGACGTTAATAAGGCCAGTTCCGCCTTTTTTAAGAAATACTCGGGCTGTCGCTGTTTTACGACGACCTGTACCATAATGTTGTTTTAGTGGCATTGCCATAATAATTAACCTATTTTAACTGTCGATTGCGGTTGCAGAAGGATTTTGAGCGCTATGGGGGTGCGATGAACCTGCATAAACCTTAAGCTTGGTAATCATAGCATAACCTAAAGGATTTTTAGGTAACATCCCCTTTACTGCTTTTTCAATAATACGTGCAGGAAAGCTTTGCTGTAACTTATCAAAAGTAATCGTTTTTAAGCCACCTGGATAACCGGTGTAGCGTTCATACTGTTTATCAGTGGTTTTTTTACCTGTAACAGCGACTTTTTCCGCGTTGATAACGACGACATAGTCGCCAGTATCCACATGCGGCGTAAATTCTGCTTTATGTTTACCCCGCAACATATGTGCGATTTGAGTGGCAAGTCGACCTAAGGTTTTACCCGAAGCATCGATAAGGTGCCACTTACGTTCTATCTGGCCGGTTTTGGCCATTAATGTTTTCATGTCTTTTGAAGCTCCAATGCGCTCGTATGACGGTTGAGAATGAGTTCTCTAAGTTCAGAGGGCGCTAATTCTAACAAAAACAATGAGGGTAATACAAGTACATTTCGGTCTTAATACTCTTCGCACTAGAATTTTCGGCGGTGTTGCCGCTCAATTCGCCATCCTCATGTATCATATATACATTCCGGTTGCTTCATTTTCGCGGCGCCTTGCCGAAAATCCCATTGCTGTGAGTATATTTACCCTGAGCCTTGGCTTTTTTAAGGGGGTGCTTGAATATAGAATTTTATCAGGTAAAGTGGCTCTCCAGAGAGAATATAATAATGTGGATAAGATGGGTCATTATGCGTAACTTCCCCTATACGCGCTTACGTCGTCTAAGGCAGAGCGATTTTAGTCGGCGTTTAGTACGCGAAACTCGATTGAGTTGCGATGATTTGATTTGTCCTTTGTTCCTTTTACCCGGTGAAAATAGAAGGCAGGCAATAGACAGCATGCCTGGAATTGAGCGGCTTAGCCTTGATTTGCTGTTGGAAGAGGTCGCTGTTTTACAAAGGTTGAAGATTCCTGCAATTGCCTTATTCCCAGTTATTCCGATCCAAGATAAGACGCTGAATGCGAAACAAGCTTATGACCCCGAGGGCCTCATACCTAAGGCCATTAGGGCGCTAAAGAAAAACTTCCCTGAGATGGGGGTTATTACCGATATTGCCTTGGACCCCTACACTTCTCATGGTCACGACGGTGTGATGAATGAGCAAGGGTATATTTTGAATGATGAGACCATAGCGCTTTTAGTTAAGCAGGCGCTTTGCTATGCAGAAGCGGGCGTTGATGCTGTCGCACCTTCCGATATGATGGATGGTAGAATTGGTAGAGTACGACAGGCCTTAGAGTCAAAAGGCTACACCAATACCCAAATAATTGCCTATTCGGCAAAATACGCTTCACATTTTTATGGTCCTTTTCGTGATGCCGTAGGCTCTGCTGGAAACTTAAAGAACGCTGATAAAATGACCTATCAGATGGATCCGGCGAATGGCGATGAGGCTTTGCATGAAGTAGCCCTTGACCTGGCCGAGGGAGCTGATATTGTCATGGTGAAGCCAGGTATGCCGTATTTGGACGTGGTTTATCGTATTAAACAGCAATTTGCTGTCCCGACCTTTGTTTATCAAGTTAGTGGCGAATATGCGATGCAAAAAGCCGCCATTGCACAAGGTTTTCTTAAGGAATATGAGAGCGTGATGGAGGGCCTTGTAGGGTTCAAACGGGCAGGGGCGGATGCTATTTTGACTTATTTTGCCAAGCAAGTAGCCGGATGGCTTACAAATCCATCAGAGTGATTTTTTTCGTGATAAGATACCTGTATAATTAACGACCTTGCGAATGTGGCGGAATTGGTAGACGCGCTGGATTTAGGTTCCAGTGGGGTAACCCGTGAGAGTTCGAGTCTCTCCTTTCGCACCAGCCTACTGGTGGAATCAATAAGCACAGCTTGATTACAGATTTATCCGTAATCAAGCTGTAAATGTATATAACGATAAGAGTCTTAATTTTTATGAATGACATGCAAGTTTCTGTGGAAAATGTAGGGCGTTTAAACCGACGTTTAAGCGTTATTGTGCCAAGTAATCAACTTGAGCAACATAAAAAAAATCGTCTTGCCGAGTTAGCAAAAAAAACACGTTTGGACGGTTTTCGACCTGGAAAAGTGCCTACGCATGTTGTGGAAAAGCTCTATGGCGACAGCGTGTGGGGCGAAGTTATTCAAGAATCTTTGCGGACAAGCTTATCGGCGGCATTGCAGAAAAATGCTTTAAATCCCGCAGGGCAACCCCATATTGACTCTATAAAGGCAGAGCCTGGAAACGACCTTGAATATACAGCAAGCTTTGAGGTTTACCCTCAGGTTTCAGCCCCTGAATTAAAAAGCGTCAGCTTAGAAAAACTGAAAGTAGATATTAGTGAAGCGGATATTGCAGAAGTTTTAGAAAAAATGCGCCATCAACATGCGGATTGGATTGAAATACAACGCAAGGCACAGCAGGGCGATAAAGTTACTTTTGACCTTATTCTTTCAGATGGTACCGAACCGCGCAAGGATTTAGAGTGGGTGCTTGAAGAAGGCAAAATGCCGGAAGGATTTGCTGGTCTTTTTGGTAGTGCGGCAGGGGACACGTTAAATATTTCATTAGCGGGTGGCGATAAAGAAAAACAAGCAGAAAAAGAAAATTCAGCAACTGTACAGGTTAAAAAAGTTTCTGAACCTAAATTAGCAGAGTTAGATGATGCTTTTGCACAGCGTTTAGGTATTCATGAAGGGGGTATGGAAACGTTGCGTACTCAAATACGCCAGCATATGCAGAATGAACTGGATCGGATTTTGCGTGAAAAATTAAAGACTCAAGTCATTGATAAGCTAATTGAACTTTATGCGATTGAAGAATTACCGCAAGTATTGTTGGACCAAGAATTCCAGCGTTTAGAGGCGGAGTTAAAAGGGCAACAAAAACAGCAAGGGAAAAGCTCAGATGATCCTTTATCAGAAAAAGCTAAGAACGATTTACAGGCTGCGGCTCATCGGCGTGTTACCTTGGGCTTGCTATTTAGTGCAGTGATTGAAACACATCAGTTGCAAGCGGATGAAGCACGCGTTTTACAAGAGGTTGAACGTTTAGCCAGTGCTTTTCAATTTGAACAGTCGATACGGGAACGTTTGTATAAAGATAAAAATATGATGTTGAATATTCGTTCTTCTGTTTTAGAAGAACAAGTCATGGATAAGCTATTAGAAGAAGCAGAATACACTGAGAAAACAGTGAAATATAATGAAATGATGAACCTTTCAACAAAAACACAGGAAGAAAGTACAAAAGCAGGCAGAATAACCACTTAGTTTTAAGCCAATATTTAGCTTGAGGATTTTAAAACGATAGGTTGCGGTTTTGAAAATTTAATTTTTTCTATTTTAGAGAGTAACTATGCATATCACTAATTTTTCTAAGGAAGTATCTAATTCATTGTTAGTTCCGATGGTAGTAGAACAATCGGGTCGTGGTGAGAGAGCGTATGACATTTATTCTCGCTTATTAAAAGATCGCATTATATTTGTTGTAGGTCCTATTGAAGACCATATGGCTAATTTAATTATTGCACAAATGCTTTTTTTAGAGTCTGAAAATCCTGATAAAGATATTTTTCTTTATATCAATTCACCTGGTGGTGTAGTGACTTCGGGTTTGGCGATTTACGATACCATGCAGTTTATTAAGCCGGATGTAAGTACCATGTGTATTGGCCAAGCAGCCAGTGCAGCGGCATTACTTCTCTGTGGCGGGGCGAAAGGTAAACGCCATTGTTTACCCCATGCCCGTATGATGATTCATCAGCCTTTAGGGGGCTATCAGGGTCAGGCAACCGATATTGAAATCCATACGCGAGAAATGCTATTAGTCAGGGAGCGAATCAACCGCATTATGGCTAAACATACAGGGAAAGATACCCAGCAAATTTTACGCGATACTGATCGTGATAACTTTATGGGTGCACAGCAAGCCATTGATTATGGACTGATCGACGCTATGTTGGAAGCAAGAGCGGGAGCGGGTCAGGCTAAAGAAGCCTTAGAGACTTCTTCTATAGAATAATAAAAGGGTGAGTATTTCCATTATGGTATTGGATTTAATATTTTTTTGGGTGTTTGGTTTGAATATGAATAATAGTTTACTGGGGTATAAATTATGACTGGATCAATAAACGATAAAACCTCGGAGCCTTGTTACTGCTCATTTTGTGGCAAGAGCCAAAATGAGGTGTATAAATTAATTACAGGGCCTTCTATTTTTATTTGTAATGAATGTGTAAATCTTTGTAGCGAGATTTTAAAAGAAGAATTCCAAGAGGAAACACCCCGACAAGAAGGGGGAGCTTTGCCTATTCCTAAGCCAGTAGAAATTCATGCCGTGTTTAATGAGTTTGTGATAGGTCAGGAGTTTGCAAAAAAGATATTATCCGTTGCGGCGTATAATCATTACAAACGTTTAGATTTAATTAAAAAAGCTTGCCTTCATCCTTTAAATGTAAAAGATGATACTGAATTAAGCAAAAGTAACGTATTACTGATAGGTCCTACCGGTAGTGGTAAAACTTTGCTTGCTAAGACCTTGGCGCGTTTATTTAACTTACCTTTTGCTATTGCGGATGCAACGACGTTAACCGAAGCAGGTTATGTGGGTAATGATGTTGAAAACATCCTGCAAAAACTACTACAAGCGGCGAATGGAAATGTTGAACGCGCGCAATTGGGAATCGTCTATATCGATGAAATCGATAAAATTAGTCGACGTGCTGAAAGCCCTTCTATTACTCGAGATGTTTCGGGCGAAGGGGTTCAACAAGGGCTGCTGAAATTACTTGAGGGCACGGTTGCTTCTGTTCCTTTACAAGGTGGGCGTAAACATCCCAACCAGGAAACTGTGCAAATCGATACCACCAATATTCTATTTATTTGTGGTGGTACTTTCTCTGGTTTAGAAAAAATTATTCGAGAACGTACCGAGCGAACTGGTATTGGTTTTGCTGCTGATGTACGTAGTAAAGAAGATAAAAGCCGTTCAGCTGCTTTATTTGCTAAGCTTGAATCAGAAGACTTGGTTAAATATGGCATCATCCCTGAGCTAATAGGTCGTTTACCAGTCATTGCGACGCTTGATGAGCTTGATGAAAAGATTCTGATCCAGATTTTAAAAGAACCTAAAAATGCGCTAATTAAGCAGTATCTTAAGTTATTTAAAATGGATAATGCTGAATTGGAATTTCGTGAGGATGCGTTACAAGTCATTGCTCGTAAAGCATTAGAGCGAAAAACAGGCGCGAGAGGGCTACGTTCTATTTTAGAAAATGTATTGCTAGACATTATGTATGAGTTACCTTCTATGCAGAATGTTAGTAAAGTAGTGATTGAAGCTGCTACTATTAATAAAGGTGCTAAACCCTTAGTCATCTACAAAAGAGAAAAAGATAATAATGTAGATAATATAAGTAGTAGGGAAATAGCGGCGGGTAGCGAGTAAATTTTAAAAGCTTAAGGTTTCTGCAAATTCTGGGTGGGGGCTTGTATTTTATAAGAACACCCTTACCTTAGAAGAGGATGGTCGTATTTTAACTTTTAACAATGAACTAAAATCCGTGTCATGTTGTCTGAAAACAACTTACTTGAATTATGGGAATAGCAACTTATGAGCACAGAGACTAAATCCTCAGAAACGCTTCCATTGCTTCCGTTAAGGGATGTTGTTGTTTATTCCCATATGGTCATTCCGCTTTTTGTTGGGCGTAAGCAGTCGATAAAAGCCTTAGAAGCTGCAATGGCCTCTAAATTGGCAGACAAGAAAATTTTGCTGATTGCCCAAAAAAATCCTGCCGAAGATAATCCTAATACCGAAGGCTTTTATGAAGTCGGAACGATAGCGACTATTTTACAGCTGTTAAAGTTGCCGGATGGAACCGTAAAGGTTCTGGTTGAAGGCTTTCAGCGCGGCCATGTCAAAGAATTTATTGATGAAAAGGATTATATCAGCGCAAAAATTGAGGTGGTTGAGATACCGCCTGTTGAACTAAGTCAAGAGATCGAAGTTTTAACACGTACGGTTCTTGCTCAATTTGAGCAATACGTTAAGTTAAATAAAAAAATTCCTTTAGAAATCTTAAGTACTTTATCAAGTATTGATAATCCAGGTCGTTTGACCGATATGATTGCCGCGCATCTCACGCTTAAGATACAAGAGAAGCAAGAAATTCTAGAAATATTCCCATTAAAAGCACGTTTAGAGAAATTACTCGCTTTCCTTGAAAGCGAAATCGATTTATTGCAGATGCAAAAACGAATTCGTGGACGTGTTAAAAAGCAAATGGAGAAAAGTCAGCGTGAATACTATTTGAATGAGCAAGTTAAAGCCATTCAAAAAGAACTGGGTGAATCACAAGGCGTTGGTAATGAATTGGATGACATTGCAAAACGTATAGAGAAGGCAAAAATGCCCAAAGAGGCTAAAGAGAAAGCCTTGGCAGAGTTTAATAAACTCAAATCCATGTCGCCTATGGCAGCCGAGGCAACGGTTAGTCGAAATTATTTAGATTGGGTTTTATCTATTCCTTGGAGTAAACGCAGTAGAGTTCTTTTTGACTTAGATAAAGCACAAAAAATACTGCAAGAAGCGCACTATGGTTTAGATAAGGTCAAAGAGCGTGTTATTGAGTTTTTAGCAGTACATCAGCGTGTTAAGAAATTAAAAGGTCCTATTTTATGCTTAGTTGGTCCGCCTGGTGTGGGTAAAACATCGTTAGGGCAATCGATTGCTAAGGCCATAGGGCGTGAGTTTAACCGTATGTCTTTGGGCGGTGTGCGTGATGAGGCTGAAATTCGCGGACATCGTCGTACGTACATAGGATCCATGCCTGGTCGCATCATGCAAAAGATGGCGAAAGTGGGCGTCAAGAATCCACTCTTTATGTTAGATGAAATTGACAAAATGGCGATGGATTTTCGTGGTGATCCAGCTTCCGCATTACTTGAAGTATTAGACCCGGAACAAAACCATGCCTTTGATGATCATTATTTAGAAGTTAGCTACGATTTATCAGAAGTGTTGTTTATAGCAACGGCTAATACATTAAATATACCGCCGGCGTTATTGGATCGTATGGAAGTGATACGTATTCCAGGTTATACAGAAGATGAAAAGATTAATATTGCTAAACAACATTTGTTGCCTAAACAGCTGAAGCAAAATGGGTTGAAAATCGCGACAAAAAAGAAAGAATTGGTCTTATCAGAAAATGCGCTGAAAGATATTATTCGTTACTACACCCGAGAAGCGGGTGTACGTAGCCTTGAGCGAGAGATCGCAAAAATTTGCCGTAAGGTCGTCACTGAAATAGCGCGTAAACCGAGTTTGAAATCAGTTAAGGTGACGGAGCAGAATCTAGAAAAATATTTGGGTGTCCGGCGTTTTCGTTATGGTTTAGTTGAGGAGCATGATCAAGTAGGCCAAGTCAGTGGTTTAGCTTGGACAGAAGTAGGTGGCGAATTATTGACGATTGAAGCGACGGTTATACCCGGAAAAGGGAAAACTACCTATACAGGTCACTTAGGTGAGGTAATGCAGGAATCAATTCAGGCTGCATTGACCGTTGTACGAAGTCGTGCGGAAGTTTTGGGTATTCCGATTAACTTTTATGAAAAAAACGATATCCATGTTCATGTTCCAGAGGGTGCTACACCTAAAGATGGTCCTAGTGCAGGTATTGGTATGTGTACGGCATTAGTTTCTGCCATTACGAAAAATCCCGTACGTGCTGATGTGGCTATGACAGGGGAAATAACGTTACGTGGTGAAGTATTGCCTATTGGTGGTTTAAAAGAAAAATTACTAGCGGCTCACCGTGGTGGTATCCGAAAAGTTATTATTCCTGAAGAAAACAAGCGCGATCTTAAAGAGATCCCCGCAAATATTCAGGAGGGATTAACCATTTATCCAGTGCGCTGGATAGATCAGGTGCTAGATATTGCCTTACTACATCCAACAAAACCGCTTTCTCGTTCGAAATCTAAACAAAAGCGAAATAAGAAAAATATGTTGCCCGGGAAATTAATGAGCAAAAAAATCCAACAAAAAGATAGTCCTACAACCAATGCTCATTAAATAAGTTGATATTTTCTTGACAGACGATTCTTGCTATTGATATAAACGTTCCACTTAATAATCTAGAGCAAGATGCTGAAAGTAAAGTAAAGGTATGAAGTTTAATTTTTACCGCTGTGAGGGTATATGAACAAATCAGATTTAATTGAAGTTATTGTAGAATCTGCAGGTATTCCAAAAAATATTGCTGGGAAAACATTAGATAAAATTTTACAATCGATTACGCATGCATTAAAAAAAGGCGAAGATGTGGCTTTAATCGGTTTTGGCACTTTTAAAGTAAACGAACGCAAAGCGCGCACAGGTCGTAACCCTAAAACAGGAGAAGTGTTACAGATTCCAGCAAGTAACGTTGCTTCTTTTAAAGTTGGAAAAGGGCTCAAGGATGCAGTGCAAAGTTTAGGACAAAAAGAGTAGTAATCTATTCTAAATCAGTTTAGAATGGCGTCCTTTTTGAGCGGGTGCTTAGCTCAGTTGGTAGAGCATCGCCCTTACAAGGCGAGGGTCGTAGGTTCGATCCCTACAGCACCCACCATCTATTGCAGGAGTGGTAGTTCAGTTGGTTAGAATACCGGCCTGTCACGCCGGGGGTCGCGGGTTCGAGTCCCGTCCACTCCGCCAAGTTTTTTAAAATCTTCTTTTAATACACAACAGGCCATATGCTACAGTCAATTCGTGATCGCACTCATGGTTGGTTAACTTCAGTTGTTATTGGGTTACTCATCATTATGTTTGCATTATGGGGGGTTCACGGTTATTTAGAATTGCAGAATGAAGGTGGCGATAAGGTAGTTGCCAAGGTAGCAGGTCAAAAGCTATCGCAACGCGAGTTTGATGTGGCTTATCAACGGGTTTATCAGCAGGCAAAGGCTCAGTTAGGAACAGAGTCTTTGAATAAGGAATTGGTTAAGCAGTTAAAAAAGCAAACACTTGAACAATGGATGTTGACTCAGGTATTAGCGCATGCCGCTGCTGAAGATCGTTATCGTTTAAGTCCGTCATCCATAGATTCCGTTTTATTACATATGCCACTTTTTCAATCAGCAGGTCGTTTTTCTAGTGCACGCTTTTATGCGGTATTGGATGCGATGGGCTATACAGAACTTGGTTTTTTAAGTGACTTAAAAAAAACATTATTGATTAATCAAGTGCAACAAGGTTTAACAGGTACAGCATTTGTTTTACCAAGCGAAGTTAGCCAGGCAATGGCACTGATTCATCAAAAAAGAGATTTTGCATACATTGTTATCCCTAGTAGTCAATTTTCTGCCGAGCAATTACCTATCTCTGAAGCACAAGCATTGGCTTATTATCAAAAGAATACAAACCATTTTGTTCAGCCTGAACAGGTGAGTATTGATTATATTAAGCTTTCACTTGCAGCCTTAAAAGACGATAAAACATTCGTAGAAAGGCGAGACAAATTAGCTAATTTAAGTTATACCCATCCTGATTCACTACAACAAGCAGCTCAAGCACTTAATTTGCCTATTCAATCCACTCCCCTATTTGGGCAAAAGGGTGGAAACGATGTATTAACAAAAAACCCAAAAATTATTGCAGCGGCATTTAGTCAAGATAGTTTGCAGGGAAACAATAGCCCGGTTATTGATTTAGATGCTGATACAGCCATTGTTTTACGTGTTAAGCAACATAAAGCATCAGCGATTCAAGCCTTTTCTGCAGTGAAAACGCATATCATCGATATGTTAAGGAAACAGCAGGTAATAGAAAAGAATTATACTCTAGGGCAGGGCTTGCTAAAGGAATTAAAAGAAAAAGGTTCGTTCTCTGATTCTGAGAAAAACAAACGGGATTTACATTGGCAGCTGCTTAATCAGGTTGAGCGCAATACAGATAAACCATCAGCTGAGATAGTTAAGGCTGTATTTAATTTGCCTGCTACTAAAAATGAAATAGCCGGTTTTGCTTTGGCAAATGGTGATTATGTGTTGATTAAGTTGCTTGGCGTTCATGAGGGCGATAGTCAACAATATCCTTCTTCCCAGAAGAATATGGCTACTCAAGCGCTAGAGCGTGAATTTGCTCGGCGAGATTACGATTTATACGTGCAAGGTTTAATGCAGAAAGCACATAGCGTGTCATAACCTATTAGACGCAGACGACTCAATGCTTTCTTCTTGTCTTTGTTCTTCAGCTTGAAGAGTGGCGGGCTTAAAAAACTTAGCTGAAGCATTACTGGGTTTCGTTGTTTCAGGATAATGGGATTTGACAACCCAATCATTCATATCCACGAAGTCATAATCACTCGTCGTATCGTCAACCTTTATTGAAATACCATTATTTATTGCCTCTTTTTGTTGTGCGTTCAGTGTACACGGTGTTGGAATAAGGGAGAGACTCATATGTATTATCAAGCTTAAACCTTTTAAAACGCCATAAAATAGATAATTTGTTAGCAACAAACTGTTACGTAAATATTGTAAGACAGCTGAGGTGGGTGCCCATAAAAAGAGTTGATTTTTGATATAATCTGCAGAATTCTTCAATATTTGGATAGGGAGCTCAATCAATAGTTTGAGTGTATTGATCAAAGGGTAGAATAAAAAACCGAGCAGTGTGGTATAGAGCATTTTTTTCCAAGCGGCGTTTTCAATAGGCCAGCCTAAAAAATAGTGTTTAAAGGTGAGCGCTGTAATTTCTTGTTGGTTAAGCCCCGAGAAGAAAGTATCTCGCCAAGCTTGTTGAATAAATGCAAAATAATTTATTTTTAAGGGAATGTCTGAGTTTTTTAGTAATGGAATAGAAAAATTGTTCAAATTGTTTTTTTCAAGGGTCTTAAGCAAAGAGGTGGTATTAACTGGTTTTCCCGCTTGAATCAGCAATACGATATTGGCGATATTAGCAAGCCCGTGGTAACCGCAACTCACGGGATCAAAAAAGGACTGTGTTTCTAAACTGACGTAATTCACATTGGGGATTGCTGAGTTTTCTTTGGAATTAAAAAAACGTTTCGGATCACCGCGTTTGGAATCAAATATGTGAGGGATCGATTTAGTGCCTGGTGCTTTGTAATAGCTAACAATATGCCTTTCTGTTATTCCTTGACCGATGAGAGGAATAACGAGATGGTAATCATCAATATTTTCTAAAATTGAATATGTTTTTAAGGCATTTAAGTAGGTTGAGAGATTGACTGCTTCAATAGGAGAGGCGAAGACGATTATTTTATTTGTTTCATTGATAAAATAACGTAAAGGATTGATTTGCGTTTTTTCAGCATCTAGGTATTGAGGAATATAGCCTGTTTGGCCTTGAAAGTGGCCAGCTAATGCTTTTTCTCCTTGTATGGTATCGAGACGAAAGAGTCCTGGTCTTGGTTCATGAAAGTGAAGCTCACCTATTTTTTGCGTTTCTTGGAAATGTTCATCAAACATTGTTTTCTTATCTAAGTATGTATAGATAGCCGTTAATTCCTTGATGGCATTTTGTAAGAAAAGAGGATTTGAAAAATTAGAGGCGCTCGCATTTTCTATAAGACGAACTAGTGTATTTGGGTATTCCATTACCGTGTTTATTTCACTAAGCGTTCGGTTTATAAGACTGCGGATATCAGAGTTTGGATCCTTCTGATCATGATAAGTTTGTTCATCTATGTTACTTCCATTTTTGTATTTTGAGTATTCAGAGCAGCCGAAATCAATTATATTAATTTTTGGATCAATATTTCCGGGTTCAAAATGTACCATGATGTTGTCTGGCTTAATATCTAGATGAATTATTCCATCGCTATGTAAATTTTTTATCGCTTCTAAGATACGGATTAATAGTAGAAATTTGATTTTTTTCGGTAATTCTTTGATAGTTCCATTTCTTAATAATTCTCCGAGATTTTTTCCAGGTACTTTGTGCATGATAATGTAACGGATTAATTCACTATCTTGAATAGTTGGTTTCATATGTAAGTAAGGAATATGTATTCCAATGAGTGTCTCATCTCTTGTAGGCCAGCCTGGACTATCTAGTATTTTGACAACACGCTGCTTGGTATCTTTTAATATTTCAATATGACCTTGTGTATTGAGTTTTAATGTTGCGGAGATAGGATATACTTGGCCAAAAACGCCATTTCCTAATGAGTCGCGTGTAAACACTTCAAAACGATAGCCTAGTTGTTTTATTTTATTTGGATCTTTTTTAGTAGAATGGCGTTCTCGGCAGAGAATAGTTGAATTCTCTAAGCTAATACACCCCTCATGTTCATCGATGAGGTCAAAGGATAAACCGGACAATGTTTCTCCAGGTTGCATCTGGCTAAAATGTTCTGCAAGAGAAATAGAGTCTGTTATAGTCATCATTTCACTCCTCATAGTATAAGGAGCATTCTGCCTGATTCAGCTTAATGAAAAATTAAGTGTAATAATACTTAAAAAAAACTAAATCATAATTATCTGTAATTTTGATATTATCTGCTCGTCCTTCAATCATTCTCGGATGTTCTCCTAATAACTCAATAGCATTACTTTCATCCGTGATAGTTTGTTGTTTTTCGATGGCAGAGTTTAGTGCTTTAAAAAGCCAATGGTAGCGGAACATTTGTGGTGTTAATGCTTGCCATATTTTTTGTCGATCCAGTGTTTCAAGACAATGTTTGTTCTCAATACGTTTAATAGTATTTTTTGAGGGGGATCCTAACAGACCACCGAGTGGATCATCGCCTATTTCCGTAATAAGCTTATCGATGTCGCTGGGATGCAGAAAGGGGCGGGCTGCATCATGGACAAGTACCCAATCATTTTCCTTAATAAAAGGTTTTAACGCAATTAAGCCATTAAAAACAGAATTAACACGTTCTTTGCCGCCGGTTGTTGTTATTAGTTTAGGATGAGTCAGCTTTATAGAGGGCCAGTTTTTATCATGTTCATTTTCATTGATAACAACCATGCATTTTTCGAATGTTGGATAGTTAAGCAAGGTGTTTAAGGTATATTCAAGAATACACTTACCATTTATTGTTAAATATTGTTTGGGGATATCGTTTTTCATGCGAGTACCGACGCCTGCGGCCGGAACAATGACGAAATAATCGGCCGATGATTGTTTCATAGGAATACCAAATATATACTGATTATATGAACTCTTTACTTTCTAATATTGTTTCTCTCGCTAAACAAGCGGGGAAGCAGATACTTAGCATTTATCATAGTGATTTTACAGTAGAATATAAAGCAGATAAGTCGCCCGTAACAGCGGCTGATATGGCTGCCCATCAAACTATTTACCAAGGGTTAAAACAGATAACCCCCGAAATACCTATTCTTTCAGAGGAATTAACCACAACTGATTTTGCAGAGCGTCGGCACTGGCAGCGATACTGGTTAATTGACCCTCTGGATGGCACTAAAGAATTCCTAGAAAAAAACGGCGAATTTACGATAAATATTGCTTTAATTGAGAATCATGTGCCTACGCTCGGCGTCATTTATGCGCCTGCATTTGATTTTTGCTATTTTGCCGGAGCGGATCAAGGTGCATTTAAACAAATGGCCGAACAAGAGGCCGCATTACTGCAAACTTCATCCTGGAAAAAAGATTCATCCATCATTATTGCGATAAGCCGTCGCCATGGAACAGACTCACTACAGCATTTTTTGGCCCAATTCCCCGCTTTAAATTTGCTGCGTTGTGGGAGCGCTTTAAAATTTTGTTGGTTAGCGGAAGGGTTTGCCGATGTTTATCCGCGTTTTAGTCCTACCAGTGAATGGGATACGGCGGCGGGTCAGTGTATCCTCAAGGAAGCGGGTGGTACCCTTATTGATTCCCAAGGCCAGATATTACGTTATAATACCAAGCCTTCTTTGCGTAATACCGCATTTTTAGCGGTGGGTGATAAGTCGCATGCTTGGGCCAATTATTTCGTTTATACTCTTCGCACTTGAATTTTTGGCTGCGTTGCTGCTCAATTCGCAATCCTCATGTATGTTATATACACTCCGGTTGCTCATTTTCGCGGCGCCTTGCCAAAAACCCCATTGCTTTGAGTATCAAACAACACGACTAAGTTAGGAGCTTGTATGCTAAAAAAATCCATCACGGTCGCAGTGACCGGTGCGGCAGGACAAATTGGTTATGCTTTATTGTTTCGTATTGCTTCAGGGCAGATGTTTGGGCCCGATCAGCCTGTTAAGCTCCATTTATTAGAATTAGAGAAAAGCCTTCCGGCATTGCATGGTATTGCAATGGAATTAGATGATTGCGCTTTTCCATTATTAGAAAAAATTGTTTGTACGCGTCAAATGCATGAAGCGATGCAAGGTGCGAATTGGGCTATTTTGGTCGGATCTATGCCGCGTAGAGACGGTATGGAGCGTGCAGACTTACTGAAAATAAATGGAGGCATTTTTGCACCGCAAGGTAAGGCTATTAATGATTATGCCGCCGATGATGTTAGAACATTCGTAGTGGGTAATCCTTGTAATACGAACTGTTTGATCGCCATGCACCATGCGCCGGATGTGCCTAGAGATCGTTTTTTTGCGATGACGTTGTTAGATGAAAATCGTGCACGATCGCAGCTTGCTAAAAAGGCAGGTGTATCTGTGCAAGAAGTCAGTCAGTTAGCTATTTGGGGTAATCATTCTTCAACACAATACCCTGATTTTTATAATGCGAAAATTAGTGGTAAGCCTGTTATTGAAACTATTTCAGACGAAAACTGGCTACGAAATGATTTTATTTCTTTAGTGCAAAAGCGCGGTGCAGCAGTTATAAAAGCACGTGGTGCATCCTCTGCGGCATCAGCGGCGAATGCAGTGGTCGGAAGTGTTTATCATTTGACACACGAAACGAAACAGGATGATTATTTCTCAATCGCTTTTTGTTCTAAAGGCGAATACGGCATTGATGAGGATTTGATATTTTCTTTTCCTAGCCAGGTGGATGCTAAAGGCCGATTAACAATAGTGGAAAATATTCAACATAATGCGTTTGGAAAAGAAAAGCTACTGTTAACATTAAATGAATTACGTGCCGAAAGAGATGAGATAAAGAAATTAGGATTGATTGAATCTAAGTTGGGTGTTAGTTAAGGGATCGCAAATCGTCATTGCGAGCGCCGTAGGCGCGCGGCAATCTAGAGTATTAGTAAGCTGAATGCTGGATGGCCAGGCTCATTACATTCGCTCGCCATGACGGTGGTTTTTTGTTTTTACTAGAAAGTTTTCTAAGTTTTTATTCATTAAGCCTATCGGGTACTAAAATTTCCCGGTTGCCATTATTCTCCATAGCGCTAACAAGTCCTGCTCTTTCCATATCTTCCATTAAACGAGCGGCGCGGTTATAACCAATTTTCAGTCGTCGTTGTACACTAGAAATAGAAGCGCGTCGTGTTTCTAATACAATTTGTACCGCTTGATCATATAAGGCATCTTTTTCTCCCCCATTACTATCTGCAAACTCTGCATAAGGATCAGATGCTTCAAGCGTTGCTTGCGTTAGATCTAGCATATATTCGGGTGTGCCAGATTGTTTCAGCGCTTTTACCACATCATGGACCTCTTGGTCAGCGACAAAAGCACCATGCACACGAATCGGTACGCCAGTACCTGGCGCTAAATACAACATATCCCCGTGGCCGAGTAATTGATCAGCACCTTGTTGATCGAGAATAGTGCGTGAATCAATTTTTGAAGAAACTTGAAATGCAATACGAGTGGGAATATTTGCTTTGATTAATCCCGTAATGACATCAACCGAAGGTCTTTGTGTGGCTAAGATTAAATGAATACCCGCAGCTCGTGCTTTTTGTGCAATTCTAGCAATTAATTCTTCCACTTTCTTACCTACAACCATCATCATATCGGCAAATTCGTCAATTAAGACAATAATATAAGGAAGTTGCATTAAAGGCTCAGCTTGTCCGCCTTGTTCAGGCGTCCAAAATGGATCGTGGATAGGGCTGCCTTTAACCTGTGCCTCTTGTATCTTTTGGTTATAACCCGCTAAGTTTCGTACACCAAGATTTGCCATTAATTTATACCGACGTTCCATTTCAGCCACACCCCAACGTAAAGCATTAGCAGCTTCTTTCATATCGGTAACAACAGGTGCTAAAAGATGGGGAATGCCTTCATAGATAGCAAGCTCCAACATTTTAGGATCTATCATGATCAATCGGACTTCTTGTGGCGTTGCTTTATATAAAATACTTAATAACATCGCATTTAGACCGACAGATTTTCCAGAGCCCGTCGTACCGGCTACTAATAAATGCGGCATTTTTCCTAGGTCAACAATAACGGGGTGACCCGCAATATCTTTTCCTAGTGCAAGAGAAAGGGGAGAACGGGCTTGTTGGTAGGAATTAGAGGTTAATATTTCACTTAAACGAACGATTTCTCTATGTTTATTAGGAACTTCTAAACCTACCACGGATTTTCCAGGAATAACTTCCACGATTCTAACGCTGACAACAGATAAGGAACGTGCAAGATCTTTGGCAAGACCTGTAATACGACTTACTTTAACACCTGCCGCAAGTTCCATCTCAAAACGTGTGACAACAGGCCCTGGATGTACAGCAACCACATGTACTTGTATGCCGAAATCTTTTAAGCGCAGCTCAACGTCACGTGACAGCCGCTCTAACTCCGCACGTGAGTAACCTTCTTTATTAGAAGCTTCTGCTGGATCCAATAAGCTTAATGAAGGAAGCGCAGCGCTTGTGCTTACCTTTTTACTCGGGGTGATCGTGGCAGGTGGGGAATAAGGCTTAATAGGGATAGAGGGTGAATAGGGAGTAGGATCAGTATCTTGGAAAGGTGAGACTGTTATTGAATTTGCATGTGGTGTTAATGGTTTACTATTAATATTCAGTTTCGGCTTACGAATGCTATCAATAGGCGTTTTTTCTTTTCTGGCTAAACTCTTTTTTAGGTGGTTGCAAAGTCGTTTTATTGTTTCATAGCCTTGTGACAATAACGCGCTGACTTGCTGGCTTATTTTATGCAAGCTATTTAGCCAGGAAAAGCCAGTAGCGAGGGTTGTGCTGGCTAATAATAAGGCCAATAAGAATACCGTACTGCCAACCACATTGAATTGGGCAATAAAATTTTTCGTGACAATTGCACCTAAGAGACCTCCGGGCGTATAACCATGAACGGCATGTGTACTATGAAGACTAGCGAGTCCACAAGCGGCGATAAAAACAACAATAAATCCAAATAACCGTAATGCTAAAAATGCATAGCTTATATCGGTATTAAATTGTCCTTTAAAGCCTTGCCATCCGCTATAAAGTAGCAATACAGGAAATAGGTAAGCTAATGAACCGACGCCAGTAAAAAATAAATGGGCCAATGTGTCACCTAAATGGCCTGCAATATTCATGGATGCCTTACTATGAATACCAGGATGATAAGTCCATAAAGCCAACACTAAGAAAAGCGCCAGGGCGACACTGGCAATTAATAGCCCTTCACGCAAGCGCTGCATGAGACTGAGATGCGAAGCTTCTTCAGATTTGGTTCGTCGTTTCAAGGGTGCTCCTTAATAATACATGCCTCCAGCAAGTGCACAAGAGGTGATGGATACTATTTATAGTATGGAATTGTTATACTTCGCTTGGATATTTTGATTATAACAATATTTTTATTATCTTGGGTTTTGCCCTAAAGTGAATAGGTATGAATAAAGCTCAAAAACATCGTTTAATTATTTTAGGTTCGGGGCCTGCGGGCTATACAGCTGCTATTTATGCGGCGCGTGCTAATTTAAATCCTCTTGTTATTACAGGCATGCAACAAGGCGGTCAATTAATGACCACCACAGATGTTGATAATTGGCCGGGCGATGTAGAAGGCTTGCAAGGGCCTGCACTTATGGAGCGTATGTTAAAGCATGCTGAGCGATTTAAAAGCCAAATGGTATTTGATCAAATTAATACGGTTGATCTCTCCAAAAAGCCTTTTATTTTAAAAGGGGATCAAGCTACTTATCATTGTGATGCTTTGATCATTGCTACGGGTGCTTCAGCTAGATATTTAGGTTTAGATTCAGAAACAGAATTTACGGGCAAAGGTGTTTCAGCGTGTGCTACCTGTGACGGTTTTTTTTATAAAGGTCAAAAAGTAGCAGTTGTTGGTGGCGGTAATACAGCAGTTGAAGAAGCACTCTATATGGCAAATATTGCAGAACATGTGATGCTTATCCATAGGAGAGATTCGTTTCGCTCTGAAAAGATTTTAATTGATAAATTGATGGCTAAAGTAAAAGCGGGAAAGATCACATTAGTTTTAGATAGCGTTGTAGAAGCTATTGTAGGTGATGAACAAGGTGTTAATGGTGTCAAGATAAAAAATGTCAAAACACAAGCGTTAAGCCAATTAGCCGTACATGGTGTTTTTATTGCGATTGGGCATACACCCAATACGGCTTTATTCCAGGATCAATTAAAAATGGAAAAGGGTTATATCCTCGTTAAAGGAGGTAGCCAAGGTGCTGCCACGGCAACAAACATACACGGTGTTTTTGCTGCAGGTGATGTGGCGGATTCTGTTTACCGCCAAGCGGTGACTTCTGCAGGTACGGGCTGTATGGCCGCATTAGATGCAGAAAAATATTTAGACGAGTGCGCTAATTAAAATTATAAATAGGCAAGAGGCGAGTGCATATATGCTTAAACGGTTAGGATTTTGCTTACTATTATTAGTCGCTTTGCCGGCGTTTGCAGAAGATGCAAGTAATGATCCGTATGAAAACTACAATCGCCATGCTTTTAAACTGAATCAGACTTTAGACACTATTTTTTTAAAGCCAGTTGCTACGGTATATAAAACTGTTTTGCCATGGCCGGTAACAAAAGGCATTAGTAATTTTTTTAATAATTTAGGGCAAGTGCCTGCTATTATTAATGACTTATTACAAGCTGATTTTTATACTGCAACGCAAGATACATGGCGGTTATTGATTAATACAACGGTAGGCATAGGTGGATTTGTTGATGTAGCAAGCCACATTAACTTGCCTGCGCACTCCCAGGATTTTGGTTTGACCCTAGCAAAATGGGGTTATCGATCATCTGCTTATTTTGTGGTACCGATTTTAGGCCCGAGTACTGTGCGTGATGCGATTTCATGGCCAGTAAATTACGGTGTTTTTTCCGTCTATCCTTATATCAATGATATATCATGGCGTAATGGGTTAGCAGCCGGAGGCTTTGTTAATACGAGAGCACAACTGTTAGATTTTGACCAAACCATTAAGCAAGTATCCTTTGACCCCTATGTTTTCCAACGTAATGCGTATTTACAGCGAAGAAATTATTTAATTAAGCAGAATAGTCATTTAGTGAATACTTCTGACGATAAGGATGACGATGACGATGATGATGACGCTGATATTGAATAGACTTCTTTTAAGAATTTAGTTTTTTAATTGTTAGGAGGTTCTAATATGAAAGAAACGCTCAATATCGGACTTACTGAGACAAAAAGGAAAAAAACGGCTGATGGGCTAATCAAGTTACTGGCTAATAATTATGTGTTGTATTTAAAAACACATAACTTTCATTGGAATGTAGTAGGCTCTATGTTTCAACCATTGCATAGCTTGTTTGAAGCACAATACATAGACCTTTGGAATGCCGCTGATAAAATCGCTGAACGTATACGTGCACTGGGGTTTTTTGTGCCAGCCAGTTATGAGGATTTTGCCAAGTTGAGTAAGATTAAAGAAGCGGTTGGGACAAAATCCGTAAAAGCCAAGTCAATGATTAGTCAGCTGGTGGGCGACCAAGAAATTATTATTCGTCTCGCACGAGAGTTATTGCCTCAGATAGAAGAAACTGAAGACCAAGTGACGGTCGATTTGCTTTCTGAGCGTATGGAAGTCCATGAGAAGAATGCTTGGATGTTACGTAGCTTTTTGGAGTAGCGAATCACCTAAGCGGGACTTTCGTCTAAATGAGGTTTTTAGCCCCCGGGCTGCTGCTAGGAGGGGTGAAAAAAGCCTTTTTACTTCAGAGGGAGTCGTTCAAAGTTTTATCATCGTGCTATATACCCTAGCGGGCGCTATTGTGTTAGGATGAGGACGTTTAGTTTATCTTTGCCACAGGCTAGTTAGAAACGTGTGAGCGATGCTAGCTTAGAGGTGGCCTTTTTATAGCCTTTTGGAGGTTTTGTGTGAATAAAAGATTGTATGTAGGTGGTTTAAGCTATGGCGTCGATGACGATAGCTTAAGGGAGCTTTTTCAGCCACACGGTGATGTAAAGTTTGTTAAGGTCATTCGGGACTTCCATAGCGGACGTAGTAAAGGCTTTGGTTTTGTTGAGATGAATACGCCGGAAGAGGCAAAAAGTGCCATTGATGCTTTAAATGGTAGCACGCACGAAGGGCGTTCGATTACTGTTTCAGAAGCAAACCCACCTGATTCCAGTGGTGGCGGCAACCGTGGCGGCGCGCGCGCAGGCGGCGGCGGTTCTGGTGGCGGCTATCAACAACGACGTCGTTCAGGCGGCGGCATGGGTGGTTCAGGCGGCGGCAATGGCGGCGGTCATCGTCACCGGGAGCGCGAAGAGTATTAAAAAAGTATTCGTACTTTAATCTCAGAGCTAGAGTAGGTTTAAAAGTTGTCTAAATAAGTGCGTGCACAACACCATACATCTATTCTTTTTACACCTGCATCATATAAAATGCGACTTAGCTCGGTGAGTGTGTGACCTGTGGTCATCACATCATCGAGCAACGCAATATGTTGGTTTAATAGATTTTTTTGTGTTTGTAGTGCAAATGCATTTTTTACGTTAGTACGGCGTTGGTTAGCAGGTAATTCACTTTGTGGCAGCGTATTACGTATGCGCAGGCAGCTTTTATAATCGATAGAAATATTTAATGTTTTATTGATGTATCTCGCAATTTCCATAACTTGATTAAACCCCCTTTGACGAAGACGTTTTTTGTGTAAGGGAACAGGAATAATTAAGTGTGGAAAATGCTCTTTTTGATAGCTTAAACGGATCTGTTTAGCTAATAAATTTCCTAAAATTGTTGCATAGAGTAAGCGTTGTTGGAATTTCAATCCAGTGATGAGGCTTCTTATTGCCCCCCTATAGGAGAAGGGAATGCAGGTTTTATAAAAAGGGAAGGGCTTCTTTAAACAGGTACCACAAATAGTGTTTGTTGCAATATTCAAAGGAGCGGCACAGTGAATACAAACATGGCCAAGCCAAGGTAAGTCTTTTTCACAATCAAGACATAAATCAATTGCTCGTTTTGCTTCTTCACTGCATAAAATGCAAGTAAAGGGAAGAATACTATAGATTAGTTCTTTTTTTGCTATCCTTATCCAAGTATTGATATCCATCTTTAGAGTTTAACTGAAGTCTAATTGCTTAAAAACTAGCTTGAAATCTAAGATTAACTCATAATATTGATAAGTGTCGCATTTAAGCAATGTCTAAAGAGCAACACTCAATTTTAATATAAGAGGTTTACTATGTGTGGGATCGTAGCAGCTACAGCGCAACGTAATGTTGTACCTATCCTTCTAGAAGGTTTAAAACGGCTTGAATATCGAGGCTATGATTCAGCCGGTATTGCGCTGCTTGATTCCCATCATCAACTACAGCGCCGCCGAACCGTAGGTAAAGTAGAGAGCTTAGAAAAAGCAATAACACCCGAAGCATTATCAGGAAAAATCGGTATTGCACATACACGTTGGGCTACCCATGGTAAGCCTAGTGAAGCGAATGCACACCCTCATATGTCAGGCTCCGATATCGCATTGGTCCATAATGGCATTATTGAAAATTACTTATCATTACGCCACGATTTGAAAAAAGCGGGCTATCAGTTTGAATCAGAAACAGATACTGAGATTATTGCGCATTTATTGGATCACCATCTTAAAAAAACCAAGGATTTTTTATCCGCTGTTTTGCAAACGATACAGCGATTAGAAGGTGCTTTTGCGCTGGTTTTTCTCTATAGCCAAGAACCCGATAGTTTGATTGCGGTGCGTAAAGGGAGTCCTTTAGTCGTTGGTTTAAGCAAGGATGAAAATTTTATTGCCTCTGATCACTTAGCCTTACTACCTGTTACCCAGCAATTTGTTTATCTACAGGAAGGGGATATCGCACAGATTTCTTCTGGTAAGGTGGTATTTTTTGACAGCAAAGGTCAGATGGTGCAGCGTTCGCCTTATCGCTCAACCTTACAGCATGATGTGATAGATAAAGGTAAATATCGCCATTTCATGGAAAAGGAGATTTTTGAACAGCCTGAAGCAGCCAGTGCGGCGTTAGAAGGGCGCATTTCTCAAACTCAGGTTTTAGATGGAATTTGTGGTTTTCAGGCAGTTGATAAGCTTACTAGTATTCGTCGAGTACAAATAGTGGCTTGTGGTACCAGTTATCATGCAGGGTTGATAGCAAGGTATTGGCTAGAAAGTTGGGTAGGACTTCCCTGCCAAGTTGAGATTGCAAGTGAGTTTCGTTATCACCCGACCTTAGTTGAACCAGATACTTTATTTATTACCTTGTCACAATCGGGAGAAACGGCAGATACCTTGGAAGCATTGCGACAAGCAAAAACTAAAAACTATGCCGCTACATTAACGATTTGTAATGCACCTGAAAGTGCCATGGTACGTGAGTCTGATTTTGTACTATTGACACGAGCAGGGCCCGAAATTGGTGTTGCTTCTACGAAAGCTTTTACGACACAACTGACGGTTTTGCTTTTGCTAACAGCACTTTTGGGGCGGCATCATGGTTGGGATAAAAAGCGAGAACAAGAGTGGGTTTCACAATTGCGTACATTACCGAAGCTTTTAGAAGAGACTTTGCTCTTAGACAAGCCAATTAAACAACTTGCTAAGTTATTTAGAGATAAATCAAACGCCTTATTTATTGCTCGAGGTATTCATTTTCCAGTGGCTTTAGAGGGGGCGCTTAAGCTAAAAGAAATTTCTTATATCCATGCAGAGGCTTATCCTGCAGGTGAGTTGAAACATGGACCACTTGCTTTAGTGGACAATGATATGCCGGTGATCGCATTGCTACCATCCAATGCTTTAATTGATAAATTGAGATCGACTATTCAAGAAGTGCGTGCGAGGGGTGGACAAGTTATTTTATTTGCACAAGATCCTTTAGAAAGTGAAAAAGCGCAGGGCTGTCAGACGATTGTATTACCAAAAACATCGGATGACATCATTAGTCCGTTAATTTTTACTATCCCATTACAGCTATTAGCTTATCATGTGGCTGTTCTAAAAGGGACAGACGTCGATCAACCGCGCAATCTTGCAAAATCAGTTACTGTGGAATAGTCCATGTTATGAAGGGTCATACCGTTTTAACGATGCTAGCTAATTGTTCCGCAATGTTTTGGACTTGTTGAGCGTCTTCGCCTTCTACCATGATACGAACAACTGATTCTGTTCCTGATGGGCGTAAAAGAACACGCCCTCGAGTTGATAGCTTATTTTCTGCTTCTGCCACAGCTTTTTTTACCGTCGCAGATTCAGCAACCAATAAAGGTTTTTTTACTGAGATATTGATTAATTTTTGTGGAAATTTTTGCATGCCTTTTTTAGCCGCATGAAGTGATTGCTCTGCCGCTTGAAGCGCTACTAATATTTGCAACGCAATAATAATGCCATCACCTGTTTTAATGATGTTTCGGGAGATAAGATGACCTGATGCTTCGCCTCCCAGTTGCCAACCCGTTGCTTGTAAGCGTTCATTAACATAACGGTCACCCACGGGTGCACGAACAAAATCCAGACCTAATTTTTGTAACGCTTGTTCTAAGCCTAGGTTACTCATCGCTGTTCCTACAATGCCGCCTTGAACCGTATTGGTTTGAACACCATGCTGAGCAAGTAGGAAGAGTAGTTCATCACCATCCACTATTTCACCACAATGGTCTACCATCAATACCCGATCACCATCGCCATCAAAAGCAATGCCTATATCTGCTTTTTTTGCTAAGACAGTTTCTTGTAACATGGCTAGGTGAGTAGAGCCGCAATCCATATTAATATTCAATCCATTTGGGGTTACACCTAAAACGGTTATATCAGCACCTAACCCAGAAAATAAGGAAGGTGCGATATGATAGGTAGCACCGTTCGCGCAATCCAAAACAATCTTAAATGAATTGAAGTTAGTATTTTTTGGCAAAGTTGATTTACAAAAGTTAACATAGCGAGATTTTGCATCTTCTATGCGATGTGCTCTACCTAACTTGGCTGGTTCAACAGTCGTTAGAGGGTTATCAAGTTGTGCTTCAATGGCGCATTCAAGAGCATCGGGTAATTTAGTTCCTTCGTGTGAAAAAAATTTTATACCGTTGTCGACATAAGGATTATGTGATGCGCTGATAACAATGCCTGCTTGAGCGCCTAAATCGGCGGTTAAGTAGGCAATGGCAGGGGTTGGCATAGGGCCTAAAAGATATATATCAACTCCAGCGGCAGATAAGCCAGCCTCTAAAGCAGATTCAAACATGTAGCCGGAAATACGCGTATCTTTGCCAATCAGGACCTTATTATTTCCATTTGCTAAAACTCGACCAATTGCCCAGCCAAGTTTTAGGACAAATTCCGGAGTAATAGGATAATCACCCACTTTGCCACGTATGCCGTCGGTTCCAAAGTACTTCCGGACTGGACTTGTCATAGAGAGTTAAACCATTAACTAACTTATAGCGCCATCAACAGCGTCTGGTCCAGGCGCTATTTTTGTATCCGTTTCAGAAGTTTTTGATCGAACTACTTTGGCTTTATTCCCATTATCACTCCAGCCTTTTGGTTCGCGAGGCGGCTTTCCTTCCATAATGTCATCGATTTGAGCCGAATCAATTGTTTCATATTTGATAAGCGCTTCCGCCATCATATGTAATTTATTCACGTTTTCTTGTAAAAGTGCTTTAGCGAGCTTGTAATTGCGATCGATGATAGCTCGGCTTTCTTCGTCAATTAAATGTGCAGTGTCATCCGAGAACTTGTTGTTTTTAGCAATTTGGTGGCCTAAAAAGACTTCGTCGTTATCTTGGTTATAAGTTAATGGGCCAAGACGTTCAGAAAGCCCCCATTTAGTAATCATGTTGCGTGCAATCTCGGTTGCACGTTGAATATCGTTTGAAGCACCAGTAGTGACTTGTTCGGGGCCAAAAATTAATGCTTCAGCGATTCGACCACCAAATAAGCTAGCGATTTGGCTTTCTAAGCGTTGCTTCGTATAGCTATATCGATCTTCTTCAGGGAGAAACATGGTAACACCGAGGGCTTTACCACGAGGAATAATAGTAACTTTATAGACGGGGTCATGTTCAGGGACTAATCGACCTACAATGGCATGGCCAGCCTCATGATAGGCGGTGAGTTGTTTTTCTTTTTCATTCATCACCATGGAACGTCTTTCGGTACCCATCATTACTTTATCTTTAGCCTTTTCTAAATCGCTCATATCAACGGTCGCTTTGTTTTCACGTGCAGCAAATAAAGCGGCTTCATTGACGAGATTAGCTAAATCGGCTCCTGAGAATCCGGGTGTTCCTCGGGCGATAATATCAGGGTTCACATCTTGCCCATAAGGTACTTTTTTAAGATGAACTTTCAAGATTTGTTCTCGACCACGAATATCAGGTAACCCAACGATAACTTGCCTATCGAAACGGCCTGGTCTTAATAAGGCAGGGTCTAAAACGTCAGGGCGATTAGTGGCGGCCATGACGATAACACCTTCATTTCCTTCAAATCCATCCATTTCCACCAGGAGTTGGTTAAGTGTTTGTTCACGCTCATCGTGCCCACCGCCTAGACCAGCACCTCGATGACGACCCACCGCATCGATTTCATCGATAAAAATGATACAAGGCGCTTGTTTTTTAGCCTGCTCAAACATATCGCGTACACGGGAAGCACCGACACCCACAAACATTTCAACAAAGTCTGAGCCTGAAATGGTGAAGAAAGGCACTTTTGCTTCGCCCGCGACAGCGCGCGCTAACAAGGTTTTACCGGTTCCTGGAGGGCCCATCAATAAAACCCCACGAGGTATCTTTCCGCCTAGTTTTTGAAATTTAGCGGGATCTTTTAAAAACTCGACCAGCTCACTGACTTCTTCTTTAGCTTCTTCAGCGCCTGCTACATCAGCAAAGGTGACTTTGACTTGATCTTCACCCAACAATCGAGCACGGCTTCGGCCAAACGATAAGGCCCCTTTTCCGCCTGCGCCACCCATCTGACGCATAAAAAATATCCATACGCCAATTAATAACAGCATTGGGAACCAGTTAATAAAAATACGCATCAAAAAGCTTTCTTGTTGCGGTGGTTCGCCTTTTACATTGACGCCTTTTTTGATCAGCTCAGGCAGTAAATATTGGTCAGTAATAGGCATATAGCTGGTGAATGCTTTGTCACTCAGTAGTTGGCCTTTAATGACCTGATTACTTTGAATAGTGACAGATTGTACATTTCCCTGCTGAACGTTGTGTAAAAATTCAGAATAGGTCAAACGCTCTCCAGCATTATGACGCGGTTCTAGATTGTTAAATACAGAGATGAGGATGACAGCAATGATCAACCAAAGAAATAGATTTTTTAGCATGTCGTTCAAGCTACACTACCTCGTAATTCTAAACAAAGAGGGCATTATATACCGCTCGTACTTCAAGATGCGAATTTTTTACAAAAACAGATGATAAAATTACTTGGAATTTTGCTGTTTTTAGGGCTCTCATTTTTTATAATGCTCTTATATGAGTAAGATAAGGATGTAAATATACTCTTCGCACGTGACATCGGCTGCTGCGTTCTTGCGGCGCCTTGCCGAAAATCCTATTGCTGTGAGTATAAACTTATATTACAGCAATCTGTCAGGAGTTTAGTCCATTATTTTGTAAATGGTAACCTGTGGCGACTAAATAAACTTCCGCTGATGCCCCTCTAGAAGCGGCTGGCTTGCGAATAGAAACGGTTTTAAATAGCTGCCGCACCAATCGTAGATAAGCTTCAAAGCCTTCACCTTGAAAGGCTTTAATAATAAACCCACCTTTTGGCTTTAATACGCGCTGGGCAAAATCCAATGCTAATTCAGCAAGGTACATCGCCCGAGGTTGATCAACAGTTCGCATACCGCTTAAATTGGGGGCCATATCTGAAATTACAAGATCCACCGGTATGGATTGTAGGTGATCTAGCAGTTGTTGTAGAACGTTTTCATCACGAAAATCGCCCTGTATAAAGTCCACCGCCGCTAAAGGGGACATGGATAAAATATCGAGTGCATAGACTTTGCCTTTTTCACCTACTAACTTAGCGGCTAATTGAGACCATCCGCCAGGTGCTGCACCTAGATCGATTACCACCATGCCTGGTTTAATCAGCTTATCTTTTTCTTGTATTTCTAATAGCTTATAGGCCGATCTTGAGCGTAGACCTTCCTGATGCGCGCGTTTTACGTAAGGGTCACTAAAGTGTTGTTTAAGCCAGCGCTGACTACTTTTACTACGGGCCATCGTTGTGTTGAGGTTGGCAATGGGTTTCTAGGATCAAGAACTTCCCAATTAAAAAGGCAAAGAAATAACAAAGTGGTAACACTATAAATGCTTTACGGTAATCTGCAGCATTGTAAAAAGGCATGCCATTGTGCGTCGCACCGTTCCAATACAGATGTAAAAATAAACCAATGATTGGCTGGAATAGCGCACCGCCGGCGACAGTTGCCATATTGTTTATGCCAATGGCTGTGCCAGCTACATTCGCATGATTATTGTCTTTGACGACCCCAAAAGCGAGTGATTGTCCAGAGGCGGCTAATCCAAATAAAAATAAACAGAAATAAAGCCAAAATAAAGGAAGATGGGGAATATAGATAATTGGGATTAGACCAATAATACCAAGACTTGCCGCAAATTTTAAAGGCATGCCCCGTAAACCTACTTTATCTGACCACCAACCTAGAATGGGGCAACCAATCCCTATCGCGAGCCAGATCATAGTACAAGCAGCGGAAGCGGCCTGTGTACTAATGCCATAGGCCGCAACAAGAAAAGGAACTCCCCATAAAGCGGCAAAAGCAGTAATAGGTGCCCATACCATAAAAGAGTAAAGTGCAATAAACCAGGTTTGATTATTACGACCCACTTGCCTTAGACTTTGTATAAAGGTTTTATCTGAGGTTGATTGAAACCTTTTTCCTTTAGATACGACCTCTGGACTATCGCGTACTATAAGCCAAATAAGGGCAGCTAATACCATTCCTATCATAGATAAGGTGATGGTGGTATGCCGCCATCCCCAATGACCTACCGCGATGGCTAAAGGTGTTTCACCCACAATGGCGCCTACACAACTCATTAATTCGACTAACCCTGTTAGAAAAGCGAAGTAACGTGCAGGGAACCAACGAGAAACAAGTACTAAGGTACCTATAAATGAAAAAGCTGAGCCCATGCCCATCATAAAACGACCCGCTGAAGCCATAGCAATACTATGAGTTGTTCCAAAAATTAAAGCACCTACTGCACAGGTAAACGTTGCTGCCGCTATTAAACGTCGTGGCCCAAAACGATCGAATAAAAAACCTGCAGGAAGTTGCATGGGTGTGTAAGCATAATAATAAAAGGCAGCCATCGTGCCCAAACTCACTGCATTGAGCCCTAAATCGTGAATGAGCTCTCGAGTCATTACGCCGGGTGAAATTTGCAGTATGAATTCATACATGTAGAACGAAGACGCAAGGAGACAGATAATAGCTGCAAGTAAAGTAGGCTTTTGTGTAGCTAAAGGTTTTGTCATTAGATTATTATTTTTCTTAAGCCTAGTACTTTAAATCCTAGGCTTTTAAAGGAGTATTTAGAGTGCAGCAGCGGTTTCATTAGGAAACTGTTGTTTGCAATGGGTTTCTCGAAGTAAAAATCGACTGACAACGAGTGCTAAAATATAACATAAAGGTAAAATAATAAGTGCTTTTTGGTAATCGGCTGCGCCATAGAATGGTCTGCCATCCTGTATAGCACCACTCCAATTATAATATAATAAAATACCTATGAGTGGTTGGAATAGCGCGCCGCCAGCTACGACAGCCATATTATTTAAACCAATAGCCGTTCCTACAACGGAGGGGGGGTTATTATCTTTGACGACACCAAACGATAACGTTTGACCGGATGCCCCCAAACCGAAAATAAATAAAGCCGTATATAGCCAGACGATAGGTAGATGAGGGCCATAAATGACAATACTAAGGCTAATAATACCTAATAATGCAGAGAGGCTGAGTGGGATAGAACGAGATTGTATTTTATCTGAAACCCAACCGAATAAAGGACTGCCTATCCCTATCCCTAACCAAATCATAGCGCTTGCTTTTGAAGCTGCTTCCGTCGTAATGCCATAGTTTGCGACTAGAAAAGGAATACCCCATAGCGCTGCAAATGCAGTAATAGGTGCCCATATAGCAAAAGAATACAGTGCAATGAACCAGGTTTGTCGGTTATTACAAACTTGTTTCAAGCGGTTTAGCTCATTTGTTTTAGGGCAGCGTTGAAATTTTTGACGTTGTGAAACGGTTTCAGGGCTATCACGAACAATTGTCCAAATAAGTAATGCTAAAAAAGCACCGATAAGCGATAAAGTAATGATGGTTGAACGCCATCCCCAATGGTTAATGGCAGAGGCTAAAGGAACTTGGCCCGCGATAGCACCTACCGAACTCATTAACTGTACAAGTCCTGTTAGTAAGGCGAAATAGTGTGGGGGAAACCAACGAGAAACAAGAAGTAAAGCACCAATAAATGAAAATGCAGAACCAATTCCCATAAAAAATCGGCCTATTGATGCGGTAAAAACACTGTGTGTTGAGCCGAATAGTAAAGCACCGATGGCGCAGATTAAAACAGCAAGCGTGATCAAGCGTCTAGGTCCAAAACGATCATAGAGTAACCCTGCAGGTAATTGCATTGGGGTATAGGAGTAGTAGTAAAATGCAGCCATGGTTCCTAAACTAGCGGCATTAAGATTTAAGTCAGACATCAATTCGCTTGTCATCACTGCCGGAGAAACTTGTAGGATAAATTCATACATGTAAAACATGGCGGCGAGGGTGCATATAATGGAAGCGAGAAGAAGTTGCTTTTTCCTTGTTAAAGTATAGGGAACACTGTCTGTTAAAACTGCGTCATTGTTGTACATTGTTTACCCCTTAGATCATGTTTCCCCATGACCTTATTGTTGATAGCTTTCTTGAAAAGATCAAGTTAGCGTTATAACAGATGATTTTATATTATTTCAGATTGAGTCCACAGAAAACAATAAGGGATTAAGATTTTGATTGCAAGTTTAGAAATCGATTAGCTTATTAAATTATCTAATCAATTATTGTTTTAATTTTAGACAAACATCAACTGCATTTTTTACATATAACTAAAGAAATCAAGTCTGCATCTGTGATTTAGCGTAGGGTTTGGTTATACTGTGTGCCCTCCCGTGCCGGGATGGCGGAATGGTAGACGCGCCGGATTCAAAATCCGGTGATGGTGACATCGTGTGGGTTCGAGTCCCACTCTCGGTACCAATATTAATTGCTAGCTTGTTTCTGTATCAGTACGATAGCCGTAGCGGCTATTCCTTCTTTGCGCCCAATAAAGCCCAGCTTTTCCGTGGTGGTCGCTTTAATATTGACTTGATTGAGGGTAATGGCCATATCGCTGGCTAGATTGGCTCTTATGGCTTCACGGTATGGACTGAGTTTAGGCGCTTCTGCTAAAACGGTGATGTCGACGTTAGCGATAGAAAAACGGCTTTCTTGTAACATCCTGACAGACTCTTTTAAAAAAATCCGGCTGCTGCAATCTTTCCAGCGGTTCTCTGTATCGGGGAAATGTTGGCCTATATCACCTAAGGCACTAGCGCCTAATAAGGCGTCAACTAAAGCATGAATGACTACATCGCCATCAGAATGGGCGCGCAGACCCGCATGGTAGGGGATAGTGATTCCACCTAAGATGATGTGATCACCACTGGCAAAGGCGTGGACATCAACACCATAACCTATCCGTAAGTTGCTATCGTTAGTCATTTTTAAGGTTTCGCATTTTTAGGTACAAACTGTACTGTTCTAAGCAGCATTTATGCAACTTTTATATGGTTTATACTTGAACATTTAATCAACGTCTATTAAAAATGCTATCGCCGCCGCACACGCATGGGCATAGCCTTAGACTAGGTTTGATTAGAAGTCTAATGCTATGATTACTAATCGGATTTTAAGTTAGAGGCTTTAATGATAGAGACGAGTCATTTTTTAACAAACCATTTTTTGGTGGCAATGCCTAGTTTAACGGATCCTTATTTTAATCGATCCGTGGTATATATTTGTGAACATAATGAAAAAGGCGCTGTTGGAATTATTGTTAATCAGCCATTGCAGTCTTTTAGGGTTAATCTTTCAGAAATATTACAGGCCATTGTAGGGAGTAAATCGGAGTTACCTTCAACAACTGATTTTCCCATACTTTGTGGAGGGCCTATTCACCCCGAGCGTGGTTTTGTGATTCATGCACCAGGTGGTGAGTGGCAATCTAGCCTTAAGATGAATAGCAAAATCTGTGTAACAACTTCTAAAGATATTTTACAAGCCATTGCAAAACAACAAGGGCCCGAGAAATTTATTTTTTCTTTAGGTTATGCGAATTGGGTAGCGGGACAAATAGAGCAGGAAATTATTAATAATTTCTGGTTAACCGTGCCAGCAGATCCAGCTATTTTATTTGATGTCCCTTTTAATAAACGTTGGCTAAAAGCAATTAATAGCTTAGGTATAGAGATTGATAAATTGGTTTATAGCGGTGGCCATGCGTGATTAAAACCGTTTTAGGCTTTGATTTTGGTACTAAATATATCGGTGTAGCAGTAGGCTATACGTCGCCCTTAATGGCGCAGCCATTAACAAGCCTAATTGCACAAAAAGGCGAACCACCTTGGAAAGAAATTGATACCTTAATAAAAACATGGTCTCCTGACGCACTCATTGTAGGAATGCCTTTAAACATGGATGGATCAGAACAGCCCATGACACAATCTGCAGGTCTTTTTTCAGAAAACTTAAAGCAACGATTTCATTTACCCATTTTTGCTGTAGACGAACGGTTGACGACGATTGAGGCGCGCGCGCGTTTATTTTCATCCGGTGGATATAAAGCCCTGCAAAAAAAGGCGATTGATAGTGTTTCAGCCCAATTAATTGTAGAAATGTGGTTAGAAAGCACACGTTATGAGTAAAGCGCTCTTTAAATCAACATCCGTTGTTGCATCGATGACTTTACTCTCGCGGATTTTGGGTTTTGTACGCGACATTATTGCGGCAAGAATGTTTGGGGCGACTGCAGCGGTTGATGCTTTTTATATTGCATTTAAGATCCCTAACTTTATGCGAGGTTTGTTTGCAGAAGGTTCCTTTTCAACGGCTTTTATTCCCACTTTAGCAGAATATAAGCAAACAAAGAGTCAAAAAGAAGTTGAGACCTTTATTGCGCATATTACGGGTGTATTGGGGTTCATTTTATTAGTGGTCAGTATTGCTGGTATTTTAGGTAGCAAAGGCCTAGTAGCACTTTTTGCGCCAGGGTTAGATCCTTATCGTTTTCAGTTAGCCAGTGAGATGTTAAGAGTAACATTTCCTTATTTAATGTTAATTTCTCTCACGGCATTAGTCGGTGCTATCTTAAATTGTTATGGTTTGTTTTGGGTACCTGCTTTTACCCCGGCTTTGTTAAATGTTTGTTTGATTGCCACTGCATTTGGAATAACACATTATTTTAAAGTACCGGTAGAGGCGCAAGCATGGGGTGTGTTATTAGCAGGATTTTTGCAGCTTGGTTTTCAGTTACCTTTTTTAAAACAACTTAATTTATTGCGTAACCCGCTTTTCAACTGGCGTGATCCCGGTGTGCAAAAAGTATTAAAATTAATGTTACCTGCTTTGTTTGGTTCTTCTATTGGGCAGATTAGTTTATTGCTCAATACCATTTTTGCCTCCTTTTTAGTAGCAGGAAGTGTAACGTGGCTTTATTATTCAGATAGATTAGCTTATTTTCCTTTAGGCGTTTTTGGCGTTGCCTTATTAACAGTTATTTTGCCGCATCTTTCGCGTCAACATGCTGCAAAAACACCCGAAGCTTTTTCGAGCACCTTGAACTGGGGGTTGAGATGTAACTTGATAATTGGTATCCCTGCTTCAGTGACGATGCTGATTTTGTCAGGCCCTTTGATTATCAGTTTATTTCATTACGGAAAGTTTACTGACCATGATGTCTTCATGACACAGCGCAGTGTGATAGCTTATTCCGTGGGGCTGCAAGCATTTATGCTGATTAAAGTATTAGCGGCTGCTTTTTATGCGCAACAAAATATTCGTACACCAGTACGTATAGGGATTGCTGCGCTAGTGGTGAATATGCTTTTAAATATTCTGTTAATTATGCCACTTAAACATGCCGGCTTAGCGTTAGCCAGCTCTTTATCCGCTTGGTTGAATGCAGGATTATTGTTGCAAGGACTTAGAACACGCGGTATGTTCCAATGGCAATCGGGGTGGTTGATTTTTATGTTACGCTTGTTATTTGCTAATTGCGTGTTAGCTTTATTTCTTTATTGGACGGCCGCCGCGTTACCTGTATGGTTAAGTTGGCATTGGCAACAACGTTTTTTGCATATTTTATTGCTCGGTGTGATTTCTATTATTATTTATATCAGTTGTTTATGGATAAGCGGCTTGCGTTTTCGTGACTTAAAAGCAATGCCATGACCGAATTGATTTTTGGGCTACATCATTTAAAGGCAAAGCACCTTGCTCGTGTAGACTCACAGCAATTGGATTTTCGGCAAGGCGCCGCGAAAATGAGCAACCGGAGTGTATGTAGAATACATGAGGATTGCGAATTGAGTGGGAACGCCGCCGAAAATTCAAGTGCGAAGAGTATATTAACGATTGGGAACTTCGATGGCGTCCATCAGGGCCATAAAGTGATCATTCGCGCATTACAGCAACAAGCAAAACTGTTGCATTTGCCTAGTTGCGTGATGTTATTCGAACCCCATCCGCAAGAATTTTTTTTGCAAGAAAAAGCGTCGGCACGGTTGATGCGTTTGCGCGAAAAAATAAAAATTCTTAAAGATTTATCGGTTGATAGAATAGTTTGCTTGCGCTTTAACAAGCATTTAGCCGGTATGTCAGCGGAAACATTTGTTAAAGAAATTTTAGTCGCTAAATTAGGTGTTCGTTCTTTAATAGTAGGTGATGACTTTAGATTTGGAAAAGGGCGTCAAGGCGATTTTGCAAGTTTAAAAAAGTTAGGTCGGCAATATGGCTTTGAAGTCCATGCAACACCGACGGTACTGTTTGAGGGCGAACGTATAGGAAGCTCGCGTGTGCGCAACGCCTTAAAAGAAGGCGATTTTTCTTTAGCAAAACAGCTGTTAACACGACCGTTTACATTAAGTGGTCGCGTTATTCAGGGTGATCAACGTGGTCGTTTATTAGGATTTGCTACGGCAAATATTGCCTTGCATCGTTTAGTGTTGCCTGTAAGCGGTGTTTTTATGGTGCGCGTACATGGTTTAGGCGAAAAGCCTTTCAATGCCGTGGCCAATTGTGGAAGACGACCTACCGTTAATGGCCTGAAAGATTTATTAGAAATTCATTTATTAGATTTTAATACAGATATTTATGGTGTTTGTTTAGAAATAGAATTTTTAAAAAAAATTCGAGAGGAGAAAAAGTTTTCGTCGTTAGAAGAATTAAAACAGCAGATTGAGGCAGATGTTAAGTGGGCAAAAGAGGTATTTAAAGCATTGTATGGATAAATGGCGTGCTTGCTATCTGCTTGAAGTGAAGCTATAAAATAAATGGATTTTTAAAAAGTCGGATTTTTTGCAGACGGTTATTAGGGAGGATAGTTTTCGTGAAAAAATATCTTGTAGCCGGATGGTTTATTTCATCGTTGTTGAGCCCCCTGTTTGCGCAAGCTCAATGTTGTTGTGTCGCCAAAAAGCCTTCGCCCAAAATGTACGTGGATCTGGGAATAGGTCAGGCGTTAACGTATCATGTCAAGCCAGCTTTCTCGGGGGCGGCCGTCGATTTTCTTGGTCTGAATAATGTTGCGTTAAGGCCAAGGAATTCAGGAGGGTTGCCACAAAGTTTTAGCGTAGGTGCGGGTTGGTTATGGCCGCAAGTGTATCGCCTGGAGTCGCCTTATTTTCCTTTTGTGAGTATAGGGCTCAGTTATCAGCATACGAATTTGTTTAATACTAAAAAATCAGTAGTTTACTGGTTTGAGGAGGCGCTTCCTGATGGAGAGAAAGCTGCACAGCCATTTGCCGTTGCACCTTATACTTTTTCCCAGGATAGTGTAATGGCCAATCTGAAGCTCGATCTATATAGATGGCGATATGTGATGCCCTATCTGAGCTTAGGTTTGGGAGCCGCTTGGAATCAAGTCAAAGACAAAGCGGTTTTTACTGCAGTGGATGGTGAGCAGGTTCGTGGTCAGATAACAGATGCTAATTCACGGAATACGGCGTTTAGTTACAGTGCTGGCCTTGGGCTTGATTTCCCGGTGACAGAAAAATTTTGGTTGAGTTTGGGTTATGCGTATAGTGGCTTAGGTCGTATGGGTGGAATAAACTCGCTGACAAACTCAGTAGACCCAAACCCAACAAACCCACTTGATATAATACTGAATCACGTATCTAGTTTTGGTCAGGTTAGTACGCAAACCATTTTATTAATGGGGCGTTATGTGTTTGCTTAAAATGATATTTTGTCATTAAGATTGCCGCGCTTCGCTCGCAATGACAGTATAGCCTGGCAATCCAGTGAAACGATTAATTTTTTCCTGGATGGCCACGGCTGAAACGATGTTCCAGCCGTGGCCATGACGGGTTATTTCTATTTTTTTATCTCATAAAACCTTAATATTTATCGTGTTTAATCTTATCTAGGTTTAATCTTATCTAGGTTTAATTTTATCTAAAGAATAACCAAAATAAAAAATGAGCTGTTATGGCTGAAATTTTTCGTGATTTAGCTGCAAAAGCTTCTGCTCCACTTTTTCCTCAGAGACGGGTTGCAAGCACTTATGCGGCTGCGGCGCCTCTTCCTCAGGAAAAAACCGAAGTAAATGGTACCATCAACGTCATCGGTGATAGTTTAAGTGACGCCGGTAAAAAGCATGGCAAATATAAACAAAAAATATTTAGATGGATACCTTATCGTTGGTTTTTGCATCAATCACCTGAAGATCAGTTTACCAATGGTCGTGTGTGGACCTATCCGCTTCAATTAAGAATGCAGCATCAACTGAAAGAAATATCAACTAGAAACCCATTATATAACGTTAATGGTTCTTTCCTTAATTTTAATGCAGAAGGGAAAAATATGGCTGAAGGGGGATCTACAGCCTATAATTATCGGCGTTTTATTAATTTTTTCAGGCGTATTAAAGGATTTATATTAAGCTTTTTTCTTAATAATATCGAAAAACAAAGCTATGATATAAAGAAGGAAGACCAAGGCATTAAACCGGATGATTTAAATCTCGTTTTTGCAGGCGCAAATGATTTTGTAACCGTAGGTTATTGTAATGAAGGCGGAGTCTCTAGGGCTATAAAGGGTATCCAAACATCAATCGATCTATTAACGACGACACAGAAAAAGACAGGTAGTTCAAACTATACAAAAAATGTGGTGGTCTTTACATTGCCGGATTTTAGTAAGACACCCCGATTTCAGGGAAAAACAGAGAAAGAGAGAGCTCAAGCACAAAACATGTGCTTGAAATTCAATGAGGAGTTGAAAGATTTAGCCCAAAGTTATCGATATATTGATTTTAGATTTGGCGATATCTATCAGATTAAAAGTAAGGACAAAATAGATGCTATTTTAGCTAAAATTAAGCGGCAAGGAATAATCGTGCTCGGTAAGGGAAGCCATAGAACGGTTTACTTTGTTGAAAAAGGTAAGTTTGTATTGCAGCCCTCAAAAGCTGAGCCTGTAACAGTTAAGGTGAAGCTGGCTAAAGATCAGCAAAAAATGTTGGGCTTAAAGCAAGGAAAAGTTGAAAGAAATTCAGACAATACAGTGTTTCTAGATGAATGGATTTGTCAGTTAGCTAGTCATGCAAAATTAGATACCGATGTGAAAGTGTTTGATACAGCGGCTGTTTTTAATGAAGTGAATGAAAATCCTGAAATGTATGGATTTACTAGTGGGTGTGCTATTTATTATGGTTTTAATAAATGTGAGGAACCTATTAAAGGTAATGCAGTTGTTTTAACTAAAACGAAAGACAATAATATGGAGGTTTTATTTTTTCAGCAAGGAGAGTTAGTAAGAGACAAAAAAGGAAAAGTTAGGAAAGTAATATTAAATCTGTCTACAGAGTTGCAAAAACAGCTAGACTTGAGTGTGGGAAATCAAGCGGGCGATATGCGCAAAGTGGTAGGCTTAGAGCAGAAGCATAGTGTATGGCATACTCGAATCATTCAGGCGGCAATAAGGGGGTACGAAGGTCACTTTGGAGAAAAAATTAAGTTGGCAGATATTTATACTTCTATTTTATTACAAATAAAGAAAAGCCTGCCTAATCAAAGCCGAATATTTTGGGATGATTTACACCCCACAGCGACAATGCATTTTTTATTAGAGCTTGTGTTTAGTGAGTTTTTTAATAATCACTATCAGCTGCAGTTTCCCAGACAATGGTTGGACGATACGGCGATTCTTCAGCGCAAGGAAGATACAGTGGAATTACCTTTTAAGTCGCATGAGGCACCTGAGAGTTTCACATTCGGAGTTAATAATAAAAAAGCGAAGTTAGCTATATTCAGTCAGCCGAATGTGGTAGCAGCTAGCGCAGTGGTAAAGAAAAATGATAATGGCAAGACCCGGTTGTTATCCGCAGATAAAGGGTATTACCGTGCTTCATGCTTAAAACCCTACTCTCGGTATCATCTACTCAAAGCAGCGACCCCTCCTCGTATAGAAGATAGGGTCGTCGATGAACTTAAAAAGGTACACTTTAGTTGCTAATTCTTTGACGAAACGATGCTAGCTGATTAGACTACGCGGTCTATGACTAAAAAAGAATTTATACTCATTTTGCAGGATAGTCGGCAGATTGCGCCTGCGGTTAAACATTTCACTTTTCATCGAGAGGATGGAGAGGCTTGTAGTTTTATTCCAGGCCAGTTTATTACCTTACATATTCCCACACCGGAAAAGGTTTTACGGCGTAGTTATAGCATTGCGAATAGTACCCATGAAGCGAGTGATAAAATAGAGTTTGCTGCATCGTATGTTCCGGAAGGGACAGCGAGTGATCTTTTATTCACAATGCAAGTGGGTGATAAGGTAACAGCAACCGGTCCTTTTGGTCGTTTGGTGTTGAGAGATGAACAGCCTAATCGCTATATTTTTGTGGCGACAGGGACAGGTATTACACCCTATCGAACCATGTTATCTGAACTGGCGCATCGCTTTAAACAACATCCTTGTTTTAAAGTCGTTTTATTATTTGGTGTACGCAAGCCCGAAGATTTGTTATATCGTGATGAATTTACCCGATTTGCACAAAAAAATCCTTGGTTTGAATTCCGTGCCTACTACAGTCGTATTAAATTAGAACAACGTTTACCTTATGAATATGAAGGCCGCGTGCTCAATGCTTTTAATGAGATTGAGCCTAATCCTAAACAAGACATCGTTTATTTATGCGGTAATCCGAATATGGTAGACGAAGTGTTTTCTCTTTTGATCAATACCCATAGTTTCCCTTCGGAAATGGTCCGACGCGAAAAATATATTTCATCAAATTAAACTAATCTAAAAATACGCTCGTAAAGAGAATATTTTTAGACAGCGATTTCTTCAATTTGATCTAATAGAGATATCATCTCCATAGCGGCATCGACCGCTTCAGCTCCTTTATTAATACGCGCTAAGGCTTGTGCTTCATCATCGGTGGTTAATACGCCAAATATCACCGGGATATTTTCTTCTAACGCTACTTTTTGACAGGCATAACTGACTTGTTGACAGACATAGTCATAATGGCTGGTCTCACCACGAATGACAGCGCCTAAGCAAATGATGGCCAGGTAGTTGCTGTCGGAAAGCGCAAATTGTTGTGCGGCAAGACCGATCTCTATAGCGCCCGGTACTCTAACCACGGTGATTTGTTCTTCGGGAAAATTAAGCGCTTTTAAGCGGGCCAATGCGCTTTCTAGTAACGCATCTGTAATTTCTTCATTAAAGCGACTGACGACAATGGCCAGTTTAAATTCTTGTTCAGGATGGGAAAAGTGCAAAGGTTTTGCAGTGATTTCTTGTATTTTTTTCATAAATAATTGTCCTTTTTATATTATAGATTGAGAAGATGGCCTAACTTGCTTTGTTTGGTTTTTAAGTAGGCTTGATTCGTTTTATTGGGTTGAGCAATTAATGGAATACGTTCTATTACGGTAATTCCTTGTTGTTTTAAATCAGCTATTTTTTGTGGATTGTTAGTGAGCAATTTTACGGTAAGTTGTTTAAGCTGCCGAAGAATTTGTGCGCCTATCCAATAATCACGCTCATCACTACCGAAGCCTAATTTCTGGTTAGCTTCCACGGTATCAAAGCCTTGGTCTTGTAACGCATAGGCTTTAAGTTTATTGAGTAAGCCAATACCGCGTCCTTCTTGGCGAAGGTATAATAATGTTCCGCCTTGTTGACTGATCTGACGCAACGATTCATGTAATTGCCAACCACAATCACAACGCGCAGAGCCAAAAATATCGCCGGTAAAACATTCGGAATGGATACGTACTAGGGTGGATTGATCGGTTTGCTTAGGGTTGTCTTTAATGAGGGCTAAATGGTGATGTTGGTCAAGACAGCTCTCAAATAATTTGATGGTTAAATCACCATAGTCTTCGGTAGGCAGCCCAATGGAAGCAATTTCTTTGACTAGGGACTCTGTTTGTAATCGATAGTCAATCAATTCTCGGATGGATAAGAGGGTGAGTTGATGCTGTTCTGCAAATTTTTGCAAATCAGGGAAGCGAGCCATACTGCCATCAGGATTCATGATTTCACAAATAACGGCAGCGGGTGTTAGGCCGGCTAAGCGCATCAGATCGGTACCACCTTCGGTTTGCCCCATACGCTCTAGAACTCCTCCTTTGCGAGCACGTAAAGGAAAAATATGGCCCGGCATCACAATATTTTTCGCGGTACTTTGAGGGTTGACCGCTACTTTAATGGTATGTGCTCTATCTGCCGCCGAAATCCCTGTCGTAACCCCTTCGGCCGCTTCTATAGAGGCAGTAAAGGCGGTATTGAAAGGGTTAGTCGAGTGTTCCACCATCATAGGAAGCTGTAAACGCTGGATATCAGCCTCCTGCAAGGCGAGACAAATTAAGCCCCGTGCATGTTGCGCCATAAAATTAATTGCTTCAGGCGTCACTTGGTCTGCTGCAAGAATTAAATCGCCTTCATTTTCACGATTTTCATGGTCAAATAGGATAACCATCTTGCCTTGGCGTAAGTCGTCTAAAGCGCGATGGATAGTGGAAAAAGAGGAAGTATTCATACCAGAGCTTATTTTATTAATTATCAATGATTATACCCCTATTCTTAGGGCCAATTGAATATAAAACAACTATCTGGGCCTAAAAGGATAGGAGAGGAGAGTTTTGCCTTGGATAACACCAGGGGATCAGTAAAGGCATTTTGGGCATCCTGCCCTAACCAGCGGGGGGCAACATAAAGAAAAGCGCGTTGTAATAGCTGATTTTGCGCAAAAGATTGAAAACAATGGCCCCCAGCCTCTATCCATAGATCATGCCGTCCCTCTTGCCCAATGTGCTTAAGCACATCATCTAAATTAAGGCCCGTTTGGTTTGTTTTGATGGCAACTAATTGAACATTATCACGATGATATTCAGCTAGTTTTTTACTGCTTAAATCTATTTTGTGAAAAAGCGTAATCTTTTTTGCGGTATTAAAAACATGAGCCGATAAGGGCGTATTTAATTCACTGTCTAAGATATAAAGCGGTTTTGAAGCAGTCGTATTGTTTATTCGTACATTCAATAAGGGATTATCATTGGAAATTGTTTTTGCTGTGCTTAAGATGGCATCAGCACGCTGACGTTGCTGATGCGTAAATCGTTGCGCCGCTTCGCCGGTTAGTTGAATGCGTTGTCCATGCTGTCCGGCCACTTTTCCATCTAAGCTGATAGCTAGCTTTGCAGTGACAAAAGGTTGTTTATGTTTCCACCAAAATTGATAGCTCGCATAAAAATCGTCGATTTCTGGTAAAGATTGTTGAATACAAACAATACCGGCTTGTTGCAATTGTTGATCAGAATGATCACTCACTGCCGGGTTAGGATCTCTAAACGCATAAACCACTTTAGCAATTTTTTTGGCAATCAAGAGCTGAGTGCAAGGAGGTGTTTTCTTTGTAGTATGGCAACAGGGTTGCAAAGTAACATACAATGTGGCACCTTTCGCCGTACAGGCCTCAATTTTATTTAAGGCATTTACTTCAGCATGCGCAGTCCCGCTAGCCGAATGAAAGCCGCTAGCTATAACCTTTTCATCTTTAACAAGTACAGCGCCTACACAGGGATTGGGCGCACAAAAACCACGGCGTAATTGCGCCAATTCAAGTGCTTGTTTGAGATAAGTTGTATCTATACTCTTCGCACTTGAATTTTCGGCTGCGTTGCCGCTCGGTTCGCAATCCTCATGTATTCTCATATACACTCCGATTGCTCATCCTCACGGCGCCTTGCCCACAATCCCATTGCTGTGAGTATAATTTATTCGTGGTGGAATAAAGCATTAACTAGTTTTTCATGTAAGGTATTCGAGCCACGGTTGCTCATGATAACAATGTGATCATGGGGTTTGGCTTCCTTAGCGACACTTTCTACCACTGTTGCTATGGAATCACAAATTTGCATTGGAATAGCGGCATTTTGTTCAACGCACCAGTCCTGATCAGGTTTTATTAACCATACTTTGTCGGCCTCTTTGAAGGAGGGACCTAGGGTTTTGCTATGTACACCCGAGAGCATCGTATGCGTACCACACTGTAAAACCACTAAAATCCGTGCTTTGCCTACACGCTGACGTAACCCAGCGAGTGTAGATGCAATCGCGGTAGGGTGATGGGCAAAATCATCATAAAGCGTTATTTCATTAACTTGTTTATAAATTTCTAAACGGCGCTTAATGCCTTGAAATTGGTTTAATGCTTCAATGGCTTGTTGAGGTTTAATACCAATATGGTTTGCAGCGGCAATCGCATTAAGGGCATTCGCAACGTTATGTTTACCTAATAAATTCCACGTAACTTCGCCTTGCTCTTTGTGGTTGAAAGTCACGCTAAATTGGCTTGCATCAGGTTTTATAAGTTTCGCATGCCAACTTGAACTCGTTCCCGTGTACACAATTGGAGTCCAACAGGCTTGTGATAATACCGTTTGCAGATTTTTATCTTCTTTTGGGCTAATAATGAGGCCTTCGCTGGGAACAGTGCGTAATAAATAGGAGAATTGTAATTTAATGGCATTTAAATCAGGAAAAATATCAGCATGATCAAACTCAAGATTATTTAAAATGAGCGTACGTGGGTGATAATGAATAAATTTGGATCGTTTATCAAAAAAAGCTGTATCGTATTCATCGGCTTCGATAATAAAAAAAGGATGGCTGCCTAATCGTGCAGATGTTTTAAAGTTTTTTGCAATACCACCTATTAAAAACCCAGGGTTTAATCCAGCGGAATCAGCTATCCAACTGAGTAAGCTGGTCACCGTGGTTTTACCGTGCGTACCTGCTACAGCTAAAACATGACGACCTTGTAGCACATTCTCTGCTAACCATTGCGGACCTGAAATATAGGGAGTTCCTTTGTTTAGAACATATTCTACGCAAGGATTGCCGCGTTTCATGCTATTACCCATGATCACAATATCAGGTAGTGGAGAGAATTGATTGAGATCCTCATAACCCTCAAAAATAGAGATACCTTGTTCTTGCAAATGTGTACTCATTGGCGGATAAACGTTGGTATCGGATCCCGTGACGGTAAATCCCTTTTCTTTTGCCAATAGGGCAACGCCTGCCATGAAGGTGCCACAGATACCTAAAATGTGAAGTCGCATGGTTAAGCCTAGAACGAGATCAAGTGTGTTTAAAATTACGATTTCGCAAATTCAAGCACAATGGTTATATTACATATCTTTTAATCTTTTAAGTTAACTGGAGAGTGAGCGAGATGTCAAAGAAAAATGCTTTTTATGCACAGTCAGGTGGGGTTACCGCGGTTATTAATGCGACAGCGTGTGGCCTGATTGAAACGGCTAGGCAACATAAAAGTAAAATAGGCAAAGTATATGCGGGTTGCAATGGAATAATCGGTGCTTTAACAGAAGATTTAATTGATACCAGTAAAGAAAGCAGTAAAGCGATTGCGGGGTTACGCTATACACCGGGCGGAGCATTTGGTTCTTGTCGTTATAAACTAAAGGGTTTAGAGGAAAATCGTGCTGAATATGAGCGTTTACTAGCCGTGTTTGTAGCGCATAATATCGGTTATTTTTTTTATAATGGTGGTGGAGATTCGCAGGACACTGCGTATAAAATTTCTTTATTAAGTAAAGAACGGGCTTATCCTTTAACATGCATTGGTATTCCTAAAACCGTCGATAATGATTTACCATTTACCGATAATTCACCAGGTTTTGGTTCAGTTGCGAAATATATTGCTATTTCTACGCGTGAGGCGGGTTTAGATGTAGCATCTATGTGTGCGACTTCAACCAAAGTGTTTATTATGGAAGTGATGGGGCGTCACACAGGATGGATAGCAGCTGCTAGTGGTTTAGCCGCAGAAAATCAAGGTGAACCACCACATATTATTTTATTTCCTGAAATCGTATTCAATGAAGCTAAATTTTTAGATCGTGTCAATAAAACCGTGAAGCGTTATGGTTATTGCGTCATTGTATTGGCTGAAGGTGTGCGTGATGCAAATAATGAATTTTTAGTCGAATCTAAAAGTACCGATGCTTTTGGTCATAAACAACTCGGTGGTGCAGCACCCACCATTGCCGAATTAATTAAATCTAAATTAGGTTTTAAGTATCATTGGGCATTGCCAGATTATTTACAGCGTTCCGCTCGGCATATTGCCTCTGCAGTGGACGTAAAACAGGCCTATGCCTTGGGCAAAGCCGCTATTGAGTTTGCTATTAAAGGAAAAAATGGTGTGATGCCAATTATTATCAGGAAATCTGGGAAGCGCTATCAGTGGACTATTGGCGAAGCCAAGCTGGTTGATGTGGCAAACCAAGAGAAAAAAATGCCGCGAAATTTTATTAGTGCCGATGGTTTTCACATTACACCCCGCTGCCGAGAATATCTATTACCCTTAATCCAGGGTGAAGATTACCCTGCGTATAAGCACGGCTTGCCTGATTATATGCCGTTAAAAAACCAAAAAATAGCGAAAAAGCTGAAAAAATATTCTGTTAAAGAATAAATTCATTTTTTTTCTTATCTGAAAAGGTAATATACATTACCTTTTATATTACTTTATTTGACATTTATAGGAGGTCAGCCAGGGTATAAGTTTACTTGGCGGGTCATAATAATAACTTTAATAAAAGCTATGGCATGAATGTAAAAGATATTAGACGGAAGAATTTACGGAGATTGGCACGTTCGGTAGGTGGAATTACGGATTTATCGGAACGTTTGGATCGTTCGCAAAGCCAAATAAGCCATTTGATTGGGAATAGCCCAATTAAAAATATTGGAGATAGGTTGGCGAGCCATATTGAAAGTGTATTTAATAAACCCCATGGTTGGTTAGATCATGAACATAGCGTAGAAGAGGAAGAGGGCTTATATAGTGGTTCTAAGAATAATCAGCCTAGCTATCAAGTTCCTCTGTTAAGTGCGCAGGAAGCAAAGGATCGATTTGTACAATTACCTAAACTACCTCTCAAAGCTTACTCGAATTATATAAGCACTAACATTCCGCTGAGTTCTGATGCCTTTGCTATTCGAGTAGAAAACGATTGCATGGAAACAGCTCAAGGTCCTAGTTTTCCAAAGAACTGTATTATCGTTTTAGATACAAACTGTGTTCCACATAGTGGCGCTTTTGTGCTTGCTCGTTTAAAACAGGGCACAGGAGCTACTTTGCTTTTTAGACAATTAGTGGTTGATGGTAATCAACGCTATTTAAAGGCATTGAATCTTCACTATCCTTTAACGGACATGCAAGCGGATGACGCAATCTGTGGTGTTGTGCGTTTTATGTTAATGGAATTTAATAAATAAACAGAGTGTGTTGGTTTGAGGAGGCTGTACTCATGTCATTGAATCATATGTTCTTATTAACAATGATTTGTTTTCGCCTTTTATAGCTAATGCGGCAGCAAAATCAGCTTGTAGCGTTAAAGAAAGGACTGTACATGGGTCCTTATCTTTTGTTATAGCCATTGGTTTTTTGTTGGTCTTATATTCAGACAGAGGGTGCGTTCCTAAACGTTGCCCTAATGCCTTTAATAAAGCTTCATGACGTACCCAAAGCTCGAAAAAAGTATTTAATTTCTCTTCACCCTGTAAACTTTTTAGCTGTTCATAATCTTGTGCCGTGAAAAATCGATAAGCGATTTTATCAAGGTATTTTCTTGGTGTTTTATATTCGATATCAATGCCAATAGGTGTATCCCATGTAAAAGCGAAAGCGACTCTATTGTGTGAATGAGATAGGTTAAATTCTATTTGCTTAAGTGAATGATTAATAAAGACAGGTTTGCCCGATTGAGTATATGAAAAAACTATTTTTTCGGGAGATTGCCCACTATAACCAGATAATAGCTTGCGTAAAATGCCTCTACTTAATACAAAACGTTGACGAAGTGCTAACGCTAGATTTTCTGCACGTATTCTCTCTTCCTCGGATAGCCAAGTTTGGAAAAGCGAGTAGTGTTTGATGTGTTGTTCAAGTGAGGTATGCCAAACATGAACCTGATCATCTAATCCCGTTTCTATGGTGCACCTGTGTTGCTAAAGAAATCTATTAAACCTTAATACTACGCGTACTTGAAAATACGAACAATTAAAAAATCATTCCTAGCTATGTATTGATACATTTAAATTAAATTTGCGTTATACTAGGGGTAGTGAAGGAAATAAAAAAAATGGAAAATCTAGCCAGCCATCATTTCTTTGAATATTTAATAGCAGAAGGAATAGTCACTAACGAGCAGCTTTCGTTTGTTTTAGAAGAAGCGAGGCATCAGCAGGTTTCGTTTATTAGTTGTTTAATGAATGATAAAACGATCGATCCTTCGCGTTTGTTCTCAGGATTATCCCATGTGTTTTGTTTGTCTACGGTTGATTTAGATAGCGTTGACCCGTTGCAATTGCCTGGTGACGTTATTGAAGAAAGATTACTACAAAAGTACCAAGTATTACCTTTATGGCAAGAGAAAGAAAAATTGGGTTTGGCTATAGCGGATCCAACACAACAATTAGCAATCGATGATATTAGCTTTCATACTGGATTAATCATTGAAAAAATTTTGGTAGAACCAGAAAAGTTAAAACAGCTATTAGCAAAGATCACAAAAAAACCGGACTTTCCGCAAAAAATAACCGATGAACCGGATAAAAATGCAGATAGTGAAATAGCAGTTATTCAGACAGTTTCCCAATTATTGCAGTCTGCCATTGAACGTGGCGCATCGGATATACACGTAGAGCCTTACCAAGACCATTTACAGATTCGATTTAGAATAGATGGCTTGTTGTACTTAGCGGCTAAATTTCCTGTTACGTTGATACAACGCATTATTACGCGTTTTAAAATCATGTCGCAACTCGATATTGCGGAGCGACGTATTCCTCAAGATGGGCGTTTTCAGGTAGCGGAGGCTAATCATCGAAATATTGATTGTCGTATTAGTACGTGCCCAACGCTGTATGGAGAAAAGTTAGTCATCAGGATTTTAGATAGTAATAAAATGCTGCTGGCAGTCGATAAACTGGGGATGACGATAAAACAAAAAAACTGTTTTTTGCAAGCATTGCAATGCCCGCACGGCATGGTATTAGTGACAGGCCCTACCGGTAGCGGAAAAACCATTACCCTTTATACCGCCTTAAATATTTTAAATACCTCTCAACTTAATATTTCTTCGGTAGAGAATCCTATAGAAATAGTGTTACCTGGAATTAATCAGGTCAATACCAATCCAAAAATTGGTTTAGATTTTGCAAAGGTATTAAGAGCATTTTTACGCCAAGACCCCGATATCATGATGGTAGGCGAAATGAGAGATCAAGAAACAGCAGAAATTGGAATTAAAGCTGCACAAACAGGCCATTTAGTGTTATCCAGCTTGCATACCAATAGTGCGGTAGAAAGTTTAGTGCGTTTGCTTAATATGGGGATTCCTGCTTATAACGTTGCTTCTTCATTAAATTTGATTATTGCGCAACGTCTAGCACGACGTTTATGTGCGCGCTGTAAAATAAAAGATAATTTACCCGAAAATGTTTTATTAGCGCTGGGCTTAAGTCATGCAGAAATAAAATCGAATCTGCTTTTTGCTGCACAAGGATGTAGTGAATGTACGGATGGTTATCGTGGACGTACAGGCATTTTTGAGATGTTACTGATCACCGATGAAATAAAAAGTTTAATTTTAAACAATTGTGACGCTCAGGAAATTGCACAGCATGCACAGATTAAAGGGATGCAAACCCTTTATGCCTCAGCACTTGAAAAACTTAAACAAGGCGAAATTAGTTTACTAGAAATGAAGCGGATTATTAAAGATTAGCTTAAAAATTTTTTATGTTTAATATCACTAAAATATATGTATGGGATGGCCTAACACAATCAGGGAAAGCGTGTAAGGGCAAAACCTTAGTATCGGACACTCAATTGTTACGAATAAAACTAAGACAGGAAGGCATTATTCTGAAAGCTAGCAAATGCAGATATAATGTCGTTATTAGCAAAGGTATTAAGGCAAAAGAGCTATTTATTTTTACACGCCAAGTGGCACGCTTACTCCAAGCGGGTCTTCCATTAGTGCAAATATTTGAGTTATTAGAGAATAATACAAATAATCTGCTGCTTAAGGAATTTATTAATCAGTTAAGTCTCTATATAAAAAATGGTTATTCTCTTACAGAAGCCCTGCAAAAAAATCGCCCTTATTTTAGTGAATTCCATTGTAGCTTGATTGCTCTGGGAGAAAGGACATCTCATTTAGAGCTTATGTTATCGCGAATTGCTGAGCATATGCAAAAAAACTTAAAGATAAAAGCTGCGTTAATCAATGTGCTTATTTATCCTTGTATGGTGATAGGCGTTGCTAGTTTTGTTTTTTTAGCCTTATTAATTGGTGTTGTTCCACAATTTGAACAAATTTTTACCGAAGTAGGCGCACAATTACCTTTTCTAACGCGCATGGTGATTTATTTATCCCAATTTATAGGATCAATCGCTGTGGTTACCGCATTATTTTTTTTAATAGTGACAGTCTTATTTATTTTTTTTCAGAAAAATTATCTTATCGTCGCAATTAAGCGCGATCAATTTTTAGTAAAAATACCGGTGGTTAAAAAAATTTTATCCGAAGTAATAACGGCTCGTTTAAGTAGAGCCTTAGCCACCGCATTACTTTCTGGATTGCCCTTACTCGATGCGTTACAAGCTATTGCTGGCATGACAAAAAATTATGTTTATAAAAACGCTATTTTATCAAGCTGCAAATTGATACAAAATGGTGAAAGCTTTTACCAAGCATTATTTCGGCAAAATATTTTAGCGCCTGAAGTATTACAGCTTATTAAATTAGGCGAAGTTTCAGCAAGCTTAGCTGAGATATTGAATAACGTCGCGGATATGTATGAGGAAAAAATTGACTATTTTGTTAGTAATTTGTCGAAACTTGCAGAACCTTTATTAATTATTATTTTAGGCATAATGATAGGCGGCTTAATGATAGCCATGTATTTGCCAATTTTTAAACTGGGGAGTGTTATTTAAATGGATTGGATTATGTGGGCGAGTATTGGATGTTTTAACTTATTAATCGGTGGTTTTCTTACGGTGTTAGTATACCGATTGCCTTTAATGTTACATCTTCAATGGCAAAGGGAGGAGTCAGTTTTCGTTATGGATAGAAATAAATTAGCGACGCCTTTTAATTTTATATTACCTTCTTCACACTGTCCTGAATGTAAACGGGCATTAAATTTTTTTTATAGATTACCCTTGTGTGCCTATCTGTTTTTAAAAGGGAAATGTGCTTATTGTAGGAAGAAAATTCATCTCCGTTATCCCCTAATTGAAATGCTTACTTTAATATGTTCTATCGTTGTGGCGTATCGATTTAGTTGGAGTATACAAATGTTCAGGGCGCTCGTTTTGACATGGGGGCTTATTGCACTGAGTGGAATCGATTTTGAGCATGGGTTATTGCCTGATATTTTAGTGTTGCCTTTGTTGTGGTTAGGCCTTAGTTTAAATGTATTCCATGTGTTTGTTCCGCCCGGCGCAGCTATTTTAGGTGCCAGTGTGGCTTATCTTAGTTTGTGGATAGTGGCAAAGAGTTACCAATATCTCACTAAAAGAGAAGGGATGGGGCAGGGTGATTTTAAGTGTTTTGCCTTACTGGGTGCTTGGTTGGGAATTCATGCGCTGATTAAGATTTTGTTAATGGCTTCACTTTTAGGGTCGTTGGTCGGTTTTGTTTTATTAATGAAGCAAAAAAACAGTAACTTTCAAAAAGCGATACCCTTTGGTCCATTTTTAGCTATTGCTGGCTGGGTTGCCCTATTGGTTTAAAACCTTTATTTTTTATTTGGTTTTACGTTGGTATGCGTCCCGCATGCGGCTTGTGGGATTACTCTTGTGATTTTGAATTAGCGCGTTGTACGTCTATGCTAAAGCGCCTAAACCTTTTTTTTCTACTATATTGAGTAGCTTTAATGAAGTGCCTTTGGGATGCTTTTCTCCAGTTTCCCATTTCTTAATAGTGGAGGGTGTTATATTTAGAAAAGCAGCAAAAACAGGCTGGCTTACCTTTTCACGTAATCTAAGTCGTTTTATCTGATGAGGACTTAATTCATGTACTGGCGTTAAACACAGGCGATCAAATGTACGCATTGTTTCAGTTTCTAGCAAGCCAGCATCATATAAACCTTTTGCTGATTCATGAACCGTTTTAAGTATGGATTTTTTCATAATAAAACCTCGATAAGTTCTCCCATTTCTATTGCTCGATTAATTTGTTTTTCATTATAAGAAAAGTAAACTTTTGCTAATGCTTTCAAGGCATGTTCTTCTCTAAGTGTTATATTTGAGCGTTCATTTTTTGCAAACCCATAGATGAAGAAAGCACTATTATTTAACTTGAAGGCGACTATTGTTCGTGCACCACTGCTTTTACCGCGATTACCAAGGATTATTCTTTTCTTGAAGAGGCTACCACCCAAATTGGCTTCATAAAGCCCATCACCTATTTCCTGAATAGCCTTTTTTAAGCTAAGGTCGGTCAATTTTTGTTCTTTTACCCACCGAGAAAATGCCTTATTTTTAAAAATTCGCATAATAGCTTTTCTTTTTATTATAAATATACCACTTTGTGGTCCACTTTGAAAGTGGCTTTATCTAAAATTACTAGTGAATAGTATGCTTATTGAGAAAGATACCACATGAGCTAGGGTTTGCTATGGGCTTAGCCTTATTTGGGGTTATGGAGCTGGGAAAGGTACGGCCTTGCTTTTTATTTGACGTTGTTTCTTCATATCATAATGTGTAAAGATATAAAGATATAAAGATATAAAGATATAAAGATATAAAGATATAAAGATATAAAGATATAAAGATATAAAGATATAAAGATATAAAAACGACTATAAATAATCGGGAAGTAACAGATGTTAGAATCAGTAAATTCTTTTTCTCCTATCGCCGTATTAGGTGCCGGTGCGTGGGGAACCGCATTAGCTCTTCACTTAGCGCGTAATGGCCAAGCCGTTAAATTATGGGCGTATGAAAAAGAACAAGTCGAGCAAATCAACACGACACGTTATAACACGCGCTATTTGCCTGACGAGGAACTTCCGTCATCTATCGTTTGTTCCCATGATTATGAAACGGTTCTTGCGGATGTAAGGGATGTTTTAATCGTTGTTCCTAGTACGGCTTTTCGAGCAACCTTATTGGCTATCAAGCCGTTGTTAAAATCAAATCAGCGTGTGCTATGGGCAACAAAAGGTTTGGATGAAGATAAACATCAGTTGTTGCATGAAGTGGCCAGTGAAATATTGGGTGACGTTGATATGGCGGTTCTTTCGGGTCCTAGTTTTGCTAAAGAAGTGGCGATGGGGTTACCCACTGCAGTTACTATTGCTTCAAACCAACAGGCGTTTGCTAATGATCTACAGCAGCGATTCAGGAGCGACAAATTTCATGTAGAGTTAACAAAAGATATTATAGGTGTTGAGCTAGGCGGGGCGGTAAAAAATATATTGGCTATTGCGGTAGGGATGACTGAAGGTTTGGGTTTTGGTGCGAATGCAAAAGCCGCTTTGATGACAAAAGGTTTATCAGAAATGATTGCTTTGGGTAGTAAATTAGGCGCGGAACAAGAAACCTTTTTGGGTTTGTCTGGCTTAGGTGATTTAATATTAACCTGCACCGATAATCAATCACGCAATCGCCGTTTAGGTTTGGCTTTGGGACAAGGCAAAAGCTTGCAACAAGTACAAAAAGAAATTGGTACCACCGAAGGAACCATTACCGCTAAAAATGTTTTTTATTTACTGGAAAAATACAAAGTTAAGCTACCCATTTGTGAATCCGTTTATCGTGTTTTATACGAACAAAAAGAGCCACAATTTCTTTTCGATACGTTTTTTAGTCAATAAATAACGCATTAACCGTCATTGCGAGCGCGAAGCGCGCGGCAATCTAGTGAAATAGCGTTTATTTTTGTTTTACCCAATTAATAAGACCCCCAGTGAGTAATACCTCTAGTTCACGAGGGCTTAAGCTATGGCGCAGGGTATAGATTTTATTCTTGGTTTTATTGTTTACTTTAACGGCTTGTGTTTTTTGAATCGTCTGCTGCACGTTAGCTAGTTCTAAAATATCATTTTGTTCTATATCGTCGTAATCGGCGGGATTTTCAAAAACAAGCGGTAAAATTCCAAAGTTAATAAGGTTTTGTCGATGAATGCGTGCAAAGCTTTTTGTCATCACCGCTTGTACACCTAAATAACGTGGTGCAATCGCAGCATGTTCTCGGCTTGAACCCTGACCATAATTATCACCGCCTACAATAATGGATCCGGTTTTTTGATATTTCAATGCACGTTTTGGGTAGTCAGGATCAATTTGATCAAATACAAATTGGCTAATACCTGGAATATTGCTACGAAAAGGTAATATTTTAGCGCCGGCCGGTAAAATTGTATCAGTAGAGATATCATCGCCTAGTTTAATTAAAACAGGACCTTCAATGGTTTGTGGTAAAACACTAAATTCAGGTAAGGGTTGAATATTGGGACCTTTCACTAATTTCGTGGAGGCATTAATGTCTTTGGGTGCCAGCAGCATGTGGGTGTTAAGAATGATTTGCGCAGGCTCTTTAAAACGTATGATTGCTTTTCTACCTAAGGTGCTTGGATCAGTAATCACACCGGTGAGTGCCGAAGCAGCGGCTGTTTCTGGACTGCAAAGATAAACTTGATCCTCTTTTGTACCTGATCGCCCAGGAAAATTTCTTGGTACGGTTCGTAAACTAATTTTTCCGGTGGCGGGTGCTTGGCCCATGCCAATACAACCATTGCAACCGGCTTGATGAATGCGACCGCCCGCATGAATTAGTTTTTCTAAGATGCCTAGTTTTACCATGTTTTCTAAAATTTGTCGGGAAGTCGGATTAATGTCCAAGGAAACACCAGGAAACACTTGTTTTCCCGCTATAATTTCTGCGGCAATAGCAAAATCACGTAAGCCAGGATTGGCCGATGATCCAATCATCGCTTGATAAATAGGCCGTCCCGCGACATCCTTAACAGGCACTACTTTCCCTGGACTAGATGGCAATGCAATCATCGGTACTAATTTAGATAAATTAATTTCTTCGTGTTCATCGTAGCTTGCGTTCGAATCGGCGATGATTTCTTGCCAATCATCTTCACGTTGTTGTGCTTGAAGAAACTCACGTGTTATTTCATCAGATGGAAATACAGACGTAGTGGCACCTAATTCAGCGCCCATATTAGCGATGACATGTCTATCCATCGCAGATAAATATTGTAGTCCTGGACCATAATATTCAATAATTTTTCCTATGCCACCGTCTACATCATGTCGTCGCAAAAATTCCAAGATAATATCTTTGGCGCTCACCCAAGCGGGTAATTCTCCGGTTAATTTTACGCCCCAAACTTTAGGCATCGTGACATGAAAAGGCTGCCCTGCAATAGCCATGGCTACTTCAAGGCCACCGGCACCGATTGCTAGCATTCCCATAGAGCCGGCAGCACAGGTGTGGCTATCTGATCCCAGTAGTGTTTTTCCTGGTTTACCAAAACGCTCCATGTGTACAGGATGACTGACGCCATTACCGGGCCCGCTATAATGCAAACCAAATTTTTTACAGGCACTGAGTAAAAATAAATGGTCATCAGCATTTTTAAAGTCAGTTTGTAATAGATTGTGATCAATATACTGCACTGAGACTTCGGCTTTAGTGCGATCTAATTGCATGGCTTCGCATTCCAGCATCACCATCGTTCCTGTGGCATCTTGGCATAAGGTTTGATCAATCTTAAGGCCAATTTCATTACCAGGGATCATTTCGCCTTCGACTTTATGTGCGCTAATCAGTTTCTGAGTCACATTTTGAGCCATAATATTTTCCTAATGAAAACAAATTTAATATAGCTTTTATCCTTGCAGTTACAAAGAGTGATTGTCCTAGCTTTCGCAGGTACAGCGGTTCTCATGCAGGCCGATATTTAAATAATCGATTGAATAGCTGTATTAAACCCTATATTGACTGATTAGAAAATCTTATGCAAGAAGGTTTAAAAAGACGTATGGATAAGACTTAAGTGGAAAATAAAGCAATCTATAGTAAACTAAATTATTAAACTTAATGTCAGGGTTTCATTATGAATTTACCCGTTACGCGCTGGACGGACTTAATCGTTTTTTTTATATGTGTTTTATTTTTGGGGGTAGCCAGCTATTTACAATATAGAGTAGGGCTTATTCCTTGTCCATTATGTATCATTCAGCGTTTTTTAATAACGCTTTTAGGGTTGTTATTTTTAATGGGGGCATTGTTTAATTTTTCAGCAATTACCCGTTGCTGCTTACATACACTTACTTTTCTATTGTCTGTTTTGGGTGCCGTGGTGGCGAGCCGACAGCTGTGGCTAGAACATTTTCCTTCAGACCAATTATCCAGCTGCCAAGCGGCACTTGCACAATATAGCAGTTCTTTCTATTTTCAAAAAATAATTGATTTATTTTTCCAGGGGTCCAGTAATTGTGGGAGTGGTAGTTGGCGTTTTTTAAATTTAAGTATGCCCATGTGGACATTGCTATTTTTTGTGTTTTTAGCCGCCGTTTCTTTGCGACAAGTTTATATTAACCGTCGTACGCATAAACAAAAATTATTTTTTTAAGCATTTGCACTGACTGTCTAGCAAGTGAGCAATAAAACGAGTTTGTTTAAGGAGTGGTTTTTATATGAAAATTCGTACGCTATTAATCATCTTATTATTGATAATTCCTAGCATAGCATCAGCTGCATCAGGACATCTTATTGGGGGTATTCGCAGAGCATTGCCACCCGAGTATTTGCGTGTACCCCAATGGCAAAAATGTGCAGGAAGCATCCCATGTGGTAGCGCACAATTCGTGTGTTTGCCGAAATTAAAACCCGCATTTTGTCCCTATCTCTCTTGGCGACTATTAAAGAGCAAACATCTGATACCGGATTGTACCGAAGGCTGTCAAGGTCTTGGCTCTGTTAAAACAACAAAGCCATGTAAATAGGTAAATTAAAACAAACGCACCAGTCCCGTGTCATTGCGAGCGCGAAGCGCGCGGCAATCTAGTGAAAAGATTAGAGTTTTTTGGATGGCCACGGCTGTCACTTCGTTCCAGCCTCGCCATGACGGCTAAAAAATTGGATAACTAATTACCCAGACTTCCCAATGCTAAGCTTGCACCGATTTGCGCCAGTGGTTGTACTAAAAGAATCGTTAATAATTTTAAACCAATAATCAGAACTAGTGGCGAAAAATCAAAACCTGAAAAGTTGGGTAAAATACCTCGAATAGGTCTTATTAAAGGTTCACTGATACGTACTAATATTTCAATTAAAGGACCCTGCGCTAAGGGACTGATCCAACTTAAAATAGCTAAAGCTAAAATAGAATAGAAGAAAATATTAATCAGTTGGTTTAAAAGTTCTGCAAATGCAATAATAAGTAAACCGCCTAAATGGGGTGTCGTATTAACTTGCAGCCAGACAAGAAAAGCAATTTTAATGGCTTCTAAACCTAATAAAAGCACAATCGCGGCTAAATCCACACCATAAAGACGAGGAATAATCCGACAAATGGGTTTGAGTGGCGGGTTGGTGAGCTTAGCGATTAATACAAACAGTGGATTACGAGGATCAGTATGTACCCATTGTAATACAACACGTAAAAGCAAAATAAAAATATATAAATCAAAAAGGGATTGAATAAGGAATAGACCCGCATGATTAAAGGGGTTTAGCATGATTGTTTAACCTAATTGTTATAATGAGTTGTTTCTTATCTAAGTTTAATTCAGTATTAGCGCCTAAAGGTAAACTACGGTTTGTTTTTCCGTGGCCAATGCCAGGAATATGCAATACAGGAACAGGTTGTTCATTTGCAAAACGTGCTAGTACAGATTGTATCAGCGTTGAATCCTTGTTCTCCTGAGGTGCAATGAAATCACCAAATAAAATAGCTTTTACGTTTTGTAAGATTCCAGAATGTTGCAAGTGTTGCAACATTCTATCAACGCGATAGGCTGATTCATTAACTTCTTCTAAAAATAAGATTTTATTTTTTGTGTCGATTTGCCAAGGTGTACCAAGACTGGTTTGTATGAGTGTTAGTGTACCACCTGTTATCGGTGCTTTAATCGGTATAGCATGTTTTGTATTGAGTGGAACCAGTGAGAATGCTAGTTGGTTTAATTCTCCAAAAATAAGTTTTTTAAACTCCTGAATACTGGTCGCATCAATGCGATCATGCGCTACTTGATTAGCAGAAGGTCCATGCAGTGTTTGCCAATGCCATTGTTGTTGAAGGAATAAATGCAGTGTAGTGATATCACTAAAACCAATAAATAATTTGTTGGCTTTAGGTGCTTTCAGTTTAAGTAACTCAGGAATTAAGCGTGTACAGCCATAACCGCCACGTACACACCAAACAGCGCTGGATTCCGCATTGAATAAGGCTTCTTGTAATTGTTTAAAACGATTTTCATCCGTATTGGCACAAAGCAAATCCTCACCTAATAGCTCGGGTGAAATACGAGGTGTGAGTTGCCAATTTTTTAATAAGGTTTTTATCTGTATCAGTGATTCAGGGGCACAACCACCCGCCGGTGCAATGATATCAACGGTCGCGCCGGGTGTTAAAAGTTTATAAGCTAAAGATTGCATGGTTTAGTCGACTAAAAAGGAAATCGGCTTTCTCCACCATCAACAGTGATGGTTGATCCAGTTATAAAGTTAGCGCCGGCTGAACTAAGAAATACAATCGGTGCAGCAATTTCTTCCGGCTTACCCATCCTACCTAATGGAATAACGGATTCTCTTTTTGCTATAACTTCTTCTGTGCTCAACTTTGCATTTTTTGCCATCGTTTCTAAAATGTGGTTCGTCTGCTCAGTACGGGTCCAACCGGTTAATATGCTATTAACTAGAATATTATCTTTGGCTAGTTCATCGGCTTGTGTTTTTGATAATGCAACGACAGCAGAGCGAATTGAATTAGATAACCCTAAATTTGCAATGGGATTACGAACAGAGGAAGAACAAAGATGAATAATCCGACCCCATTTTTGTTCTTTCATGCTAGGGATGACCGCACGTGATAAACGCACGGCGCTCATTAAGGTTAGCTCAAAGGCTTCTTGCCATTTTTTATCGTCTAGATCAACGAAAGCACCTTTGGGTGGTCCGCCTATATTGGTAATACAAACATGTATTGTTTTAAACTGTTTAAGAACAGATTCAACCCAGTTTTGAATAGTTTCTGCCTGCGTGAGGTCAACGGCAGTTGCTGAAATTTCTGCCTTGGTTTCATCATGAATTTTTTTTGCGGCTTTCTCGATGGTTTCTTTATCTCGCGCACAAATAACAACGCGTGCACCTTCGCGAGCAAACGCTAAGGCAGTTGCATAACCAATGCCTTGACTTGCTCCAGCGATTAAAATGACTTTATTCTTGAGTTCTAAATTCATAGTTTAATCTCGAGTAGTGTCTAAATATCTAAATTGTTAGCATCAATTGCGTTTTGTTGGATGAAATCACGGCGCGGTTCAACTTGATCGCCCATTAACGTGGTAAAAATTTGATCCGCTGTAATAGCATCTTCAATGGCAACACGTAGTAGTCGACGTGTGTTCGGATCCATGGTTGTTTCCCATAACTGGCTTGGATTCATTTCTCCTAAACCTTTATAACGTTGTATGCCTTGACCTCGTCTTGCTTCAGTGAGTAACCATTCATAGACTTCTTTAAAGTGACTAACGGATTGTTTCTTTTCACCGCGTTGAACATAAGCGCCAGAACCAATCAAGCCGTTAAGCTGACTCGCCATCGTCAATAAGCATTGATATTCGGAAGATTCAAAAAATTCATATGAAAATTTGTAGTTTGTGGCGACACCATGCGAGCTACTGGTGATACAAGGTAAAAATACATGTCGTTCTGTATTTTCATAAACGGTGATCTGGTATTGAACCGCTTCATTATTGGTTGTTTGCTGCAGTCGAGTTTCCCATTGCTTGGCCCAATCCGATACAAGCTGTGAATCTTTGAGTTGTTCAGTGGATAAAGCAGGCAGATCAAGCAATCTTTGTAGCGCATCGCTGGGATAACGTCGCGATAAATGCTGCACAACCGTTTGTGCTTTACGATAATCGGTGACTAATTTTTCTAAGCCCATGCTTTGTATAGGCAATCCATCAGCGTGTGGATATAAAGCCGCATCATGTAATGCAGTTTGTATCAGATAATTCTGCAAGGCCGCGTCATCTTTTAAATATTGTTCCTGTTTACCTTTCTTGATTTTATATAAAGGCGGTTGGGCAATATAAATATTTCCACGCTGCAATAGTTCAGGCATTTGCCTATAAAAAAGTGTTAATAATAAAGTACGTATATGAGAACCATCGACATCCGCGTCGGTCATAATGATGATACGGTGATAGCGTAATTTGTCAGGGTTATAATCATCTTTTCCGATGCCACATCCAAGCGCGGTTATTAAAGTGCCTACTTCTTCAGAAGATAACATTTTATCAAAACGTGCTTTTTCTACGTTTAAAATTTTACCTTTAAGTGGCAAAATAGCTTGATAGCGACGATTTCGTCCTTGTTTAGCGGAGCCACCGGCAGAATCCCCTTCGACGATAAATAATTCACAAAGTGCCGGGTCGGTTTCTTGGCAATCAGCCAATTTTCCTGGTAAGTCAGCAATATCTAAGGCTGTTTTTCTACGTGTCATTTCACGTGCTTTACGGGCGGCCTCACGCGCACGTGCGGCATCGATTATTTTCGCGACAATGGCTTTGGCATCTTGTGGTGTTTCTAATAAGAACTCCTCAAGTTTTTCAGACATTAAGGTTTCAACAACCCCTTTGACTTCAGAAGAAACTAATTTGTCTTTGGTTTGTGAGGAAAACTTGGGGTCAGGTACTTTAACCGATAGAACAGCCGTGAGCCCTTCACGTGTGTCATCACCACTGGTGGTAATTTTTAATTTTTTACTTGTTGCTTCGCGATCGATATACGTATTCAGCGTACGCGTTAATGCAGAGCGAAAACCGGCAAGATGGGTACCACCATCACGTTGAGAAATATTATTGGTAAAACATAGAATATTTTCTTGGAAGCTATCATTCCACTGTAATGCCACTTCTACCGTTATGTCGTCACGTTCAGCGCTAAAGTAAAATGGCTGTTTGTGGACCAGGGTTTTATTTTGATTCAGGTATTCAACGAATGCTTTTATACCACCTACATATTTAAGTTCTATACCTTCGTTGTTACGTTCATCGTTGATATTAATGGCAACGCCAGAATTTAGGAATGAGAGCTCACGTAAGCGTTTGAGTAGAATGTCATAGTGAAATTCATTATTGTGTTGAAAGATGGCTTTGCTTGGATAAAAGCGGATTTCAGTGCCTCTTTCTTGCGTTTCACCCGTAATAGCCAGCGGTGCGGTGGGCTCGCCTAACAAATAAGTTTGTTCATAAACTTTATTATTGCGGCGTATCGTCAATTTCAATTTTTCTGATAAGGCATTTACCACCGAGACGCCCACACCATGCAAACCACCCGATACTTTATAGGAATTGCTGTCAAATTTACCACCCGCATGTAAAACGGTCATGATGACTTCAGCTGCCGATCGGCCTTCTTCCGAGTGAATGTCGACAGGGATACCTCGTCCGTTATCTTTGACGGTCACGGAATCATCACTGTGGAGGGTGACATCGATTTGGGTACAGTAACCGGCCAAGGATTCATCGATGGAGTTATCAACTACCTCAAAAACCATGTGATGCAGACCCGTGCCATCATCCGTATCGCCGATATACATCCCGGGTCGTTTCCGGACCGCATCGAGGCCTTTCAGGACTTTAATACTGGAAGAATCATAGTTAGGTTTTGGCATGCTTGATCCCGCCCGCTAGGGTTAAATTTTCCGCATTAGCGTCTAACCCGGATTCTATCGGGTTATTTAAGGTAGAGACGTTTTCAAACTCTGTGCTAGACAAGGTATTTCCCCCAGAAATCTGATTTTTAATCGACATACGTGATAGGTTAAAAACGGAAAATTATACCATAAATTACCTTAATTTGACCGTTTTTATTTGAAAGGGCGGCTTAAGCTAGGCGGCTGCTTTTAGCCTCAGAGAGCGATTTTTTACAAAATGCCCCACTCGTTAATTTATTGACAGGAAAATCACTTGCCGCGATACTCTTGGCTTTTGTTTTGACGAGCCTGATATGAATAGCAATGCGCTGCGCGAACTCTTCCTTAATTATTTTGCAGGGCAAGGCCATACGGTAGTTCCTTCTGCCTCATTGGTTCCAGCGCATGACCCCAGCCTCTTGTTCACTAATGCGGGTATGGTGCCTTTTAAAGACGTTTTTTTAGGCCTTGAAAAAAGGGCATATTCTCGCGCTGCGAGTAGCCAGCGCTGTATGCGAGCAGGCGGTAAGCATAATGACCTTGAAAACGTGGGCTATACCGCAAGGCACCATACTTTCTTTGAGATGTTGGGGAACTTTAGTTTTGGTGATTATTTTAAACGTGAAGCTATCCAGTATAGCTGGAAGTTTCTGACAGAAGTTTTAAAGCTTCCACCTGAGAAGCTATGGATTACTGTTTTTGAGGAAGATGACGAGGCGGCGGCTATTTGGCTGAATGAGATAAAAACCGACCCCTCACGTTTTTCCCGTTGTGGCAGCAACGATAACTTCTGGTCAATGGGTGATACCGGTCCTTGTGGACCTTGCTCTGAGATTTTTTATGACCATGGTCCGAGTATTGCGGGCGGTCCCCCAGGCTCTCCTACAGCGGATGGCGATCGCTATGTGGAAATTTGGAACCTGGTCTTTATGCAATTTCAACGTGCGGCCGATGGTGCATTAAGTCCACTCCCTAAGCTTTCTGTGGACACCGGTATGGGTTTAGAGCGTTTAGCTGCCGTGATGCAAGGCGTGACCAATAATTATGATACAGACTTATTTCAGCCGCTCATTAAGGCGGTAGCCGAGGAAGCGGGTATCACTGATTTCGCAAATACATCACTACGTGTGATAGCGGATCACATTCGTTCTTGTGCTTTCCTCATTTCTGATGGGGTTTTGCCTGGAAACGAAGGCCGTTCTTATGTTTTGCGTAGAATTATGCGTCGTGCTATTCGACATGGACATAAGATAGGCTTAGATAAGCCTTTCTTTTATCGTCTGGTTAAACCCTTGGCGGAACAGATGAGCCAGGCTTACCCTGAATTAGAGCGAAAACGGCGATCGATTGAAAAAATCATCGTACAAGAAGAGCAGCAGTTTGCGCGGACTTTAACGCATGGCATGAAATTATTTGAACAAGAAGTCGCTAAACTGAAAGGTAAGAAACAGTTGCCAGGTGATGTTCTTTTCCGCTTGTATGATACCTATGGATTTCCAGTCGATTTAACAGCGGATGTCGCTAGGGAGCGCGGTTTAACGATCGATATGCCCGGTTTTGAATTTGAAATGCAACGGCAACGTAATCAATCAAAAGCAAGCAGTCAATTTGCGACAACACCTACCTTTTCATTAAGCGGAAATTTACCAACTGAATTTACCGGTTATAAAAAGCTATCGCAAACTAAAGTCGCTATTGTGGAATTGCTAAAAGGCAATGAATTAGTGGAATCCTTATCGGAAGGGGATGAAGGGTATATTGTATTGCAAAAGACACCTTTTTATGCGGAAAGTGGCGGTCAAGTAGGTGACGTAGGACAACTTGCCGCTGAAAGCGCTGAGTTTTTAGTAACGAACACCATAAAAAAGGGAGACGTTGTTTTACATTCCGGGCGATTAACAAAAGGTTCTTTAAAGAAGGGCGATAAAATCAACGCAACCGTTGATATGGCTAAACGCCGAGCGATTACTTTAAACCATTCCGCAACACATTTACTTCATGCGGCATTACGGCAAATTTTGGGTGAGCATGTGGTACAAAAAGGGTCATTAGTAGAAGCCGAGCGTCTACGCTTTGATTTTTCTCATACAAAACCAATTAGTTCAGAAACTTTAAAAGAAGTTGAAGACCTAGTGAATCAGCAAATTCGTGCTAATTTTCCCGTACAAACAGAGGTGATGTCACCTGAAGATGCAAAACGTGGCGGCGCGATGGCGATTTTTGGTGAAAAATATGGCGATTCAGTGCGTGTATTGACGATGGGTGATTTTTCAAAAGAATTATGTGGTGGAACCCACGTTTCGCGTACCGGGGATATCGGGTTATTTAAAATTATGGCTGAAACAGGTGTTGCTGCCGGTATACGCCGACTTCAAGCGGTGACGGGTCAAGCCGCTTTAAATTGGATTGCCTCTTTAGAAGAACAAACCAGACAATTAGCTAAACTTTTCAAAGCCTCTAGCGATAATTTAGTCGAAAAAGCACAAAATAAGATTCAGTCTAAGCAATCTCTGCAAAAGCAGATCGAAGAATTACAGCGTTCTGTGGTGGGCATGATGGGTGATGAATTAGTTTCTCAGGCAATAGAAATACGTGGTATTCAATTATTAATGAGTGAAATCAATGGTGTTGATACAACAGGATTACGCTATTTATTGGATCAGCTTAAAAATAAATTAAACCGCGCAGTGATTATTTTGGCGAGTACGGATCAAGGGCGTACACAGTTCCTCATCAGTGTGACTAAAGAACTCACCGATCAAATTAAAGCCAATGAATTAGCCAATGAACTGGCGAAATTGATAGGTGGAAAAGGGGGAGGTCGAGCGGATTTTGCACAGGCGGGTGGTGAGATGAGTGAAGGTTTGGAAATGGCTTTCAAAAGTGCAAAAAATTGGGTTGAGGCACACCTAAATGGCAACTATGCTTAGAATTGAATAAATACTTTATAGATAGATTCAATGGCTTTAATTGTACAAAAATTTGGTGGCAGCTCAGTTGGTAATATCGATAAAATCCAACACGTTGCCAATAAAATTATCGAGACACGGGCGCAAGGTCACTCATTGGCTGTCGTGGTTTCAGCAATGGAAGGAGAGACTAATCGACTTATTTCACTAGCTAAAACCTTGAATGATCAGCCGGATGCAAGAGAATATGATTTATTATTGGCGACCGGTGAGCAGGCTGCAACGGCGTTACTCGCGATGGCTTTGTTGGGACGAGGCTGCCCAGCACGCTCCTATAATGGTTTTCACGTCCCCATCTATACGGATAATCATCATAAAAAGGCGCGCATTTTAAATATAGACGAAAGTGTATTACGAGATGATATTGCGGCAGGTAGAGTGCCTATCATTGCCGGTTTTCAGGGAATTTCTGCGGAAGGCAATATGACCACCTTAGGTCGAGGCGGATCCGATACGACAGCAGCCGCTTTAGCGGCGATTCTAAAAGCGGATGAATGTCAGATTTATACGGATGTGGATGGTATTTATACAGCAGACCCGCATATTGTTTCACAAGCAAAACTCTTAGATAAGATTGGCTTTAATGAGATGACAGAGTTTGCACGGGCGGGTGCAAAAGTGGTGCAACATCGTGCTGTAGAATTAGCGAGTCAATACCGTGTTCCACTACGTGTGTTATCTAGTTTTCGTAAAGGTATGGGTACCTTAATTCAGCTCAATGAAGAAGGTGTTGCCGTTGAAAAAGCGACAGTGACTGGCGTAACAGCAAGTCGTCAGGAAGCTAAGATGACTGTACAAGGGTTGTCTTGTGAAAAAGAAGCATTAACGCAGTTTTTTTCCTTGTTGAATGATGTGCGTATAGAAATTGATATGCTCACACAGCAACTGACGTCCGATGTGCGTATGGATATCACGTTTACTCTAGCCAGGGCAGACTATCAGCAAGCAGAACACGTACTGCAAACCTTAGTTAAAGACGGATATGCACAAGCCGTGATAGGCAATCGAAAAGTAGCGAAGCTCTCGATTGTGGGGGCCGGATTACATTCACATCCAGGGATTATGCATACCCTATTTCATGCCTTAGGTGCTGAAGGGATCTCTATCATGTTAGCGTTGTCTTCCGCATTAAGAGTTTCTCTGATAGTGGATGAATCTCAGGTAGTTCGTGGAATACAAGTATTGCACCATGCGTTTAATTTAGGAAAAGAATAGCCTTTTTATCGGAATAGAGTAGTTTAATTTTCTGAAAATCAAAAAAATGACGGTATTTTAAAGCAGTTTAATTAGGATGTAGGCTTACTTTTTAAAAAAATCGGTGTTTTTTGTACTTTATTAAGTTTTCCTTAAGCTTTGGTTAGTAAACTGGCTAAGTGAATATCTATATGTAGGTAGGATGCCTCTTTTGTTAACTAAGAAACGGATTAGGTAATACATATAGGTCAATTAAATGAGTCAACTAAAGGAGAATCATAAAGATGCTTATTTTGACACGGCGTATCGGAGAAACACTTATCATTGGTGATGATGTAACAGTTACTGTACTGGGCATTAAAGGCCATCAAGTAAGACTAGGGATTAATGCACCTAAAGAAGTTTCTGTTCATCGCGAAGAAATCTATCAACGTATTCAACAAGAAAAACAAAAATCCGATGGAAACGTTCTTGAAGACGATTTAGACGATTTAGACGAAGAAGATAAACACTAAAAAAAATAGACAGAACTATTTTATAAAATAGTTGGTAGTGCTATACTCGCCACCCTCAATCTAGGAGAGATAGCCGAGAGGCTGAAGGCGCTCCCCTGCTAAGGGAGTATGGGCTTTAAACCCCATCGAGGGTTCGAATCCCTCTCTCTCCGCCAGGTAAAAAGCGCCCGTAGCTCAGCTGGATAGAGTAGTAGACTACGAATCTATTGGTCGGGAGTTCGAATCTCTCCGGGCGCACCAAGTTATCTGAATTATTAAAATTCATTTTATTTCATAATGAATTACCGCGTAGTTACCCCAAATAAATCCTTTCGTTAGTTTATTTCCAAAAAATTTAAGCCTTTTTCTGAAGCTTGTCTATTCGAGGACGGAGAGCTATTAAGTTTAGTTTAATCTTTACCCCTACAATCAGGCTATTAACCAATAAATTAGATAATAATAGGCCATGTATATTCATAATATAGAGCAATTAAATGTGTTTAATCAAAATGAAAGTGGGGGGTCTTAGGTCGAGATGGTTGTGGAATAAACACCTTTAAGAATGTGATTCTATCCCTACTATTAACTCAGGGTAGTATTAACAAGCAACAATTTGCCAGCCTTTCAAATAATAAAGATTTGGTATACGACGTCTATGATTCCGTCAAGGAAATAATCGCAAAAAGAGACAACCATGGTGTGATCATGACAGAAGGTAGTGAAATTGCTGAAATAGATGTATCAATGCCAAAATTGTTTGAAATGTTTGGTATGGCTAAAGTGGGTCAAATAGATTTATCTAAGTAACCTGAGCTCGATATAAAAGTTGTTTAAGTAATTGAAAAAGAGAAGGATGCAAGCTAGAGTTGCCATCAAAATTCAACTAAAAATTTTGTAAGGAGCCAAACATCTGCTTACACCCATCGTAGAAATTTTCTGTGAGCACGCCTATCTTACTATGCCTATCGCAAGCTCTTCAACGTTTTCACAATGCTCTCCTTGTCCCGTCCTCTGATTTGTAGCCATAGATTTAATATTTTTCTTAAAGAATGAATTCTCAATAAGGTGGTTATTAGCCCCGGTTAAATCTTTATGTTCAATATGACTAGCAGTGGAATTATTTTCTTCGTTTTTCAATGATGGAACACTTTCATTTTTATGTGCTAATTGAAGCATTTTAATAAGTTTAAATATTTTTTCTTTTTTATCGGGTGGAAACGGCCATCTTTTGTCTAGGCCAACATTATTATTAAAAAATTGTACAGGATTAGTATTAAACTCTTGACTCATTGCGAACCAGTCAGAAACCATTTCTACCAGATCGGCATCCGACATATTTTTTAATCTTTCTTGAATGATACTTTTATCAGTTTCTAGCTGCCCATCTTTTTTTATAAAATAATATTCAGGATGATGTTTATTAAATCCCCAGTGATGTTGGATAGCACAATCTATTCCTTCTTTTTTAACACTATCAAGGCAAACACCATATTCTTCTTTATCTTTACAGTTTATATACACATACCATTCAGCTTCAGGATGTACTAGCTTACTGACATCATGACTTTTCGCACGCTCAATTAATTTTTCTTTAAATTTTTCAAACCCATCTTTCGATAAATTGAACAATGTTTTTAAATCTGCTTGCTCTAATAGCAATTCTACATTTTTAACAACACGTTTTGTATGTTTTTCTGTCCTATCGTAGGAGTATTCGGCCATTTCTCTCGTAAATATGTCTGTATAGTTAAAAGAATTTAAATACATTTCTCGTGTTGGACGAGCGATTTCATAATTACTACGGATATTTTCTTGACTAATAGGTTGATTAAGAAAACTTTGTTTGTTAAACATAAAATTACCTCATTTTTATAACATTTAAATTTTTAATTTATTAGGTAACAAAGTTATTATTTAATAATATTATTGATTTCTTTACTTTTTATGTGCTAAAAGTCACTATCTATTTTTTAGGGTACTATGGATTAAAAAAAACCTCAAGCTCGTTGATTATTAGGATGATTGCATCTATATAGATGCAGCCCTGACTGACTGTCTTAGCCATATTAAGTTTAATTGACTAAATGCCTCCGCTTTCCAACCTACTAATTAATATAATCTGAGTTCTATATTAAGAGTTGTTTAATTAATTAAAATAATTGAAAAAGAGAAGGATGCAAGCTAGAGTTGCCATCAAAATTCAACTAAAAATTTTGTAAGCAGACAAACACATGCTTGCTTCCATCGTAGAAATTTTCTGTGAGATTGATGATTATTGTAAGGAGTTTTTTCAAGGAATAAATCAGAAATTTCTGCCTAACCCAGCTAGACAAAGAAAGAAGCCGGGTCGATTATGTTTAAGTGAGATTATGACGATAACTATTTTGTTTCATCTAAGCCATTACCGAAAGTTCAAATCATTTTATTTAGAAAGTGTAGGACCTTATTTACACACGTATTTTTCAAGTTTAGTCAGTTATAATCGATTTGTGGAACTGCAACAAAGCGTGATAGTGCCTTTAGCTTCTTACTTACTTTCAAAGCATGGTGAGGAAACAGGACTGTAGTATGTCGATTCATCCCCATTAAAAATCTGCCATAATCGACGTATTTATAAACATAAAGTATTTAAAGGCATTACAGAACGTGGAAGACATTCGATGGGTTGATTTTTTGGTTTTAAATTTCATGGTTCTATTAATCATCAAGGGGGTTAATGAAGGTTTGTTTTACCAAAGAGAATGTGGATGATCGTAAAGTATTAAATATTTTATTTAAAAATTTACAAGGGTTAGCGGTGGCTGATAGAGGCTATATTTCTAAGGAAAAACAAGAAACATTAGCTAAAAAAGGACTACGTTTTATTACTAAAGTTAGAAAAATATGAAAGAAAAAACATTATTTAGCAACACTGTATGCCTTTATTGCCTCTAAAGCAGCAATTTTAGGGGATACAACTAATAACTTGTTTATTACGGAATGTCTAGTTATCGTTGCGTATAATAATTTAGTTAGCATTCAGGAATGCTTTTGAAAAGGGTCGTTTTTCTGATGAAAAGGTAAAAGAATTAAATATTCTTTTGTCTGAAATAGAAAAGATAAAGATTAATACTGAAGAAAAAATAAAAAATTCCCCTGACAATATATTTGCACATTATTTAAATGTAGTTATAAGCTATAGCTACGCAAAAGCGGTAGAAATCTTGTATCAGATAAAAGCAAGCTTTTTTGATAAGCCAGAGAAAACAGCTTTATTTGAATTGCAAAAATCTTATTTGAAGTCAACTGCTTGTAAACTTGACAGTATTAAAAAGATTCAAGAATTTACTGAGGGCGTTGGCAAGCCTTATGCGTCTGGCATTCAATTCAGTCTAGGACGTCCATTATTGAGAAAATTACCTTCAGACAATTTACCATTATTAATGGAGCATGTCACTGAATTAGTAAATAAATATAAATTTTAACGTTTATTAACAGTGCGGTAAAAATGATTTTTAATGGCGAGCTGCGGTAGTTTATTGATCGATTTAGGAAACGTATGAAATCTAGGAGAAGTTGAGTTTGAACATTCGGTAAATGGTTTGTTTAAATGATGGCTTAGTGAATATTTAATATTATATAAAATAGAATAAAATGTTCCGTAATTAAAAGATTGACCTGCTTGTGTCTTTTTATTGAGTAGTACTTGGCAATGCTCATTAAAATTTTTTTTACTCATAGGTTGCTCTGTATTTTTAATCAGGAGTTGATAAATATAAGTTGGCGGTACAGTAAATAATTCCGATTCTATCATCATAAGATCAAAAATATTCGTATAAATAAACCACTCTATATCGTCAATAGTCACTGAGCGAGTTAAGGTAATTTTTAAGTAATTTAATTCTTGAAAATTTTGTTCAAAAAAACCTCTTTGCATGTTTTCATATTTTTCACCAAATTCAGCAATTTCTTTTAAATCTTGTTTTAAGCTAGCTAATAGTTTAAGTACGCTAAGTTTCTCATGAAGAACCATTTTTTCTTCATGAGAATAGCTTATTTCTGTGGGCATATCTAAAAGCGCTTCAATTATTTTGCAGTCTACTATTTTGTTAATAATTGTTTTAAATACGTTTGGATCTATATGGAGATCAAAGGTGTTATAAACTTGATTTAGTTTTGCTGTTTGAGTAGATTTTGGAACAGAATAGGGGATTAAACCTGAATTAAGTAATGCGACCAATTTTTTATGTTCTTCACTTAATAACACTCGGTTTGGGTGATTACTTGATTGAATTACTTTTAATAAATAAAAGAGTTTTTTTGTTATTATCATATTTAATTAATATAAAGTGGCAAAAATCATTATACTTTAAATTATAAGATTGTATTATGAAAGATAGCTTGTCAAGCTAAGGAAGTTGTTTAGTTAATTTTTTGAGTTTAATATTTTTTAGTGCATGTATTCATTTTTATGAATAAATATTAAACCATATTTTGTTTAAGTGTTTGTAAAACAGTTTGATAGGATTTGCTGCGTTTATCTGCATCGTGATCGCCGCCTTCAATATGCTTAGTAATAGCCCGCATATCATCTTTATCGGCTAGAGCATTTAGATTATTTTGCTTCCAGAATTCGCAGGCAATTTGACAGGCAACGGCTGGCTTGGATGCTTTATCGGGATCATTAAGGATATCTATACCGACTAATTCACTATAATGCTTATAATTTGCGCGGCCGGTTAATTGAAATATGCCTCTGCCACGGTATTTGTAACCATCACCTGCTTCGGTATTGCCTAATTGTTTGCCTAATGGTGTATGAGGCTCATACTTATCGAAATAGCTTTTATCGCCTTGCTCAGTAAAAAATTTAAACCCGCCGGTTTCATGTGATGCTTGTGCGAGAAAAGCAGCAATTCGTTTTTCATTAGTGATATCATACTTTGGAAAAAGTGTATAAAAACTCTGCAAAACCTCTTCGCTATGTTCAGGTGCTTTTATTAAAGGGTTGAGTGCCGTTTTTAAGTTATCCTTGCTTATATTCATTGACATAAAATAGCCTTTTAAATCATTAGCTTGGTAAAGATAGCCATTAAATAGATATAATTCAATTATATTGATGAGAATGAAGGTATTTAAATTTTAAACGATGACTAAACCTACTGAACGTTTTACAGAAACGGTACAAGATTACGTGAAATATAGACCTTCCTATCCTAAGGCGGTGTTAGATACGCTGATTGATGAGTGCGGACTCAATAAAGACAAGGTGATCGCTGATATAGGCTCAGGGACAGGATTATTAGCGCAATTATTCCTAGATAATGGGAATACGGTTTATGGCGTGGAGCCTAATCAAGCCATGCGCGAGGCAGGCGAAGCCTATTTACAGCGATATACACATTTTTACAGTAGGGCCGGTAGTGCTGAAGCGACGGGCTTAGCGGATAAAAGCATTGATTTTATAACCGTGGGTACAGCTTTTCATTGGTTTGATCCTGAAAAAACTAAACAGGAATTTCAGCGTATTGCAAAATCTAATGCGTGGGTACTTTTAGTTTGGAATGTAAGAAGCACTGAAAAATCCGCACTAGTTAGCGATTATGAGGGTTTGATACGCCAATATGGTAAAGACTATAGTACTTCAAACGCTAAAAAAATGGATAAAGTCGCTATGGATAGATTTTTTAAACCTCAATCAATAAGAACGGCTTCTTTTGAGAATACACAACAGTTTGATTGGCAGGGTTTTAAAGGTAGGTTGTTATCGACTTCTTATAGCTTACGAGCGGGTGATTTAGGCTACGAAGCGATGTTAGCAGGGTTAAAAACGATTTTTGCGCGTTATCAAAAAGGGGGTATAGTCACGTTTTTATATGATACCAAACTATACTATTCTCCTATTTAAGTTAAAATAACGTGTAAAAATACTAAAAAATCGAGCTAATTTCCTTTATGTTGAAGACGCCCCCGCTATCGCTTTATATCCACTTTCCGTGGTGCATACGTAAATGTCCTTACTGTGACTTTAATTCACATACCTTGCGGGCTGAATTGCCAGAAATGGCTTATATAGACGCTTTAATTGAAGATTTAGACCAGCAACTACCTAAAGTGCAAGATCCTCCACTGGTCAGTATTTTTATGGGCGGAGGAACCCCCAGTTTGTTTTCACCCAGTGCTATTAACTATTTGTTAGATGCAATAAGAAAACGTTTAGATTTTTCTACGGACATTGAAATAACCTTAGAAGCTAATCCAGGAACGGTAGAATACCAACGTTTTGCTGGTTATTGTGCGGCAGGTGTTAATCGACTTTCTATTGGTATCCAAAGTTTTCAAGACCATCAATTAAAAGCATTAGGGCGTATTCACAATGGAAACGAAGCGAGTAACGCTGTTATGGCGGCTAAAGCGGCGGGTTTTAGCAATATTAATTTAGACTTAATGCATGGATTGCCTGGTCAGAGTTTAAAAGAAGGTTTAGGCGATCTAAGTAGAGCGTTGGAACTCGATCCTAGCCATATTTCATGGTATCAATTGACTATAGAGCCAAATACTGAATTTGCGGTAAGGCCACCCACCTTACCTATTGATGATGCGATTTGGGAATTACAAGTACAAGCTAAAACGCATTTGACAAAAAACGCGTATAAACAATATGAAATTTCTGCTTATAGCCGAGAATCGTATATCTGCAAGCACAATCAGAATTATTGGGAATTTGGTGATTACTTAGGCATTGGAGCGGGTGCACACAGCAAATTAAGCGATGCTGAAAACCAAACCATTACGCGTGCCTGGAAGCATAAAAACCCTAAAGATTATTTGGGAAGAAAGAATAATTTTTTAGCGGAAGAAAAACTTATTGCACAAGAAGAGTTAGCCTTTGAATTTATGCTAAATGCGTTGCGGCTTCATTATCCTATTTCTATCGCATTATTTGAGCAACGTACGGGACTTTCTTTTTCTACACTAACAGGGCCATTGTTTGAAGCAGAAAAATTAGAACTATTGAAAGTGACTAAAACAGACATTCTTCTGAGTGATAGAGGAAAGCGTTTTTACAACGACCTGGTGACTTTATTTTTGCCGCGTTAAATTTTTATTCTGTAGAATAAAAGACTAAATCCCAGATTTGATGACCTAATTGTTGACCGCGTTTTTCAAATTTAGTCAGTGCTCGTTGGGATAATCGCGGTGAGAATTGATTTTTTCCCGCGCGATTTTTTAGACCGAATGTGTTTTCTAAAACAACCAGCATATGTTCTGCATAATCTTGCCAATCCGTAGCCAGTTGCAATTCACCGCCTACTTTTAGTTTTTTTTGCAGTAATTGAGCCGATTGTAGTTGAATGAGTCGACGCTTGTGATGTCTTCTTTTTGGCCAGGGATCAGGAAAGAAAATTTGGATGGCATGCAAACTTTTATCTGCAATACAGTTATCTAGGATTTCTATCGCATCCGCTGGGCATATTTTTAGGTTATGTAGTTTGAGTGCTTCAATACCTAGCAGCACCGCCGCAATGCCTGGGCGATGGACTTCTATGCCTAGAAAGTTTTGTTCAGGATAGCGTTGTGCCTGTTCAAGTAAATGGTGCCCCATGCCGAAACCAATTTCTAAGGTAGTGGGTGCTACGCGCTGAAAAGCGTGTTCTAGGTTTAATAATTCTTTCTTTGTAGCGAGACCATACTCACTTAAAAGAGTGCTTAAGGCACGTTTTCGCTCGTTGCTTAAGCTGGCTTGCCGATGTACAAAACTCCGTATAGGTTTGAATGAAGGCGGGCTATTTGTTTTTAATAGCGGGTTTATCGGATTCATCGTGCGAGTAGGTGTAAAAGTTCTTTAACTAAACATTCAATACCGGTAGCTACTTCGTTGATTGAGCGTGTCAACATATAAGCAGGGGTGCTGACCACTTTATGCTTTTCATCCACAACACAATCAGTTGTGGTACAGCTTATGTGCTCAACTCCCATTTTTGTTAAAATGGCAGCGGTTTCTTTGTCCTCGCCAATCGTTAATTTTATGCCAGGTGGATAAAGCTTTGCTGCTAAAACAGGCGCAATACAAATAAAGCCGGCTGGTTTTTTGGCCTCGATCATTGCTTTAGAGAATTTTAATACATCTGCTTGAACGGAATAGTCTTCTTTATTAAGGCCAAAGCTACATAAATTGAGTGCAGCGCCAAAGCCGCCGGGAAATATAACGGCCGCATAATCAGCCGGGTTCACTGTAGCAATATCTTTAATTTTGCACCGTGCTATACGGGCAGATTCCTCTAATACATTACGCTGCGCGTGGGTTGAGTTTTCTTTAGTTAGCATGTTGCTAACCTGCGTTTGAGGGATATTGGGTGCCAAACATTGGTAGTGGATACCTGCTCGGTCTAAGGCCAATAGGGTTAAGGTGGCTTCGTGGATTTCGCTTCCATCTAAAGCCCCACAGCCAGATAAAATGACTGCAATTGTTTGTTCTTGCATTGCTTTTCCCTTTCAGAAACGTTATAAATTTGACCTATTATACGCACTGCGCTTGAAGATGCGAACCTGGCAATGCAAGTGTCTTTTAGCGTTACTTTCTAAACCCCTTTTAAAATAGGGATATATCAATGTCAATGCTTCAACAACAATGTAAGCGGGGAACTTGGTGCTTTGATTTATTAGCGCTAACCGCTTTTATTGTTTTGTTATTTGGGTTGTTTTTGGGATCTAGGCCGTTGAGTACGCCGGATGAAGCACGTTATTCGGAGATTTCAAGGGAGATGTTGGTATTGCATGATTTTGTTACCCCGCATCTCAACGGTGTTAAATATTTCGAAAAACCGCCGCTGTTTTATTGGATACAAGCGGCGTCTATTAAATTATTTCATCCTGAACTGGGCCAACAGAGCCGTTCACAGTCTATTACTAAGCTAGATAAACCTTGGTCTATCAAATCCATTAATGAATGGATCGTGCGGCTGCCTAATGCCTTAATTGCCTTGTTAGGTTGTTTGTTGCTTTATGCCGCAGGACGACAGCTTTTTGATCGTCAGACGGGCTTAATCAGTGCGGTGATTTTAGCCACTAGTTTTTTATATTTTACATTAGCGCGTATGGTAACGCTGGATATGAGTTTATCCGTGTTTCTATCCGGTAGCTTGCTGGCTTTTTTAGTGGCAGCCAATACGCCTCCTGGTTGTAAGCGACGCTATATATTCTATTTGGCATATAGTTTTGCTGCTTTAGCGGTGTTAACCAAAGGGTTAATTGGTATTGTGTTTCCAGTGATGATCGTAGGAAGTTGGATTTTGTTGACGCAGCAATGGCGTTTACTAAAGCAGATGTTTCTGCCTACTGGAATCTTATTATTTTTACTGATCGTTTTGCCTTGGCATATTCTGGTACAGCTAAAAAATCCTGAATTTTTTCAATTTTATTTTGTTGATCAGCAATTTTTACGCTATTCAACCCTGATTGCACAGCGATACCAGCCCGCTTGGTTTTTTGTGCCTATTTTTTTGGCAGGCTTTTTACCCTGGGTTGTTTTTTTGTTCCAAGCCATCGTGGCCTATTTTCCTAAAACATGGCAGCAAATCGCAGAGAAGCGTCAGCACCTATTTTTACTGCTATGGATAAGCATTATTTTTATTTTCTTTTCTCTTTCGCACTCAAAATTAATTCCCTATATTTTACCTATTTTTCCGGCAGTAGCATTGTTAACAGCGCGTTATTTAGCGACACATGCTTATCAAGCCAGTGCTAAGTGGGGTATTATTTTATTGCCTTGCATTTGGATTACGTTGGGTCTGCTCGGTACATTATGGTTATGGCATCATCCGGTTGTCGATTTACCCAAGCCGGGTATCCCTTTTTTAGTCGCGGGCTATAGTGTTTTTCTGTTAGCTAGTTTATTGGCTGCATTTATTTATATAAGGCATCGCGTAAAAATAGCGTTTATTTTATTGACGCTAGGCAGTGCGATTAGTTTTATTATTTTTTCAACCGGTATTCCTTACGTCGATACGCGTTCAATTAAACCTTTAGTGCAGATATTAAAACCTTTATTACACGCTCAAGATAAAATAGTTGCCTTTGGTAATTATTATCAAGATTTGCCTTTTTATCTAAACCAGCAAGTGATGACGGTTAATGTGGAGGGTGAGCTCGGTTTTGGCATGCAACACCAAAATACCAGCGCGTGGATGCTGAAAGAAGATAAGTTTTGGCCATTATGGGAGAGCGATCAGCGCGTTTTTATGCTGGTAGATCAGGCACTCTATCAATTTTTTAAGAAAAACAAAAAATCGATTTATTTCGTTACTGCAACACCACAAGATGTTTTATTAACTAATCATCCTATACTGAAGGATAAACAATGACATTGCCCTATTTAAGTATCGTTATCCCTGTTTACAATGAATCAGACAATTTAGAGCAGCTCTATCAACGTTTAATAAGTAGTTTGGACAAGCAGGGTAAATCTTATGAAATTCTGTTTATCAATGATGGCAGCAAAGATAGTTCTTATGAACTGTTAAATGAATTACAACAACGACGACCAGAACAAATTCGTATCATTCATTTTAATGGTAATTTTGGCCAGCATATGGCAGTCATGGCTGGTTTTGAGCGAGTGCGAGGTGAAGTAGTCATTACATTGGATGCGGATCTGCAAAATCCACCCGAAGAAATTCCTGCATTGGTTCAAGCAATAGAAAAAGGGCATGATTATGTAGGCGGTGTTCGACAAAAGCGTCAAGATTCCTTTTTTCGCCGCTACGCATCCAAGCTCAATAATTGGTTGCGCTATAAAATGACAAAGATTCGCTTAACCGATCAAGGTTGTATGTTAAGAGCCTATAGTCGACCACTGATTGATCGCATGGTAGCCAGTAAAGAAACCTCGCTTTTTATTCCGGCACAAGCGTATAGCCTTTCGAATAGTCCCACCGAAATTGCTGTAGCACATGATGCGCGTGAGGCGGGCGAATCTAAATATAATTTATATCGTTTATTACGACTTAACTTTGATCTGATGACGGGGTTTTCTTTATTACCCTTACAGGTTTTTACCATGATAGGGATTTTGATTTCGGGTTTAAGTGGTTTGTTCGTTATGTATATGTTTTTACGCCGTTTGTTTATTGGTCCTGAGGCCGAAGGTGTTTTTACACTGTTTGCTATCTTATTCTTTTTAATGGGTATTTGTTTGATGGGTTTAGGTATTATGGGCGAATATATTGGCCGTATTTATCAGGAAGTGCGACAGCGTCCGCGTTATGTGATTAAAGAAATTGTTGAAAGCCCGTTAAAGGATAAACAATAAAATGTCATACTCTAGAATATACTCACAGCAATGGGATTTTCGGCAAGGCGCCGCGAAAATGAAGCAACCGGAGTGTATATATGATACATGAGGATGGCGAATTGAGCGGCAACACAGCCGAAAATTCTAGTGCGAAGAGTATTGCTATTAAGATTGATGTGGATACAGAGAGAGGAACTCGAATCGGTGTGCCTAATCTTATCCAATTATTTAAACAGTTGAATATTCCGGCTACTTTTTTATTTTCTTTGGGGCCAGATAATACCGGGCGAGCGATTAAACGGATCTTTCGTCCCGGGTTTCTTAAAAAAGTGTCGCGTAGTAATGTGGTCGGTGTTTATGGGTTTCGCACACTACTGAATGGCGTGCTATGGCCAGGACCGCATATCGGCCGACATTGTGAAGATATCATGCGTCAGACTGAAAAAGCAGGTCATGAAGTTGGCATTCATTGCTATGACCATATTCGTTGGCAGGATAATTTACATGCTTGGGCTAAAGAAGGAGTTTTTAAAGAGTTTAAAAAGGCCTGTGACGAATTTCAGCGAATATTTTTGCGTGCGCCTTTAACAGCAGGTGCGGCGGGTTGGCAGGCGAGTGCGTATAGTTTAGCGGCTTATGATGCGGCGAATTTATATTATGCCAGTGACGCACGTGGTATTTATCCTTGCTTTCCAAAGGTAGGCGCAACAGTGTTTAAAACACTGCAGATTCCAACTAATTTACCAACCTTAGATGAGTTACTGGGTCGCACAGAGTTTCCGTTAGCGTCGCTGGATGAGTATTATCTTGGTTTGTTGCGTGATGATGTAGTTAATGTTTTAACCATTCATGCCGAAATAGAGGGCATGGCTTATCTGAGTTTTTTTACCGAGTTTCTAAAGAAAGCTCAGCGGCAGGGGATAGGTTTTCAAACATTGCAAACGGTGGCGCAACGTTGTTTAGAGAACCGGGACAGGATTCCGGTTTGTGAATTAATACAAGGCACTGTGGATGGTCGTTCAGGCACATTGGCCGTTTTAGAAAATGAAAAGAGTATCATTCCAGATGCTCATAACCAAAAATGATAAAAATATTCTTCTTTTTCTAATTGATAACCACAGCTTTCATATAAACGACACGCTTTAGGGTTGGTTTTTTGTGTTAGCACTTGGCTAATGAAGTAATTGTGTTCAAGACACCAATGTTGTGCCGCTTGTACTAAACGTTTTCCTAAACCTTGTCCCTGATAAGCAGGCATAACACCGACTAAGCTTAAATCACCACGACCTTGTTTTTCATCAATGACTACCATGCCGGCAATGGAGGCTTGTTTTTTTATAACTAATACCGCTTTAGCCACCATTTTTCGGCAAGCATTGTTTATCCACGCTGTATAGAGTTTGCTGACTTGTTCGGTACTTAGCTTAGGGTCGTGAGCAAAGCGAGAAAATTGGCTGATTTCTAGAGCAATGGTTTCCAATTCTGCATTTGCTGTAGGTGTGAGATAAGTTTCCACCTCTTTATAGTCAGGCAAAGGGGGTAGCGCCATTAAATCTAAGCAATAAGTGAGTTTTTCATCGGCTAAAAAGCCTCCGCAGTCTTGGGCAGCTTGTTGCGATAGCGTATCTGTACTGTGTATTAACCAATAGACCAGTTTTACACCTTGGGTTTTTAGTGTTTGCAACTGTGTTGCAAGCTGTTGTGCATCCAGGGGCGATGTTAGGATTTTAGCAACCGATAAACCCAGGATATGGCTATCCCAGTCAAGGAGTTGAGTGTTGTGCATAAATTAAGTAGAGTAGGCCAACGTCACACTAGGCCTAGCATTAAAGTAGTAAAATATGAGTTTAAAAGTATTAATTCTCGGTATCAATGGATTTATTGGCAGTAGCTTGCTGGAGCAGGCATTGGCGACTAAAAACGATTGGCACTTTATTGGTTTAGACCTTGCCGACAATAAAATTACTGATTTTTTGGATAATCCACGTTTGCAGTTTAAGCGTGGTGATATCAATCAAGACACCAGCTGGATAGAGCAACAGATTCAGGTGTGTGACGTTGTTTTGCCACTGGTGGCCATCGCAACGCCAGCGACCTATGTTAACAATCCTTTAGCGGTGTTTGAGTTAGATTTTGAAGCTAATTTGCGCATCATTCGACTTTGTGTCAAACATAAAAAACGCGTTGTTTTTCCTTCTACTTCCGAAGTATATGGTATGTGTACGGATGAAGAATTTGACGAACAAACGAGTAATTTTGTATTAGGGCCTATTAACAAACCACGCTGGATTTACTCATGTAGTAAGCAAATGCTGGATAGAGTCATTCATGCTTATGGGTTGCAGAATAAATTATCTTATACTTTATTCCGACCGTTTAATTGGATGGGAGCAAAGCTGGATGATCCACATAATCCAAAACCCGGTAGTTCACGCGTAGTGAGTCAGTTTATGGGTAATATTTTACGTGGTGAAGCCATTCAATTAGTGAATGGAGGGCAACAACGACGTACTTTTATTGATATAGAAGATGGTATTGAAGCGTTAATCAAGATTATTGCGAATGAAAATGAAGCGGCTTCACAACGTATCTTTAATATTGGTAATCCAAAGAATGATATTTCGATTCGAGAATTAGCCGAATTATTAATTGAACAAGTCAAAAACTATCCAAAATATGCGGATGCAGCCAAGAACACACAATTACAAACGGTAGCAGCGGATAATTATTATGGAAAAGGTTACCAAGATGTAGACCGTCGGGTTCCATCGATTAAAAATGCCCAAAATTATTTAGGCTGGCAGCCAAAAATCGATATTAAGGCTAGCGTGAAGAAGATTTTGGATTATTATTTATCTGAGTAATACGATTCAGTAAGCTATTAAAAAATGCTTCGTCTAATGTGGCCTTTGCTTTTAAGCACCAAAGTCGAGCATCCACTAATCCCCTACACTTAACCGCATCTTTTTCTGTCATTAAGATGATGGCATCTTTGCCATAATTAAGATCGCGCGGTTTGAAAAAGTGATGATCAGGAAAAGGGTGTTCAATAATTGTTAAACCTAATGCGCGTAAATTATTAAAAAATTGTTCTGGGTTACCGATGCCGGCAACCGCATGGAGTTGTTTTCCATGAAAATAATCAGGGTTCTGTTTATTTTCAGGGTGAATAAGCTGGTAAAAATATTCAGGCACTAATAACATGCCGAATTCATTAGGACCCGCTATACTTTTCGCACTTGAATTTTCAGCTGTGTTGCCGTTCAACTCGCCATCCTCATGTATTAGTATACCCTCCGGTGGTTTCGTTCTCGCGGCGCCTTGCCGAAAATCCAATTGCTGTGAGTATGCTTCTTTTATGATAATGAAATCAACCGTCTTTAATCGCGAAATAGGTTCACGTAAGGGTCCTGCAGGTAGACAAAAGCCATTACCAAAGCGGCGTTGTCCATCAATGACCGCAATTTCAATATTTCGGCCTAAGGCTAAATGTTGCAATCCATCATCACTTACAACAATATTACAATTCTTTTTTCCGAGTAATGTATTCACGCCGCGACTACGATTGGGATCAATGACAGTAGGGCAACCAGTATTGCGTACTATCAGCAAAGGTTCATCACCTACTTCACGTGGATTACTCTGTGTATGCACTTGGTAGGGATAATGTTTTGCCTTTCCACCATAACCGCGACTAATAACCCCGGGACGCCAGCCTTTTTTTTGTAAAAATTGAACGACTTCAATAACGAGCGGTGTTTTTCCTGTACCACCTACCGTGAGATTACCAATGACAATAATGGGTACTGGAAATTTGTTTATTTTTTTTATATGAAATTGATAGAGCTTATGCCGAAAAAAAACAAATGTGCGATACAGTAGAGAGAAAGGCCATAATAAATAGGCAATATAATTTTTATTCCATAATGCTAACATGATTTTCTAATATAACGGGAAAAAACCAGGTAGGACGTCCGTAAGTAAAAGCGGTGATGTCTCATTTAAAACTTCCTTATTATTTGAGTGGTTCTAGTGTAATCGTGTTAGGGGATGGATCGCAATAGTTATTAATAATTTTTAATTCGTGTTGTTTTGCACTGATAGTATCTGAAATTATCTTATGTGTAGTATTCAAGGCGCGCTCGAATGCCTGTAGGGGATCTTTAGTTAATAAAAAATGCCCTAGATAGAGTGCAGAGAAAAGATCGCCCGATCCATTAAGCGGATGACTTAATTTTAATTTGGGGGTGATGGCCAAGCATTGCTGAGCATTTTTAACGGAAAGAAAATCGGAGTATTTTTCTAACTCCGGCTGTTTTTTTAGTTGTAAACGGGTGATAACAACGATCTTAACGCCTTTATTATGAAAAAAAGAACAGGCTTGTTGTAATTGCTCAAGGGTGCTGATTTCTTGTTCGTATAGAATTTCTGCTTCGAAGTGATTGGGTGTGATAATGTCGGCAACCTCTAAACATTTTTCACGAAAAAAAGCGGGAATGTCTTCTTTTACAAAACAACCTTTTCCACCGGGATCGCCCATGACCGGATCACAGAGATAAATTAGCTTGGGATTAACTTGTTTAAAACGTTGCACGGTTTCAATAATGACTTCGCCGATGGCTTTATCACCTATATAGCCAGACAGTACTGCATCGCATTGCCTGGCAAGATCTAACGATTCTAAGCCTTTGACGAGGCAGTGAATATGCTCAGGTGGAAATATATCGCCTTGCCAACTCCCGTAGCCGGTATGGTTAGAAAACTGCACGGTATTAATAGGCCAGACATCAAAGCCAAGGGATTGTAATGGGAAAGTCGCTGCCTTATTGCCGACATAGCCATAACTGACATGTGATTGTATCGATAAAATATTCATGGGTAAAAATCTAAAAAAGTACCCTCATGGCGAGCGAATATCATGAGCGTGGCCATCTAGTTTAAGATATTTTTTAGATTGCCGCGCGCTACGCGCTTGCAATGACGAAGTGCCTGTGTTACTCATTTCTCAACTTTTGGTGCCCCAGGCCGGATTTGAACCGGCGACCTGTCCCTTAGGAGGGGACCGCGCTATCCAACTGTGCCACCGGGGCTTATATATACTCACAGCAATGTGATTTTCGGCAAGGCGCCGTTAAAGTGAGCAACCGCAGTGTATACATGATACATGAGGATTGCGAACCGAGCGGCAAAACAGCCGAAAATTCAAGTGCGAAGAGTAGTAAGTCTAAAAGGGCGGTATTATACCGTCCGTTCACCCAGATGCGAATTTTTTTAAAGAGGATTCATCTTAAATTTTAAGGTGTCTATATTGTATTATTTTCGGTGTGCGAAATTGACAAGGAAATGTCATAATGGCGAAAAATTGTCCTCCTCGCCGGATAACTTACCCGTTTAAATTTAATTAGCTTTTTAAGGTTTAGTCTTTGTATGTCTGTTTCAAATAAGCATTTCACTAATCATCGTTTTTATCCGTGGCTGGTTATTGCATTAGCATCCTCATTTTTATTTTATAAATATATTCTCCAAGTCTCACCTAGCATTATGACCGATGAGCTGATGCATGAATTTCACATTGAAGGGGTTGGTTTAGGCAACTTGGCGGCTAGTTTTTTCTATTCTTTTTTGATTGCACAGCTTTTTGTGGGTATGTTATTAGATAGGTATAGTCCACGACTATTAACGACGGTAGCCTTATTGCTTTGTGCTTTAGGTGCTTATGGTTTTTCTCAGGCAGATAGTTTGGCCTTTGCTACATGGGCACGTACTTTAATGGGTGTAGGTGCTGCTTTTGCGACCGTTAGCTATATGAAAATGACCAGCTTATGGTTTAAGCCCAGTCAATTTGCTTTCGTAGGCGGGTTGTTGGCGTCGGCGGCGATGTTAGGTGCGGTGGCTGGACAATTACCACTATCTTTAATGGTTAATGGGGTAGGTTGGCGAAGTAGCTTAGGGCTATGTGCTGTTTTAGGAGTTGTTTTAGCTGTTTTATTTTATGTCATCGTGTGCGATAAACCCCAAGCACAAAACCGATCAGTGGCTGTTAATATAGCAGCCCCTCCATTTTCTTTGCGTGATGTGTGGGCGGTTTTAAGTAATAAACAGAATTGGTTAATCACGCTGTATAGTGGGTTAGCTTTTTCGCCGATTGATGCGTTTGCAGGTCTTTGGTGTATTCCTTTTCTAAAAGAAGGTTATCAATTAACACATACCCATGCTGCTTTTTTTGTATCATTTATTTTTTTGGGGTTAGCGTTAGGTAGTCCCTTATTAGGATTATTATCGGATCGTTTAGGTCGGCGGCGAAATGTGATGCTAGGAAGTGGCTGCGTTGCCTTAGTCACCATTACAGGGGTTATTTATGCAACACATTTACCACTTTGGTTATTAGGTAGTTTATTGTTTTTATTTGGTTTTAGTACCGGTGCTTTTATGTTGGGTTTTGCGCTTGGGAGAGAGCTTAATAAAATCACGGTTGCAGCGACGATCATTGCTTTAATTAATACCGGGGATATCGTTTTTAGTGCCGTGACAGAACCGTTGATTGGGAAGTTACTGGATAGTGGTTGGAGTGGAAAAATAATAGGGCATATCCATTATTTTTCAGTGCTCGAATATCGTCGAGCACTGATGCTATTACCTGTTTATATTTTGTTGTCTATCATTTTATTATTTTTTATTCGTGAATCGAATACACGGCAAAAAACCGTTTAGATATACCGCTTGTACTTGAAAATTCGAACATTTTGAATTCACAGCGAGCGGTATACCCGATCACATGACAGGCGAAAGCGAAGCTTCCTCCTGTCATTCAAGGGGAGAATCGCGATTCTCCCCTTGAAAATCCCCATCGCGAAAAGAAAGTACTTGAAGTTGCGTGTTCTCAACTTCAAGTGCAAAGCGTATAGTTTTTTTAAGGCTTAGCAGTGTTTAATTGTGCAATAACCTTTTCTTTATAATCCGCTTGCATGATAGGTAAATTACGATAGTCCTCTAAGGCCTTGGTGCAAGGGATAGTTTGCGTTTTTTGTTCGTTTGCTTGTGCTTCATTCATTATTTGTTGATAAACAAGCATAGCACCGGCTTTATCAGCGGGATTAGAGGTGAGTGCGCTGATTGCCTCAGCGATTCTTTGGCTGAAATTTGTGACATTTTGACCACACGCTTGGGTAACACCGGCAATACTGCCCGCTTGGCGTGCAAATTCAATAGCGTTATTTTGTATATTGCTCGTTTGAGGAGGTGTAGAGTCAGCGGCCCATGCTGAGCTGCTCAGCCCTAGTACCAGCAGTAAATTGAGGCTTATTTTTTTTATCATTGAATAGCTCATCATTTTTATTATTCCTGCAGAATAATCGGTAATTCTAAAAGCTGTAAGGCAGGGCCTTGAGAGCTTTCTAGGTGGATAGTATGTGAAATGGCTTGGCTTTGCAAACAAACTAAGGCTTGATAACCGTCTTTTTCTGTATTAGCACTCATTATTAAAGTGCCTTGACGAACACCTTGCTCATTTTGTATGGCTGTACCTGGAGGAAATTGATGATTAGCTTGAAAAGCTACCCGATAAAGACGGCTTTTTGACTGTCCTAAATAGTGGGTTCTAGCAATAATTTCCTGTCCAATATAACAGCCTTTATTAAAGCTAACGCCACCGATAGCGGGATAATTCAGCTGATGCGGTGTAAATTGTGCTATCGTTTCCGGATAAATGCTTGGTATACCCGCGATAATATCCCGTAAATACCAGTCACTCAGAGGCAATTCTTCTACCGTGTGGATGAAAAAAGCTGATTTTTCATCCGGTGTTAATAAGATAAAACGTGGCGTAGAACCGGGTATAGCTAAACAGATAAGGGATGCGGAAGCGCTTAAGCTATTCGTTTGTTCAGGGAATAAAGTGTGCTGTCTGAGTAGTTCAGCGCTGGAATCGCCTATTAACCCTATTATTTTCCAGTGTTGAGTGACATCAGTCAGATTAACGGCGGAAAAAACAGCATATTTTTTTAAGCACTGTAATAGATGCGAAAGCATAGTGCGTGGTAATAAGAAATAATAGGCATCTTGATAAAAAAATAAACGAAGAGTCGCCTGAATGCGTCCTTTTGCATCACAATGGGCACCTAAGCGGGTTTGATTTTCATCAACTTCTTCTACGTTGCAAGTCAGTTGGCCTTGCAAAAACAGCTTAGCCTTTTTACCGCTTACCTGAATAATGCCGAAGTCTGTAAGATCGATTTTGCCATTTTTTGTCGTTGTTTTGACCATCCTTATTACAGCCCTTATTCGTTAAATCAGTGATTATTCACTAGAATAAATTAATGGAATTATAAAATATGATGCAAGTTTATATAAGGGACCTAAGTACCTTAATACAGTCAAAAAATCTAGATACGCAGAGCAAAATTATAACATTTTAGGTCTTTTCTAGGGGGGGGGTATGCTTTATTTAGTCAGAATTTGGGCCGGTCTATTTTTAATCTTTATTTGGCAAAATGCATTAAGTGGTACAGTCGCAGGAGCGTTGGCCGTGACTGCGAAGGTTGGGGGGGATGACAAATGTGTTATAAATGGGGTAACAAACCTGATTTTCCCTAGTTATAACTCGTTTAATCCTAAGCCGGATGATGCCTCCGGATCGATGACAGTTACCTGCACCGCTAATCTAGCTTATGAAGTAGGCATGGGTCGAGGCGATGGTGCCGAGGTAAAAAAAGGTCAGCATAGAACGTGTATAAAAAATGATAGGGGGGAAGAGCTTTTAAATGGAGGAGACAGCCTCGAGTATAATCTTTTTTCCGATCCGAACCATAAAAGCGATTGGGGCAGTGAGTCAGGGGAAAATACTATGCATCGTATAGGTACAGGATTGGCACAAATTATCAATATTTACGGGGAAATTCCTATACACCAGCCAGTAGAAGCAGGAAGTTATACTGACTGGGTGACTATTTTTGTTGCTTTTTAAGTCGTAGTTTGTGTAGTTAATGATTAAATAATAAATTTAATAAAGAATAGATAGATCATTAATCTTGATAAGAGATATAAAGCGTCCTACTATAGTTTAAGAATATCATAAAGGATATTTCATAGCCTTTAGATTATTTGGTAAGGATATCAATTATGTTCAAAGCACGGAATGTTCTATTCGGGTTAGTACTTTTATTTATTTCTCAGTTTTCATTTGCCGGAATGGTGCCAGGAACGTTATCAATCACGGCAAATGTTGCGGCAGCTTGCTCTGTTGGCGTTGCAAACTTACTTCCTTTTGGTACTTATACGGCGGGTGTAGACCTTGATGTAAATGGTTTGTTGCAAGTCACTTGTACGGCTACATCAAACTATAACATTGCGCTTGATGCAGGTTCAGGTGTAGGTGCAACAATACCGACACGTATATTGACTAATCCATCACCAGCAGGAACACTACAATATACTATTTACACCGATCCGACGCGTACCACGGTTTGGGGAAATGGTACGACGGGTTCTACAGTAGCTGGGGTAGGTACTGGTGCAGCACAATCAGTCACTGTTCCAGGTCGAATTTTCGCCTCACAAACGGGAACCGTATCTCCCGGTAACTATACGGATACCGTGAATATAACGGTTAATTTTTAGTGCTTAGCTGCGTTTAACTTCAAATTGATCTATTAAGCATACTTTCTGCTCTTTCTTGCTTTGATAATTTAAAAAATTGTATAAATGCTTTGCTTGGGCATTATTTCATAATATGGATTGATTATATTAAAATATTAAATATATAAATTATCTTGATTGGCTTGAAGTGCTGGCATACTATACATAGTTCAATCTTATATTGACTTTTAATAAGGAAGTTATAGCAATGTTATTTAGAGTAAAGATTTTACTTATTTTATTTACTTTGTTTATGAGCCAGCTTACTTGGGCGGCTACGGCAACGGGAACTTTACCGGTGAGTGCGACGGTAATTGCTGCCTGTTTAGTAGGAACCGTAACACCCGTTGCGTTTGGTAATTACGATCCAACCAGTACTACGGATAATATTGCCGGACAAGGTGTTATACCAGTAACTTGTACCAATGGTACTTCTTATACTATCGGGCTTAATGCCGGAACATTTACGGGTGCAACCGTCACCACCCGTAGGATGACGGGTACTTCGGCTGCAGGGCTTGCTTATGGTCTTTTCCAAAATACGGGCCGTACCACCAATTGGGGAAATACACCCGGTACGGATACCCCGGCTGCTGTTGTGGCAACAGGTACCTCTCAATCGGTTAACGTTTACGGTAAAATTACGGCATTACAGGCTGTTGCGGCAGGTAGTTATTCCGATTCGGTAACCATCACTGTAAACTTTTAATAGATTAATACGCAATAATAAGGCTATTTAAGCATGGATGTAGGGTACCGGTTGGGTTTACTGTTGTTGGGGTTTTTATTAACCTCACCTGTTTTCGCGAATGTTTATGGTGTCACACCCGTACAGCTTTTCTTATCTTCAAAACAAATGATCGGTGTTGTCAGCGTTACTAATGAGAGTGAGGAAAGTGGTTTATTACAATTAAGCTTAGTTGATTGGAAGCAAAATCAAGGTAAGGATATCTATAAAAAATCCCATGATATTTTAATGACTCCACCTTTGTTTAAGCTGCCTCCACATAAAACACAAGTGATTCGTTTTGCCTTAAAACATCCGGTTTTTAATGCCTCACAACAGACTTATCGCTTACATATTAAAGAGCTAGAACAACCTAGACAGAAGAAATTAGGCCAAACACTTTATTTTCTGATGGATATTTCCTTGCCATTGTTTGTGCAGCCCCAGCATGTTCTCGAACAATTTGTGTGGTCGACACAACGTTTAAATCCAAAGCACATCAAATTGAAATTATACAACGATGGCAATGTCACTTTGTTTGTCAAGGAATGGCAGTTATTGTCTAAAGAACCGCAAGCCGTTATGCCTCAAAAAAAATCAACTTTCGCCTATGTTTTACCTCACCAGTCACATAGCTGGATAGTAGCGGTTAATTCCAATACTAAATATACGGATATTAAGTCAAATATTAATGGACAAAGCAAAAAATCGGTTCTACATCGACTTTAAATATTCATTAGTTGCTTGCTTTATTGTTTTTTGTTTATTAAATAGCATTGTTACCGAAGCCAAGCAGGAAACGGGATTTTTAGAGAAACCACCAACAACGGAAAAAGAGAAATTTTACTTAATTCCTTTGTTGCTTGAAATAAAACTAAATGAATCTTTATTGCCAGATGTGACACAGGCTTATAAAGACCGCTTAGGCCATGTTTGGATTGATAGAAGTGCGTTTTGTCGCTGGCACATGCATTTACCCCACCATAGACCTTTTTTATATGAAGGACAGAAGCTTTATCAACTAAATTGGTATCCAGGATTAACATACCAGCTCGATCAGTATGCCATGCAGTTATCATTACAGGTACCCGCCTCATTATTTACCGCCCAAACCTTTGATCCGCTCAGTAAACGCTTAGGTGCGCTACGCCCTAAAGAGCCCGGTGCTTTCTTAAATTATGATATGGTTGGTTTGAAAAATAATAGTCCAGAGATTAATCAAACGAATCTTTCCGCATTAATGGGCTTGGGTTTATTTAACCGTTTAGGAGTGGGAACAGCCGATGTATTAGCCTATAACAAATATGCTAACGACATCACTCTTTTGACGAGTCAATCCAATAAGCTGGTACGTTTAAATACGACTTGGACATTAGATGAGCCAGAAAAAATAGCGAGTTGGCGGTTCGGAGATGCGATAACCGGATCCACCTATTGGAGTGGGGCAGTGCGTTTTGCAGGTATTCAATACGCTACTAATTTTAATACACAGCCCAATTTAGTGACATTTCCTTTGCCTGGTTATGAAGGCGAAGCAGCTATACCTAGCACGGTGGATGTCTTTGTTAATAGTGTTTTGAATCAACAACAAATCGTTAATAACGGACCTTATATTTTTAACAATATACCGGTTATTTCTGGAGCAGGTACGGTAAACATTGTGACCCAAGATCTTTTGGGTCGTAGCCAAGTAGTTAGTTTCCCTTATTATGCTAGCCCTTTATTGTTAAAACCTAATTTAGTTAACTTCTCTTATGAAGCAGGTTTTGCACGGGATAATTACGGCGTTGATAGTAATGATTACGGACGTTTTTTAGGCGTAGCAACTTATCAACGGGGTATTACTGATCATCTGACTTTAGGTGGTCACGCCGAAGTGTTATTTGATCAACAAACACTCGGTTTTTCAGCGGATTATTTATTAAATCAATATGGGGTAGCATCGTTAGCAGTTTCAGGGGGACATAATTCTTTAGGTGAGGGAGGATTATTAGCTTTAGGTTTTGTGCATCAAGGGGCACAATTTAGTTATGATTTTAACACCAGCTTAACCACTTTAAATTATTTACAGCTAGGTGACCAACCCAATACATCGCCGCCTAGTGTGATTAATCAATTATTTTTTGGTTATAGTTTGACAGACTATGGATCGCTGAGTACCAGCTATACCATGATTAATAGTCGAAATTTTAATACTGCGAATGGATTTTCTAATACACCGACAGCGCGTTTAGTAACAGCCAGCTATAGTCATAACTTATTTAAAAATATTTCATTGACGGTTGGTTTTGTGGGTGATTTACGTAATTCACAAACTAATCAGGCTTTTATTACGCTGGTTTTTGCACCTGATATTAATCATGCAATTAGTAATTCTAGTAATTGGCAAAATCATCAATTTCAAGATGTCTTGCAGTTTAGCAAACCCGTACCTTTGGGTACAGGTTATGGTTATAACTTGTTTGCTAGTAATAATAGCAGTCGGTATGCAGGCGCGGATATTACCCTGCAAAATGAAGTAGGTGCCTACACAGCCCGTCTAGGACAAGGTCGCGGATTAGCTAGCTACGAATTAGATGCGAGTGGCAGTGTTATTTATTTTGCCGGTAATGGTTTCTTAGCGCGCAAATTAAAGAATAGTTTCGCATTAGTACAAGTGCCTGAATTCCCTGGCGTCGATGTATTTTATGAAAATCAACTCATGGGGCATACCGATAAATCGGGTAATTTATTAATAACACAGTTATTGACTTATCAGGAAAATAAAATAGCAATAGAGCCAACTACCTTACCTTTAGATACACAAATAGGCATGACAACCCAAACGGCAATCCCCTATTATTCGAGTGGTGTTTTAGTAAAATTTCCAGTCAAGCATATACAAGGTGTGGTGATGCACTTGTTAGCACCTAACGGTCAACCCGTACCTGTTGGTGCAGAGCTTGTACTAAACACAGACCATGCTTGTATGACTTACCCGGTAGGTTATGAGGGTGAAGTTTATATTCCTGATATTAGTGATTCCACACTGGTTGGTTCAGCGCATTGGGATCAACATGTCTACTATTTTTCGGTCAATCTACCTAAGACGGACGATCCGATTATTGAGTTGGGAGAAGTGCCATGTTACTAAAAAAAATTAATGGGGTAGGGTGGCGTTATTTTATTTGTGTGCTTGTTTATTGTTTTTATAGTCAAGCAGCTTATGCCGCCTGCTCAGGATTGGGTTGTTCTTGTTCAGTTGGAACGACGGGGGTGGCTTTTGGTACTTATAATCCAACCTTAGGAACAGCCGATACAGCAAATGGTAACGTAGCGGTAACCTGTTCGGCATTAGTTCTATTTACGGCATCGTATGTTATTAGCTTGGGTAAAGGCGCAAGCGCTACCTATTCACCTCGTTTTATGAATTTGTTGGGCGTGCACTTAAATTATAATTTATATACAACAGCGGGATTTACTTCCATTTGGGGTGATGCTACCGGAGGATCGGTCACTGTCAGCGACTCTTATACAGCTATTGCATTATCGCAGACAAGAAATTATACAGTCTTTGGCCGAATTCCTGCTTTACAGACTGTTGGTGCAGGAACCTATATCGACAGTGTCACTGTTACCGTTACTTATTAAATTGCTATAAAATCCTATCGATAAAACCTGACTGGATAATAAGGCATCCATCTATTAGGCTTAAGATAGGAAGCGGCAACGCAGATAAAAATTCAAGTTGAAGCGTATAAAAGGGATTAATTTCTTGCCAGGATGTTTATCCATTGGACAGAAGGGGGTTAATCGTGGGTTTTTTCTTTAAGTGGATTGCTTTATTATTTTTTTTATTGCTCAGTATCAGTCCAGCGTTTGCAGTAATAAATACATCATCGATGATGATCGGTGTAGATGTAGTTAGCGATTGTACTATTAGTGCGACGCCGTTGATTTTTGGTTTGTATAATCCGAATGCGTGCACGTCTACCGAATCAACCGCACGTCTGAGAGTGCTTTGTACTTTAAATACACCTTATCATGTAGCCCTTGATCAGGGTGCCGGGAGTGCGGCGACAACAAGATTACGTAGCATGTCAGGACCAGAGAATTCATCGATTCGATATACCTTATCGCAAAATCCAACGCATACGATTAATTGGGGTAATATTATTGGTGTAGATACCAAGCTCAGAATAGGAAATGGGTTACAACAAATTCTGGTGGTGTATGGACAAATACCGCCTAAACAAAATGTGGGTATCGGTTCATATAGGGATATTGTAAACGTGAATATTATTTTCTAGATAGAATTTATTTTTCTTAGTTAATCGCCGCCATGAGGTTATTATTTGCGAATGGCTGTATATAGATATAATATAGACCTAATGGGTTGCCTAATAATTTCAAATCAAGTTATTTTCCCATTATTCTCTTAAAAATCCAAAAATATAGCGGATAGACAATACGGTTTATCTAGGAATGGTACAAGATTTTCTTTGTCTGCCGATCGTTAATGTTGCTAACGCCATCATTAGGCCATATTTATGCATTTTATCTGTTGTGTCGCCAGGGATAGTGTCGCCAAAATGTGGGTAATCATATCTAAAACTATACGAACCACGCGCGTGTTTCTCAAACAGCTAATCCTATTATTTATTCTTAGCAACGCTATGATGAATGCCCAATCCGCTCCCATCGGTGCTCAGGTGACCGCAGGGACTGGAAGTATTAGCCAGTCTGGCAATACCACCACCATTAATCAGCAGAGCCAGAATTTGTCGTTGAATTGGAATCAATTCGATATTGCGCCAAAAGAAACAGTTAACTTTGCTCAGCCGGGCCGTAATGCTATTGCTGTAAATCGGGTGTTAGGTAGCAATCAAGCAAGCCAGATCCAAGGTCATTTGAATGCCAATGGACAGGTGTGGCTGATTAATCCGAATGGGGTGGTATTCGGGAAAAATTCAACCGTGAATGTCGGGGGATTGCTGGCTTCAACCCTAGATATAGCGGATAGCGAACTCAATAAATCTCAGCGCCAATTCAGTGGTTCTGGCACTGGCAGCATAATCAATAAAGGTAATATCCAGGCAGCAAAGGGAGGTTATGTAGCGATGATTGCTAATATAGTCAGCAATCAAGGCCGTATTACTACCCCTCAAGGAACAACGGCGTTGGCAGCAGGTAGTCAGGTCACGGTGACGTTTGCAGAAAATCAGCTGACGGGAATTCGAATAGACAAAAGTACCTTGAATAACCTAGTAGAAAATAAGCAAATTATTCGGGCCAATGGTGGTACGGTTATTATGACAGCAGGCGCGCATGACAGCCTGTTAAGCAGTGCCGTGAACAACGGTGGGATAGTAGAAGCTCAGACAGTAAGTAAGCATAAAGGCGAAATTATCCTGCTAGGTGGAATGGATGCAGGAACCACGACAGTCAGTGGAACGCTGGATGCTACTGCACCACATAGCGGCAAAGGAGGAAGTATAGAAACTTCAGCAGCCCACGTGAAGATTGCTCCTGAGGTCAAAATTACCACTCAATCCAGTGAGGGTGCGGCCGGTACTTGGACGATTGATCCGCAGGACTATACTATTGCGGCCAGTGGCGGCGACATTACCGGCTCCCAAGTTAGTGCTTTGCTGGCCAGCAACAATATCATTATATCTTCTGCCCAGGGACAGACGGCAGGAACAGGAAACCTAAACGTTAACAATGCTATTACCTGGAGTAACACCAATTCTCTGACGCTGAATGCCGTTCGAAATGTTAACTTTAACAGTGGTGGTACGATAACCAATACGGCAGGCGGAACGCTGAATGTTCGTGCAGATTCAGGTGCTACCGGTACAGGTACTATCGTTATGGGAGGAGGAAGTATCAACATTAGTGGTGCGGGCGGTGCCATTAACTTCTACTATAACCCTGCTACGTTTGGGACCCCATCGACGTTTACAAACGTGACTGCCGGAGCAGGAACCACTTTTACACCTTATATGCTGATTAATACCCCTGCTAATCTAGCTGCAATTGCAACGGCACCCAATAATACCCGAAATTATGCATTGGGAACGAATCTTAATTTGAGCTCGATAGCGAACTTCACTCCCATTACTTTCAGCGGTAAGTTTGATGGTTTGAATAATACGATTAGCAATTTGACTATTACGGGAAGTAACATCAGTGTCGGTTTATTCAATACGCTTAGTGCGGCGGCGATCGTTAAGAATTTGACTTTAAGTAATGTCAACGTTTCAGGACAAGCCTATGTGGGTTCCCTAGCTGGAACTAACAATGGTACTGTCAGCAATATCACGGTTTCTGGAAGTGTTAAAGGAAATGCTGCCTTCGTCGGTGGTGTATTTGGTATTGCCTTGCCAGGTTCCTCAGGAAATTGTATTACTAGTAGTGTCAATGTATCTGCCACAGGCATTAATGATATAAGTGACTATGTTGGGGGATTTTCTGGATCTATTACGGGTGGGACTTATACCAACAATACCGTGACAGGTTCCGTGACAACAGGTGCCCATAATCGTTATATCGGTGGTTTTGCTGGTTATAATAATGCCACAATCAAAAATTCCTCATACACGGGTACCATGATTACGCCCTATGATGGTATTCTCGGTGGTTTTATTGGTTTTACTGATCCTGCCTCAGTTGTTCAAGGGGTTTACTCAACAGCGACTCTTAATGCTGGGGATTACGGTTATGACAGTAATGGTGGTTTAATCGGGGTTAATAACGGTACTATTGATAGCTCTTATGCGACCGGTAATCTCACTTTTGGGCAAAGCTGGAATGTTGGTGGGCTGGTTGGTCTCAATGCTAATAATATCAGCAACTCTTATGCAACAGGTAACGTCAGCATTACGCCAGGACCTGTTCCGGTAGGGAATGGGCTCCAGACATTTATTCAGAATTATGGGGGATTGGTAGGGCAAAACATTGGTGGTGCATTGAGTAATGTCTATGCAACAGGTAATTTAATCGCAACAGGTACGGTGGCTAATTCTGGAACTCGTTCTGTAGGTGGTTTAGTAGGTTATATGCCAGGCGGTTCTATTAGTCGGGCCTATGCCACCGGTAAGGTAACGGCTGTAGCTTCAAGCAATGCGTTTGGTGGTTTACTCGGATATTATGCGGCAGGGGCAATTACAAATGTGTATGCTTCAGGCAACGTTTCGGTTACCGCAGTTCCGGGGGTAGCGATTCCTCCTTCTGCTATTGGTGGATTAATTGGATTCCTTGGAAGCGGGACTCTAAGCAATGGTTACTCAATTGGTAGCGTGAATGGTTCAGTGGGAGCAACTAATATTGGTGGGCTAATAGGTCAATTTAGTGGTGCTGTCACGGGTAGATCATTTTGGGATACGATAACTAGCGGACGGGCTACTTCCGCAGGCGGTGCTAATGTTGTAGGGATGACTACTGCTAATATGCAGACCCAGGCTAATTTCACCTCGGCTACTGCCGCCAATGGTAATGTTAATCCAAACTGGAATTTTAGTAGTGTCTGGGCGATGGGTACCGGCAGTTATTTATACCCGGTTTTCAGCCCACCCAATGCACCAGTGGTAACACCAGGGGCCAATTGCCCTCCAGGAACAGTATCTTATTATCCTCTAACCCTACCTAACCTAAGTGCCAGCAATAAAGTGTATGATGGCACTACGCTGGCTACGGTAACAGGAACCTTGTCAGGGATCCTTCCAGGAGATACTGTTTCTGTCTCCTCACTGAGCGGCACCTTCAACAATAAAAATGTGGGAACTTCAAAGCCAGTGACCGTCACCCAGCCGGGCTTGTCTGGTGCTAATGCCAGTAAATATCTGCTAGTACAGGTTTCTTTGAATAATATCACAGCGAATATAACCCCGCGTCCGCTTACCCTAACGGCGACAGCGCAGAGCAAGGTATATAATGGAACCACCGCTACAACGACCACCACATTAACGCCGATGGGTGTTATTACGGGCGATATAGTGAGTTTCAGCCCTACGGGCACCACCGCTACGTTTGACACGAAGAATGTGGGTAATAATAAAGCGGTGACGGTGAGTAATATTGTGGGTAGCGGTGCAGACATAAATAATTATTCTTATTTACCTATTACCACTACAACTGCCAATATTACGAAACTTGCGCTGACATTAAACGCGGCGGCGAATAACAAGGTTTATAATGGAACAACTACCGCAACGATAAGCACATTGACGCCGGTGGGTGTTATCACGGGTGATATAGTGAGTTTTAGCCCTACGGGAACCACCGCTACGTTTGACACAAAGAATGTGGGTAATAATAAACCGGTGACGGTAAGTAATATTGTGGGTAGTGGTGCGGACATAAATAATTATTCTTATCAACCTACTGTTATGACAGCAGCGGATATTACGCCCCTTCCAATTACATTGAATGCAGTGGCCAATAATAAAGTTTATGATGGAACAATTACTGCAACGATAAGCACATTAACGCCGGTGGGTGTTATCACGGGCGATATGGTGATTTTTAGCCCTACGGGAGTCACCGCTAAGTTTGACACGAAGGATGTAGGTAATGGTAAATCGGTGATGGTGAGCAATATTGTGGGTAGCGGTGCAGATATAAATAATTATTCTTATTTACCTACTACCACTACAACCGCCGATATTACGAAACGTGCACTTACATTGAGTGCGGCAGCTGATAGCAAGGTTTACGATGGAACGACTACCACAACGGTAACAGCATTAACGCCGGTGAATGCTATCTCAGGGGATACGATTAATTTTAATCCGGCTACAGCGACTGCTACGTTTGATACGAAGAATGTAGGTAATAATAAAGTGGTGACGGTGAGCAACATTATTGCCAGTGGTGCGGATGCTGGAAACTATTCCTTTGCGTCGACAACCACCACGCAGGCGAATATTACGCAACGTGCGCTGACATTGAACGTGGTGGCCAATAATAAGGTGTATGATGGAACGACTACTGCAACAATAAGTACATTAACGCCAGTAGGTGTTGTCACGGGCGATATGGTCAATTTCAGTCCTACGGGAACCACCGCTACGTTTGATACGAAGAATGTAGGTAATAATAAAGCGGTGACGGTGAGTAACATTACTGCAAGCGGTGCAGATGCTGGAAACTATTCCTTTGCGTCGACAACCACCACGCAGGCGGATATTACGCAACGTGCGCTGACATTGGACGCGGTGGTCAATAGTAAGGTTTATGATGGAACGACTACCGCAATGATAAACACATTAACCCCGGCGGGTGTTATTACGGGCGATATAGTGAGTTTCAACCCTACAGGAACCACTGCTACGTTTGATACAAAGAATGTGGGTAATAATAAACCGGTGACGGTGAGTAACATTACTGCAAGCGGTGCAGATGCTGGAAACTATTCCTTTCCGTCGACAATCAATACGCAAGGGAATATTACGCAACGTGCACTTAGCTTGAGCGCGGTGGTGGATAACAAGGTTTATGATGGGACGACTACCGCAATCTTAGTCTCCATAACGCCCGATAATTTGATATCAGGGGATACGGTTAATTTCAATCCTGCTGCAGCGACCGCTACATTTAACACGAAAAATGTGGGTAGGGATAAACCTGTGACGGTGAGCAATATTATAGGCAGCGGTGTGGACATAAATAATTATTCTTATATGTCTAGTATTACGACAACCGCAAACATTACGCAACGTGCACTTACATTGAGCGCGGTGGCGGATAACAAGGTTTATGATGGAACGACTACCGCAATCATAAACGCTATAACGCCCAATGATGTTATAACGGGTGATACAGTTAATTTCAGTCCTATTGGCACGATCGCTACATTTGACACGAAAAATGTAGGTAATAATAAAGCGGTGACGGTGAGTAACATTACTGCAAGCGGTGCAGATGCTGGAAACTATTCCTTTCCGTCGACAGCCACCGCGCAGGCGGATATTACGCAACGTGCGCTGACATTGAACGCGGTGGCCAATGACAAGGTTTATAATGGAACGACTACCGCAATCTTAGCGGCCATAACGCCCAATAATGTGATATCAGGTGATGTAATTAATTTCAATCCGGCTACAGCGACTGCTACGTTTGATACGAAGAATGTAGGTAATAATAAAGCGGTGACGGTGAGCAACATTACCGCAAGTGGTGCAGATGCTGGAAACTATTCCTTTCCGTCGACAACCACCGCGCAGGCGGATATTACGCAACGTGCGCTGACATTGAACGCGGTGGCCAATAATAAGGTGTATGATGGAACCACTACCGCAACGATAAGCACATTATCGCCTATAGGTGTTGTTACGGGTGATATAGTGAATTTCAACCCTACGGGAACCACCGCTACGTTTGATACGAAAAATGTAGGTAATAATAAAGCGGTGACGGTGAGTAACATTACTGCAAGCGGTGCAGATGCTGGAAACTATTCCTTTGCGTCGACAACCACCACGCAGGCGGATATTACGCAACGTGCGCTGACATTGAACGTGGTGGCCAATGACAAGGTTTATAATGGGACGACTACCGCAATCTTAGCGGCCATAACGCCCAATAATGTGATATCGGGTGATGTAATTAATTTCAATCCGGCTACAGCGACTGCTACGTTTGATACGAAGAATGTAGGTAATAATAAAGCGGTGACGGTGAGCAACATTACCGCAAGCGGTGCAGATGCTGGAAACTATTCCTTTCCGTCGACAACCACCACACAGGCGGATATTACGCAACGTGCGCTGACATTGAACGTGGTGGCCAATAATAAGGTGTATGATGGAACGACTACCGCAACAATAAGTACATTAACACCAGTAGGTGTTGTCACGGGTGATATGGTCAATTTCAGTCCTACGGGAACCACCGCTACGTTTGATACGAAGAATGTGGGTAATGGTAAACCAGTGACGGTAAGCAATATTGTAGGTAGCGGTACAGATATAAATAATTATTCTTATCTGTCCACAAACAATACAACGGCTAATATTACGAAACTTCCGCTTACATTGAACGCCGTGGTTGATAATAAGGTTTACAATGGAACGACTACTGCCACAGTAAGCGCATTAATCCCAAGTAATGATGTTATCATGGGCGATGTGATTAATTTTAGTCCTATTGGAACGACGGCTTTATTTAACAATAAAAATGCAGGTTTCAATAAACCAGTAACGGTGAGTAACATTACTGCAAGCGGTGCGGATGCTGGAAACTATTCTTATCCGTCTACAATTAGCACTATCGCAAATATTAATAAACGAAGTATCGATGTAACCGCCGTGGCTAACAATAAGCAATATGATAAAAATGCGACAGCTACAGCGAGTATTAGCAGCAATGACATATTATCCGGTGATAATGTTACTTATAGCTATACCAGTGCCACCTTTGAGAGTGATGATGTGGGGAATGGGAAGCGGGTTGACGTTAACAATATTCAGGTTTCTGGTCCAAATGGAGGAAACTACGTGGTTAACAACCCGAATGTTTACAGCTTTGCTGATATTACTCAACGTCCATTTTCAGTGAAAGTTATAGGTTTCAGCAAACGGTACGACGGTACAACGGTGGCCACTGTACAATTGACTAGCACTAGCGCTGAACCCGGTGACGCCATAGGGATTAGCTATTCACAGGCGGTATTTGTAAACCCAGGCCCTGGTCGAAATATTCCAATCGCAATTGAGAACGTTAACATAGGTGGATCTGAGTCAACCAATTATACAATGTTGGGTGGATCCACGCTTTATACCACCGCTGATATTTACCCTCTTTTTCCACCACCTGAGCCTGAACCTGAACTTATGATTCAACCCTATCTTAATGCGCAACGAAACGTTGCGGCAGTGTTAGATAAACCGTTAACGGGATATTTGTATCGATCCTATGACAAACCTCTTACTGGCAATTTATTTAGAACATATGAAGGTCTGAATCTCTCCGTGATGCGGAATGCTATCAATGTACCAGTCAGCCAGAGGTAATATTTATATAAATAGAGATTAGCAATTAATATAAAGTGCAGCAAATTAAGTGAAGTTATATTTTATAGCCTTTACCCTATAGATTCAGACGAATATAAGAGAGCCAATTCGGTAACGCTGTCGATTTTCTCTTTGATCGAGCTGTGGTCTTATTTTTAATGGGGAACCATAGATGTTCAATGGAATTAAGATCGGGTGAGTAAGGTGCTAAGAAGATTAATTCGCATGCTTTTAAATGAACTAAGGCCTTTGCTCTTACTGATTTATGAAAAGCTGCATTATATGCAATAATAGTGTTCCCTAGAGATATTTTGGGTAACGAACACTGTTCAAGATAGGTTTCAAAAAGAAGGGAATCACAATAGCCATCAAACATAATCTTTAATTTTATGGTTATGCCTATTTTGATAGTCCGCCTTTGTTTTCACGTTTCCACTGGATTCTTTGAGTGTTAGGCAATCATAAGTAGTCGAAAGGTCCTGAACCATGAGTTTCATAGTGCTTCACAACCCCCGTACGTAAATCATAACTATATGGCGATGGCATAGCTTTCCTTTTTATTTTTTCCACACTCTACAAAATACAATACTTTTTTGTATAATGTATCTACCTTTATAGTAAAGGTGATAGTTAAAAACTTTTTCCAAACTGGACCCATATTTGATTATTATTCACTAAGGGTATTATATTAGGCGGCGGTGTTGGGCCAATGCGGTGAGCAAAACGAGCATGTAATCCCCAACCTTTCCAGCTTATATCAAGCCCCACACCCGTACTGTAAAGATTAAATAAATTAGGTTCATTTATAAAATTATCTTTATAAAGCTGTATACGACCCGCATCAATAAAGATCATGGGTCTCCAGATACCAGGAATATCCATATCCAGTATGTGTCGAAGCTCGGCGGTTGCGGTGTAGCCTTGTGCGCCACTGATTGCACCCACGTCATAAGCACGAACGACAAATGGACCACCTAATGTAAATTGTTCTGATGAATCGAGATTTTTACTCGCCCACTGACCATCAGCATCCAAAAACAGAGAAGTGTTGCGAGTAAATTGTTGTTCTCGGGAAAGATGGATATTTAATTTAGTAAAACTACCAGCCGTTTTAGTAGTAAGTGAGTTGATTTCACTTTCCAGTGTACTATTATAAGTTATATTTCCCTGAGTAAGCGCTAAATAAGCATTCGTTATACCATGGACGTCACGAAATTCCGCTGTGTTTTCTAGTCTGGCGCTATTCGAGTGGCGTGCTCTATAGATATCAACTGTTTTCAGATCATCATGCAGATTTTTGTAAACATATCTAAGCGTACTACAGAGATTAACATTAACTTGCCGAATCCAATCATAAGAGAACCACAAATCACCAACATTTAGGCTGCCTTGTGCTTGTAATGGATCTAAGTTGTCTCTTAACCGATAAGTCATACCATAGTAGTTTGTTCCCATGTTAAACCCGGGATATAGAGGGAAATCGTAGTCAAAGTGACCCTACATGAGATCTCGGCCAGAGCTGACGCCTTCTATAACCATATGGTCGCCTTGACCCGTTGGATTATTAAATTGTAAAGAAGCATTATACCGTGTTCTCCCAGTATAGGGACTGCCATAGTTATCTATTCCTATAAATCCATTCATGAGGTCAGTCGGCTTAATGAAAACCTGTAAATCTGAACTACCCACCGTCTTACCAGGGCCCAGGGTGCTACTCGTCACAATACCAGGTAGATCATCAAGTAATAGTAAACTGCGATTTAGCTTGGATCCTTCTATGAAGTCGTTGGTTTTCAGAGCACTAAGCATCAGATTGGCTCGATAGGAAGAGAGTCGACTGGTATTTTTTATTCGAATAGTGCCGTAACGGGCTTCTAGAACGTTAAATTGAACGATACCGTTTTGGATATTTTGAGCTGGAATATAAGCGCGTGAAAATTGATAACCATGTTGCTGATAATAATGGGAAATACGGGCAGCAAGGGCATTGAGCTGGTTAAGGTTTAAAGTTTTGCCTTCTCCATCGGCTACTAAAGCATGTAGGGTGGGGGTATTAAATAAAGTATTTCCGCAAATTTTAATTTGTCGAACATATAAAGTCGCCTTATTGGTACTTAGTATGGGTTGAAGCGGCTCGATGTATAATCCAGTATTACTTGGGAAACTTTGTGTATGTTCACTCGGCGCTTGAGGTAAAAGTTGTGAACCTTGTGGTGCTCGAGGAATGTTAGCTGCTTGGACATAAGGCGCTATAAGAAGTCCACAACAAGCGGCAAGTTTAATAAGTATTAAGCTAAATTTAGAATGCTGTTTAGGGTGTGTTCCTTTCATAAATTTGATTGCCATCCTTAGTAATCAATCATCGATTTTACTGGTGGGCCCACTAGGACTTGAACCTAGGACCAACGGATTATGAGTCCGCTGCTCTAACCAACTGAGCTATGGGCCCTTACTACAATAACTTCGTTCGAATCTACACTGCTCCTTCCTGCGCTACGCAATCCTGCTCGCTTGGAAGCCGGCCCTACGCTTCCTGCTTCGGGCGTTCGCGGGGAAAAGCGTTGCTTTTTCTGATCCTGCTCACTTAACCAGGCGATGGGCTGTTAATAAAAAGGAGCCTAAATTGTAATCAATTTAAGTCCTTTTAGCAATTTGCTATTTAACTTTAATAATTACTGTTCTTGTGGAAGAAAACTACGTAAGGGTTCTGCACGTGTAGGGTGACGCAGTTTACGCAATGCTTTCGCTTCAATTTGTCGAATACGTTCGCGTGTTACGTCGAATTGTTTACCTACTTCTTCTAAAGTATGATCGGTGTTCATATCGATACCAAAACGCATACGTAATACTTTTGCTTCACGAGGGGTGAGTGTGGCAAGTACTTCATTTACATTTTCGCGCAGGCCTTCAATCGTTGCTGCGTCAATGGGTGATAGTGCCGTTGTATCTTCAATAAAGTCGCCTAAATGTGAATCGCCATCATCATCACCAATCGGTGTTTCCATGGAAATAGGTTCTTTAGCAATTTTAAGAATTTTACGGATCTTATCTTCAGGTAGTTCCATTTTTTTACTGAGTTCTTCTGGAGAAGGTTCTTTGCCCGTGGCCTGAAGTATTTGACGTGCAATACGATTGAGTTTATTGATGGTTTCAATCATATGTACCGGAATACGAATGGTACGCGCTTGATCAGCAATGGAACGTGTAATGGCTTGTCGTATCCACCAAGTGGCATAGGTTGAGAATTTATAACCGCGTCGGTATTCAAATTTATCAACTGCTTTCATTAAACCAATGTTACCTTCTTGTATTAAATCAAGAAATTGTAAGCCGCGATTAGTATATTTTTTTGCAATCGAAATAACTAAACGAAGATTAGCTTCAACCATTTCTTTTTTGGCACGTCGTGCTTTTGCTTCGCCTGCCGACATTTGACGATTGATCTCTTTGATTTCCCCGATCGACATGTCAACCGATTTTTCTAAATCTTTTAGTTTATCTTGCGCAGAAACAATCGACGGTTGTAATTTTTTTAATGCTGGGGCATAGCTTTGTTTAGAGAGAATATGTTTTTTAAGCCATTTCTCACTCGTTTCATTTTTTGGGAAAGAATCAATAAAAATTTGTCGAGGCATTTTAGCCCCATTAATACATAAGCGCATGATATTACGTTCTTGGGTTCGAATCTCTTCTAAGAGAGAACGCATTTTTCGAGTTAATTTATCGAGTTGGCGTGGAATAAGTTTAAATTTAGTAAAAGCATCAGAAACTAATAATGCTTGCTTTAAACTTTTTTTATCATGACGCCCATATTTTTTTTGAGCAGTTAAAAAGGCTTGATAAAGTGATTGTAATTCAGCAAAGCGCGCATGAGCGAGCTCTGGATCAGGCCCTCCATCGAGTTCACTAAATCCTTCATCGTCAGCGGTTGCAGTTTTGGATTTTGAATCGTCACTGTCATCGTCAGATTCGTTGTCTTCTTTTTTTATGGATGAAGCAAATTTACTTCCTCCTTTGCCACCCCTATCATCATCTTCTTCTTCACCCATTCCTTCATCGTCACTGATGGTTTCATCTTCTTTAGTCGCAATTTCCAATGGGATAGAGAGTTCCTCCAGATCAAGGAAGCCACTGATAATATCGTTTAAACGAATCTCTTGGCGTTCATAACGCGCGTAATCATCCAGCACATAGGCAATATTTTCTGGGTATTGTGCAAGTGCAACCAGGATAGCCTGAAGACCTTCTTCAATGCGTTTTGCAAGTTTGATTTCGCCTTCTCGGGTCAATAATTCAACCGTACCCATTTCACGCATATACATACGAACCGGATCGGTGGTACGGCCTAGTTCAGCGCCTATATTTCCTAAAGTAGAGGTATTATCTGAGCTGGATTCTTCATCAGAAAGATTGGTCGGTATTAGTTGGGTTTCTATATCGGGTGGAACTTCACAGACTGAAATGTTCAGTTCATTCAGCATGGAGATGATTTCTTCAAGCTGCGATTGATCATGTTCAGGTTCGGAAGCGCTGCTTCCAAGGTGATGGGTGCTATTTCCCCCCGCTTCACCGTCAGAGTCATTCTCTTCAACGAGACAGTCGTTTATCTCCGCATAGGTCACAAAGCCTAATTTTCTGCCATGGGCTATTAGTTTTCGTAAACGGGTTTGTTGTTGTTCGAAATCCATAACGCTGCTTGACCTCTTAGAGAAAGTAATGCTTTTATTATACCTTATCAGAGAAAGCTATAAACCTTTCACTAAAAAAAGGCAAGCCCATACCCCAAAAAAATATGTTGATACTCGGATTAGGTAGTAATTTAATCGATAGTGTAAATAATTTACGCCGTGCAGTACAGTTATTGCAAAAATCGCATGCGGTAACCGTGGTGAAAATTTCACCTGTTTATAGTTCATCGGCGCTCTTGCCAGCTTATGCGCCACTGGCCTGGGATAAGCCTTACTTAAACCTAGCACTTCGCTGTCAATCGTCTTTAACGCCCACCGAGCTCTTAGCCGCCGTTAAACAGGTTGAAAAGCAGTTAGGCCGCCAGGAAAGCCAGCGCTGGGCACCTCGGATTATCGATATTGATATTTTAGCTTGGGGGGATTATCAGACTAATCAAGCGATGTTGCAGATACCGCATCCTGAATTAGAAAAAAGACCTTTTGCTTTATGGCCTTTGCTTGATCTTCTTCCAGAATGGCAGCACCCACAACGCGACTTGTCGGATTTACTCGGGCGATGGGGTTCACGATTTTCAGGTCAAGCACCATTTAATACCAGACAATTGCCTCATCGTTTATTAGGGACTCAGTTAGTAGGAATTTTGAACGTTACACCGGATTCTTTTTCCGATGGAGGCCAATTTCTTGAGCTGCCTGAGGCGCTTGCCCAAGCGGAAAAATTGGTTTTAGAGGGTGCTGAGATCCTGGATATAGGCGCAGAATCGACCCGTCCTGGAGCAAAACCTGTTTCACCCGAAGATGAATGGTGTCGGCTTGCGCCTATTTTAAGTGTATTAAAGGATAGTTCAGTACGTTGGCCTATAAAACCGAAGTTAAGTATTGATACGCGCCATTATCAGGTTGCTGAAAAAGCCTTGGAATTAGGGATTGATTGGATTAACGACGTCAGTGGTTTTGCTGATAGTAGAATGGGTGAGCTGGCGGTAAAAAATGCGGTAAAGTGTGTGGTGATGCATAATTTAGGGGTTCCGGCCGATAAAAATAAGGTGTTGTCCTCTGACCCGAATATTTGTCAGCAAATTTTTGAATGGGCTAAACAGCGATTTAAACAGTTAATTGCAGCCGGTGTTGCACCCGAACAGCTTATTTTTGATATTGGTATTGGCTTTGGAAAAACAGCCCAGCAATCGGCATCTTTGTTAAAAAATATAAATTATTTTCGTGGTCTTGATTGTCAGTTATTAGTGGGGCATTCGCGGAAATCCTTTTTAAATTTAGTGACCGATAAGTTAGGTGTAGAAAGGGATATTGAAACAGCACTTTTATCTTATCAATTAGCTGCCCATCACGTTGATTATTTACGAGTACATAATGTTGAGCTCAATGCGAGGGCAGTCAATATGGCAGCACAATGGATGAAAGAATCAATTATTTAACCAATTATTTCCTCTAATGCATTGGTTTGCTTCCAAGTTAGATTTAATTCTTTTGCAGCTTTAACATCATCTAAGCGTTGTACCGGTAAATGATGTGGTGCATTCTGCAGCATAGCTGGATTTTCTTTTGCTTCACACAGTATTTTTTCCATCGCCGCAACAAACGCATCTAATTCTTGTTTTGATTCTGTTTCAGTCGGTTCAATCAACAAACATTCTGGAACGAGTAAAGGAAAATAAGTCGTTGGCGCATGAAAACCAAAGTCGAGTAAACGCTTGCCTATGTCCATGGCAGAGATATGGTATTCTTTCTGCAACTTTCTTAAGGTTAGAATAAATTCGTGGCTAGCGCGCCGTTGTGAAAACGCGGCAATATAACCAATGGTTTTAAGTCGAGTCAGTAAATAATTAGCATTTAGTGTGGCGAACTTTGAAACACGTGTTAATCCATTACAACCCAGTAAACGCGCATAGATATAAGCACGTAGCAGGATTCCAGCATTACCCATAAAAGTAGATAACCGACCGATGCTTTGTGGTCTATCGTTTAAATTTAACCAGCGATATTGTTTATTTTCATAAGCAACCGTAGGAATAGGTAAAAAGGGTAATAGCCGTTCTCCAACCGCAACCGGACCCGCACCCGGTCCGCCACCTCCATGGGGTGTGGCAAATGTTTTATGTAAATTCAGGTGCATCACATCAAATCCCATATCGCCAGGTCGGACTTTACCTAAAATGGCATTGAGATTGGCACCATCATAGTAAAGTAAGCCACCGGCCTCATGAATGGTTTTAGCAATTTCTTCAATTTGTCTTTCGAATATGCCTAAGGTGGAGGGATTGGTTAGCATAATTCCCGCTGTTTTAGGACCCACTGCCGCTTTTAATGCCGCTAAATCCACGTCGCCCGTTTCTTTGTTAGTCGGAATTTCACGTACGCTATAACCGCACATCACCGCAGAAGCGGGATTCGTACCGTGTGCGGCATCAGGAACAAGAAATTCGGTACGTTCTATATCAGCGCGCGATTCGTGATAGGCCTTAATCATGGCAACGCCTGCAAATTCACCTTGCGCGCCGGCCATTGGCGATAAAGAAACACCGCGCATACCGGTTACTTCTTTTAAAATTTCTTGAAACTCATACAAACAGTGTAGAGTGCCCTGACAATTTTCGGCGGGTGTTAAAGGGTGCTGGTTTAAAAACGCTGGTAAGGAGGCTAAGCGGTGTACGCCACGTGGATTATATTTCATGGTGCATCAACCCAATGGATAAAAATGGGTATCAATAGAAAAGTTTTTTTGCGATAAGCGCGTGAAATGACGTACGACTTGTAGTTCCGAAACTTGTGGCAGTAAGGGTTCTGTTTTGCGTAATAAACCTTCAGGAATAGATGAAAAAAAATCGCTGGCATTATCGTTGGCCGGGATTTGTGCTTTGGCAATACGACCCGATTGGCTAAGTTCAAAAATAAGCATAATTTTTATGAGTGTGAAGTTAATAGGTGCAAAAGCTGTTGCTGATAAAAATCAAGTTCAGCTTGGTTTTTTGTTTCAGTGACACAGACTAATAAAGTATTTCCTAATTCAGGATAGAGTGCAGACAAATCGAATCCACCTTGTATGCCAATTTTTGCCAAATCATTTAATAGGGTATTAACAGGTTTTGATAAACGAATGACAAATTCATGGAAAAAGGGTGAATGAAAAACCAATTCGACGCCAGCAATTTGTGTTAATTGTTTAGCTAGTTTTTGTGCATTGTGATGCGCGGTTTGCGCTACTGTTTTTAAGCCCCTAGCGCCTAATAAGCTCATATAAATGGTTGCTGCGGTAACCAGCAATCCTTGATTAGTGCAGATGTTAGAGGTGGCTTTTGCACGACGGATATGTTGTTCGCGTGCTTGTAAGGTCAGTGTAAATCCGGTCTTGCCCGTTTTGTCTACGGTACGTCCAACAATTCGACCTGGCATTTGTCTGACCCATTCTTTTTTACAGCACATAAAGCCAAAGTAGGGTCCTCCACCTGCCAGCGGTATGCCAAGCGGTTGACCTTCGCCACATACAATGTCAGCGCCTTTTTGTCCCCATTGTCCTGGTTCTTTGATTAATCCTAACGCGATAGGGTTTGTTACAGCAATAACAAGGCTATTATTTTCATGTGCCCAATCGGTTAATTGATCGACGGCTTCAAATGAGCCAAAAAAATTAGGATGTTGAATGACTAAGGCACAGATATCTTGCTGATTCCACGGTTCTAGGGCGGTTAAGGGTGTATTACCGTGATCACCGTAAGAAATTTCAATGAGTTCAATTTTTTGTTGTGTGACGATGGATTGTATCGTTTGACGATAAAAGGGGTGCAAGGTTTTAGTAATTAAAATGCGTGCTGATTTGCTTTGTTTATTAGCTCGAACCGCCATTAAAATAGCTTCGGCAAGTGCAGAAGCGCCGTCATAGAGTGATGCATTGGAATAATCCATGCCCGTCAAGCTGGTCATCATCGTTTGATATTCATAGATGAGTTGCAAGGTTCCTTGGCTTGCTTCTGCTTGATAGGGTGTATACGCCGTCATGAATTCGCCACGACTGGTCAGATCCCAAACCGCCGCAGGAATATGATGTTCATAAGCACCGGCACCGATAAAACAAAGCCCTTTTTTGTTTTCTTGGGCGCGTTCTTGTAGAAGACGCGCTGTTTCCATTTCATTTAATCCGGTAGGAATATGTTTGAGTTCAGTATTTTTTAGGTGTGTAGGAATTTCATCAAAAAGATCATCCGTGCTATGCACGCCGATAGTGGCTAGCATTTCTTGTACTTCGACGTCGGTATGAGGAATAAATGGCATATTAGTGCGTCTCAACAGAAATTTGTTCTTGGTAATTTTTTGCGCTTAAAAGCTTTTCTAATTCACTAGAGTCAGAAAATTTAATGCGAAATAACCAACCTTCACCATAAGGATCAGAATTAACCAAACCAGGGGTATCACTTAAGCGAGGATTTACTTCAATGATCTCACCGGAAAGTGGCGAATAAACATCGGCAGCGGCTTTTACTGATTCTAACACACAGATTTCTTCACCTTCTTTTGTTTGTTTCGCGAGGGCAGGTAATTCAACAAAGACAATGTCACCTAATAAGTCTTGTGCGTGATCGCTAATGCCAACACGGGCAATAATACTTTTGTCTTCTAACTGAATCCATTCGTGCGTGGCAGTATATTTCAAGTGTTCAGGTGTTTTCATAAATTTAAAGTCTCATTTATCAGTGAATTTTTTTATTCAAAGGCTTTTTTTCCTTTGCGTATAAAAGGCGGTTTAATAATTTTTGCCCGGTAGTTTTTATCACGGATCGTCACCTGGCAATAGTCACCACTCTCCAGCGGTAGTCGTGCCAGTGCAATAGAGCAGGCTAAGCTCGGTGAAAAGCTAGCACTGGTAATGTGCCCTTTATCGCCTTTTTCTGTGGTTAATATGCAATCTTTACGTAATATAGCGCGTTCTTCTAACACTAAACCAACTAATTCAGGTTGCAGTTGATCGCGTTGTTGTGTGAGTGCTTCGCGCCCTATAAAGTCACGATCGCTTGGCTCCCAGCCAATCGTCCAGGCTAGATTAGATTCGAGAGGTGTCGTACTGATATCCATATCAGAGCCATGCAGATTAAATCCCGCTTCTAAGCGCAAGGTATCACGTGCTCCGAGTCCACAGGCTGGAATATCTAACTCCAATAAACGTTGCCAAAAAGTTTCTGCTTCATGGTGTGGAAGCATCACTTCAAAACCATCTTCGCCAGTATAACCGGTTCTAGCCACACACCAGTTGTTTTGTTCTACGCAATGAAAAGGTTTTAGGTTTTCAATCAGTGTTTGTTGTGTTGCATTAAAAGCGGGTAAGGATTTTTGTCTGGCGTTCGGACCTTGAATAGCTAGGATGGAAAGGTCGTGTCGTTCCTCAATCAGCAGATCACTAAAGCGTTCGGCTTGTTTATTGAACCAATGAAGATCTTGCTCACGATTCCCTGCATTCACTACGATACGATAACGTTGCTCCGATAATTGATAAACGATTAAATCATCGAGAATGCCGGCTTCATCATTTAATAGGCAACTATAGAGCGCTTTGCCAGGCTTAAGTTTTTGTGGATTGTTGGCTAGTAAATAGCTGAGATACGCTAAGCTATTCTTACCTAAAATATCGATGGCCAACATATGGGAAACATCGAATAGTCCACTATCTTGCCGGACTGCATGGTGCTCTTGTATTTGTGAGCGATAATGCAGAGGCATCTCCCAACCTGCAAAATCGACAAGCTTGGCGCCAGCCATTTGGTGTTGTGTATAAAGGGCTGTTCTTTTTCCCATGGTCATTCCATTATTTTAATGTCATTGGTCCCGATTATAACGCGATTAAGTCGACGTTAGTATACTTCTTGAAACTCGGTCATTGCGAGCGCGAAGCGTGCGGCAATCCAGAAAGTATCGTAACCTGGATGGCCACGCTTACTACGTAAGCTCGCCATGACGTAATTTTTTTATTAATTTTACGAAACGAGATTTTAATAGTTTGAATTCATAGCGACGGAATACGTCCCATATTTTAGGATAATACCAACATTTTTTGATAATACTGCGAACCAGTTTTCTTGCTAAGTGCTTTTCTCCGATACGATAGTATTGTCCAGTCAGACTGGTGTAGTAATATAGCCAGAGTGCAGATTGTTGGCTTAGGAATTTATCATTCGTATATAAGAAATATTGCATCGCATTAATGACAGCAGGGATATCGATTGAACGGCTTAAACTAGTTTGTTGATGAATATGCACATTCAGTAAAACTTTTGGAATAGATGCATAAGCTACGCTCGCTTCTAGCATACGCAGCACCAGATCTAAATCCTCCGCAAAACTCATTTCGGGATTAAAGACACCGGCGCGCTTAAAGCAAAGACGATGATAGACGAGTCCAACATAATCCATCTTAGTAATGAAGAGTAAGTTTTTTTCTTGATTTAAATGCCATAGCTTGGTTTTTATAGCATGTTTCTCGCTTTTTAATTTATTTGAGGTAAATACATTAGCAATACCAACCCGAATAAAACCAATAAAAGGTTGTTGTTTCTTTTCGAAAAAATAAAAGATTTCCCGTAAAAACTCAGGCAAATATTCATCATCATCGTCTAAAAAACAGATATATTCTCCTTTAGCGAGTGCGATACCGGTGTTTCTCGCCATAGAGACACCTTGATTATGTGTTTGTCGAATAGTCGTTATTCTGCTGTCGGTAAATTCGGCGACAACCTGCGGTGTATTATCTGTTGAGCAGTCATCAATAATAATCAGTTCAAAATTTGTAAAGCTTTGTGCTAAGACACTGCGTATAGCACGGGGTAAAAACTGACTACGGTTATAGGTGGTTAAGATAATAGAGAATAAAGGTTGCATCGTTAGGTCTTTAATAAGTTGGATTTTAACGATTTGAGTTCCAGTCTAAGCGATAACTCCCAGATTCTAGGATAGTACCAACATTTTTTAATGATCAGGCAAACTAATTTCCTCGCTTGTTGCTTTTTGCCCACACGATAATAGTCGCTGACTAGATTCGTATGCCAACGTAACCACAGGGGTAAGTTTTGATTTAGAAATGCGGCATGAGCAACTAAAAGATATTCCGAGTTCGCTATTCTATCAGCCAGTGTGATTGAACGGCTTAAACTAGGCTGTTCATGTATATGTATTTTGATTAAAACCTTGGGAATTGCTGCATAATCTAAACCGGTAGCTAGCATGCGGTAAACAATATCCATATCTTCTCTAAGATGTAGTGTTGGATTAAATAATCCCACACGTTCAAAACAGGTATGGTGGATAGTGATTCCAGAGAAAAGAATCTCTAAGAGAAACAATAGGTTTTTCTTGTTATCTAAATTAAAAAGTTCCGTTTGGATTGTTTTTTCTTCATGGATTTTGGCTATTCCTGTCCAAATCAAACCGATAAAAGCCTGGCTTTTCTTTTTTAAAAATTGACTGACTTCTTGTAAAAACGTCGGTAAATATTCATCATCATCATCTAAAAAACACAAATATTCGCCTTTGGCTTGTTTTATGCCGGTATTTCTAGCCGTAGAAACGCCCTGGTTATGATCTTGTTGAATATAAGTCATTCTATTGTCGGTGAATTCGTAGACCACTTGTCGTGTATTATCGGTCGAATGATCATCGACAATGATCAGCTCAAAATTGCTAAAGCTTTGTTGTAGAACACTGCGTAGGGCGCGTGGCAAGAGTTGACTACGGTTATACGTAGTCAGGATGATAGAAAATAAAGGAACCATTATTAATTGATGTGGGCGAGAATCCCATCGAGTTCTTCTAGGCTGTTATAGTGAATAATCAGTTGCCCTTTACCTTGTAAGCCTTGCTTAAAGAATACTTTGGCGCCTAATTTATCCGATAGATTGCGTTCTAATAACGCGACATCAGCATTTATTTTGAGTGGGATCTCGTGAGTTTGCTCCAGGAAGGATCCATTTTGTACCCATCGTTCAGTTTCACGCACCGAGAGTTTATTTTTGACTACTTTTTCAGCCGCTTGCGTTTGCAGTGCCGGATCTAAGCTCAATAAGGCTCGAGCATGACCCATTTCAAGCTGCCCTTGTTGCAATAATAGTTTGACCGCAGGCGCTAAACTTAATAAACGTAGTAAATTAGTGATAGCGGTACGCGAACGGCCTAGTGTTTCCGCAACCTGTTGGTGTGTCATGCTAAATTCGTTAATCAGCCGTTGTATGCCTTCTGCTTCTTCCAATGGATTTAAATCTTGGCGTTGAATATTTTCGATTAAAGAGATGGCTAGCGCCGTCTCATCAGAAATCGTTTTAATTAAAACCGGTACTTCAGTGAGTTGTGCGAGTTGCGCGGCACGCCAACGACGTTCGCCCGCGATGATTTCATAACGATCTTTTTCAATAGCACGTATGACAATCGGGTTAATAATGCCTTGTGTACGAATCGAATTAGAAAGTTCTTCCAATGCCTCTTTTGCAAATTCCCGTCGTGGTTGATAACGTCCCGCTTGCAGCTTTTCGATGGCTAAGTAACGTAATTCTTCTTTTGCCACGGTGCTGGTTTGCACTAAATCGTCAAATGGCTGACTGCTTAATAGCATGTCCAGATTTCGGCCTAAACGTGATTTTTTCATCATACTACCTGTTCAACAGACGGAGATTTTTCGTGCTTGGAACGTTTTTTTAATAGCGTATTGGGGGTCGTTAAAGGTGCTGATTCTACGAAAGTGCTTGCATCCTGTCCATCACGCACTAAGATTTCTTTGGCTAAGCTGATATAGGCTTGGCTGCCGCTGGAATGAGGATCGTAGAGCAAAGCCGGTTGACCATGGCTAGGGGCTTCGGCCAAGCGGATATTGCGCGGAATAGTGGTTGTGTACAATTTATCTTTAAAGTGTATGAATAATTCTTCGGCCACTTGTTTGGCTAAGCTATTACGGCTATCAAATAAGGTACGTAATATGCCATGAATTTGTAAAGCGGGATTGACGGTGGTGCGTATGCTTTGTAGTGTATTCATTAAACTGCTGAGACCTTCTAATGCAAAATATTCGCACTGTACGGGTATGATCACAGAATTGGCAGCAACTAAGGCATTGACGGTCAATATGTTTAATGAGGGCGGGCAGTCTAATAGAATATAATCGTAAGATGCGATTAAAGGGGCAAGTATTTTTTTAAGTGTATATTCGCGTTGTTCTTTTTGTAATAACTGAATTTCAGTCTGTGTGAGATCGCCCGAACCAGGAATGAGGGTGTAATGCGCCGGTGTTTCTATCAGACTTTCTTCGACGGGGACTTCATCCAGAAGTACCTGCGCAATGTTAGCGGTGGTCGCTTCTTTTTGAAAAAGGCTGCCGGTCGTTGCATTGGCTTGTGGATCCAAATCGATTAATAGGGTTTTTTGTTTTAGTAAGGCCATGGACGCAGCCAAGTTGATACAACTTGTGGTTTTACCTACGCCGCCTTTTTGATTCACAATAGCAATAATTTTGCCCATAAGGTCTCATCACTCAGTCTTGACATGTTTGGTATAGTATAACGATTCGTTAGAGTTCTGCATAACCAAGTCATGAAGCTTTTAACACACCGTCTATTATTTTTGTTATTGCGAGCGCGGCAAGCGCGCGGCAATCCGGAGATTTGCCCTGGATGGCCACGCTTACTTCGTAAGCTCGCCATGACAGCTATTTTGTTTTTGTTAGGGATTCTCTTCTATCAAAGCAGTATAGCGGCGCCTATTCATATTGTTGCCGCAGAAAATTTTTATGCGTCAGTGGCTAAAGAAATAGGTGGATCCTATGTTTCTGTAGAAAGTATCATGAGCCAACCCGATCAAGATCCACACTTATTTAATGTCACGCCCCGTATTGCTAAAAGTTTGGGCCGGGCTGATCTCGTTGTGTTCAATGGCTTAGGTTATGATGCGTGGATGCAGGGTTTATTAAGTGTTGCCGCCGTTGCAGTGCAGGCCAAAATTTGCGTTGGACAATTAGTGAATAAAAAAGAAGGAGACAACCCCCATATTTGGTACGATCCGGCGACAATGCCTCTGTATGCAAAAGCACTGCTTGATTTTTTAGTTCAAAAAGATCCGGTACACCAAGTGGCTTATCAAGCGAATTACCAAGCCTTTATTAAACGCTATCAACGATTAAGCGATTTAATTCAGCAGCTAAAATCACAATCGCAACAGGTTAAGGTGATTGCGACAGAGCCGGTGTTTGGTTATATGGCCAACGCCTTAGGTTTTGATATGCAAGGCATGGCTTTTCAAACGAGTATGATGAACGGTGTTGATCCGAGTCCGCAACAGGTGTTGGAGTTTCAAAATGCCCTACAAACTCGTCGTGTTAAGGTTTTATTCTATAATAAGCAAGTCAGCAGTCCTTTAATTCAACAATTATTAAAGGTTGCAAAGAGAAATGCTATTCCTGTCATTGGTATAACCGAGACACAGCCGGCGAATACCACGTATAGTGGTTGGATGTCGGATCAATTACATCAATTGGCTAAGGCGCTACATGAACACGCTAGCATTTAAACAACTCGGTCTTGCCTATGGAAAGCGTTCTATTTTTAGTGATTTCACCGCAACGATTAAGCAGGGTGAATTTATTGCTATTTTGGGCGCAAACGGGGCAGGGAAGAGTACCTTGCTACGTTCAATATTGGGTTTAGTGCCTATCAAGCAAGGACAGATATCTGTTTTTCAGCAACCGGTTCAGAAGGGTTCGGCGTTGATTGGCTATATGCCACAAGTAAGACAGAATTTAGTCAATCGTTCTTTGAGTGCAAAGACATGGTTAGCCGCTAATTTGAATGGATTTAAATGGGGTTTGCCGATTTTAAGTCAACAGCAAAAACACGAATTATCTCGTGTTGTTCACTTAGTGCAGGCAGAAAAACTCATGCATCGATCCTATGCGCTTTTATCCGGTGGAGAGCGCCAACGATTATTATTAGCACAGGCGTTGCTGAATAAGCCTAAAATTTTACTACTTGATGAACCCTTAATGAATCTTGATCCTTATTATCAAGAAAATTTAGTGGCCTTAATTAACACCATTCGTGTGGAATTGGGTATCACGGTATTATTTACCTCGCACGATATTAATCCGCTCTTAAATTGTGTTGATAGGGTACTTTATTTGGCTAAAGGGAAAGCGGCTATTGGTTTAGTAAATGAAATTATAACCAGCGAAAAGCTAAGTGAACTTTACGATAAAGAAATCCATGTGATTCGCTATGAACAACAACTTTTTGTGATAAATAAAGATACAGGATACCATCATGTCAGTCACTGCAGGCCCGATCTTGATCATTTCTCTGTTTGAATATGATTTTCTGCGTAATGCACTCTTAGCGGGCACAGTAGCCGCTATTCTTGCCGGTGTGGTGGGTTATTTTATGGTTATCCGCCGGCTTGCCTTTGCCGGTCATGCCTTGGGACACATTGGTTTTGCGGGTGCAACCGGTGCTGGTTTGCTGGGCTTAAGTCCGTTAACAGGGCAATTGTTATTAACGGTATTAGCAGCAGTAGGGATGGGCGGTCTAGGTCACCGGATTGCTAAAAGCGATGTGGCTATCGGTATTATTTTAGCGTTTGCATTAGGATTAGGGGTTTTATTTTTACACTTCTATATGAATTATGCCGCGCAGGCAATGACGATTTTATTTGGGAATCTATTGGGTGTTTCAGCACATTTAATAAAAATAATGGCTTGTTGTTGTATGGTGAGTTTGATTGCATTGAGTGTGATGGCAAGACCCTTGTTGTTTTCAAGTTTGGAACCTGAGTTAGCCGAAGCAAAAGGCGTATCGCTGTCATGCATTTCTATTTTGTTTATGATCATTGCAGCCATTGCAGTGACGATAGCAAGTCAAGTGGTGGGGATACTGCTTGTATTTACTTTATTGATAGGTCCTGCTGCTGCCGCTTTGAATTGGACACATGGATTTGCCAGTGGTTTATTGCTAACCGTTTTTTTAGGTATTTTAAGTGTATGGTTGGGTATTGTTTTAGCCTTTATAAGCGATTGGCCGATTCCTTTTTGGATTAGTACGCTAACAGCCGTTATTTATTTTTTAAGTGTTATAAAGAAAAGTTGAAATAAGGGAAAAGTTATAAAAACTTTTCCCTTGGGTGGATTAGGGTCTAAAAGTAGGCCGATTGGCGTTTTCTTCCTGTGCTTCAGGAGCATTTTGTGGCGTAATGTCGGTAATTTTTATTTTACCTTCATCTGCTAGAGAATTTATTATTTTATTAAACTTGTTGAATTGTTCCAGATTGTCGAGGGATAGCACCATGACCGTTAAAGGAAAAGGTTTATTAGCAAGTAAAGGTTTAAGCTCCTCAGGCAGTTCTTCTGCATTCTTATATGTCTTTGTTTGGGGATCTTTTCCAGTGATTTCTCGATAAGCATTCACTAACTTACTCAATGTGTCCTGTTGTTGAGCTTTATCGCCGTTTAATTCTAAGAGCATGGGGCAATTATTATCGTCGTCAACTATTATAGAGGAGTAGATTTTTTCAGGATTTCGCTCACTTTCGAAGGAGATCTTCCAATCTCTTTCATCAAATGTAGTAAGCTTAGTGATTAAACTATCTATCTCGCATAAGTCACCTTCTTCCTTGGTCAGTTGTTTTTGATTCAAGAGCTCTTGTTTCACTGCTTCAAGTCTCATTTCTTCAAGCTCACGTACATCTTTTTTTAACAAAAAAGCTAATTTTTCAATTTCTTTTGGGCTTAACATTTCTTTACTCGTTTCTGTTGGCATGATATTTTTTTTCTCCAATCAGCAAAATTAATTAGTATGAAAATTATACCAGATAAAGATTAAAAGGTTAAGAGATCGTACTGCATCCGCAGTATACTTACTATTTCTTAACTATGTTTGTGATTCGCGATTGAATACTCGTCCTAAGCAGCCTTTAGGACGAGTATAATGATGGGCTGACATATTTCTAGATTAATCCCAATTTAAGCTTCCACCGGTTTGATATTCGGTGACGCGTGTTTCAAAGAAATTCTTTTCTTTTTTAAGATCAATAATTTCACTCATCCATGGTAGTGGATTAGTAATGCCAGGATATTGTTCAGGTAAACCAATCTGCGCTAAGCGCCGATTACCGATAAATCGTAAATAATCCCACATCATGTTGGCATTTAATCCAAGAATGCCGCGCGGCATGGTATCTAAAGCGTATTGGTATTCGAGTTCTACACCTTCTTTAACCAGATTAATAACATATTGTTTAAATTCAGGGGTCCATAGATGTGGATTTTCCAGTTTAATTTGGTTAATGACGTCGATACCAAAATTAAGGTGCATGGATTCATCACGTAAAATGTATTGGAACTGTTCCGCAGTACCCGTCATTTTATTACGCCGTCCCATGCTTAGGATTTGTGAAAAACCGACATAGAAAAAAATGCCTTCAAAGACAACGTAAAAAGCAATCAGATCACGAAGTAAACGTTGATCGTTTTCAGGTGTGCCGGTACGGAAATGTGGATCGCCTAGACTTTGTGTAAATGGTAAGGCCCATTCTGCTTTTTTGGCAACGGTGGGTAGTTCACGATACATGTTAAAGAGGCGTGCTTCATCCATGCCCAAGCTTTCAATCACATATTGATAAGCATGTGTATGTAGGGCTTCTTCAAAAGCTTGACGTAGTAAATATTGACGACATTCTGGGTTAGTAATATGGCGGTAAACAGCTAAAACAAGATTATTGGCAACTAAAGAATCAGCGGTTGAAAAAAAACCGAGACTTCGCTCAATGATCATCCGTTCATCTTCTGTCAGACTATTGGGTGAGCGCCATAAAGCGATATCTGCCGACATATTAATTTCTTGTGGCATCCAATGGTTAGCACAAGCGGCTAAATATTTTTCCCAAGCCCATTTATATTTAAAGGGGACAAGTTGGTTAAGATCGGCACGACAGTTGATGATTTTTTTATCATCAACTTGTATGCGTGCGGCACCCATTTCAATGGTTTCTAAGCCAGTGAAACCAGCTGTTTCACTGCTCGTTGAAAGGATAGGATTCGTCATTCACAATTCTCCAAAATTAAAAAAGCCGTGTTGTTTATAATAATTATTGACATGATTCGCAGTCCGGATCGAGTATCGAGCAACTAGGCCCAGATAGGGGTTCAGCAAGTGATTGCACCGCATTTAAATGTCCTCTTTCTAATGTTGCTTTCTCCATATGGGTCGCGCCTAATGTGCGCAAGTAATAGCTGGTTTTTAATCCTTTGAGCCAGATTAATTTATATAATTCATCGAGTTTCTTCCCAGATGGTTCGGCCATGTACAGATTTAAGGATTGGCTTTGATCAATCCATTTTTGTCGTCTAGAGCCTGCTTCAACTAACCAATGTACGGGCACTTCGAATGCAGTCGCATAAAGTTGTTTTAATGTATCGGGAATACGGTCAATTTTTTGTAAGCTACCATCGTAGTATTTGATGTCATTCAGCATCACTGCATCCCAAAGCCCAAGTGATTTTAAGTCTTTAATTAAATAAGGATTAATAACAGTAAACTCACCCGACATATTCGATTTCACGAAGATGTTTTGGTATGTTGGTTCTATGGATTGAGAAACACCACAGATGTTTGAAATAGTGGCTGTTGGGGCGATCGCCATACAATTTGAATTGCGCATTCCGTTTTGCATGACTTTTTGTCGTAAAGGTGCCCAATCTAAGGTGCTTGTTTGATTTTGATTAAACCATTCACCACGGGTTTCTTGTAAGCGTGTTATGGAATCTATGGGTAAGATACCCTGACTCCATAATGAACCAGGAAAACTTTCATAGCTGCCGCGTTCTTTTGCTAAATCACTGGAGGCTTCAATGGCATAGTAGCTGATCATTTCCATGGAGTAATCTGCGAATGCAATGGCTTTTTCTGAAGCATAAGGTACGCGCAATTGGTAAAGCGCATCTTGAAACCCCATGAGACCTAAGCCAATAGGGCGATGTTTTAAATTGGAGCGCCGCGCTTGAGGTACCGTGTAATAATTGATATCGATAACATTATCCAGCATACGAATCGCCGTGCGAATGGTTGCACGTAATTTGTTTTGATCGAGCTCACCGGCGTCGTTGAGATGTTGCGGTAGGTTGATGCTACCTAAATTACAGACAGCGATTTCATCCACAGAGGTATTGAGTGTAATTTCAGTACATAAATTGGAACTATGAATGATTCCCACATGTTGTTGTGGTGAGCGTAGATTACAGGGATCTTTGAACGTAATCCAAGGATGGCCTGTTTCAAATAATAAGCTTAGCATTTTACGCCATAAATTAATCGCGGATAACTTTTTAAAGTTTTTGATTTCACCGCGTGCAGCCTTGGCTTCATAGGCTGCATATCTCTCTTCAAAGGCTAAGCCATACAGATCATGTAGATCAGGAGTTTCATCCGGTGAAAATAATGTCCAATCTTCTTCTTGCATAACTCGTTTCATGAATAAATCAGGCACCCAATTTGCGGTATTCATATCATGTGTGCGGCGTCTGTCGTCACCGGTGTTTTTTCTTAATTCTAAAAACTCTTCTACATCTAAGTGCCAGGTTTCTAAATAAGCACATACGGCGCCTTTACGTTTTCCACCTTGATTAACCGCAACAGCCGATGCATTAGCGACATTTAAGAAAGGTACAACACCTAAGGATTTTCCATTGGTGCCTTTGATACGTGCACCCATCGCTCTAACAGACGTCCAATCGTTACCTAGACCGCCGGCAAATTTTGAGAGTAAGGCATTATCTTTTATGGCGCTATAGATTTGATCCAGATCGTCTGCGACGGTGGTTAAAAAGCAACTGGAGAGTTGTGGGCGTAAGGTGCCTGAATTGAATAGTGTCGGTGTAGAGGCCATATAATCGAAAGAAGAAAGTAATTTGTAAAACTCAATGGCACGTTCTTCTTTGTTGGTTTCTTTGATGGCCAAACCCATGGCAACGCGCATAAAAAATGCTTGGGGTAATTCAAAGCGGATCTCATTGGCATGTAAAAAGTAACGATCGTAGAGAGTTTGCAAGCCTAGATAGGTAAATTGCTCATCGCGTTGAGGGAGTAGTGCAGCGGTCAGTTTTTGTATATCATAGGTTTTTAGCTCAGGGTCTAATAATTCAAGTGCAATACCTTGTTCAAGATAATGTTGGAAGTAATGACGGTATAAGTCGTGTAGTGTGTCGGAGCCAATCTTTCTTTCTATACCCAGAAAACTTAAGGCCTCCGCATAAAGTGTTCGTAATAAGAATCGTGCCGTTGCATAGGTGTAGTTGGGATCTTGTTCTACTAATGAGCGCGCGCTCATGATCAGGGCTTTATCAATCTCAGCCAAAGGCATACCGTCGTATAAATTACGCAAGGTTTCTTGCAAAATCAGACCCGGATTGAGTTCTGTTAAACCGTGACACGTTTCTATAATGAGCTTGCTAAGCTGTTCCATGTTTAAGGGGCGTTTGCTTCCATCGCTTAATGTAATTTGCAATTGAATGTCAGGCTGAGAAGCGGTGTGTTCACGCATTTTTCGGCGCTCTTCGCGATAAAGAACGTAAGCTCTAGCGACTTGATGTGCTTCGGCGCGCATTAAAACGAGTTCTACTTGATCTTGTATGGTTTCAATAGGCAGTGTGCCGCCTTGTGGTAATCGTCCTTGTAGTATCTGAGTGATTTGCCCGGTCAGTTGCGTGACACGCTCATGAATACGGCTTGACGTAGCGGCTTGTCCACCTTCTACCGCAAGAAACGCCTTGCTAATGGCAACTCTGATTTTATTAGGATCATAGCTAACTGGTTTTCCATTACGTTTGATAACTTGTAAACCGTTTACGGGTATGCGCTCGGGTTCTTTATCGATACAAGGTGTTATCGATTCATTTAAATCGTTTACGAGCATGTGCTCCGGTTTTTTATCGATACAGGGTGTTATCGATTTATTTGCATTAGGCAAAATAGTAGAAGTCATTGAGGCTCCTTATTACTAAGGGTAAATAGTTTGCTAATGATTCAATAGACCGCTTGCCTAACCTACTTAATAAGCCTGATTTCATCGTTAAATGATACGTTACGGTGCTTATTTACGCAGGTAAACTCTGGTCCTCGCTTGCCTTGCACTCAAGCCTATTATTTGCTTAGGCAAGCGGTCTATTCACTTTACGCAGCCACCTAAGGTGTGTCGTCATTTAGCACGACGATGGTCACAAAGCGAGCGTTTTATGTGTTTCGTCACTCATATACTTTAAATATGCTTCGTTACGATACTTGTAAACACTCGTTTTCTGCCTCATCCTCCCGTAAATGATGATACACCTTTAAACTGACAGGGTTGATGAGACTCGTCGACTCTGTCAGTTTTTGTATGTCCTAAGTAAGGTGAATTAATTAGAGTAACACAATATCATGTGGTATCTGTCTTGTGCAACCACTATATGCAGTGAAAAAGTTTTTAATAAGCTGTGAATAAGCTGGGAGAATCATGTTAGTATATTGCCCCTTATTGTAATGGCGTTTCATTATAAATTTTTTTTGATTGTGTGAATGAATAGAAGTTTAATTTTCAAAAATAAAATAAGCGATTGGATTGAATTAAGTAAATAACGTTGAGCTTAAGGTTAATTGTTCGGAAATATCGGAAGTAATAGGGGTAAAATTGTTATGTCAGTCGTGCCATTAAAAAATATTTCAGAAAGTATTTTTCGTGCTTATGATATTCGGGGTATTGTGGATGAAGCTATAACACCCGAGGTTATTTTACTATTGGGTAGAGCCATTGGAAGTGCAGCACAAGAACAAGGTGAAAAAACTATTATTACTGCACGTGACGGGCGTTTGTCTGGACCTGTTTTAATTAAAGCACTTCACCAGGGATTACGAGAAAGTGGATGCAATGTTATCCATATTGGCCAAGTACCTAGTCCGGTACTTTATTTTGCGACCCGTACGTTAAGTACACATTCGGGCGTGATGTTAACGGCTAGCCATAATCCTGCAAATTATAATGGTCTAAAAATTGTTTTAGCAGGGAAAAGTTTGTCTGAAGAAACCATTGCGGCACTTTATACAAGAATTCAAAACGGATCCTTTAAGTCAGGCAGTGGTGGATATAAAGAGATTAGTATTCTTGAAGATTATATGAATCGCATTGTTGGCGATATTAAGCTAAAGCGATCGTTACGCGTGGTGGTCGATTGTGGAAGTGGTATTGCCGGCGTGGTCGCACCTGAATTACTGCGTCGATTGGGTTGCGAAGTGATTGAGTTGTTTTGTGAAGTGGATGGACGTTTTCCTCATCATCATCCTGATCCCAGTGTGCCAGAAAATTTGACTGATTTAATCCAAGCGGTTGCGCAGCATAAGGCTGATTTGGGTTTGGCATTGGATGGTGATGGCGATAGATTAGGTGTTGTTACCAATAAAGGCGAAATTATTTGGCCAGATAGGCAATTAATGCTGTATGCCAGTGATGTTTTATCACGTAATCCCGGTGCACTGATTATTTATGATATTAAATCAACACGAAATTTAGTCGATGTCATTAAACAACAGGGTGGGCGCTCTTTAATGTGGAAGACGGGCCATTCTATTGTTAAAGCTAAATTAGAAGAAAGCGGTGCTTTATTAGCAGGTGAGATGAGTGGGCATATCTTTTTTAAAGAGCGTTGGTATGGGTTTGATGATGGTCTTTATACAGCTGCGCGTTTATTGGAGATTATAGCGAAAGGGAATCAAAGCAGTAGTGAAGTATTTGTGGCACTGCCTAATAGCATCAATACACCGGAATTAAAATTAGCGATTACTGAAGATAAAAAATTTGCGTTTATGCAAGCGTTTCAAAAAGAAGTTGAATTTCCTAATGCGTCAATGAGTAAAATTGATGGTGTACGTGCCGAATTTAGTGATGGTTGGGGTTTAGTCAGGGCTTCCAATACCAGCCCTTATTTAATACTTCGATTCGAAGCGGATAGCAAAGAAGCATTGCAGCGTATTCAAGCGTTGTTTGCAGAGGCTTTATTAGCGCGCGATCCCACGTTTAAATTACCTTTTTAATCTTAGAAAATGTTTTAAATTGTGCTAGGATGAGCCAAAAATCGCTGTTTATTGAGTATCGTAACGCAGCATACATAAAGTATGTGAGTAACGAAACGCAGATAAACAGATGATTTTCGGCCAGCATCGTGCAATTAAAGACATTTTCTCATGCGTGTTATTACTTTAAATTTAAATGGTATTCGTTCTGCCGCAAAAAAAGGATTTTTTGATTGGATGCAAACACAAAAAGCAGATGTGATTTGTTTACAAGAAACAAGAGCGCAAGAACATCAAGCCAGAGAAGCTGTTCAGCTACCGGGTTACTATGCTTATTTTTTTGATGCAGAAAAAAAAGGCTATAGCGGTGTTGCGATTTATAGCCGTAAGAAACCTGATAAAGTAATAACAGGCTTAGGTTGGGACTTAGCGGATAAAGAAGGGCGATATATTCAACTCGATTTTCCTCATTTAAGTGTCGCATCACTGTATATGCCCTCAGGTACCAGCGGAGAGATTCGCCAAGCGATGAAATTTCAGTTTCTGAGTGCATATGAAAAAATTTTAAAAAAACAAAGAAAACAAAAGCGTGAATATATTATCTGTGGGGATTGGAATATTGCACATAAGACGATTGATTTAAAGAATTGGCGTGCGAATCAAAAACATTCTGGTTTTTTACCTGAAGAACGTGCGTGGCTTGATCAGGTGTTGGGTCCCTTGGGTTATGTGGATGCTTTTCGTGAGTTAAATCAATTACCTGATCAATATACGTGGTGGTCAAATCGTGGACGTGCTTGGGAAAAAAATGTCGGATGGCGCATCGATTATCAAATCGTGAGTCCTGGGTTGAAAAATAAGATTAAGACTGTACAGATATACAAGGAGCAACGCTTCTCAGATCATGCGCCGTTACAGATTGATTATGATCTGCCATATTAGGCTTATTGGTTGGAATAGGAGTCATGTGTGTTTTTAAGGTAGCATGGTTTCTTGATAGGAAATCAACAATTTCAGCGTTTTGTAGAATAGCTGCCATAGCATCTTCCTCAGAATTATCCATAATTAATGGAGTTTTTAACAGTGATTTTTCAAAATCACGTAAGCGTAATTTATTTAACTGTTTATCCAATTGATCGCTAGTACCGCATTTTTCACGCCATGAATTGATGATTTGGGTACTATCTTGTGCTACCGTTTTTGCTTGTTCCTTTGCCTTTTTAAGCTCTTCGGTTTGATTAGGTGCGGCGTTAAAAATATCTTTGAGTGTTACAAGGAAATCAAAAACTTGCTTTAACCTGCTAGCAAGGCTATCTAAAGTAGTTTTAGCAAAAGCAAATGGTTTTTGTTTATCGCTTTTTACTGTTTGCATTAGCTCACCATTTAAATGCAGTAATTCTCTAGAAGTACGTCGAGTTCTTTCTGATGGATTTTTTTTGTCTTTTATATCAAATGATTTTTGTTTATCGTTTTTTACTGGGGGTGTTAATTTTTTATTTGAATGCAATAATTCTCGAGCAATACGTGGTTGTTTAGTTATAGAAGGTAAAATAGTGGTTAATCCAAGTTTTTTCTTACTGGAAATCAGCCAGTGCCAATGTCCATTCTCAAACAGTAATGTAACAACAGGCATTTTTTTTAACGGGGGAGTTTTCTCTGGTAAACTTTGTGCTAGAGATTCATGATGGTAATATTGGTCTGTATTAGGGTTTTTGCTTATTAATTTAAGTTGAACACCAAAATGTTTTGCTAGAGGGCTGAGGATTTCTTGGCCTATCCATTCACCAGTTTTAAAGAGTTGTATATCCTCTTTAAATAAATTTTCTTGTATGCCTAGTTGCCTTGCACAAATTTCTTTATAGCTTTTAACACCTATATACCTTAGTCCTTGACCCAAGATTAAGTTAATAGCAGCAAGATCTTCACGAGTTAGTAGATGTTCAATCAAGGAATTTTTGAATTTAGAAAAAGTTAGATTGGATTGACAGATAAGTCGTATGAATTTATAAAGTTGTGTTTCTAGTTCATGTTTAAATTCGGATATATTATTTGATGCTAAATATAAAAATGCTACAACAATGTTTCTAAATTCATCAAATTTTTCTTTTTCTAAGATTAATTCATTGCTAATGGTGCTATCAATAAGACCACAGGCAAAGGCATATAAGCCACAATTACCATCACCAAAGGGAGAAATTGGCCAATAAGTTTCTCCTTTATAGTTGAAAGGCTGAGTTTTTTTATAATGATGGGTGTCAGCAAAAGCCATAGAGGAATATCACCAAAATAGTAATAATAAATAAAATGTAGCAGTCATTTTTGCGGGATTCAAGTTTTCAAATTTTTTTGAATAAAAATGATTAATTTTTTTAACGAAAATTCTACCGCAGCGTAGCGTATGATTAATCGATCGCCCTCAAAATGTTGCTCGCAACTTTCACTCATAGCGTTTTTGTAGGCCCAAGCGAAGCATACGCTACCCACTGGATTTTTTTTGTTCCGCCATCAGGGCCTGCGATCCCTGTAATAGCTAAGCTGATATCAGCCGGGCTTTTTTTTAAAACACCTTTAGCCATTTCTTCGGCCGTTTCTTGACTGACAGCGCCGTAATGATTCAGTATTTTTTCTGAGACGCCGAGTAACTCTTGCTTGGATAGATTGGAGTAGCTAATAAAACCACGCTCAAACCATGCCGAAGAACCGGGTATGGCAGTAATGGTTTGTGCAAGTTGACCGCCGGTACAGGATTCAGCGGTTGCCAACTTAAGATGGTGTTGCTTGAGAAGCTTGCCCAATTGTTCAGACAAGGCATGCACTTGGGAAGTAGGGGGCATGGGGATCTCCTTATATAGATAACAGGTAGGAAGATGAACAATGAAAATTTTATTGTAAGTCAGCTTCTTTTACGGCAACATAGCGGCTTGCTTGTTGCTTATAGAATTATTTTAGGTTAATTATGGCTAAAGAAGATCAAATTGTGATGGAAGGTACGGTGATTGAGACCTTACCCAATACCTTGTTTCGAGTACAATTGGAAAATGGACATGTTATAAATGCCCATATTTCAGGGCGTATGCGTAAAAGTTATATCCGAGTTTTAACGGGAGATAAGGTCAAGGTAGAGATGACACCTTATGACCTTAGCAAAGGGCGTATTATATTTCGAGGCAAAGGGTCTGATATGGATAAATCTAAGCCTGTCCAATAGGTGCTTGGGATAATTGTTGTGGTGGTAGAGCCACCGCTATTACGCCTTTTTCATGAATGATCAATTGTAAATCATCATTTGAACTGGTTAAGATGAGTTGCCCACCGTGAACTAAACGACCAAACAGTAATTCATCAGCAATCGGTTTTTTAATTTTTTCTTGTATTAAGCGTGCCATGGGCCGTGCGCCCATTGCTTTATCATAACCATTTTTGGCAAGCCAGATTCGTGCGGCTTTGTCTACGCATAGGCGTACATGTTTTTTTTCTAGCTGTGCTTCTAATTCTGATAAGTATTTATCAACTACCTGGGAGACGATTTCAGGACTTAGATAATTAAAATAGATGGTCGCATCTAAACGATTACGAAACTCAGGGGAGAATACACGTTTTATTGCCTCTGGATTTTCGCCCGCTTGGCTTGATTCGGCAGCAAATCCAATGGTTTGTCGACTCCAGTGTTCAGCACCCGCATTACTTGTCATGACTAATACCACGTGACTGAAATCTGTTTTTCTGCCATTCGTGTCTGTTAAGCTGCCGTGATCCATGACTTGTAATAATAAGTTAAAAATATCGGGATGCGCTTTTTCAATTTCATCTAATAATAAAACAGCATGCGGATGTTTAGTCACGGCTTCGGTTAATAATCCACCTTGGTCGTAACCCACATAACCAGGAGGTGCACCGATTAAGCGAGAGACACTATGTCGTTCCATATATTCTGACATATCAAAGCGGAGTAATTCTATACCCATCAGTTCGGCTAATTGACGCGTGATCTCGGTTTTACCAACACCTGTAGGACCGGCAAATAGAAAGGACGCGATGGTTTTGTTGGTTTCTCTTAAACCCGAGCGTGTCAATTTCATGGCAGCACAGAGATTTTCTATCGCCAATGATTGACCAAAGACACGATGCTTTAATTTTTCCTCTAAGTGGCGTAAGCGATTTTTATCAGAAGCTGATACATTTCGCGTAGGGATACGAACCATTTTGGCTACAATGGCTTCAATTTCATGAATGCCAATAAAAGGTTTCTTTTTATGTGCAGGTCGTAAAGCTTGATAAGCACCTGCTTCGTCTACGATATCAATCGCTTTGTCGGGTAAGAAACGATCAGGTAAGTAACGTGCAGCAAGTTCTACGCTGGCACGTAAGGCATTCATACGGTATTTAACTTGATGGTGAGCTTCTAGTCGTTCACGTAAACCACGTAAAATAGCGAGCGTTTCTTCTACATTAGGTTCTGGCACATCTATTTTTTGGAATCGTCTTGCTAAAGCGCGATCTTTCTCAAAAATGCTGCGGTATTCTTGATAAGTGGTTGCCCCGATACATTTTAGTTCGCCGGTTGTTAGCAAAGGTTTAATTAAATTAGAAGCATCCATGACACCACCGGATGCGGCACCAGCACCAATGACGACATGAATTTCATCAATGAATAATACGGATTGGGGTTCTTGTTTCAGTTGTGCAAGCAACGCTTTAAATCGTTTTTCAAAGTCACCGCGATATTTAGTGCCCGCTAATAAACTACCTAAATCAAGTGAATAAATAGTACTATGTGCAAGCACCGCAGGGACTTCTTTTTTAACAATGGCTTGAGCAAGTCCTTCAACAATCGCTGTTTTACCTACTCCTGCCTCGCCTACTAATAAAGGATTGTTTTTTCGTCGTCGGCAAAGAATTTGAATAACGCGTGCTAATTCCTCTTTTCGGCCAATAAGCGGATCAATTTTTCCCTGTCGTGCTTTACTGTTGAGATTAATAGCATAGAGCTCTAATGGACTGTTTCCAGGTCCCTCGATAGTGACTTCTTCTTCAGTTACAAACTGGCTTAGTTTAGCATCCGTGTTTTCTTGCAATTTAGGAAGGCCTTGCGAGATATAATTAGATAAATCGGATCGGGTTACGTTTTCACGGCGTAAGAAGTAAATCGCTTGACTATCTTGTTCGCCAAAGATAGCAGCGAGTATGTTAACACCGTTTACTTCTGTTTTTCCGCTGGATTGAACTTGAAAAATGGCGCGCTGTAATACACGTTGAAAACCTAGCGTAGGTTGTATATCTAGATTAGCATCGGTAGCAGGAAATAAAGGCGTTGTCGCCGCAATAAAATTATTTAATTCATTTTTAAGCCGATTTAAATTAGCGCCACACGCTTTAAGTGCCGCGGTAGCAGATGGCTCTTCTAATAGTGCGAGTAATAGGTGTTCAACGGTCAAATATTCATAACGCTTTTCGCGCGCTTGCTTAAATATAGAATTTAAGCTCATTTCAAGTTCTTTGCTAAACATGGTGCCCTCCTTCTCTCAAACAGGTAAAAAGATCCGTGTTTTCTCGTATAGAAACGATTTCCACTGTTATTTATCAGTTAGGTAGTCCATGTTAAAAAAATAATATTCCCTTTGTTTTTAGCCTAGCCGAAATTTAGGGATTTGCGAGTTTTGCTGTTTTAAAATAGAGCAGTTTTGTAAACCCCATCACGGGGCTATTAGGAAGGCACTTTTGAAGAGACGGATAGGCCTCTTCAAAAGTGTAATGGGCATTTTAATGTTTATACTTAGCTAAGGCTAGCAAACGAATGCTTAGAAGACATATGTTTGATCATAGATTGACCAAAAACAGAACAGCTAACTTCTTGAGCATCTTTCATGAGACGTGCAAAGTCATACGTCACCGTTTTCGCTTGAATAGCACCTTCCATGCCCGTAATAATTAAATCAGCGGCTTCGTTCCATCCTATATGTCGTAGCATCATTTCAGCGGAAAGGATAAGTGAGCCTGGATTGACTTTATTTTGACCGGCATATTTAGGGGCCGTGCCGTGGGTTGCTTCAAACATCGCTACTTTATCGCTGAGATTGGCACCTGGGGCAATGCCGATGCCACCTACTTGTGCGGCTAAGGCATCCGAGATGTAGTCACCATTGAGGTTAAGTGTAGCAATGACGCTATATTCATCAGGACGTAATAAGATTTGTTGTAAAAAAGCATCAGCAATAAAGTCTTTGATGATAATATTTTGACCCGTTAGTGGGTTTTTTAAGCGCATCCAAGGTCCGCCATCCAAGAGTTCGGCAGCAAACTGTTCTTTGGCCACGGCATAACCCCAGTCTTTAAAGGCACCCTCAGTAAATTTCATAATATTACCTTTATGTACCAAGCACACAGAGGGTAGATTATGCTGAATAGCGTATTGAATGGCGCGTTTTACTAAACGTTGTGTACCTTCTCTAGAGACTGGCTTAACACCAATGCCACAGTGTTCAGGGAAACGAATTTTTTTTACATTCATTTCGTTTCGTAAAAATTGAATGATTTTCTTAGCCTCTGGGCTATCGGCTTCCCATTCTATGCCCGCATAAATGTCTTCAGAGTTTTCACGAAAAATAACCATGTTGTTTTTTTCAGGTTCGCGCATGGGGCTAGGAACGCCCTTAAAGTAACGAACCGGACGTAGACAAACATACAGGTCGAGCTGTTGACGTAAAGCAACATTGAGAGAGCGAATACCGCCGCCTACCGGGGTTGTTAGGGGGCCTTTAATCGAGACAACATATTCTTGAAGCGCGCTTAATGTTTCTTCGGGCAGCCAACTATCTTTTCCATAAACGCGAGTGGATTTTTCTCCGGCATAAACTTCCATCCATGCAATGCGACGTTCATCGCCATAGGCTTTTTCTACGGCAGCATCGACCACGTTTTTCATGACAGGGGTAATATCAATGCCGATTCCGTCGCCCTCAATAAAAGGAATGATGGGTTGGTCAGGGACATTAAGGGAAAAATCGGAATTAACGCTAATTTTTTCTCCCTGATTCGGGATTTTAATGTGTTGGTATGCCATGGAGAATGCTCGGTTAGTTGTTGAAATAAGAGTCAATAATAAATCTTGCGTGTTATTTTACAGGATTTTGTGGAAGGGGGCGAGTTTAGATATTGAAGTAGAAGATCACGGCTATCCATGTTTAAGGAAATATTAATATTTAAAACCTATACTTCGAGCAAGAAGTATCAAATAAATCCAATAATAAAAATGCTAACTAACAATCGTTCTAAGCAGCTAGAAATTTTATCAACTAAGCTAGATGCTTGTGATTTAAAGCAACTTGAAGAAGATTCACCTATTATACAAAATGAACAAATCAATGATTTTATGCTTAACTTGAAGGAACCAAAGGGCTTAGTGATACTTTTAACTGCCTTTTCCGGAAGGCGTGGCTTACAAGAAAAGTTAATACTAATTTTGGATGAAAAAAAGTTACTTACAGGGCTTGTTAAAGGCCATAAAGGACAGATTATAGAGTTGTTAGAGGATCCCATTATTCAGGAAATAGTCGAAAAAAAAACCCAAGGCGGCGTATTTCGCACAAGGATTTTTTGTGATTTTCTTACGTCTTTACGGTCTAGTCCTTATAACCGTTTGATAGATAATGATTCACACGCTTCTAGCCTACAAACCCCTTCAAAAGGTTTTATGTAAATATTTTGTTTTAATTTAAAGTTTCCCCTTATTCTCGTATATACTTTAAGTTTTCGAGTGCAAAATAATGGGTGATTTTTCTTTAGGGCAAAAAATAATTCTTTGGGTTATCCCACTCATTTTTGCTATTACGGTGCATGAAACGGCACATGGTTGGATTGCCTCTAAATGTGGTGATCCTACCGCAAAACTATTAGGCCGTTTGACATTAAACCCCATCAAACACATTGATCCTATCGGTACCATTGTTGTACCTGCTATTCTTTTCTTTTTAGGTGGTTTTATTTTTGGCTGGGCTAAGCCAGTTCCTATCACCTGGCGAAATTTAAAGAACCCTCGCCGTGATATGGCCCTCGTTGCGGCGGCAGGCCCCTTAGCTAACTTAGGCATGGCTTTTCTTTGGGTAGCGGTGGCTAAACTAGGCATAGGCTTGCATAGTGCCCCCTTTGCTTATATGGGCCAAATTGGTATATCGATCAATTTGGTATTAATGCTTTTGAATTTAATTCCTATTCCTCCGCTGGATGGAAGTCGGGTGGTGGCCAGTTTATTATCTCCGGCAATGGCCTATCGTTTTAACCAACTTGAAGTGTATGGTTTTTTGATTTTGGTATTATTATTGGCCAGTGGGCTGCTAGCACGGCTATTAGGTCCTATTCTTCAAGGGTTATTATCGGTTTTTTTTAGGATTTTTGGTCTTTAAGCATTACACTAGTCCTCATGACAGAAGATACTCCCTCTACGACAGCGGTTTCGGCGCCGGTGGCGACCGTTCGAGGGCAACCCTTTGTCCAGCTCCCAAGCGATCTCTATATTCCTCCTCAGGCATTAGAGATATTGTTAGAGACCTTTAGTGGGCCTTTAGATCTGTTGCTTTATCTCATCAAGAAGCAGAATTTTGATATTTTGGATATCCCTGTCGCCGAAGTGACGCGGCAGTATATGCACTATATAGAGCTGATGCAGGTGTTAGAGATTGAGCTTGCAACCGAATATTTGGTCATGGCCGCGGTATTAACTGAGATTAAATCTCGTTTATTATTGCCTAAGCCAGTGTTGCCACAATCGGCTGACGAAGCTGATCCACGCGCTGAATTGATTCGCCGTTTACAAGAGTATGAGCAGATAAAACAAGCGGCGTATGAGCTTGATCAATTACCTAGACAGGGTCGTGATATTTTTTTAGCGATGGCGCAAGCAGAATTAGGCGCGCTTCCCCGCTGCGATGATGAGACTCGGCCTCCGCTTGATTTAGAGGATTTAGTTGCGGCGCTACAGTCCGTTTTGACACGCGCCGCATTAACGACGCACCATGCGATTGCCCAAGAACCTTTGTCGATTCGAGAGCGGATGTCACAGATTCTGCATAGACTTTCTACCGAAAATCGTGTTGAATTTACGGGTTTTTTTACCCCAAATGAAGGGCGTATGGGCGTTGTTGTGACCTTTATAGCGCTTTTAGAATTATGGCGCCAAGCCTTGATTGAGCTGATACAAACAAAACCGTATGCGGAGATTGAAGTAAGAACACGATGAGATTTCAAGATAAAACAATAATAATAACGGGTGGTTCTTCGGGAATAGGTGCAGCAACAGCGCAGCTATTTAGTCAAGAAGGTGCGACCGTGTATGTGCTCGATAAGAAAAATTTAGATTATCCGCGTAGTGAAAACATCGTGTATTTTGCCTGTGATGTTTCTAATCTGCAGCAGGTTAAACGTGCAATTGAAACTATCCAGGATAAATCGCCACAGATCGACTTTCTTTTTTGCAATGCCGGCGTTCATTTATTTGCAACGATTGAAGAAAGTAGTGTAGAAGCAATGAATCACGTCATCACCAGCAATTTATTTGGCACGATTTATTGTTTGCAGCAGGTATTACCTATTATGCGCAAACAAAAATTTGGTTCTATTGTTTTAATGGCTTCTGATCAGGCTTTTATTGCCAAAGAGCAGTGTGCTATTTATGGCGCAAGCAAAGCAGCTATTGCACAATTAGCTAAAAGCACAGCATTGGATTACGCCACTTATGGTATACGCGTTAATTGCGTTTGCCCGGGAACGATTGATACGCCCATGTATCAACGTGTGATTCAACAGTTCCAGGAAAAGACTCAGTTATCTGAACAGCGCATTAAAGCCGATGTGGCACAGCGATTACCTTTAAAACGTGTTGGAAGGCCCGAAGAGGTAGCGGATGTGGTGGGCTTTTTATGCAGTGATACGGCTTCGTTTATGACAGGTGCTTTAGTCAATATTGATGGTGGTTATACGATTCAATAGATAATGATTTTACAGTGTTTTCTTATTTTTATTATCTAATCGAGCGTACAACGACTGGTTTTAGGCTACTTTATCCTTAATATTAGTTTAATGTACATAATATATGCTTGTTTTTAGTGAACTAAAAACAAGCATATATTATGTCGTCCATCTATTTTCTTAACCCACAGGTTGATCCAAAGACTCCAGGAAGTGATTTGTTGCTAATAGAGCTTCTTAAAAGCATGAAGCCCGGAGATCTTTTTAAAAAAGACACCATATTTTCGGTTATATTTCAAGGCAAACCCTATCAGGTTGCTTTGACGCGTGAAATTCTTTGTCGAAAACGTCAAGATAAACAAGGATTACGTTATGAAGTCATCGATAATACGCCTAAAGGGCGGGGTGCTTTTGGTCAAGTGTCTCCTACTACAACGCTGATAGTCCATAATGATCATATTGAAAGAAAATATAAGCGCATTATTAAGAGAGAAATAATGCGCGAGAATAAAGTTGATACTTTTGAGCAAGAAGCTGTAATAGGCCAGAAAGTGCCTTATCTGCATATGAAGCCTGTGGTGAATAGTAGCCAAATAGATAAGGGAGTGGTTTCTGAACAGTTCCTCATTATGCGTCACTTGCCGGGGAAGACGCTTAACGAACTATTAAAAGATAAAAGTATTAGTCGCTTAGAGCAATTTGAAAAATTAGAGCTTTCTTTAGCGATTTTGCGTACATTTAAAAAAGAACTGTACGATAAAGGATTGATTCATAGTGATATTAAGCCTGATAATATTATGGTGCATTTTTCATCAAAAGGTTTCATGCCAGATATTTATCTTATCGATTTTGGTTTTTCTAGAACAGAGCCTGGTAAGAATAGGGGATTTAACCGCGCTTATGGTGCGCCTGAATCAATAGTTAGAGGTGGATATAGTGGCAAAGAAAGTGATACTTTTTCTATAGGGAAAATAATTCGGAAAATATGGGAGGCAGACGCGCAGAAAGTTGACTACGGAGTGATTGATGAAGTTGTAAAAGGAATGCTTGTGCCGAATGCTAGGCAGCGTACCCCCTTAACAACGGCACTCAATAAAATGGAAGTCATTTATTGTTTGACTAAGGCTAATGAAAAGCAGGCGCAACTTATATCTATCGTGTCTTCTAATAAAATGTTTACGCAGGTATTAAAATCAGCTGTTGAGAGTAACTCTGTAAATAATACGTTAATTGCTTATTTAGAATCTATTAATGTGGGAGAACTAAAGGAAAAAGTTCCCTGTATGGAGGTATTAATACGTGATTTGAAACAGTCAGGGACAGAAGAAAAAACGCAAGATGCCCATTTAATTAATTTAAAGCACTCTCTTCGAGAAGCTATTTGTTTTTATATACAAAAAACCTATACGCAGAGTAATATTAAAAATAAGGATAGGATCGCTTCGACAAGAAGGATTCAGGATATTAATTGTTTACTCGATTGCTTAGAGGGAGCCACAAGTAGCGCAGATTTAAGTAAACAAATACTAGATTGGGAACAATCGTTGGAAAGGGGGTTACTAGGTAGAAGTACATTAGGTTCATTGGTCCATCAAGCCGTCATAAAAAATATACCTAAAGCAAAGACTGCTCCGTTTTCGTTTTTTAGATGTTCCAACTTAGTTCAAATAAATGAACCATTGAGCCATGTTCCTGCTCGTTTTAGGCCTTAGTTTGTTAATTGCTCAATAGCACTTTCTAGCAATCGTCCCAAATCATGACTCGCTTTTTCAGCAAAATGTAATGTTCCTTCATGCGTGATAGATTCTTCGCTAAGTCCCGAGGCGAGATTCGTTACCACAGAAATAACTGCCACTTTTAAGCCACAGTGTCGAGCAACAATGACTTCAGGGACAGTCGACATACCAACCACATCGGCGCCTAAAATTCGGAAGGCACGGATTTCGGCTGGTGTTTCAAAGCTAGGCCCTAAAACGCTGAAATAAACGCCTTCTGGTAAGGAAATATTTAGCTGTTCTGCCGTTTGCTGCAAGCTATGACGAAGCTTTTTATCATAGGCATCATCCATGGGAAAGAAACGTGGGCCAAACTCATCATCATTAATGCCAACCAGCGGATTCATGGGATGAAAATTAATATGATCAGCGATTAATACCAGTTGACCCGGCTGAAAATCTTTTCGTAAGGATCCGGTTGCATTGGTCATTAATACCGTTTCACAGCCTAAGCATTTTAAAATTCTAATGAAAAGCTGAAAGTCTTTTTCTTGCATCCCTTCATAGGCATGGACACGACCCTGGCAGCAGATAACAGGCACTTTATTCAAATAGCCTAATAGGAGCTGTCCCGGATGACCTTCAACGCGACTGATGGGGAAATTAGGGAGTGAGTGATAAGGAATACTAATAACATCCTGTAGTTTGTCCGCAAGATTAGCGGAACCAGAACCTAAAATAATGGCTATTTTAGGTTTGAAGTCAGGGCGCTTGTTTAAAATAAGTTGGCTGAGTACTTGAGGGGAGTTTTTCATCACATTTTATTGTGTTATAGGCGGCGTAAAACCTGCAGGTGTTTTAATTTCGCCTTCGGCAAATAAAAATTTCCCCATTTCTTTTTTTAAGAATTCTCTTGCTTGGGGTTCTAGGGTGCTGAGACGATACTCATTAATGAGCATGGTTTGATGATTAATCCATTGTTGCCACGCCGGTTTACTAATCGATTGATAGATACGTTGGCCTAATTCACCCGGATAAGGTGGATAATCAAGGCCTTCTGCCTGTGTTTGTAGTTTAATACAATAAATAGTTCTGCTCATAAGTATATTCTTCGCACTTGAATTTTCGGCTGTGTTGCCACTCAACTCGCAATTCTCATGTATTCCAACATACACTCCGGTTGCTTATTTTCGCGGCGCCTTGCCGAAAATCCCATTGCTGTGAGTATATGTCGAGTTATTTAACTGTTGAATAAGTTTTTTTATAGGGGCTGCTAAGCCCTTTTTCTGTAATTGTTGAACGTTATACCAGACTATACGATCAGATTCCATCAATGGCGGGTGCCATTTATTTACCTGCATTACTACCGCTTGTATATCAAGGTGAAAATGGCTAAAGGTATGTCTCATTTGCATGGCTTGGCGCACTTTTTCTGTTTCACAATAGTAGTGTTTTTTTGAGAAGTTTTTCGCATCTGCGTCGGAAGGACATTCAGGCAGGCTCCATAATCCTCCCCAAATCCCAGTGGGTGGACGTTTTTCCAGCAAAATTTCCTGTTGTTGATTCACTAAAATCAACATTTGTATGGAACGAATAGGTAATTTTTTACTGGGTTTAGGTGATGGGAAATGTGCCGGATTTCCTGTGTTATAAGCTAAACAATGCGTTTGCAAGGGACACTGATCACATTTGGGCTGAGTTCGTGTACAGATTAATGCACCCAGATCCATCATCGCTTGTGTATAGGCGGCCGTTTGTTGTATAGGTGTGTAGCGTTCTGCTAATTCCCATAATTTTTTATTAACAGCACTTAAACCGGGCCAACCCGCTATGGCATGAAAGCGGGTTAATACGCGTTTTACATTGCCATCTAAAATAGCGGCGGCCTGATCAAAACCGAGTGAAAGAATAGCCCCTGCAGTGGAGCGCCCAATACCTGGTAAAGTTTGTAGTTGTATTAAATTTTGCGGAAATTTACCCGCATATTTTTGTTCAAGCATTTGTGCGCAGCGAAGCAGGTTACGTGCACGTGCGTAATAACCAAGCCCAGCCCATAGGTTTAATACTTCATCAAGCTGAGCGGCTGCCAGTGAGGATAAATTAGGAAATTGTTTAATGAAACGCTGAAAGTAGGGAGTAACCGTGGTAACTTGCGTTTGTTGCAGCATTATCTCCGATAACCAAACATGATACGGCGATTTTTTTTGTTGCCAGGGTAAATTTTTTCGCCCATGCTTATTAAACCAGTTAAGAACGTGTTGTTGGAAATGTTTAGGTAGAAGCGGGTGTGTCATTTTTGGATCCCCTGCTTTCGCAGGGGACGACGGCGGCTGGATGATTAGTGAAATATTTTGCTTAAATCAAGTTTATTCAATTGTTCTTGTAGTTTACCTTTGAATTTTTCCTTAAATATATTAATGCTTAATTTATCGAGAATAGGGGTGATGTGAAGCTGGTTAAATGGTCCGCTAATCCTAATCGGAATGGCAATACCTTCGGGACTGCCATCACTGAGAACAGGCTGCGCATTTAATTCATAGTTCATCTGTTGTTGCGGTAAGTTAAGGGATCCCTGCCCACTAATGCGTAGTCGGCCACTACTAATATTGAGATCATTATTAGTTATAATGCCTTTATCAATACTAAAGGTGCCTGTAAATTTGTCGAAGGGTGTATCTGGGCTGTCTGCGGTTGGGCTGGGCTGATGTTTGAGTAACGCCCTACCTAAAGCAACCCAATAAGAAACATTAATGCCTTTGATGGATCCATTATCTACACTAAATTGACCTTTCCCATGTAGGTTTTTTGTCAGGCTATCTGCATCGCTTCCATTGGTAAAAAATTTACCAGAAAGATTGGCTAAGCCAACTAATTGTATTTGACTTTTGCTAGCAAATTCCTGAAATAGAGATTGAATATTGATTTGGTTTAACTGACTCTGCATGACAAGTTGAGGCGTTGCTGTACGCAGATCAAGTGTCAGGTTACCTTGGTAATTACCATGGTAAAGATCACCTGTTATTGGGTTAAGTGACAATATATTATTTTTGAATTGAAAGGGAGACTGAAGTCGTTGGATAGTGAATTGACCTGCTTTGAGTTGATAGCTCGCGATTACACCCGATAGCAATGGATTCTTAAATAAGTTTTGTCCTTGGATATGGCCGACAAATTTATTCTGATCAACCGTAAGGGTAAATTTATCCGCAGCAAAGGTTTGATTATTTAAATTAATCATTGCATCTGCTTGCAGTGAAATCGGTAATACACCGTTAGGATAAGCAGGGTTTTTTAATAACGTATTAAGATTTAATTTATTTAAGGTAATTTCTTTGCCATCCGCATTTAAGGTGATATTTGTATTGAGTTTTATATTGGCTTTCAATGCGGGTGCATTCGTATTTAAATTAAATTGTACTGCGAAAGCAGAGCTTTTATTCAGTGTTAAATTAGCGCTTTTCAATTGTAATTGCGCTATCTCATAGCGTTTATTTTTTTGTTTATCATCAAAAAGCACATGGCCATTTTGAATATCTAAACCGGCTACGACAACGCCGAGTGGTTTTAAATTGTCAGGTAGTGTTTCAGTTGATGAAGGTGACGAAGCCGGTGTATGAGGACCTTGCCAGTTCGTTTGACCGGTTGCATTTTTCACTAGATAAAGCGTAAGGCCATTAATTTGTAGTTTACCGACCTCTAATTGTTTATGTAGTAAAGGTAGTAAACGGACTTGTAGATCTAATTTTTGGATGACGGCAAAAGGTTTATCGCCAAAACCAGGCGTGTTACTGAGCGTTGCATTATTTAACTGTAGTCCAAGCCAGGGGAAAAGTGACCACTCAATATTACCGCCTAATTGGAGTTGGCATCCTGTGTATTTGCTAACAGCCTGACTGATTTGTGGTTTTAAATCATTTGGGTTAACAAAAACAACTAAGCCAATGATAGCAACGAGGGCTAGTAAAACACAGCTACCAATCAGCGTTAGTAAAACACGCAATATTTTAGACATGCAGATAATTTCCTCATAAAACTAGAGACTAATCTATGTTATTATTTTCTAAATGAACGACAGTGTAAGCTGGTTCCTCATAAGGATGAGTTTGCTTTAAAGCTTTAATAACTGGTTTGATAACGGCTTTATCACAAATCATTTCTAACAAATATTCCTCAACCCTTTCAAGATTTCCTTTTTGGCCTAGGGCAGGATTACTCTGTGCCAAGGGACGAAATTGCCCTTGTCCTAATACTTGCCAAGCACAATGATCATAATTTCCAAATCGACCCGCACCCTGATCAAACATCGCTTGTTTGACTTTTTCAAGCGAATCACTTGGAATATAAACGGCTATTTTATACATAAGCAATATACAGCAATCTTGTTTACACGAGTAATGATATGTTAAATCAAGCAAAAAAACTAATTATACAGCAGTTATGGCGCAACTATGCAGTTGATTTATGGCCTGTATCACGTATTCAAACGGCTTTAAAAGCGCAATATAATGAAGTGATGCGATGGGATCATTTTGCATTGATTGATCTGCCTGGGCCTTATACCGGTATAGGGCCATTGTCGAATTTATTTAAGCAGTTAGAGTATGAAGTTCGTGGTCGTGATTATTTAGCGGAAAAACAAAATGACTTCATGTGGTTGAGTGAACAATGTATTGAAACACAGCCAGCAGAAAATGCGTTACCCCAAGTGGTGGTGGCTGATTTTCGCCGTGAAGCTTTAGTGCCTGAAGTGCGAAAAATTATAGATGCCTATGCATGTCAATCCAAACCATTGGATATTGAATACTTAAGCCGTCTAAAAAAACGCTTACTTTCCCAGGATGAAACAGCCGTCTATGAATTACTTAATTTTGTTACTCACTATTTGCGAGGACGTGATTGGCCATTACCCACCGTAAAGGAATTTACAACGGTAAAAAATAATAATGAATTATTGGCTTGGGTGTTGGTGATGGGGCGTCAGGTTAACCATTTTGGCTGGGCTATCCATCTATCTAAAAAATTTAAATCTTTGAGTCTGTTTAATCAGTTTGTTAGTCAAACACTGGGTATTGGTTTAAACGCAAACGGTGGACTGATTAAAGGGCAGATTGAAAAAGGGATTGAGCAGAGTTCTAGCGCAGCGATAGTAAAATCAATCCAGTTAGCGGATGGGGCTGTTGATTTATCAGATCGATTTATTGAATTTGTTTGGCGCTATCCTATCATTCCAATGAATGAAAAGCCGTGCTTCGCTAAAGATTATTTTAGCGGGTTTATTGCTAATCAGGCCGATAGTGTCGTGGAGTCGCTTTACTTAAACCGCTAGGCCGTTTATCGACGGTTGAATTTGAACAACAGTTTTACCTACGGTTTGCTTCTTCGTGTCTAAAAAAACCTTGCAAGATCATTCCTTTATCGTAACGAGACGCTTCTCTTAAACAAGACACGCGTTTATAAAGCTTTGCCGCGAAATGCCTGAGGAATTCATTAAACTACTAGATATATCAGGCGCATATCTTGCAATTTTAAAACTGAATCAGCTGTTTTATTCTACCAACCATAAAAATAACAATTTCATAAAGTTTATCTACAACAATTTTTTAAGAATTTTTAATTTTATTGAGGAGAAAATCACGTTAGACGCCGGATTAACGTTCGCGGGAACAGGTGCCATAGGTGCCATGAATGTCAGCAGTTATTTTGGTAATAAAATGGCGATTCAAGCCGTCAACGTAAATAAGATTGCCATTGGCCAGTACTCGGTTACTTTTTTTAGTGCTCGCGACCTCAAACCGACGCAACCACCCGTGGTAAACATTAACGCGCAAGATAATACAGGAACCCGCTTTATCTCTCAGTTGCTACAGCCCGTACAATTTACATTTAACCCCAACGCGAAAGATTTTAAATGGCAACTCCAACTACAAATTGTGTGTCAGAAAATCAATCCTTCCCTCAATGTGTTGATTCTAGGCAATTATCCTGTTTTAGTCGCCGCCGATCCTCAATTGCTCATGGTTTCAGTAGCACAGATGTATTACCCCTCTAACCTTAGTGAAAGGCAAGTAGCAGGATACCGTGCCCTTATTACTGCCAAGAGGAACGAGCAGTATCGTCCAGATAGGGACAGGTATTTATAGTGCAGAGAGGGGCGAGAATTATTCGGGAGAGCGAAATAGGGGAAACCCCATCACTATTTGACCCCAAACCTGGGATGGGATCGCTTTATGAATCTTATAAACTGGAAACCCTCCCTTTATAGCGCGAATTCGGGATAAGGAGATAGAAGGAGGGGTAACCCTCCCTTATTTTATAAAAATTTGACGCGAAGCTCTTGGGATATTTCAGCTTGTGCATGAGGCCTCTATCATTTTATGTATTGTAAGGGCTGAGATTTACTTGTGATAAATAATATGCTTGAATCCCTGCTCTACTTTAAAATGCCGAAAAGTTTTTCATGAAAAATGAAATTTATTATGTAACGGGTAATGCCGGAAAATTTGAAGAAGTCTCCGAATTTTTTCAAAAAAAATGTCCTGAATTAACGATTAAACAGTATGCGCTGGACATCGATGAAATACAAAGCTTAGATCAAAAAGCCGTAGTGCGTGATAAAGTTAAAAAAGCCTATGCTGCTTTGAATAAACCTTTACTGTTAGATGATGGCGGCATTTTTTTTGAAGCGTACCACCAATTTCCAGGCACCTTGTCGAAATTTGTTTTTCAAGGATTGGGGTTTAAGGGCTTGTTTAAATTGGTTGAAGAAGATAATCGAGCCGCTTTTATTCTGCAGTTAGCGTATACCGATGGCAAGCAAATACAGTTATTTGAAGGCAGTTGTAAAGGTACGGTTGTGATACCTGAGGATTTATCGAGCCATCCGCAGCTGCCATTTACCGCTATTTTTAAACCGAATGGATCGGATAAAACCTTAGCTGAATTGCGTTATACCCCAGATTTTTTTCATTACTCTTTTCGTCAACAAGCGTTAAAGAAATTTGTTGAATGGTATATCGTGAAAGACACTGTTTAATTGATGAAAACCAGTATGACCCATCAAAAAAATTATACAAGTTTATACTCACAGCAATGGGATTTTTGGCAAGGCGCCGCGAAAATGAAGCAACCGGAGTGTATATATGATACATGAGGATTGCGAATTGAGCGGGAACGCCGCCAAAAATTCAAGTGCGAAGAGTATACAGAAACGAGTCATTTTATCCGCGTCTATAGGTACCGTTTTAGAATGGTATGACTTTGCCATCTATGCCTTTTTAGCCGCTGTTTTCGCAAAGCTTTTTTTTCAAAATTTAGCGCCGACGGTGGCGTTGATGTTCAGCTATGGTGTTTTTGCTATCGGTTATATTGCGCGTCCAATAGGTGCCATGCTATTTGGCCATTTAGGCGATACACAGGGAAGACAAAAGAGTTTAAGTATTACGCTGTTATTAATGGCAGCCGCGACCTTTGGAATAGGGTTATTACCTAGCTATGAAACGGTCGGCATAGTCGCGCCTATTTTGTTGGTTATATTACGTTTGTTGCAAGGTATTGCTATTGGCGGTGAGTCCTTTGGTTCCGTTTGTTTTACCATTGAATCGATTCCACCTAAAAGAACTGGTTTTTATTCGGCTTTAGTGTGGTCTAGTTCTTCCACCGGCATGTTATTGGCCTCGGTGGTTGTGTTTATTACCTTTGTGTTATTTAAAGGAAATTCGCTTTATACTTTTGGTTGGCGATTGCCATTTTTATTGGCGGCACTGGGCGGTGTTATCGGTAGCTATGTTCGTTATAAAACCAGCGAAACACCCGTTTTCCAGTGTTTAGTACGTGATAGCTTAGTCGCCAAATTTCCGCTGAAGACTATTTTTCTCTCACATAAATCCTTAGTGGCGCAGTTATTTGGATTATATCTACTATCGGCATTAATTACGTATATCGCTTTTATTTTTATGCCGGTGTATTTTTCAGATGTGTTAGGTCACTCTAGAGTGAGTGCCAATACAGTGAATACGGTTATGTTGGTCAGCGTGGTTGTTTTATTTGTTTTTTCTGGTTTCTTATCTGACAAAATAGGGCGAAAACCTATTATGTTAACAGCTGCTTGTGGGTTTGCGATTCTATCGTACCCACTTTATTGCTTTATTTCCCACGGAAACATCGTAGAATTAATTATTGCACAATCAGTATTTACATTGCTGTCCGCGGGATTTCAAGGTCCACTGATGGCGCTGACGATCGATTTAATACCGGTTAATATTCGTTATAGCTTAGGTTCATTGAGTTATAATTTAGCCTATTCTATTTTTGGTGGAACCGTTCCTCTCGTCGCTATGTTTTTAATAACAAAAACACACAATGTGGCAATGCCGGGCTTGTATTTAGCCGCTGGCGCTGCGGTGGCTATTTTGAGTTTGCTATTTAGCAAAGTTAATTTGCCGAATTCTGTATAAGCGCTACCAATTTATTATTAATATCTTTGTCTTCAGAGTTAAGAGAATGAAGATTTTTCCAGGAGCGCAGCCAGGTCATTTGTCGTTTGGCGAGTTGTCGTGTCGCAATAATGGCACGTTCTTGCATCGCCGCATAAGCAAGGTTTCCTTCTAAGTAATGCCATATTTGTCTATAACCTACTGTGCGAATGGAAGGTAAATCGGCATTTAAATCACCGCGCTTAAATAATTTTTCTACTTCTTCTACAAAACCTTGTTGTAACATATCCTGAAATCGTTCTGCTATCAGACGATGATGATGGCTTCTGTCAGGGGGGATAAGCGCAATATTAAGAAATTGATAGGGAAGTGGTGCAAGTGATTGTGTTGATTGTATTTCAGTTAATGTTCGGCCGGTGATTGCGGCTACTTCTAGTGCACGTAATAGCCGTTGTGGATCATTAGGATGGATACGTTGTGCCGCGATGGGATCAATGCGCTGTAATTCAGCATGTAGTTTTTGTGGGCCTTGTTTTTCTAATGCTTGCTGCAATTGTTGACGTATTTCTGGGTTGGCTTTTGGTAAAGACGCAATACCTTGTTGTAATACATGAAAATACAACATAGTTCCACCCACTAAGAGTGGGATACGTTTTTTTTCTAAAATATCTTCGATGGCGTCTAAAGCATCTTCGCGAAACTCGCCAGCTGAATAGCTTTGACTGGGATCACGTATATCAATAAGACGATGTGGCGCTTTTTTAAGTATTTCAGGTGTTGGTTTTGCTGTCCCAATATCCATTTCCCTATAGATCATGGCTGAATCGACGCTAATAATTTCAGCCGGAAATTGCTGTGTGAATTCTATGGCGAGGTTCGTTTTGCCTGAAGCTGTAGGGCCCATCAAGCAAATAACAAGTTTAGCGTCCACGTAAAAATAACCGATCGATTTCAGAAAGAGATAATTGTTTCCATGTTGGTCTGCCATGATTGCATTGGTTACTGCGTGCCGTTTTTTCCATATCACGTAACAGTTGATTCATTTCAGATAAGTTCATGTTGCGGTTAGCACGTACCGCACTATGGCAGGCGATGCTGGATAAAAGCTCGTTAATTTTTTCTGAAAATCGTTGACTGTTTTCATTTTCATGCAAGTCACTTAAGACGTCGTGTATGAATTGTTGACTATCGATATGCGCCAACAAAGAAGGGATTTTACGAACGATAATAGTTTCTGCTGCTAAATTTTCTATTTCGAAGCCAAATTGGGTAAATAAAGCGAGGTATTCTTGCAAGATTTCAGCTTCTTTGCTGGAAAGATGCAGACTAATAGGCAGCAGTAGTGCTTGCGAGTTGACCACTGTGTTTTCTATCGCCTGTTTAAGTCGTTCATAGAGAATGCGTTCATGTGCGGCATGGATATCAACGATAATCAAACCCTCTGTATTCTGCGCTAGAATATAAATGCCGTGTAATTGCGCGAGAGCAAAGCCTAATGGAGGGGCTTTTTCAAACTGTTCTATCTGTTCAGTGGCTTGAATGGGCGTATTGCTGATTGGGGTTGTGGCAAAGCAATGCTCGGGCTCTTCTTTTATTACACTGGGAGTAATCGTTAGTACATTTGACGAAAAGCTAGGTGATAATTCTGTATGTAATGGGAAGATAGTTTGTTGGTTGATATTATTATATGAGTTTATATGTTTAAACATGCTTTCGTTGCGGGGCTGATCAGTGGTTTGTTGTACACTGTCAGTGCTTAATTCAGCAGAAACAGGGCTTGTAGCGGCTAGACTTTTTTGCAAGCAATGTTTCACGAAATCGTAGACAGCACGGTTTTCGCGGAAACGCACTTCATATTTTGCAGGATGCGCATTGACGTCGACGAATTGCGGTTCAATTTCAAGAAATAAAACAAAGGCGGCGTGTCGACCTTGATATAAAACATCTTGATAGGCTTGTTTAATAGCATGATTGATTAATCTATCTTTGACAATACGATTATTGACATAAAAATATTGCAGATCAGTTTGACTGCGTGAAAAGGTAGGCAGAGAAATCCAGCCCCATAAACGCAAGGTGGCGTTTTCCATATCCATATAAATCGCATTTTCAATAAACGTGCGACTGCATAGGGCAGCGATACGTTCTTCTTGTAAGCTTTGAGAGGTGGCAGGGCGTAGTTGGTGTATAAGCCGTTTATTATGCTGCAGTGTAAATCCCATTGAAAAATGGCTCAATGACAGCCGTTTAACCAACTCTTCAATATGTGAAAACTCAGTTTGTTCTTTGCGTAAAAATTTTCTTCTCGCGGGGGTATTAAAAAAAAGCTCATGAACGTCAACCGTCGTTCCTTGCGGATGAGAAACCGGTATTAGTTTAGGTTTATTTTGATAATCAGCCGTAACCTGCCAGCCTTGCTGACTGGTGTTGGTAGAGGAGCTCAAGTAAAGCCGAGAAACGGAACTGATGCTGGCTAGGGCTTCACCACGAAAGCCTAAGGTTTTTATCTGCATTAAGTCGTCTAAATCACGTATTTTACTGGTCGCATGGCGGTCTAAGGCTAAAATAAGGTCATCTTTATGGATGCCAGATCCATCATCACGAATACGGATGCGCTGAATGCCGCCTTTCTCGACATCAATATCAATTTGTTTAGCGTTTGCATCTAGACTGTTTTCAACCAATTCTTTAATGATAGATGCAGGGCGTTCAATGACTTCACCAGCGGCAATCTGATTGGCGAGTTGGGGCGAAAGGCGTGCAATGCGAGTTGACATAGTGATTATAAATTAATCAAAAAACGAGATCTTAGCAGATCTTATAGCCGATACCTATGCTATTTCTAGTTTTATAGATCTTAAAAGCGGGTAACAAAGTTATTTGTTGTATCTTGGTTGAATGCGCGTTGTGTTAATAAGTGTGAATGGCCTGTGAGGTGTAAAAAAACAGAGTGCTTATTTAATTGTGCCATTGCGTTTTTTTTGCTTCTTTTGCTAGGGGATAATCAGAATAATTCTTTCCCCAGTTTTTTCGGAACAAATCGCCTTCTAAGCCTTCTTTATAAAAGGCATGCCTATTGTTTGAGGTAGATGAAGGTCATATTCAAAAGCGTTCGAGGCGGTGTTAAAAATAGGTTGTAAGATGGATTTTTTGCTCGATTCTTTATTTGAAAAAATAAGTTGATAGATTTCGATTTCCGAAAGTACAGGGGTTGATCCGTATTTTCTGACTAGTTTTATGCACGAATTACCACCAGGCGAAACAAGTTATTCCTGTTGGACGGACGCATGTGCACCGGGTGTGATGGGTTTTTCAGATATTAAAACATAATGATTAGAAAGAATGGTTTTATTTGTAAAACGAATGGAGGAAACAGGAGGTTCAAAATCTTTTTTAACACGACATAATTCTAATTCTTTGCTTGGAGAGATAACAGATTGCGTTGTCGATGTGGGTAGTTCTATTTTTGTTAAATCAAGTCTTAATGCTGGTATTTTTTTCTTGTTACGCACTATTACACCGTCGCGTTATGATAATAATATTATTAATGCGTGGCTATTATATCTTTTTTTTCACAGCTTCAATTAAATAAATAATCTTTATTAATTCGTTTTGTTGAAAATAAATAAACGCTGAATGCTAAAAGATAAAATGAATAAAGCAATTTCTGCAATTATTTTACTGCTATAAACATTAATGCCAAAACTATGGATAAATGTAATTAAACTATAAGCAATTAAGCCTAAAAAGCTAGCTAAACAGGCATATTTAATAGCAGCAGGTAATAGTTTATTTTGACTTTTAAACGCTAAATGATGGTTCAGTTTAAAGTTAAAAGTAGCTGATAAAATTCGCCCTAATAATACCGCAAGAAATATATTTTTTTTTATCCAGTAAATAAAAGAAAATACGATAAAGTCAATCGCTGCTGAAAGCAATGATATAGCGGCAAAGCGTATGAAGACAAAATAGATCTTGATCGAATCGAGCAATGGATTGAAATGAGAGGCACTATTGCTATCAAGATAGACAGTGCTAATGGGTGTTTGCTGAATAGAGATTTGCTTTTCTTTAGCAGCCAGTAACATTTCTAGTTCAAAATCATAGCCTGAGGTTTTGGAATGAAGTAGTGCTTTCATGAGTTTACGCGGTATAGCGCGTAAACCAGTTTGTGTATCTTGCAGAGGTATGTTAGTGAATAGGCGTAAAACGAATTTAGTTATTTTATTCCCAAACCGACTGCGCCAAGGTGTGGACGCATCATTAAATTGTCTTACACCTAAATAAAGGCTAGAAGGGTTTTGCATGAAAACATCAGCGATATGTAAAATATCTCTGGGTAGATGTTGCCCATCGGCATCAGCGGTAACAATACCCGATGCAGTAGAAGCGCTGGTTTCTAACCAATGTTTAAATCCGGTTTTAAGTGCTTGACCTTTTCCTTGGTTTTCACGATGTCTTAATAATTCAATATTAAACTCACTCAGTTTAGAGAAAATGTGTGATTTTTTAATATCTGATCCATCGTCAACCACAATAATCCGTTGCGTTGGCCGAAGTTTGCGTAAGGTTTTTACAAGTTGTATTAACTTTTTATTCGGCTGGTAAGCTGGAATAAGAAGAGTAGGATAAAGGTCCGTTAGCATAAGTGGAGATTATATCGTATCCCTGTTTGAATTTGCGAGTATACTCTTCATACTTGAATTTTTTGCTGCGTTGTCGCTTAACTCGCCATCCTCATGTATTATTTATACACTCCGGCGGCTTTGTTTTGTGCTCCGCCTTACCAAAAATCCAATTGCTGTGAGTATATTACAGCGCTAAAGAAGGATGATCGGGTTAATGTTCCGAAGTCTCCATCTTTTTTAAAATCTGTTCCCCTAGTGGCGTTTGGGGTAAAAGCCTTGCTATTCGTTGAGAGTCTAAGAGTGAAAGAGTCAACAGAATATCAGCCGGTGGTAAAAATGACTGTGCACGTTCAGGCCATTCTATTAACCAAATCGCTAGTTGATCAAATTCATCATACAAACCCATTTCAAGTATTTCTCTAGCCGTTTGTAAACGGTAGAGATCCAAGTGGAAGATAAGTTGTTTTGCCAATTCATAGCTTTCGATCAAGGTGTAGGTAGGGCTTTTTACGGCTGCGTGGTGGCCTAAAGCGCGTAGAAAAAAACGTGTAAATGTTGTTTTTCCTGCGCCAAGTTCACCTTTTAGAAAAATGATAAGGCGTTTATTTTTCGGGCAATGCGCTGCTAGTTTTTCTGCAAGTTGCTGGGTTTCCTGCTCATGATTAATCAAATACTCTGACATAGGCGCTGTTGCCTTAATGTTCTAATTTTCTATATTTAATCCTTTTCTCAGACTGATTGCCTTCCGTGCCGAGTCGTTTCAAGCGATCCGCTTCATAATCTGTATAGTTGCCAGTAAAGTAAGTAACAGTGCTATCATCTTCAAAGGCAAGAATATGGGTAGCTATTTTATCTAAAAACCAACGATCGTGAGAAATAACCAGGGCGCATCCAGGAAAGCTTAACAATGCTTCTTCTAAGGCACGTAGGGTTTCTACGTCAAGATCATTGGTAGGTTCATCCAGCAATAGGACATTGCAGCCGGTGCGTAATAGCTTAGCTAAATGGACTCTGTTTCGTTCACCGCCGGAGAGGTGTTTTACTAGTTTTTGTTGTTCGGTGCCTTTAAAATTAAATCGTCCTACATAGGCGCGTGAGGGCATCTGGAATTGATTGATGGTCATAATATCTTGGCCATCTGAGATTTCTTGCCAAACCGTCTGATCGGGATTTAATGCGTCGCGACTTTGATCGATATAGGCGAGCTGCACCGTTTCGCCTTGGCGAATACGGCCGCTATCGGCTTGTTCTTGCTGCATAATGAGTTTAAATAAAGTCGACTTACCTGCGCCATTAGGACCAATAATTCCTACAATGGCACCTTTAGGCACCTGAAAGCTAAGGTTGTTAATTAATAAACGACCATTAAAACCTTTAGAAAGTTGTTCAAACTCTAATACTAAATCGCCTAAGCGAGGCCCAGGTGGAATATAAAGTGATTGAGTTTCGGCGCGTTTTTGAAATTCTTGTGAGCTTAATTCTTCATAGCGCGCTAAACGAGCCTTACTTTTAGCTTGGCGTCCTTTTGCATTACTACGAACCCATTCTAATTCTGTTTTTAATGCTTTTTCGTGTGCAGATTGTTGCTTTTCTTCTTGTGCTAAGCGTTTTTGTTTTTGCTCTAACCAAGCAGAATAATTACCTTGATAAGGTATACCTTGACCACGATCCAGTTCTAGAATCCAGCCAGCGACATTGTCGAGGAAATAGCGATCATGGGTGACGGCGACGACGGTTCCTGGATAATCATGTAAATAACGTTCTAGCCAAGCGACACTTTCGGCATCTAAATGGTTAGTGGGCTCATCGAGTAACAACATATCGGGATTAGATAATAGGAGACGACACAGTGCGACACGTCGTCGTTCTCCGCCCGAAAGCTGGGTGACGTCGGCATCCCAAGGCGGTAGACGTAATGCATCGGCAGCAATTGAGAGTTTTCTTTCGAGTTCCCAAGCCCCTTGCGCATCAATTTTTGTTTGTAATTCACCTTGTTCTTCAAATAACTTATTCATTTCTGTTTCACTGAGTGGCTCAGCAAATTTCATGCTAATTTCATTAAAACGATCCAACAGCTTTTTGCTATCGGCAATGGCTTCTTCAACATTGCCACGAACATCTTTATCTGGATTTAATTGAGGTTCTTGTGGAAGATAGCCAACTTTAATGCCAGGCAGTACGCGTGCTTCACCAATAAAGTCTTTATCGACGCCAGCCATAATACGCAGTAAGGATGATTTTCCTGAGCCATTGAGACCTAAAACACCGATTTTTGCGCCAGGTAAAAACGAAAGCCAAATATCCTTTAGAATTTCACGTTTAGGGGGGACAATTTTCCCTACGGCTTGCATGGTGTAAATGTATTGTTGTGACATGTCTTGAATTTTTGCTTATTGAAAGAGCAAGAATGGTAGCAATAATCGGCTCATCTAGCCAGAGTTTTCAGCGATAGGGAGCGGGCTTGTTAACCCACTTTAAACCATTATATTGAGGCGGATAAACAACTGATTCGTAATGGCATCACCAGTGGTATACTGGTGATGTTTACATAATAATTTTTCCCTTAGCGTATTAAGGATTCGATAAAATGGTTTATTCAACGCAAGAAACGATTGCTGATTTTGATAAGGATCTTTGGCAAGCGATGCAGCATGAGGCGGGGCGTCAAGAAGATCATCTAGAATTAATTGCTTCTGAAAATTATACCAGCCCCTGTGTATTACAAGCGCAAGGTTCTGTCTTAACGAATAAATATGCCGAGGGTTATCCAGGTAAACGTTACTATGGTGGCTGTGAGTATGTCGATGTGGTTGAGCAATTAGCGATTGATCGCGTGAAAAAATTGTTTAAAGCCGATTATGCCAATGTACAACCGCATTCAGGTTCGCAGGCCAATGCAGCGGCTTTTATGGCCTTATTGGAGCCGGGGGATCGCCTATTAGGTATGAGTTTAGCGGATGGTGGTCATTTGACGCATGGTTCGACGGTTAGTTTTTCAGGAAAAATCTATCAAGCGACAGCATATGGGGTTGATTCAAAAACACAGCTCATTGACTATGATGAAGTCGAAAAACTCGCCAAGGAGCACAAACCTAAATTAATTATTGCAGGTTTTTCGGCGTATTCGCGAGTGGTCGATTGGCAACGATTCCGTGATATAGCGGATGAGGTTGGCGCCTATTTCATGGTTGATATGGCGCATGTGGCGGGGTTGATTGCGGCGGGCCTTTATCCTTCACCTGTCCCAATAGCTGATGTCGTGACTTCTACTACGCATAAAACGTTACGAGGTCCGCGTGGCGGCTTGATTTTAGCTAAAGCCAATCCAGAAATAGAAAAAAAGCTGAATTCCGCTGTGTTTCCTGGCCTTCAAGGAGGCCCGTTAATGCATGTGATTGCTGGAAAAGCGGTGGCTTTCGAAGAAGCCTTACAAGCTGATTTTAAGGACTATCAAAAACAAGTCATGCTCAACGCTAAAGCAATGGCTGAAACAATGGCTGAGAAAGGCTATAAAATTGTTTCAGGCGGAACAGATAATCATCTTTTTCTAGTGGATTTAACGGATAAAAATATCACGGGTAAAGCGGCAGAAAATGTATTGGAAGCGGCTTATATGACCATAAATAAGAACGCTGTGCCGAATGATCCACGTTCTCCTTTTGTAACCAGTGGTATACGGCTTGGAACACCCGCCTTAACAACTCGGGGCATGAAAGAACAGGAAATGCAGCAGGTAGCGGCTTGGGTTTGTATGGTTTTAGACCGTTTAAAGGACTCTGCTGAGCTTGAAAGTGATGCGCAAAATCAATTGATAGGGTCATTGAAAGAGTCGGTTGAGATTAAGAAAATCAAACAAGAAGTAATAGCACTATGTCGTCGGTTTCCAGTATACTCGCGCATGGAATCAGCTAATTTTGTTGCATAACTAGTCCTACCTACCCATGTAGGATACTTGGATATTTGATTGCTTAGGATTGACTATGAATTGCCCCTTTTGTGATAAAGGCGATACGAAGGTTATTGACTCGCGATTGAGTAGTGATGGTCAGCAAGTTCGGCGTCGGCGTGAATGCCCGTGTTGTAGTGAGCGTTTTAGTAGCTTTGAGTCCGCTGAATTGGGTTTGCCGCGTGTTATAAAGCGGGATAATACACGCAGTGCATTTGATCAGGAAAAATTGCGTGCAGGTATGTTAAAGGCGTTAGAAAAACGTCCTATTAGCAGCGAACAAGTAGAAGCAGTGATTCTGCGTTTAGTCAAAAAATTGCGTTCATCTGGCGAGCGTGAAATTTCTTCGCGACAGTTGGGTGAATGGGTGATGGAAGAACTTTGTGATCTTGATCCCGTGGCTTATGTTAGGTTTGCTTCGGTGTATCGTAGTTTTCAGGATATACAAGCCTTTAATCAAACGATTGAGCAGTTAAAAAACGATCTTTCACTTAATAAAAAACAAGCTAATGATGTCGAAACCGAAAAAAAATAAGTTTAAAGCAAGAAAACGTGCTAGACGTTTTGCTATGCAAGCTATTTATCAATGGCAATTGACTCAGCATACTTTTTCAGAGATCGAAAAACAGTTTTTAGCACAGGAAGAAATGATCAGTGTTGATACGGCTTATTTTTGCGATCTGGTGCGAGGTATTATTGAAAATCATTCATCCTTAGATCAGCAATTGCAAGTTTTTTTAGATAGACCCTTAAAAGCATTAGATTTAGTAGAGTGCGCTATTCTTAGATTAGCCGCTTTTGAACTTTGTCATCAACCTGAACTGCCTTATAAAGTGGTATTAGACGAGGCAATAGAATTGGCTAAATCTTTTGGTGCGACTGATGGACATAAATATGTCAATGGAATTTTACATCAAGTAGCACAGAAAGTGCGTCCATTAGAATTTTCGTAACAGAATGCTTTCTATTAGCGAATTCGATTTAATTCAACGCTTCTTTAATCAAGAAAAAAATAATCGTGCCGATGTGATACACGGAATAGGTGACGATGCCGCTGTATTACAGCCGCCGGTAGGTCAACAATTAGTAGTGACTACAGATACTTTAGTGGCCGGCCAACATTTTCCAGAAAATACATCCCCCTTTGATATCGGTTATAAATCATTAGCAGTGAACTTAAGTGATTTAGCGGCTATGGGAGCAGAACCGGTTTGGATCTTACTGGTTTTGAGCTTGCCTATGGTGGATAAAGCCTGGCTAAGTGAATTTACCCAAGGATTTTTTTCTTTAATGCATCGTTTTCAATGCCAGCTCGTTGGCGGTGATCTAACGCGTGGCCCTTTAAGTATTACCGTTCAAGCATTAGGATTGATTCCGAATGGCAAAGCGTTGCTGCGCTCCGGTGCGCAAACGGGTGATCGTATTTATGTGACAGGAACATTAGGTGATGCAGGTTTAGCTTTAGCAGATTTACAGAATAAAATTAATGTACTGACACTAGCACAACGTAGTGTTGTGTTAACACATTTGAACCGTCCTGATCCGCGTGTTGCTATAGGATTAGCACTACGAGATATCGCGAATAGCGCTATCGATATATCCGATGGTTTGGCCGCTGATTTGGGGCATATTTTAGCCGCAAGTCATGTGGGTGCAGTTGTTGATATAACGAAACTGCCTATTTCAGATGCATTGCTTGCATTGCCGCTTGAAAAAGCACAGCAATTAGCATTAAGTGCAGGCGATGATTATGAATTATGTTTTACGGTTCCAGAAGCACATGAAAGTGCTTTAAAACAAGCCTTGGAAAAAATCGCTTGTCCTTATACAGCCATTGGTTTTATTACCAAAGAAAGTGGGTTGTTATTACAAGACGAAAATGGAAAATCTTTTCAATTAGAAAAACAAGGCTTTCTACACTTTTAAATCAGATTGTTTATCTTAAAAAGTTTATTAAGAGGAAAAGCTATGCAAAAAGCGCTAGTGAAAAAGGTATTTAGTAATCCTATTTATTTTATTGCTTTTGGCTTTGGGTCAGGATTATCGCCTTTTGCGCCAGGGACTTGCGGAACCTTAGCGGCAATCCCGCTTTACTATTTTATGCAGTCGCTTTCTTTAGTTAATTATAGCCTGATTTTATTGCTTGCTATCTTAATTGGGATTTGGGTTTGTGATGTTACCGAACGTGATATGGGGATTCATGATTACTCGGGTATCGTTTGGGATGAGGTATGTGGATTTGGCCTTACGATGTGGGCAGCGCCTAAAGGATGGTTATGGATTGCCATTGGTTTTTTCTTGTTTCGTTTATTTGATATTGTAAAGCCTTGGCCTATCGCTTGGATGGATCGAAAATTACCCAGAGGTTTTGGTGTCATGGTCGATGATTTAATGGCGGCGGTCTATGCTTGGATAGCCTTGCACGGTATTTCCTATTTTTTCTTTTATTAAACTTCTTGCATAACACAACTAAATTTCAAAAATATAAATGCGGGCAATTAAATTAAATGGGAGTCAAAAGCGTTTCCTTCGGGTTCCATACTTGTTAGCAATGATTCTAAATCATTTGAGGATAGAGATTACATTCTCATTAAAAACTCACTTTCTGGTATGCACTTAGGAAAAATCTATATTTAAGTACAGTTCGCAATTTTATTACTCACCATCCAAAATTCTGTTCTGTTCTCAATGCGTAAGTCCTATTTATAATAATAGTAATTTTAATAAAAGTAAGTTGTAAAATAAAATAATTAATTTTTTTTCTATATGTTTCCATAAATTAAAGATTTTTATAAAAAAGAGGATAGTATGCTAAGTATTTTGGATCCGGCTATTTTTTATGATGACAATAAATGGAGAGTTAAGATCGACCCAAAATATCTAAATAGTATTCCCTATGGTGGCGCTCGAACTTTTTTTGAAAATTATCCTTCAAAAAGGCTGCCTGAATATTTAAAAGAAGATCGGCAAGGCCAGCTGTTTGATGAGTTTAATCGTTGTCCAGACGAATTTTATAAGAGTGAGCGTTTTAATCTGAAAAAATTTAAATTTACTGACGAAGTTTACTGAAGCTAGCACACCTACTTTAAAAAAAGTGTTAGAAAAATCTAAACTCAAAGAACTCAATGAGCTTATAGAGGGTGAACTAAAGAGGCGACAAAATAGGGTTTCTTTGCGTTCCGAAAATGAAACCAGAAGCTCAACCACTTCAGGTACCGTCTTGGTTTTTTGAGTTAGCGTCGGAAAAGGCGTCTGAGATAAGAAGCGAAAAAACTGTTAAGATTAAATTTCAATAAGCAACCTTGTAAGAGAACGATTTTTTAATAATATTAAATCGTTTCACTTTAATCCAGGTGGTACTTATCCACCACAATAAACGCGACTAATTTATTGTGGTGCAAGTTTTAGTTTTGGTGATTAAAATCTATGCTAATGTGTTGGCTAGATTCTCAATCATAATAAATCGCATCAAGCTGTTTTACATCTTGCAATTTTTTATTATGTGAAATAAACAATACGCGATTTGCAATTTTATTGATAAAATATCGATCATGACTGACAAAGAGCAGGGTGCCAGTATAGTTTCGTAACGCAGTCGCCAATGCATCGCTAGCTTCGGTATCGAGGTGATTGGTAGGTTCAAATATCAATACGTTCGGCGATTTCAGGACAAGCTTGGCTAGTCAGGATTAGTTTTTCCCTGGATGGCGACGGCCTTGGCTGTGTTTCGGCCTCCCTATATGACGGGGTTTCTATATTTTTGTAGTGTGCAGAGGTTTATTCACGGTGATAAGGATGATTGTTCAGTATACTCCAGGCGCGGTAGAGCTGTTCGAGCATAATAATTCGTACCAGCGGATGAGGGAGGGTTAAGGGAGAAAGTGACCAACGATGACTAGCCTTATTTAAGCAATCTGAACCTAGGCCATCTGGGCCACCGATTAAGAAGCTTACATCTTCGCTGTCTGATTGCCATTGTTGTAATGTTTCTGCGAGTTGCTTGGTATTCCATAGTTTCCCTCTTTCATCCAGCGCAATGATTTTCGAATGCTTAGGAATAGCGGCGAATATTTTTTTTTCTTCTTCTACTATCAATGAAGGAATATGACTCGTTTTGCCGCGTTTGCTGGGTGGAATGCTGATTAATTCAAACTTATATTCAATGGGTAAGCGTTTTTGATAATTTTCAAAACCTTCACTTACCCACTCCGGCATGCGGGTTCCAACAGCAATTAAACGCAGTTTCATTAAATGGGGTTGCCCCAGAGCTTTTCTAGATTATAGAATTCACGAACATTAGGTAACATAATATGAACGATCGCATCGACTAAATCGATTAATACCCATTCACCTTGTTGTGCACCTTCCACGCCGAGGATAGTAATTCCTTTTTGTTTAGCGGCTGTTACAACATATTCCGCTAAAGTTTTAACATGACGGTCAGAATTACCCGTACAAATAATCATGAGATCGGTAATGCTGGTAACGTCGCTGACATCCAGTACCGTGATATCTTTTGCTTTATGATCTTCCAGCAAAGCAATGATATCTTTTTGGATGATAGATTTATTTGATGATGTGTGTGTCATAGATTTACTCATAGCAATAAAATTTTTGGCAAGGCGCCGCGAAAATGAAGCCACCGAAATGTATACAAGATACATGAGGATGGCGAGTTGAGCGGGAACGCTGCCAAAAATTCAAGTGCGAAGAGTATATAGCTTTTGTTCCAGAATGTAATCAAGCACGGAGCTAGGTAATAAGCCAGTGGGCATTGAACCCTGTGCTATTGCTGCTCGAATGGCTGTCGATGAAATAGCTAACGGTTTTACAGTAGCCATGAATAAAAGTCCAGCTGGCTGCTGTAATAATAAAGCGGGATCATGGGTTTGATGCTTTTTTATCAGATCTTGGATAGTGTCATTATACGTGGCAGTACAGCCAATTCTCGGCACGATCACCAGATGTGCGCTTTGAATCAAGGCGGTCCATTCATGCCAATGGTTTAAATGCGCTAAATTATCACGGCCTAAAATAAGTGCTAAAGGATTTTCTTTAAACTCTTTACGTAAAGACCGGAGAGTGTCTATCGTATAAGAAGGTGTGCTGCGTTTTATTTCGCGTTCATCGATTATAAAATGTGGATAAGATACTAGTGCACGCTGTAGCATAGTGAGTCTTTGTTGTTCATTAGCAATGGCTTTTTTGCCAAGTAGAGGATTTTTACAAGGGATAAAACGGATTTCTTGACAATGCAATTGTTGTTGCAGCGCTTGTGCAATGTGTAAATGACCGCAATGGATAGGATCAAATGTTCCACCTAAGATGCCTATACTCTTGGCACTTGAATTTTTGTCTGTGTTCCCGCTCAATTCGCCATCCTCATGTATGTTGTATACACTGCGGTTGCTTCATTTTTGCGGCGCCTTGACAAAAATCCTATTGCTGTAAGTATATCACAAGGGTTTTATGCCTGCTAATTGAAGGCTTAGTTGTTGTAATGCATGCCAGATATTGCCTGAGATAACACCTTTTATAATGCGATCGCTTTGGGTAGCAAGTTTTAATAGTGTATACCAGTGGGTAAGAGAGTGACGCTGTAAAGCTTGCTGAAATAAAGGTTGGCGTTTTTCCCAGATATGATGCGTTTGAAAAAGTGTTCTTAAATTTTGTCCTTTGGCTAATTGAAAGGCTAACGAGGCTAATTGTCGACATTCTCGGCTGAGTGACCATAAGATTAATAAAGGTTCAACCCCTTCTTCTCTGAGCCGATTTAAAATTCGCAAGCAACGTTTCGCTTCACCTTGTAGTGCTGCATCTGTCAGTTTAAAAGGATCGAAACGTGCATTATCCGAAAGCGCTTGCATCATCGCTTCCGGTGTAATGATGTGCTGAGTGTCTGATGCAAAATATAAGCTGAGTTTTTCAATTTCTTGTGCGCTAGCTAATAAATTTCCTTCTGTGGCTGAAATAAGATACTGAATTGCTTCTTTTTCTGCTTTTAAGCCTAAGCTGGCTAAACGTTCTGTGATCCATCGTGAGAGTTGGGCCTGTTCCATCGGCCATAGCGCCATAAAAACACCGACACTATCAATACTTTTAAACCAAGTGGTTTGCAGTAAGCGGCGATCTAATTTTCCTGTAATAACCAGTAAAAGCTTATTGGCGGGTGGATCGCTTGCATAGGTTTTAAGCGTTTGTGCCGCCGATTCAGAAACACCTTGTAAAAGATGTAACTCTAAAATTTGTTTTTCTGAAAATAAGCCATAATTGTTAGCATGGGTGAGTAGTGTGTGCCAATTAAAACCAGATTCGGCATAGAATACTTCACGCTCAGAAAAACCTTGTTTTTTTGCGCTGTTTCGGATGCTATCACAGGCCATTTGTACGAGCAGAAGTTCTTCGCCACTGACAAAATAAATCGGTGCTAATGGCTTCTTCTCTAATAGCGTGTTCAATTGTTCATAGCGCAATTGCATGAGATATTACCTGGAAGGCATTTGACAGAATTTTCTATACAGTGCGGGGGAGGATAATCGTGTTATCAGTTGTTGAATAGCATCACGCTGCATATCCTCTTGTAAATCATTTTGTGTATTGAGATCGCCACTCAATTGGTTTGAAGTAATTGAGAAATTACGTGTAACAAGAATATGTTGTGGCAGCAATAAAATATGGTGTTGTCTATCCGTTAGCTGAAAGATGACGGTATAGGAAAGAAGATAAGTCGTTGTTTGGCCTGCATTGCCTAAACTGGTAATCGTTCGGTTAAAGTTCTGTGACAGAATTTGTAATGTCACAGGCGCCGGCGGCGATACACGCGTATCAATCCCTAAGCTATTTAATGTTTGGCGTAATGCTTTATTAAAATTGCTGTAAGGTGAGCTCGATTGCAAATAAAGCGTGTGAAAGGGGATTGTTTGGCCTTCTCTATAACCACGTAATTGAAAACCACAGCTATTTAATGTCAATAGAATGATAAGCAGGCAAAAAAAATGATAAAGACGAATATTCATAAAAACAGACTTATATAACGATATTAACAAGCTTTTTAGGAACAACAATAATTTTTTTAATCGCTTGGTTTTCAGTATAGCGTTTAATATGAGGATTATTGAGGACGGCCGTTTTAATCGTTTCCTCATCAGAATGAGTTGCTAAGGATAAACGCGCGCGTAGTTTACCATTAATTTGTACCACCCATTCTATTTCTTCCATCGTCAAGGCATCCGCGGCTACCTTGGGCCAGGTTGCTTTTATAATTAAGCCTTTAAACTGCAGTGCTTGCCATAGAGTATGGGTAATATGCGGTACGATGGGTGCAAGCAAGCGCAATAGAATACTTAAGCCTTCTTGTAGCAGTTGTTTTAGACTCTGGTGAGAAGTTTCAGAGGGAGAATGCAGTGATTGCCCAGCAGCTTGTAATAGATTTAATAGTTTCATACAGCCAGCAATGACGGTATTGAATTGTTGTCGTTCGTAATCATGTTTGGCAAGTTGAAGAATTTCATAGATTTGTCGTCGTAAATTCCGCTCTTCAATCGGTGTACGTGCCCAATCAATAGGATGAACGAGGTTTGTTTCACAGGCTTCATTCAGTTCATGTAGCCAAGTATGTGTGTAAACAAAGGCCCAAAGTCGTTTTAAAAAACGATAAGCACCCTCCACGCCAGCATCGGACCATTCTAATGATTGTTCAGGCGGGGCTGCAAACAAACTAAAAAGGCGTAAGGTGTCACTGCCGTATTTTTTTATTAATGCTTCCGGATCAACCGTGTTTCCTTTTGATTTAGACATTTTGGCGCCGTCTTTAAGAACCATGCCTTGTGTCAATAAGCGTGTGAAGGGCTCGTTGGAATTAAGTAATTCAATGTCGCGTAATGCTTTATGAAAGAAACGTGCATATAAAAGATGTAAGACAGCATGTTCAATGCCCCCCACATAGTGGTCAACAGGTGTCCAATATTTAGCCCTGTCATCTAACATCGCTTTATCTTGAGTAGGGCAAGCAAAGCGTGCGTAATACCAAGAAGATTCTACAAAGGTATCAAAGGTATCTGTTTCTCGGGTTGCAGCTTGTTTACATTGTGGACAGGTCGTTTGGTAAAACTCGGGCATTGCCTTTAAGGGAGAACCAACACCGCTTAACTGAACTGACTCAGGCAAGATGACGGGTAGATCTTTTTCAGGAACAGGCACAGCACCACAGTCATTACAGTAGATAATGGGAATCGGTGTGCCCCAATAGCGTTGGCGTGAGATACCCCAGTCACGTAATCGATAGTGTGTTTTAGGGGTTGCTAACTCATGTTTTATTAATAATTCAGAAATAGCCGTGGATGCTTTTTCTGAAGTTAAACCAGTGAAGGGTCCTGAATTGATTAATTGGCCTGATGTAACCAAGGGTCCTTGATGATAATCATGTGGTTTTTTATTCAGAGATTCTATGACGGGAAGAATAGGTAGTTGGTATTTTATGGCAAACTCAAAATCCCTTTCATCATGGGCAGGAACACCCATGATGGCGCCACATCCATAATCTGTTTTTACAAAGTTAGCAATCCAAATAGGTAATGCTTCGCGTGTCATAGGGTGGAGTGCTGTGATGCCACTGGCGATACCTTGTTTTTCTAAGGTAGCGCTGGCCGCTTCTGAAACAGGTACATGTTGATACGAATCAATAAATTTTTGTACTTGTGGGTTGTGTTCCGCAGCGTAGCGTGCAAGTGGGTGTTGTGGTGAAATAGCTAAAAAAGAAGCGCCAAATAACGTATCAGGCCGTGTAGTGAAAATTTCAATTGATGTTAATTGTGGATCATTAATCAAAAATTGAATAGCTAAACCCGGTGATCGGCCTATCCAATGGCGTTGCATCGCTTTGACTTCTTCAGGCCATCCTTCTAAGGATTCAAGACTATTTAAAAGTTCATCCGCATAAGCAGTAATCTTTAAAAACCATTGTGGAATTTCTTTACGTTCAATTAATGCGCCCGAGCGCCAGCCGCGACCATTAATAACCTGTTCATTCGCTAAAACGGTTTGGTCTACCGGATCCCAATTGACCACTGAATTTTTTTTATAGACGAGCGCTTTTTTAAGGAGCTGAATAAAAAACCATTGTTCCCAACGATAATAATCTGGCTTACAGGTGGTAATTTCACGGCTCCAATCGAAGCTAAGTCCGAGTTGCTTAAATTGAGTACGCATGTGATCAATATTGCGATAGGTCCAATCCGCTGGTGCGACACCGTGTTTAAGTGCAGCATTTTCTGCAGGTAAACCAAATGCGTCCCAGCCAATAGGGTGCAGAACATTTTTACCGAGCATGCGTTGATAGCGCGCAATGACATCGCCTAATACATAATTTCGTACATGGCCAACGTGTAAGGTACCACTGGGGTAGGGAAACATAGAAAGACAATAAAATTTTTCTTTATTGAGATCTTCTATGACTTTAAAACATTCATGTTCGTGCCAAAATTTTTGTACTTCAGCTTCTATCACGTTAGCTTGATATTCTTCTTGCATCATTCGCTAGTTACCTTGTTATTTCCTGTTTTCATTCGCGACGGCTTCGTAGATATTACTCACAGCAATTGGATTTTCGACTAGGCACCACAAAGATGAGCAACCTTCATTCCTGTGGAGTATATGAGGATTGCGAACTGAGTGGTCGCACAGTCGAAAATTCAAGTACGAAGAGTGTAAGCGTAACATAAGATGATTAATCCTACTAAAAACATAATACTCGGGCCATCGCCGAACTTGACCCAAGGTGTTGTGCCTGACAACGCATAAACAGTGCCCGTTAATGTACTGGTTTTGAACGATGGAAGTTGTGCTTGAATATTTCCTTGGGGCGTAACGATCGCCGTCATGCCGGTATTACTTAAAAATAGCAGATAACGACCCGTAGCCAAGGCTTGAAACTGGCCAATTTGTAGATGTTGAGCCAAGGCAAATGAATGGCCAAACCAGGCATCATCATTAATGGTGAGTAATAATTGTGCCTTAGGAAGGGCTTCTCGGACAAGGCTAGGGTAGGCAATTTCATAGCAAATAAAGGTGCCAAGATTGACGTCTGCTACTTTAAATGTAGTTTGGTTTGGTGGTCCAGGCGAAAAGCTAGACATAGGGATGTCCAATAAATTCAATAGGCCTTGAGCCCAGGCGATCCACCACGGTAAATATTCTCCAAAGATCACCAGGCGTTGCTTGTAATACTGCGCATGGTCTACACCCACTGCCAGCATACCATTGTAGTATTGAAATCCCTCTTGAATAGGAATACCTGTAATGAGGGTTACGCCGTGTTGTTTTGCTTCTTTATCAAGCTGATTTAGAAAGGGACGAGCATTGTGTTGCAAGATGGGGATAGCGGCTTCTGGCCAAATAATAAGACGACTATGCCAATGAGCTTGGGTTAATTGATTATATTTATCTAACGAAGTTTGAGTATATTGTGGGTCCCATTTTATTTCTTGTGGGATGTTAGCCTGAATAAGGCTGACCTGTATAGGTTGACCGACTACTCGTGTCCAATGAATAAAGTTTAATCCATAACCCACGATCCAAAGTACAATCAATAGGAGTAAGGGCAATAAGCGTTTTTTTTCTTTCTCGATTATTATACTTACTAACAAGGCTGAACTAAGTGTGACTAAAAAAGTAACGCCGAGCCCTCCTATCAGTGGTGCATAGCCAGCCAATGGCGAATTGATTTGGCTGGTGCTCAATAATAGCCATGGGAATCCTGTCAATATCCAACTCCGAACCCATTCATTTAAGGTCCAAAGACTAGGGAAAATCAAATAGCGTTTGATTCTATTGTTATCAGGAAAAAAGCGATTTAGAAAATAACCTTGTAATCCTGTGAATAGTGCCAAGATAAAAATGAATAGTCCGGTGATAAACAATGATAATAAAATCGACGTATTACCAAATACGTGAATACTGATGAAAACCCAAGAGACACCGACAGAAAAAAAACCAATACCAAAAAATAAACCAATAAAAAAACTGCGTCGGGGTGTGCAGTTTAACCACAGTAATAATAATAAACCGGGGCAAATGATGGCCAAGGGATACAGTGCAAGCGGTGCAAAGGCCAGTGCTAACAGCCCTCCAATGATGAGCGCGAGTCCTTCCTTAAAATAAGGTTTAATTGAATTCATAAAGAAATTTATTTAAACCAATCTAAATGGCTCGTCATATGTGTTAGCTTTTCGCTCAATTTATCGGCGACTGATTTTTTCATGAGGAATTTTAACTCATAAATATCAGCATGGTTGCTGCAAGCTTGATTCATTAAATAATCATCGCTGGTGATGAGTTCATCGACTAATTTTAGTTCAAGCGCATCCTTGGCAAGCCAATGAGCACCCGTGGCGACTTGGGTTATGTTAACTTGTTTTCTATTGGCTTCGATAAACTGTTTAAATAAACGATGAATTTCTTCAAGATCCTCTTTAGTTTTTTCACGTGCTTTTTCAGTATTTTCACCAAACATAGTTAAGGTACGTTTGTATTCGCCGGCGGTTAGTAATTCAAAATCAATATCTCTTTTTTTTAAGAAGCGGTGGAAGTTCGGTAATTGCGCAACAACGCCAATAGAACCAATAATAGCAAAAGGGGCGGCTAGAATTTTATCTGCAACGCAGGCCATTAAATAGCCGCCACTCGCAGCAATTTTATCGATAGAGATGGTTAGAGGAATTCGTTTGTTTTTTAAGCGTTGTAATTGTGAGGCAGCTAAACCGTAGGGAGAAACCATGCCGCCACCGCTTTCTAATTTCAATACGACTTCATCTTGTGGCGTAGCGACTTGGAGAATAGCCGTGATTTCTTCGCGTAATCCGCAGACAGCGGAGCCTTTAATGTCACCTTGGAAGTTTAAAACAAAAATATGCTTGTTTGCTTGTTTGCTTTGTTTTTTGAGTTTGATTTTTTTTTCTTTTGTTATCTTCTTTTTTGCAGATTTAGTTAGAATTTCTGCATTGAGTACATCAGCGAACTCTTGGTACTTAGTATTGAGTTTGTTAATACAGAGTTTAAGCCGTGCTTGTTCTTTTGCCTTGCGTGCAATGGCAAATAGGCCAGCGGCAAGTATTAAAATAGCGAGTACCAGCGTGCTGAGTTTTAATAAAAATTCACTATATTGCAGAAGGAATGACATGTGACACTTCCAAAGGGTATGAGAATAAATGAAGAGATTATCTAATGAAATGTGGGGTTTGTCATGTTATTCTGCAATTTTGTATTCATAGACGCTAGTGAGATGGGGCACTTGGAAGCTTAGTATTACTTTCCAAGTGCTATGAAACGATGCATTACGGATGTATTAATTGGTTCTCATGATAGGGAGCGCTCGACTGTGAGGTATTTGATCGGTTGATTTTTTGGGTTGCAAAAAAGCTAAAATGAGAAAAGGCTGATGCATAGTAAAGGAGATACTTAGATTCTTTTCCGCTAATGTTTTTCTGCTTATATCGGGGAGTGAGGTAAAAAATAAAAGATTATTTTGCGTTGTAGGCGCATCAATTTTCTTTATTCTCTTATGCGATATTTTCTTTCTTAAATTTTTTGGCTTGATTTTTCTTATTTTATTTATTGTTCTTCTGTTACTTGAAAGTGAGTGTGTTTTTTTTTATGTTTTTCCTTAGATATAGTGGTTTCTTTTTCTGATAGATTCATTTTTACTGCCTTATTTTTCTGTTTTAATTTTTATTAGCTTTAATAAATATTTTGCGAATATTGATTAATAATGTTCATGCTTTAAAAACGAAGCGTTAAAGTGTTACTGAACAGCGCTATCATCACATAGTGGGATTAAGGAAAGCTTAGGTACTAGCACTTAATGAGAAAGGCGTGATGCTTTTCTTCAAAGTTTCAGCCAGCTAGGAAAGTAAAAAAGTTTTGTGTCGCTTTGTATTGGTGATGCGCCGTCAACGCTGGATCTTATAGGTATAGGAACAAACCCAAATTAACTGTAAACTAGGGGTTTTATAGCTAATGATGATTATTTTATGAAGTTGCTTGATTTTGAGATAGGCTTAGATAAACCCTTATTTTTGATAGCAGGTCCCTGCGTCATTGAAAGTGAACAATTAGCGATGGATACGGCAGGGCAACTCAAGGAAATAACCCAACGATTGAAAATACCTTTTATCTATAAATCTTCGTTTGATAAGGCTAATCGTTCTTCCAGTGAGAGTTTTCGGGGATTAGGCATAGAAGAGGGATTGCGTATTTTAGAAAAGGTAAAGAAAGCATTACAACTTCCTATCCTCACCGATGTTCATGAGGATACGCCTTTAAGCGAAGTGGCCAGTGTGGTTGATGTGATGCAAACGCCAGCATTTTTATGTAGACAAACTAATTTTATTCAAAATGTGGCAAAACAAGGGTTAGCTATCAATATCAAAAAGGGTCAATTTCTTTCCCCATGGGAAATGTCTAACGTCGTGAAAAAGGCGCGTGAGGTTAGCGAAGGCGTCATCATGGTTTGTGAAAGAGGCGTTTCTTTTGGGTATAACAACCTTGTTTCAGATATGCGCTCACTTGCTGTCATGCGAGAAACAGCTTGCCCAGTCGTATTTGATGCAACACATTCTGTGCAGTTGCCTGGAAAAGAAGGTGGGCGAAGTGGTGGTCAACGGGAGTTTATACCCGTTTTAGCGCGTGCCGCGGTTGCAGTCGGTATTGCCGGACTCTTTATGGAAACCCATCCTAATCCTGAAAAAGCATTAAGTGATGGGCCTAATGCGTGGCCTTTAGGTAAAATGGAAGCACTATTGGAAACACTAAAAGAATTAGATCAACTTGTTAAGAAAACGATGTTGATAGAAACAACTTTATAATCCGTTAAATTATTACTTGGCTTTTATAAAATATGTCAAAAATTAAATCTATCACTGCGTATGAAATTTTAGATTCACGCGGAAACCCAACCATTGAAACTGAATTAGTTTTAGTTTCAGGCGAAAAGGTAAGTGCTTGTGTTCCTTCGGGTGCTTCCACGGGCTCCTTAGAAGCGTTGGAGCTAAGGGATAATGATTCAAACCGTTATCAGCGAAAAGGTGTTTTAAAAGCAGTTCATCATGTTAATAGCATTATTCAAAAAAGGTTGATAGGAAAAGAGGTTGATGATCAGGAGAACTTAGATAAAGAAATGATAGCTTTAGATGGTTCGCCGAATAAAGAAAATCTAGGTGCTAATGCGATTCTATCGGTTTCCTTAGCGATTGCTAAAGCAGCGGCTTTAAATCGAGGTCAAGAATTATATGAATATTTAGCTAGCTTGGCTGCTCACCCATCGAGTGAAAAGTTTATTATGCCTGTTCCGATGATGAATATTATTAATGGGGGAGCGCATGCGGATAATAATCTTGATATTCAAGAGTTTATGGTCTTGCCTATAGGTGCTTCTTCTTTTAGCGAAGCGCTACGTGCCGGTGTAGAAATTTTTCAGGCCTTAAAAACATCGCTTAAGAAAAAAGGTTTTAATACCAATGTGGGGGACGAAGGCGGTTTTGCGCCTGATTTGCGATCACATAGTGAAGCGATTGACTGTATTTTAGAAGCGATTGTGCAAGCGGGTTATACAGCAGGTAAAGATATTTATTTAGGTTTGGATGCGGCCAGTACGGAATTTTATAAAGAAGGAAAGTATTGTTTAGAGAATAAAAAATTAAATCAAGAAGAATGGATTGCTTATTTAGAAAATTTAGCTAAACAATATCCTATCATTAGCATTGAAGATGGCATGGCCGAAGCAGATGAAGCTGGTTGGGTAGCATTGACACAACGATTAGGCAAAAAGGTACAGCTGGTCGGTGATGATTTATTTGTAACAAACCCCACTTTATTTGCGCAAGGGATTCATAAGAGATTGGCGAATGCTATTTTGATTAAATTTAACCAAATTGGAACCTTAAGTGAGACATTGCAGGCTATTGCGCTTGCAAAAAAAGCTAACTATGCGGCTATTATTTCTCACCGTTCGGGTGAGACTGAAGATACGACGATTGCAGATTTAGCAGTGGGTACCGGTGTGGGTCAGATTAAAACAGGATCAGCGTGTCGCACCGATCGTGTGGCTAAATATAATCGTTTATTACGTATTGAAGCTAGTTTGAAAGAAAAATCGATTTATGCTGGAGCTTCGACTTTTTCCCGATTTTTAAATGGCTAAAACCATGAAACCTTTTATCATTATTCTAACCGTACTTTTTTTAGTGTTGCAATATAAATTATGGTTTGAAAAAGACGGCTTTTGGCGAGTGCAGCGGCTTAAGCAAGAGATTGCAAAGCAAACGCAAGAAAATTTGCAGCTAAGTCAACGTAACGAAACCTTAGTGGCAGAAATTAAGGATCTTAAAGTAGGTAAAGCCGCATTAGAGGCGCATGCACGTAATGATTTAAATATGGTAAAGCCAAATGAATTATTTTATCTTATTGTCGACAAGGATAAAAAAAAGTAGCGTTATCTACCAGAGTCTACACGCGAAAAATATTGTTGACAGAAGAGATAAGAGGAATGGATCCTGGCTTTCGCCAGGATGACGCGGAATAATTAGAAGGATAAATGGCAGAGGCTATTCTCTCAAGGTCGTCGTCCTGCGGCTTGACCGCAGGATCCATAATAAGAAAGGAGAAAATTATCAAACATTTGCTATGGTGAAAGCCTATTTAAAACTTGCTGGGCTTCCAAATCCGAATGATCGGTGCTAGGGCATTGATTTTGATATTTCTTAAGGGCGGAAATTCTAAAGAAGCTTCAGGATTAATAACATAGAGATCAAAACTATTCGTCGCTTGACCAATTCTAACCCGTCTTACTTCCAATGTGTTTTTTTCGGTTTCAACAATACAGTCTATACCATTTGCAAGCTCCATATTTTTCCCAGTCAATTTTTTCCCGGCGACTATATCGCCTTTGCAATAAAGAGGCAGCATGCTCTCATTGTTAATGAGATAAGCAAGATTATCAGGATGAATGCTTTGAAATAAATTAAGTTCTTCTTTGATTCTTCCAGATAGGTAGCCAGAATCCTCTTCACGGATTATTTGCGGTGAAGTTTCAATCGAAGGGTAATTAATTTTAGAAAGTTTACTGGGGTCAGTAATTTTAGGCTGTGTGCCTAAACCCGATAAGAGCCATATCGTTGAACATTCAATACCTTCTTCGCGCAAGGCTTTAATAACTTTTTTCGCGCCTCGTTCTGTAATGCTGCTATAACCTTGTTCCCAATAATTAATGGTCGTTAATCCTAGGTTACATAGTTGTGCAAATTCCTTCATTGAAAGACGTGTCATTTTACGTAAAAACCTAAGACGACGCGCCCGTTCTTGAATTTCTAAAGGGATTTCAATTTTATTTTTTTCTTTGTTATGTGTATTAATTTTCTTATCCATGGCATTACCAAATTTGACAATACATATCCGCTTAGATAAAATTTAATCTGTTTTAAAGACAGATAAGATTAAATGAAGGCCAACGCTGCTGGTTGGATGAAGTATTACTTTAAGCATGGTGTTTATCTTTAATTTAAATGGATTGAAGGAAACCTCTAAAAACTGTTAAGCAAAAATGGTGTTTATTACCTATTAATTTTTTGTTTTTTTAGAGTGGTAATAATTTTCTTTTATTCATACAGGTAACTGGAAAGTTAAGCACTATTATAACGAATAGGCCCCTCAAAGAAATAGTGTATAACTATTTGATAAAAAAGGGTATTTATTCATTGTGCTTTACCCAAGATAAGGTCTTTTTTTATGGGCTTGCAAACCCATAGGACTAAGCGTTTTTTTTAAATCTTCATCGATAGCTTGACAATAATAAAAAGAGGAAATTTTATGCTACCGACTCACTCTGAAAATCCCGATGTGTTCGCTTATCTCAACAGCTAAACAGAGTGGGAGTAGAATAAGATGTCTGTATCCAGCTCATATGAAGGGTCTGAGCAAAACAAATTAGTTTCTGAAAAATTTAGCAGTTATCTGCTGTTAGATTTCTGCGCAAGTTATCTGGAATTACATCTAAGCTTTTATCTCTTTAGAATACCTTTATCTAAACAAAACAAGGACATGAGATGCTTTCTAATCTCTTATTTGTAGCATGTATCCAATGCACTGTTAATTGCTATCAACTATACAGGGATTGATATGGTTATTAGCAAAAGAGAAAAAGATGCGGTATGGAACAATGTTTTTGTACGGGAAGGAGATTACTATAGTTCTTTAGCGGAATTATCTTTATTAAATAAGGACATTCGAAATCCTTCTTTTTTGCAGCTTAGAATAGAAACATTGTTTTTAGCACATAAATATCCAAAGAGTTCTATTTTTTTAACTAAGTTTTCAGAACAAGAACTTGGTTGTCTGCTTTTAGCAGCTTGGGGATTTGAAATAGGAGAAACAGCAGAAATACTTGGACTTAAGGAGGATAGTATCAATAAGTGTCGGGCAAATATTTCTAAAAAATTAGGGACTAGGAATATTCCTCACTCGGTTTTTATAGCAACCCAGGCAGGAATTTTAACGTTTGATAACGTTGATTTTATTCTTCAACCTAAAAATAAAACCACTCAACACATTAAAAAAATATAAAGATTAACCAGGGTTATATAAACAGTAACTATAATAATAGGAGATAGGATGCTATGTTACCAATCATAAAATTAAGAGGCCATTTACATACTTCATCTGGGAAATATGCTTCAGCAGTAAGCATCATTAGTCTTGATCAAAGTCATCAACAAGGTATTGAATTTGAAGCATTTTGTTTGGCCATCAATGAGCAACATGAAAAAGGAAATATTTCTAAGTTGACGATTATCGAAACAGGTTATTTGAAAAGGCATTATTTAAGGCTTGATAAAAATTATTGTATAACGAGCGAGGCAGATGCAGCGGCCATTCAATTGGGGAAAAATTGGGTAAAAGAGCAACTATCCTCCTTGCATTTATTAAAGATGCCAGTTGAAATTCTTTCCTGGCAAGAGATTATTGATTCGGATTTTTTATCAAAAGTTAAAAATGATTCTATCTCAGATAATATTTTTATCGGTCATATTAAGACGCTAGCTGAAAAATATGCTGAAAAACTTGAAGTTAAATATAATCCAAATGGATTGGCAAGTATGAAGGAAGCTTGTTTAAAAGCAGCTCGAGCTTATTTAGTAGAAGAATCAAGCATTATTGCCGGGTTAAAACGTCGTGGGTTTGATTTCCAGCTTTATCCTGGAAATAGGAATGCTGCATTACGTTATATTGCTAAAAAATATTTTAGTGGTACTCAATCTATTCCTTGGATAAGGTATGACATCAAATATCCGTCTTTAGAGCTTAAGGAAAAAAAATTAAATCCCTCTGCCAGTCTATTTTTTGAAAAAGCTGATGCTTCGACTCAAGAAACAAAAAATAAAATTGTAGAATTACTTTCTTCATTACTTAATGAAGAAAAGTTTTATTTTCTTACAGAACAATTAAATAAATTAGAACAAAGTGCAAGGATAGCCAATGAAAGAGATATTAAATGAGAATTTATTAGAGTTATATGAGCCTATCATCAAGAATTACATTTATAAAGAACTGCCCATAAACATTTTTGTTTCAAACAAAGACGGATATATTGTATGGGGAAATAGTCGAGTAATAGGTACATTAAACGAAACAAAAGAAACATTTATGGGAAAACATCTTTCGACGTGGGGAGATGAAAATTGGAATAACTGTAAAAAAGTGATTGAAACAGGTCATGAATATACAGAAGAAGAAATAGGACTTGATAACCACATCTATTTAACCACTAGAAAACCAATTCCAGTTGAAAATGGATGTGATATTGCTGGGGTCATAGGGCTTTCTCTTGATATTACTGATAGAAAACAAGCTGAAATGACTAAATGTGAATTTTTGATGAACATGGGTCATGAACTACGGACGCCATTCTGTGGGATTATCACGGTATTGGAATTACTTTATGGAAAAGAAGAAGATTTAAAGAAGAAGAGTTTGCTAGAAATGAGTTTGTATTCTAGTAAACGCTTACTGAAATTTATGAATGATATTCAAGAAGTATCACGGCTAGGTCATCTACCATTGGATGAAGAACTCTGTAATATGAAAGAAATGCTAGCAAATATCATATTATTTTTAATGCCTACGACAGAGATGAAAAAATTAGAAATTGAAGCTTCTTGTACGGGCAAAGAAACCATGATTAATCGCTACCGAATTGAGAAAATTTTACTGAATTTAATGGGAAATGCAGTTAAGTTTACAGAGCAGGGGACTATTACTGTTTCCATAAAAATCTCGTCTATGTTGACTATTGTTGTCAGCGATACAGGCATAGGAATTGATAAAAAACATCATGAGAAAATATTTGAAAATTTTTTTAAAGTCGTTGCGTCCTATAAAAAAGACGAGTATGCAGGTATTGGAAAAGGACTTTACTTAGTTAAAAGGTATACTGAAGAATTGCAAGGTAGTATTAGTGTTCAAAGTGCATTAGGCAAGGGTTCTGTTTTTACGGTAATGATTCCTACTAGGAGATGACTCCCTAAATTTGTGCCGAAAGAAGAATAAGGGTAAATAAGAATGTCAGTGACCATTCATCAGCCGCATGACAAATTAGCGAAATATTCACTCACAGATAAAAAAATTGCCATTGATTTTCTTAAAAAGAATCTACCTGCTAAAATTTATGCACGAATTGATATTGTAACATTAGAACTGACGGATAAAAGTTTTATTACATCTCAATTTAAATCGTTCCATGCTGATATTATTTATCGGTGCCAAATGGGTGGGAAAGAAGGGTTTATTTTCTTTTTGATAGAGGCTGAATCCAGTGCTAAAGATGAACTCATCGCCTTTAGAAAGCTTCAATACATTATAGGGGCTATGGATCAACACCTTCGGCAAGGACATAAAAAATTACCTATTATATTACCCATCTGTGTATATAACGGCTCAACTTCTCCTTATCCTTATTCTTGTGATGTATATGATTGTTTTAATAATCCTGAGTTTGCCAGAGAGATAGCTTTCAAGCCATTTATCTTGATTGATTTAACTATCTTATCGGATGAGGAGATCGCACAGCATGGCTTAGCGGCTCTTATGGAGATGTTACTCAAACATAGCCATGCAAAAAACTTTGTAGCCCGACTGAAGAAAAGTCTAGGGCTCATTAAAGATAACCTTAGCCAATTCGATAAAGGATACCGAGAGTTTGTGATAAAATATATCCTCAATGAGACACGGGATGAGGCGCCAGATGCGCTTAAACAACTTATTGATACACTGAATATTATTTTCCCTAAGGAGAAAAACCTTATTATGACATTTGCACAACAACTTCAGCAGCAAGGCTTGCAACAGGGCTTGCAACAAGGTGAATACCGTATACAGATTGCTATAGCTAAAAAGCTTATAGTCCAAGGCAAGTCAGTTCAATATGTTCAGGACCTAACGGGTCTGTCAGAAAATGAAGTGATGAATTTAGTCAATAGGCATTAAAACCAAAGCAAAATCAATTTTAGTTTAAATAGAGATTAATTGCCCATCGTTCATCTGTAAGATACGATCCATGCGACTCGCGAGCTTTCGGTCGTGCGTTACAATAATAAGACTTGTGTTAGAAGCTTCATTTAATTCGAGTAGTGTTTGATAAACTTGTTCTGCGGTATGGCTATCCAGATTACCAGTAGGCTCATCCGCTAAAATACATAGCGGATCGTTGACCAAAGCTCTTACAATAGCTGTGCGTTGACGTTCTCCACCCGAAAGCTCGCCTAATTTATGCTGCTGCCGTGCCAATAGCCCCACTTTTTTTAGCAAAGCTAAGGCTTTCTTTTCTGCTACTAGCGGATTAACATCGGCTAATAATAAAGGGATGCAGGTATTTTCTAATACCGTAAACTCAGGTAGTAAATGATGAAATTGATAAATAAATCCTAGATAACGATTTCTTAAATGGCTGCGTTTTACTTCGCTCAGAGTAGCAAGATCATGTCCGGCTAGAGAAACTTGACCGCTGCTAACTTGATCAAGGCCGCCAAGTAGGTGAAGTAGTGTACTTTTTCCTGATCCGGAGGGACCCACGATAGCAATGCGCTCACGCGCTTGAACTGAAAAGTTAATCGATTTTAATACTTCTACATACAGCGAACCATCGTGAAATGTTTTTGTTAGATTGGTGCAAGCGAGAAGGGGCTTGTCTGTATTGAGATTACTCATAACGTAAAGCCTCGGCCGGTGCTGTTTTAGAGGCCTTTAATGCAGGATAAATCGTGGCTAATAAACTCATGCCTAAAGCGGCAAGGCAAATATGTAATATATCGGAACCTTCTATTTTAGAAGGTAGTTTATCGACAAAGAAATAAACATTAGAAGCCAGAATTTCAGTATGAAAAACAGAATGTTCTAAAAAGCTAACAATATCACTGGCATAAAAAGCAAGCAGTGTGCCGGCGATGAGTCCTATTAAGGTGCCTACTAAACCAATAATACAACCCTGAACCATAAAAATACCTAGAATGGTACGCGGTGTTGCGCCTAGTGTGCGTAAGATAGCGATATCGGATTGTTTATCCGTCACGACCATCATTAAAGAAGAAACCAGATTGAAAGCTGAAATAGCGATTAATAAGAGTAAAATGAAAAACATCATCTTTTTTTCTAAACCAATCGCATACATCAAGCTACCATAGGTGTTTGTCCAATCGTTGATTTGATAAGAAGGGGGCAATTGTTTGGAAAGCGCCAGTGAAACTTGGGGTGCAGCATACAGATCATCTAGTTTAAGTCGCAACCCGGTCACACCTTGGCCTAATTGAAAAAGGGTTTGTGCATCTTGCAGTGCAATATAAGCCATATTACTTTCAAAACCAAAGCTGCGTCCTACGCGAAAAATACCGCTAACCGTAAATGTTTTAAAACGCGGCATGATACCGGCTGGCGTTAAAGCAACACGCGGCGTGATAACATTCACTTTATCGCCAATATCCATGCCGAGTTGTGTCGCCAGTTCTTCACCTAGCACAATATTGTAATGGCCTGGCAACAAATTAAAATTACCCTCTACTATTTTGCTGGGTATTTCCGAAACTTGTTTTTCTTGCTCAGGATTGACGCCAGTGAGCAGAATAGGATGAGGTTGTCCAAGGTTAACCAACATGCCTTGTCCTTCCACAAAAGGGGCTGCTGCTTTTACATGTGTTTGTTTTAATGCGAACTGTTTTAATGCACTGGTATCAGAAAGTGCTTGACCATTCGTAGCACTAATAGCCACTTGTGTTGCCATGCTAAAAATACGGCTACGAATTTCTTCATCAAAGCCATTCATTACCGATAAGACCGTGATCAGTACCGTAACACCTAAAGCAATCCCTATCATTGAGGTTAATGAAATAAATGAAATAAAATGGTTGCGTCGTTTAGCGCGGGTGTAACGCAAACCAATATATAAAGCGATAGGACGGAACACGTGGTAGACCTAAGTAATAAGGATTAAAAACATTAAGCCGGCGTATTTTCACCCATGGAAACAATCGCATGAAAGCCGCCGTCAACATGAACCACTTCACCAGTAATACCAGACGCTAAGTCAGAACAGAGGAACGCAGCGGTATTCCCGACTTGTTCTATGGTTGTATTTTGGCGTAATGGTGTAACAGCTTCATTATAGTTAAGGATTTTTTTAAATTCTGCAATACCCGAAGCGGCCAATGTGCGAATAGGTCCGGCTGAAACAGCATTGACGCGAATCTTTTTAGGGCCCAAGCTGTTAGCTAAGTAACGGACATTTGCCTCTAAGCTCGCTTTGGCTAAGCCCATAATATTATAATTTTGCAGTGCTTTTTCTGCACCCAGATAACTGAGTGTTAAAATAGCGCCACCCTGGGGCCTATCTTTCATGAGTGGAAATGCCGCTTTGGCTAAACCCACTAAGCTGTAACTACTAATATCATGCGCAATTCTGAAGCCTTCACGATTAGTATGTTCTAAATAATCACCTTTAAGTTGATCCGCTGGTGCATAGGCTACGGAGTGGACTAAGATATCTAATCCATCCCAATGTTTGCCTAATGCCTTAATAAGATTTTCAATTTCCTCATCGCTGCTTACATCACAGGGGAATACCAGTTCGGAATTAAAATCATTTTTTGCCATTTTGCTAACGCGTTCTTTTAGTCTTTCGCCTTGGTAAGCAAATGCTAAGCTCGCGCCTTCACGATACATCGCTTTAGCGATGCCATAGGCAATCGATCGATCGCTGGCTAATCCAACGATTAAAGCACGTTTATTATCAAGTAAGCCCATGAGATTTCTCCTTAATTTTTTTCACTAAAATCAATTAATAATTCACGTATTTTTGCTTTGATCATGTCAATAGCAATTCTATTTTCGCCGCCGCGCGGGATAATGATATCAGCATAATGTTTAGAAGGCTCGATGAATTGTGAATACATAGGCCGAACAGTGGCTTGATATTGGGCTAATACCGACTCCATTTCTCTTCCCCTCTCAATGACATCACGTTTAATACGCCGAATTAAGCATATATCTAAAGGGGTATCCATATAAATACGGATATCCATACGTTCTCGCAGTGCAAGCTCAGCGAAGAGCAAGATGCCTTCTAAAACGATAATGGAATGGGGGCCCACGCAGCGAGTTTGTTGTTCACGAATATGCAGGGTATGGTTATAGATAGGAATTTCAACAGATTTTCCAGCTTGTAATTGCTTTAAATGATTAATTAATAGGGCATGATCAAATGCATCGGGGTGGTCATAATTAACCTGAGCACGTTCTTCAGGAGTAAGGGCGCTGTTATTCTTATAATAGGAGTCTTCAGCAATAACGGCTACTTGTTCCGAGCCTAACTCTTTTACAATGGTGTGGGCCAATAAGCTTTTTCCTGAGGCCGAAGCACCGGCGATGCCAATGATGATACAGCGCTGTGTCATAGAAATAATAGTTCCTAAAATTGACTTGTAAGTTAACAGGTTTTTTTTAAAGGTAAATTAGTAGCTTATTATTCTATTTATTCTATTGATAATAACTTACATGAGAATTTCAAATGACTATCTTTCCAAAACCCAATCTTCAGTTAGTTTATGTGTCTGATATCGAACCTTCGGCAGTGATAGGGCGTATTTTTTAAAGACACATGAGAATAATTTGAACCGTTAGTCCTTAACTCCTGAGGGAAGCATGTAAATTATTAGCTTGAGCATCAGGACTTGAATTAAAATTAACACGCCGATCTTTATGATGCATTAATTCAAAGTAGTTTTCTAATACCCACTTAAATTCTTTTTTTGTAGGCTCATCTGCTATTTTAAGCAAGTGTTCATTGACAAGATCATCCATTTTTGCTTTTAATAAGCCAATATGTTTACGTTGAGACATGGTGAGTGGGTTTTTCATAAACAAAAAACACCTATCAATAAGAGCATGTCTTCTAAAATAGTGAGTTTCGCTTATTTTCTTGTAGCAAAGTTCAAGAAGCGTCAGTTTATCAGCTAAGGAATCTAGATTATTACAGGCGTTTTCAACTTTGGCTTTTGTTAACTGACTACCCTGGTGGATACTTTTAAACTCCGCTTCTAACTGTGTAAATTCACAGTAAACTTTTTCTTTGTTTGTAGTAAATTTGGAATTAAGATAGCTATGTAGTACGGCTCGGAAGGCTGTATTTCCCTCAATTAATATTTTGTCATTGAATTTAAGTACTGTTTTACCTTTGAGTTCTTTATGATTACTTTTCTCGAATTTTAAATCATTCGTTAATGTATCACCTATAGCATCAATGAGTTTAGTTGTTTTTTGATAAGTTGTTTTTGAAAGATCACAGAAAATGCGGTACTTAAGGCTAAATAACTTAGCATTGTCAGGCGCATTGCCTACTACCTTAATGAAGGCTCGCATTTGTTGAATAGCACTGTCATAAGGATAGTCTAAAGAATCAATATCTATTTATAAAGGTTGTTCCATTTTGCAGGTTCATTGACCATATCTCGAATAATAGCTATTCCTTCATCGCTTAAATTAGAAGCATCGTAGCCATTAAATAACAGAGGAAGTCCGGTGTGACTCAGATCTTTATTAAAAAGTATTTTTGAGAAATAGTTTGCTCCTTTTTTGGGGTTAAGTTTTATACTTTTTTTTCTTAAACCATGAAACTCACGATCCGTTAAAATCCATTGTAGACGCGACGATCTTACTTTAGTAAAAGCAGAGATGATTTCCTTCATATGGTTAAATGCCATGTGAAATTCAGGCGAAATCGTATTATGTAATTGTGCATGAAAAATATCATGCTTTGTTACAGCAGGCATGGTACTGAGAGAATAATTATGAATGTCTTGTAGGGTTGGGTTAACCCCACTTTTATTTATGCTAATCGCAGTCGGACGATAATTATTGATGACGCCTTCTTTAATGGAGCCAGGGCTTATTACACCTATTTTGGTGCGATTTGCGGCAGCACCATGCACGCCATTTAATGCAATTTGCCTCGCTTCAGTAGCGCCAAAAGATAAATGTAAGTCATATATACGACCCTCATAATTTGTTCGTTCCCAACACCCTGCATTTGCCAAGGCATTTCCAAGCTGATTAGCACCTTCTACTGAGACACTATTAGGATCACATTCCGAAATATAAAAAATTTGCTCTGATTTTGGAGCCGCCTGGATAAGCAGGCGAAATCGCTGTAAATGCCAATCCTCAAATTTAGTAAAGGTATTTTTTTTAAGCATTGGAATAAGCATTTGCTCGGCATCTTTAGTAAATTTGCCCTGGCTATCCAGAATAGGAAATGTTTTTACAATAGGATAATTTTTTGAGAACTGATCTCTAGCGAGTAAGGTACTGAATTGCTGACGGCTTATTTTATTTTGTTTGAATAACCACAATGCATAAAAAACATGGCTCTCATTCTTAAATAGATCGTCTTTATAATTCCCCTGGAGAATAGCTTCTTCCAGCTGCTTAAAGTCAGGTTCATTGAGTTTAATATTATAAGGAACTCTGACGGTATAGCCATTTAAAAAATCATCGAAGTCGTCTGAATGGGACGTTCTTTCAGTCGTGCCAGAATAATAAGCCATTTTAGCTTCGTCATTCCAAGAAAAGCGTTTATCTTTGGCCTTTTTATTTTCCCTAGGGATAAACTCGCGTTGATTAGGATCAAATTCCACGTTAGCATCTTTGGGAACTTCTGCGGAATAGAAACGGTTAAAAAAAATCTCCCAAGTGTTTAGAGCATCTTTTTGCTCATTAATTTCCAGCAGCCCGTTATGTACCATAGAAATACTCCAACTATAGAGTTATGGTACTAGACATAACTTAAGTAAATATTAAAGAGTTAGGGTTGTTTTTTTTAGTATATGAGTGGTTTTAAAAGCCATTATTATTGTATTCCCTACATTCAGATTGAGTGGTGTAATGAACAGCAGTCTGTTATAGGGAGGAAGAACTAACGGTATTTCTTGCTGAACGTTGTGGTCGGGATGAGAGGATTCGAACCTCCGGCCCCTGGCTCCCGAAGTCAGTACTCTACCAAGCTGAGCTACATCCCGATTAAAGTGAGGAATTTTATCAGTGTTACTTGCATTCGGCTAGCTGTTTCATTGCTTTACTTATTTAGATATATATGTCCTGTTTGTATTTGTATAGAGCGAAGTGATGTAGGAAAATAAAAGCAATGCAACGGAAAGATGATAGCAGCAAGGAAGTTATATTATGTTCAATCTGGCCAATGTTATTACGTCATTCAATCAAATCTATCAAAAAAAAGTAAAGTTAAATAAAAATTGGGGGTTATTTTATTTACAGCCAGAAATTTTAACTATTTTAAATAGTAATGCCCAGCTCCTTCAAGAAGCTGTTAATTATGAACCACCTTTTGCTATAAATCGTAAAGAGCAGTTCAAAACCTCAGCTGAAAAAAAATCTCAATCAGAGCAGGTAAATATAGCTTCTTTGCGCGATGGTATTCAAAAAATGAATCTTGATCGGGTTATTTCCCAGCGATTAAGTTGGGAGGGTCGTTTCTTGGCAAGGCTAAATAATGATCAGGTTTGGTTGGGTATTGAGGAGCAAATCACTCAAAAAAATGAATCGATTAAACAATATTTTCGTCAAGTTCGTCAAAATTGGAATATTCATAAACCTTTTCAATATCACTCGAGTGAGGGTTTATTATTTTTACTTGATACTATTATTAAATATCAGGATATTTTTTCCCTGGCTTATAAAGAGTTACAACAGAACCAACAAACATGGTTCCCTTTTTCTCGTCTTCCTTCTTTTATCGCTGAAGCGTATGAAGCATTTTTAAAAAAAGAATTAGAAAAATTTGATTCATTAAGTAAAGAGGTTCTTGCTGCTTTATTATTACGTTTAAAAACAGTAGAGCAACAAGGACTAGTGACGTGTGATGATGTGAGTTACACCTTAGCATTACAGAGTGAGTGGTTAGGCTTAATTAAGTTTAAATTACCCGAATACAGAACGGTTCTAGATGTAAATACCTTTAATGATATGCAGCGTGCTATCGAAAAACACGGTGATGAATCTCATAAAAGCCAACTTTATCAATTAGCCTGGTATCAATCTAAAATCGTTGGTAATACCAATGAGTTTACTACTATTACGATGTCGGGTAGCCGGTTGTTAACCCTCTATGATTTGCTGGCTTTTATGTCAAAAAAGAAGAAAAAATGGTTTTGGTTTTCTTGGGGTAATAATACGGTATTCCAATTTTTAGAAAAACAACAAGCTTTGTTGACCCAACTTTTTTTAGAACCTGTTCATGATACGATCATATTGAACCCGATATACAAGAGTTATCCAGAGCTACTCACATTAAGTACGCAGTATCAATTATTACAGCAATCGCTTTTTTCTCTTAAGAAGCAACCTACTTATTGGTGGCAGTGGGAGAAAAAATTTTGGAAAAAAGCTTGGCAAGATTGGTTAGGCCAACAAATTGATAACAAGCGAGTTAGTTTGCTTAATAAACTTAATGAGACTTTTAAGGAAGTTAAAAAATATAATTTTGAGCTTCGAAATGTTAAATTTCGCGAACAAGTACAGGTGATATTAAAAACGATACAAGCATTAAGGAGCGAGGGTATTGCTAAATGTGGGAATGAATCATTAATAAATATGTTGCAATATATAAATGAAAAGTCTAGTGATAAAAAAGAAGCGTGTATTGGTCAAACACATGGATCTACTAAAGCGTCGCCTCAACCAAGCCCACATACTCCGAATAAGAATGCTCAGGTATTACCAATGATGTCGGGTGGAAATCAGCAAGACTTGTATACAACGGAAAGTAATTTTAATTTGCAGCTTGTTAATAGTGGTAAAAACAGCTATAGGAGGAAAATGACAGGATTATGGAAAACTAAATTTTCAGCAGGAGATAATGAGCCGATTTCTACTAAACAAGAACCGGAAATAAATAAGTCTGCAGGGTTAGCGCGGGCTTATGCATTATTATGAATAAATTTATAGTAGTTTAGGCGCACTAACGATTAAAAATCGTTTAATGTGTTCGTGTTGTCGCAAATTCAGCCAGTGTGGCAAGTGCTTGCTTATAGATAGAGTCCGGAATGACTTCCAAGCTGGCGATGGCTTTTGCTGCATGTTCTTTTGCACGTTGATAAGTGTAGTCAATAGCACCAGTGGATTTAATGATGCGGATAATATCTTTTAAATATTTTCGCTTACCTTGCGAAATCGCTTCATGAATTAACTGGGTTTGGTTTTTATCGGCGTGTTGTAAGGCATAAATTAAAGGTAAAGTTGTTTTTCCTTCTGCCAGATCATCACCTTTGGCTTTACCAATACGTGTGGCTGAGCCTACGTAATCCAAGGTATCGTCGATTAATTGGAAAGCGATGCCTAGCTGTAATCCGTAGTTGAGCATGGCAGTAATTTCCGCTTCATTACGTTCAGCTAAGATGGCGGGTTGTTCTGCGGCGATGGAAAATAGGATGCCTGTTTTTCCGGCGACTATTTTTAAATATTGAGTTTCATCGAGGTCAGGATTATGGCAATTAATTAATTGCCATATTTCTGACTGGGAAAGTGTGTTAGTAGCATCGGCCAGTGATTGTAGTGCGCGTAGATTGTTGACTTTCACCATCAGCTGGAAGGCTCGGGAATAAAGAAAATCACCTACTAAAATACTGGCTGAATTGCCCCATAACGTATTAGCTGTTTTTTTTCCACGGCGTAGTTCTGAGGCATCAATAACATCATCATGCAACAAAGTAGCCGTATGGATGAGTTCCAAGGTGGCAGCCAATTGTACGTGGGCGTCGCCTTGGTAGCCAGAGGCACCGGCACTCAGAAGTGTGATTAAGGGGCGCAAGCGTTTTCCGCCGCTGTGAATGAGATGTGTGGCCAATTGGGGGATCAAGGGGATTTCAGAGTGTAGGCATTGTGCGATTAGGCTATCAACCCTAGCAAAATCGGCTGCAACCAATGACTGAATAGGCGTTAAATCCATAAGGCTCATATTAGCGAGTAAATTTGAAAGCCGAATGCTAGGCGGGGTAGCCGGGGCTGTCAAGCCGCTTGGGTTTTATTGCATCTTAATGAAGTCGACCGTATAATGCCGGCTCCAAGGGAATTCCCCTTAAAGACTCGCCTCACCACCTTGATATGGGAGGCTAATTAACCGAGAGACTATTATGCGTCATTATGAAATTGTACTTTTAATCCATCCTGATCAAAGCGATCAAGTATCTGCTATGGTACAGCGATATACCACCATTGTTAAAAACAGCGGCGGGCAGGTTCACCGCCTGGAAGATTGGGGCCGCAGACAGCTAGCTTACCCTATTAATAAGCTTCTAAAAGCTCACTATATATTAATGAATATTGAGTGTGGGCAAGAGGCTATGACAGAACTTACAGAAAACTTTCGTTTTAACGATGCGGTTTTACGACAACTAATTATTCAGCAAGATCGGGCTATTAAAGAAGCCTCTCCCTTGGCCAAGGCTAAAGAAGCACCAGGTCAAGAAAACAGACGAGAATATGCACGAAATTCAGTTGAGGTAAGTGCCTTAGCGGACGAGCATAGAGATTAAGCACTATTTTTTTAATTTTCAGAGGTTTTTATGAGTAATTACACCAATAGACGTCGCAAATACTGCCGTTTTTCTGCGGAAGGTATGACAGAAATAGATTATAAAGATATTAATCTTTTAAAGAATTATATTACTGAGACGGCCAATATTGTTCCTAGTCGTATTACGGGTACTAAAGCACGTTTTCAGCGTAAACTAACCCAAGCGATTAAACGAGCACGTTTTTTAGCCTTATTGCCTTACTGCGATAAACATCAATATTTGGTTTAAACTTTTTTGAGAGGCTAAAATGGCGGGGTTTTTACATCGCTGTGCCAGCTATGTTATGCGGGGCCGCCAACAGGCTATTATAATAGCTCTGTTATTTACCATGCTGCCTTTATTAGGCTGGATAAGCAATGTCATCATCGCTTTAGTGACTTTACGTAAGGGCGTAAAAGAAGGGGCAATTGTATTACTATGGGTCATATTGCCTGTCGTCGTGATAGCGGCTTTGGCTAACCCTTGGATTGCTTTATATAACATTGTAGGAGGCAGTTTATTTGGCTTCCTATTGGCAGTCATTTTACGCCAAACACAAAGTTGGCAGAAAGTGTTAGAAGCAGGGATGTTGCTGGGATTACTGGCTGTTTTAGTGGTCCATTTAATAAGGCCTGATATCAATGCCGTTTGGTTAGCGCAGTTAGGGCATTACGCCGTACTGTTAAAAAATCAGTTGAATTTTTCGGTGAATACCGAACAACTGCAGTTTTTTACGAAGTTTGCGACGGGTTTTCAGGTTGCATTCCTATGGTTAGGGGTATTAATTAATTTAATGCTTGCACGTGGTTTGCAGTCGATGTTATATAATCCCGGCAGGCTTTCTCCTGAGCTTGAAGCGGTGCGTTTAAGCAAATGGGATGGTCTTGTTTTAGTGCTTATTGTTATTGCAAGTTTACAAAAGATTGCAGTGGCGCAGGATGCGCTGCCCGTTGTGTTGCTAACTTTCCTTTTAGCGGGCTTGAGTGTATTACACGCTGTTATACGCCTAAGGAATGGCTTTTTTAAAGGTTGGTTTTTAGTATTTTATAGTTTGTTGGTTGTTTTTTTTCCTTATATAGCTGCTTTATTAGTCTTAGTTGCATTAGCAGATAGTTATTTGGATTTTCGTCATCGTGTATTGCCTAAGCATTAAGTTCAAGTGCGACGAGTATATACACTGGAAATGTGGTTTTTAGAGGTACTGTCATGGCTCAAGTTATTTTATTAGAAAAAGTCTATTCTTTAGGTGATCTGGGAGAGCAGGGTTCTGTTCGTAATGGTTACGCTAGAAATTATTTAATTCCTTATGGTAAGGCTGTTCCTGCCAACAAAGAGACGATTGCTCAATTTGAAGCTAAGCGTGCGGAATTAGAGAAATTGGCTCAAGAAAAATTAGCGGTTGCACAAGCCCGCGCTGATGCCTTATCGCAGTTAGTATTAAATATTCCTGTGAAGGCGGCTGAAGAAGGACGTTTATATGGTTCTGTCGGTCTACAAGAGATCGTCAATGCGGCAACTGAAGCGGGTTGTCCGCTAGAAAAAAGCGAAATCCGTTTACCCGAAGGGGCTTTACGTCAATTGGGTGAGCATGATGTGACGGTGCAGTTACACAGTGATGTCGTAGTAACGCTTAAAGTTAATATCGTTGCTGAAGCTTAATACTTTTGATTCCCCATCCTCGTGATAACTATAGTTAGGGTCACGGGTGACGCGTAAGGCGGGTCTCCTATGTTGCATTTTAGCAATGCAGGGTGCCGAAAGGGGCAGGACCCGGAGACATTGAGTATAGTTATAATCTAGGCGATGCTTGCGATGCAAAACACTGATCACCTGAAGTTGCCTCCTCACTCACTAGAAGCTGAGCAATCCGTTCTAGGTGGTTTAATGCTTGATAACCAAGCATGGGATCGAGTTGCTGAACGATTGCAAGAAAAAGATTTTTACCTCCTTGCCCATAGAATTCTATTTCGCACGATAGTGGATTTTGCCAATCATGCAAAACCATTTGATGTGGTGACTCTAACCGATGCTTTAAAGAGTACGAATCAATTAGCCGAAATAGGTGGTGAGCTTTACTTATATGAATTAGCGCGCAATACACCGAGTGCTGCTAATATCAGTGCCTATGCGGATATTGTGCGAGAACGTTCTGTACTACGCCAATTAATTGGTATCGCGACAGAAATTACTGAAAATGCTTATTTGCCAGATGGTCGATCCATTACTGAATTAGTGGATGAGGCCGAACGAAAAGTTTTCCAAATCAGTGATCAAGGCGCACGCGGTAGTGGTCCACAACGCATTGGTGATTTCCTGGCTAGAGCGGTTGATCGTATCGATATCCTCTTCCATTCTGATCAAGCAATTACTGGACTTTCAACGGCCTATAAAGATTTAGATGAAATGACTTCTGGATTACAGCCCAGCGATCTGGTTATTGTGGCAGGTCGTCCTTCGATGGGAAAAACGACCTTTGCCATGAATATGGCTGAGCATGCAGCGATTCAGGGAAGTAAACCGGTTCTTATTTTTAGTATGGAAATGCCAGGCCAAGCCTTAGCCATGCGTATGATGTCCTCACTAGGACGTATTGATCAACATAAAATTCGTACCGGTAAGCTCAGTGATGAAGATTGGCCACGCATGACATCGGCTGTGAGTATGCTTTCGGAAGCAAAAATGTTTATTGACGATACCCCTGCACTGAGTCCAGGTGAGGTGCGTGCACGTGCTAGACGTGTTGCAAAAGAGCAAGGTGCATTAGGATTAATTGTGATCGATTATTTACAATTGATGCAAGTTCCTGGCTCAAAAGAAAATCGTACCACTGAAATATCAGAAATTTCTCGTTCGCTTAAAGCCTTAGCAAAAGAACTGGATGTGCCTATTATTGCCTTATCACAATTAAATCGTAGTTTGGAGCAACGTGCCGATAAGCGACCGGTTATGTCAGATTTACGTGATTCAGGTGCAATAGAGCAAGATGCCGATGTAATTATTTTTATTTATCGTGATGAAGTTTATAACGAAGGGAGTCCAGATAAGGGTAGTGCAGAAATTATTATAGCTAAACAGCGTAATGGCCCAACAGGTAAAGTACGATTAACCTTCTTAGGTAAATATACACGTTTCGAAAATTTTTCTCCGCAACGTTACCATGCTGAGAACTATGCATGAGCCGGCCGGTTGCAGTAGAGCTTGATTTAGCGGCATTGCAGCATAATGTTAAGCGGATTCGTGAACTAGCGCCGCAATCAAAAATATTGGCCATGGTTAAGGCCAACGCGTATGGGCATGGATTAATTCCTATTGCGCGTGCTTTAGATTCGTCTGTGGAAGGATTCGGTGTTTCCTGTTCCGAAGAGGCGCTCTATTTACGTAAAGCAGGCATAAAACAACGTATTGTTTTAATGGAAGGTTTGTTTTCAGCCGCTGAATTACCGCTCTTAGATCAGTATCAACTCGATACCGTTATTCATGATCGACGACAACTTGATTTGCTAACGCAGCAAAAATTGCCAAAGCCGGTGAATGTTTGGATAAAGATAAATACCGGAATGAACCGATTAGGTCTTGCTATACAGGATTTTCCCGAAGTGTTGCAACGCTGCCAGGCTTGTGCTTGGATTGAAGTGATTTGTGTGATGACACACTTTTCCTCAGCAGATGATCCTTCAGAAACAACTACCTTGCAGCAAATAGAGCAATTTGAGCAAATAACAAGTGATGTAAAGATTGCCAAAAGTTTAGCTAACTCAGCTGCTATTTTATCTTATCCTCGTTCTCATAGTGAATGGATACGTCCTGGTTTGATGTTGTATGGCGTCTCACCTTTTTCTAATAAATCAGGACTGCAACATGACTTAAAACCCGTTATGAATCTAACCTCAGAAATCATTGCGGTTAATCAATTACAACCGGGTGATCATGTGGGTTATGGCGGAACGTGGATAGCACCTGATAATAGGCGAATTGGTGTGGTTGCTATCGGTTATGGTGATGGTTATCCGCATGGTGCAGCAGCAGGTACACCGGTGTTAGTGAACGGGCAATTAGCTAAACTCGTGGGTCAAGTCTCAATGGACATGTTAAGCATTGATTTGAGTACACAACCCGAAGCAAAGCAAGGTGATCCGGTTTGTTTATGGGGCGCAGGATTGCCTATTGAACAAGTCGCCAATAGCACATCAACATTTCGTTATGAGTTATTATGTGGTATTAATCGAGGGCAATTAGTCCGGATGCGCATTGAGGAAAAAAACGATGCAAAAAAATAGGATTAACCATTTTCTAATAGTCTTGTTTGTGATCATGTTAAGCGCATGTTCAAGTGTCCCTGAAGAGCCACACAGCGAAGTGAATATTTCAACCAGTGATACCGATATTTTTGTAGCCCCTTCCATCAGCCGTTCTATGGGAAGCAGTGATCGTTTAAAGTTACAATCTTTGGTGGCCACGGCACAACCACAACAATGGACGAAATGGGTGAGTAGTGCGACAGGCGCTCGATTTGAATTTACTAGTTTAAGCATCTACGTTAATGCACAAGGCCAAGGTTGTAGAAATTATAAAATGGCAATGAGACACGGGTTTTTAGTACATCATACTTTTAACTATACGGCTTGCCGTGATGGGCAAGGTGCTTGGCAGGTTCTAAAATCCAAATCTTAAAATTAATTCATAAAAAAATATTCACGTGAAATACGCCATTAGTTTACTTCTTTTACTTTTTTCCTTTAGTCTATGCGCTGAAGATAAATCCTTTGCGCCGCAAACATCTGAATTGTTTGTTGATTTAACCCATCCTAAAGTCCTCTATGCTAACCATGCGTCGTTAGCGTTAATTCCGGCATCAGTGACTAAACTTTTTGTAGCCGCTAGCGCATTGAAACACTGGGGTAGTTACCATACATTTGCTAGCGAAATTTATCAACGAGGCCAATGGAAACAGGGTGTTCTAATAGGGGATTTGGTTTTTTATGGACAAGGTGATCCGGCATTCACGAACGAAAAAATGTGGCAATTGGTTAACAATCTGCAGCAGTTGGGGTTAAAGAAAATTACCGGTAACCTCATTGTAAATACCTCTTATTTAGGAAATATAACGGTTAGCGCATCGGATAGGATTGCGGCAAAAAGCTATTCTAAAGTGTCTTATGATTCTTTACCTTCTTCAGCAGGAAGCAACTTTTCAACCGTGGGTGTTGCCATTATGCCAGGTGAAAAAGCGGGTGATTTAGCGCAAATAAAAATCTTACCTTATCAATTACAGAATGTACGCCTTGATGGAAACGTGATGACAGCGTCTGGAGCAAATAATACACTTCAATTACATCGTTTGAGTCAAGCGGGCAAAGAAATTCTTACGCTTTCAGGAACAATAGGTCTAAAGAGTGTGCCTGTTATCCTTTATCGTTCAGTCGGAAACCCTAATATACTGACAGGCGCTTTATTAAAAGCTTTCTTAAAGCAAGCAGGTATTTTTCTGGACGGAAAAATTATTATCGAGACTACGCCTCTGAAGAAAACAGATAAACAATTGGCACAGGTTCAGAGTGATTCACTGATTCATTGTTTACAAGATATGCTGCGTTATAGTAATAACTATATTGCTGATGTATTAACCTTAGATTTAGAGAGAGAAAACCACACGTCCCTTTCGTCTATGAAGTTGAGCGAAGCAGCAAAGATATTGCTTGCTACTTATAGGCGTGTGCTGCATCAATCAAGTTTTAGCCAACAGACAGAGCTTGATCCTATTTTTGCGAGTGGTAGTGGTTTAACACCGTCGAACCGAATATCAGCGAGCAACCTGATTACGTTATTAGCAGGAATGTATCACGATCAACGCGATTTTTCTCTTTTTTACGGTAGTTTAGTGGTGCCAGGACAACAAACCCATTGGCATAATCTATCGACTATCAATCATCCTTGGATGAATCAAGTCAGTTTAAAAACCGGTTATATTACTGTTCCGAAAATTGTTCATTCTTTAGCGGGTTATTTTAGAATGAAGAATGGTGATATCGGTGCATTTGCTGTGCTATTTAATTTTCCTCCTGAAGCGCAAAATGACGAGGGGCAATTATTTAATGGTTTAATAAAACATTTGGATAGTGTGTTCCAACGTATCTAAACTTCTACACAAAATCATGTCCAGCCTTTAAGATCAGTGAATTGTTTGGAGGGTGAAGAACGAAAAAATTTAGATTGTAAAAATTATATGGAAAACACTATTTGTTTTTTTTATGCCCCTTCACAAAAGCAACTATCAACAACGCTATCACAAAATAATATCCAACCGCTTGATTTATCCATGCCATAAAGCGAACGTTGGCTTAGAAAATTTATGTAGGTTTAAAGGAAAGCAAACAGGTATGGTTAGTTGCATTTTTTGTATTGCAATAAAATGCATAACAAATGCTTTTCTATATCAATTTTAATTTTATAAATTAGTATTCACATAAAAATTTTCTTCGGTAGCTACCGCATTAAGCGGCACATCCCATGCTGAGGATTCAAAAGATTCCACTTTTTGCCACTCATAAGCGAGTCCAATGAGGTAGGGCTTAGCGGGTCTTATGTCATTTAATAAAAAACTAAAACTTCTATCATAAAAACCGCCTCCCATACCTAAGCGTTCGCTGTTATTGGTGAAGCCAAGTAGTGGAACCAATACAATATCTAAATCACAAGGTTGGATAATGGATTCAGGTAATAGAGGGGGTTCAGGAATATTAAACTGATTTTTTATTAACAGCATATGTTTTTTATAAAGGCTAAACATGAGTTGTTTTTTTTGTAAGACCGGTAAATAGCAATTTTTATCATTCTCCCATGCTGTTTTAATAATTAATTCAGGATCAACTTCCTGATTGATAGCGATATAAGCAGCGACGTGCTGACTTTTTTGAAAACGAGGATCTTGAATAAGCCGTTGTGTAATTTCTTGGGAGGCTACTGTTTGATCATGAAGCGAGAGTTTTGCACGATATTCGCGTAATTTTTTTCTGAGAGCAGATCGAGCATCCATAAAACACGATGGCGGATAGAGGAAATAAAGGAGAAGAGGTATCTGATTCGCCGGGGTTTCCTGATCCTAAGATGCAGGTGGGATTAGGTATATCCACTTTAGGCTTCTTGCAATGATTAAAGTAAAGCAAGCGTGCTCACCGCGTATAAAGAACCCATCCCGTTACGGTTAAGTATCGATCGAAAAACAATCGGACAGAATCAGATACCAGACCATTATAATACATTTTATTAAAATGGTCTTCTAAGCAAATAGTTGCTTTAGCCCGTCATGCGATGGGGGCATACCGCTTGCTGCTAAATTAAAAAATACTTCTTCGAGTATGAGCGGTATATTAACGTAAGCTAGAATGGTAAAATAACGTTATATGTATTTTTTATAGAGAATCCTATGCAATTTCAGGCCCAACCTCCTGCTTTTGATGATTTCTACCGTTTGTTGAGCCAAGCCGAAGTAGTGACCTCCCCAGCAGAAATCCATGGTATGTTATGTGGTTTTGTCTGTGTAGGCCCGAAGCTTAATGGCGGTTTTTGGATCGATATTTTATTAAAACGCTTAGGTGTTAGACCCCGGCAAGGTGCTGTCGTGGGGTTATATGATGCGGCTTGTAGGCAACTGAGCGGGCTACAATCTTTTAAACTGTTACTCCCTGATGAGCAACATGAGTTAGAAAAGCGGGCGGAGGCATTAAGCCTTTGGTGTGAAGGTTTTTTATATGGCTTAGGCCTTCTGGGGGGGGGCTCTTTCGACGAGGAGACATCAGATACGGTATATGAAGCGCTTTATTGTATTGCGGAAATTGCAAAGCTCGATGTCAGTCAATTAGAGATAACAGAGCTGGATAAGCTAGCCTATGAAGAAGCCATTGAGTTTATTACCCAGGCAATCCCTCTTATTTATGAAGAAGTGACACATTGTCCGATGAAAGGAAACGCCGGCGGTTCGATGTATCTTCATTAGTTATACGCTGCATTTATACTTTCGGTCCTCACTATGTTTAATTTTTCTGAGTTGAAGAAAAGACGGCGTCAGTTAATGGCAGCCATCGATAAGGATGTCGTCATTATTCTGATATCGGCACCCGAATCGCTACGTAATGGCGATGTGCATTATCCCTATCGCCAAGATAGCGATTTTTATTATTTAACCGCTTTTCCTGAGTCTAATGCAGTCGCCCTATTATTACCAGATTCTAAAGATGGAAAGTTCATCTTATTTAGCCGTCCCTATGATGTGATCGAATCTATTTGGAATGGCCAGTCTATTGGTCAGGAAAACGCTAAGAAAATTTATGGTGCGGATGAAGCGTATGCGATTGATCAACTCGAGGCACGATTACCTGACTTTTTAACGACGAAGGTACGCTGTTACTATCTAGGTAGCCAAAACCAGGTGCTCATTAAGCGTCTTAATGAGGTGCTGGGTAGAGCAAGCCAATTAGCTTGCCAAGAAGGTTTGGTAGAGATAACACAGGCGGTACATGAATTACGGCTTAGAAAGAGTCCTTACGAATTAGATTGCCTACGAAAAGCGGCTAGGATCTCTGCGCAAGCGCATATTAAAGCCATGCAAGCATGCCGTCCTGGTCGTTATGAATACCAAATAGAAGCAGAATTACTTTATGAGTTTTATCAAAACGGGAGTCGGGCGGTAGCCTACCCCAATATTGTGGCGAGTGGCAGCAATGCATGTATTCTTCATTACACGGATAACAGCGCGCTTTTGAAATCGGGTGATTTACTCTTGATTGATGCTGGTTGTGAATACCAATCGTATGCCTCTGATATTACACGCTCTTTTCCCGTCAACGGACGATTTAGCCCAGAGCAGAAAATCATCTATGAAATTGTACTAAAAGCACAGCAAGCACTGATCGCCGCTATAAAGCCGGGCGTCCTGTGGGACAGCTTGCAAGCCCGTTGTGTGCGTATTATCACAGAAGGGCTATTGGATTTAGGTTTGTTAAAAGGTGAACCCGAATCACTGATTGAAAATAAGAGCTACAAAAAATTTTATATGCATGGCTGTAGCCATTGGCTAGGCTTAGATGTACATGATGTAGGATGTTATAAGCTGAATAAAAAATGGCGTCCCTTAGAAGCTAATATGGTGTTTACGGTAGAACCTGGCATTTATATTGCTGCACAAACGGAAGGTGTGGATGAAAAATGGTGGAATATCGGTGTGCGGATTGAAGATGATGTGTGTGTTATGAAGGATGGTTGTGAAGTGTTGTCGCAGGACGCACCAAAAAAAATCAGTGACATTGAATCGTTGATGAACTCATCATGAAACAAGATCACGATAAGCGAGACTACGACATTCTTATTATGGGTGCAGGCATGGTGGGAACAAGTCTGGCTTTAGCTCTATCCCATTTACCATTACGGATCGCCATTATCGAAAAGACCTCTTTTAATCTAGATATTACGCCTAATTTAGACAGTAAACCCATTGCTTTAAACTATGCCAGCAGTCGTATTTTAAAGAATTTAATACCTTGGACTGACCTATCAGCGTATGCCAACCCCATTGAACAGGTGCATATTTCAGAAGCAGGCTGTTTTGCGGCGGCGAGAATTAAAGCCAAAGCAATGGGTGTTTCTGCCTTAGGTTATGTGATTCCAGCAAGCTTATTAGGATGTGCTTTCACAAAAGCATTGATCCCGCTGACTGAAGGTTCGAAGCCACTTCGTTTAGATCTATTTAATCCAGCACAGTGTCAGGCTTTGCTAAAGAACGAACAGGTTTGGGAAGCGCACATAACGACAGAAACAGGCGAGTTACAAACGATTTCAGCACGTTTGGTCGTAGCCGCCGATGGTTCCGATTCTATCGTACGGCAATTATTAGGTATTAAGGTACAAGCTCAAAGTAAAGGGCAAATGGCCTTGGTGACAACGCTTAAATTAGCACGCCATCATCATCATACCGCCTATCAACGGTTTACCTCACAAGGCGTGATGGCTGCTTTGCCGTTGTTAGGCAATCAAGTAGGGTTCGTTTGCACAGCTCCACAGCATCAGATTGAAGAGCGGCAGTCGTTGAGCAAATCCGAGTTTTTAGCGTGGGTACAATCGCTTTTTGCTTATCGCTTAGGACAGTTTTTAGAGAGTGGGTCGCTGCGTAGTTACCCTATAAAAAGTTTTATCGCAGAACCACAAGCGCAAGCAGGCTTAATTTTATTAGGCAATGCGGCGCATACTTTATCACCTATTGCTGCACAAGGACTTAATTTGGCCCTACAAGATATGGCAGAATTAGCGGATAGGATTGCTAAGGCTTTTGTTGCACAAAAAGATTTAGCGGATTCCTCTATTAGCCAGGCTTATTTGGCGGCACGGTTGCCGGCACAAAAACAATTAATAGGATTGACTGAAAATTTAGGCCGCTTATTCCAAGAAAAGTTTAGACCGTTGACTTTAATCCGTAATAGCGGTTTATTAGCATTTGATTTAGTTTCGCCACTTAAACAAAATATATCACGACGTCTAATGGGAACACACGGTCGGCTTTCTCCCTTAGTCCGTGGTATTGCACCTCAACAAGAAGAAGAACATGTCAAGATTTAAGCAGGTTATTAAAGAAGGTAAAATCCTTTATATAGAAACGAATGCCTTAGGGCAAAGTTTACTAACTACCCCAAAGTTAAATAAGGGGAGTGCCTTTAGTGAACAAGAACGTCAGCAATTTCATTTGCTTGGTAAATTACCGTACCGCATTGAAACTTTAGACGAGCAAGTGCTACGTATTTATCAGCAATTCTTAAGAAAGGGTAATGATATACAGAAGCATGTCTATTTGCGTAGTTTGCACGACACGAATGAAACGCTTTTTTATAAATTAGTTATCCAGAATTTAAAAGAAATGCTACCTATTATTTATACACCAACCGTTGGTAAAGCCGTTGAACAGTTTAGCCATGCCTTTCGACGTCCACGTGGTTTATATGTTGCTTACCCCGATCGCGATCGTATTGATGAAATCATTGAAAATCGTTTAAATCCTGAAGTCGATATTATTGTTATAACGGATGGAGAAGGTGTTTTAGGTATTGGCGATCAGGGTATAGGCGGTATGGATATCTGTATTGCAAAATTAATGGTGTATGTGATTTGTGGTGGTGCAAATCCACATCGTTTGTTACCTATTCAAATCGATGTAGGAACAAACAATGAAAAATTACTGAATGATCCGATGTACTTGGGCTGGCGCCATAAGCGTTTAGTCGGCAAAGAATATGATGACATGATCGAACGTACGGTAGCAGCGATTCAACGCAAACTGCCACATGTTTATTTACATTGGGAAGATTTTGGTCGTGAGAATGCACGACGTAACTTACAGCGTTATCAAGAGCATTTCTGTACCTTTAATGATGATATGCAAGGTACGGGTGCTGTTACCTTAGCCGCCTTATTAACGGCAATTAAACAGACAAAACTACCTTTAACAGAACAGCGTATTGTTATATTAGGCGCCGGTACCGCGGGTACAGGTATTGCTGATCAACTTTGTGCGGGTATGATGCGCGCCGGTTTGACTCGAGAAGAAGCGCTTGCTCGTTTTTGGTTAGTGGACAAGCAAGGCTTATTGACTGAACAAAGCGCGGATCTGACTGAGTTTCAAAAACCTTATGCACGTCATTCAGTAAGAGCAATGAATTTGGAGACAGTTGTCAGAGAAATAAAGCCAACCGTTCTCATTGGTTGCTCGAGTCAAGCAGGTGCATTTAATGAAGTGATTGTGAAAGCGATGGCGTCAGGCGTTCATCGGCCGATTATTTTTCCCTTATCTAACCCAACCGAAAAAGCAGAAGCCACGCCATTAGATTTACTACATTGGACCGAAGGTCGTGCATTGATTGCAACCGGTAGTCCGTTTGGTAGCGTTGAATTTCAAGGAAAAACATTTTGTATTTCACAGTGTAACAACGCATTGATTTATCCAGGAATAGGTTTAGGTATCGTGATTGCAAAAGCAGCACGATTAAGTGACGCTATGCTTTGGGAGGCTTGTAAAGCCTTAAGTTATTATGCCATCAATACAGAAAGTTTTAATGCCGCGTTATTACCTGATTTTGATCAAATTCATGCCATCAGTCAGCGTATTGCCTTAGCAGTGGCGGAGCAAGCACGAAAAGAAGGCTTATCTTCGGTAAGCGATATGGTTGATTTTACACAAGCGATTGAAAATCAATTTTGGTTACCAAAATATTATGATTATCGATATTCCTCAAGATTATGATGTCGTTATTGTAGGAGCAGGCACGGCCGGGCTTACTTTGGCGTGTGGTTTAATCAATCAGGGTTTGCGATTGGCCATCATTGATAAGGATAGCGAATCAAAAGCGCCTGCCATTCGACTAGCTAGTGTACCCGCCTACGAACGGGGCGATCGGGTGAGTGCTATCACGCAGGGCTCACAGCAAATTCTTGAAAACTACCAGGTTTGGCAAAGACTGGCTAAAACCACACTTTCACCTTTTGAGTGTATGGAAGTATGGGAAGAAGGATCAGCATCACAACTTATTTTTGATGCGGCTGAAACAGGGCAGCCATGCTTGGGTACCATTCTCTATAATCAAGTATTACAAACGGCGTTGCTTACACAAGCCAAAACCGCGAGTGAGGTGGACTGGTTTTTTTCTGAATCATTAAGCGCGATTCAACGTGGACCATCATCGATTTTATTATCATTAGCCTCAGGGCAATCCATCACGACTCAACTGCTGGTAGGTGCCGATGGTGCTCAGTCTTGTGTTCGTCAATTAGCGGGGATCGCACACAGTGAACGTGATTATCAGCAAGAAGCGCTGGTCGCAACCGTACGAACTGTATTAGCGCATGAAAAAACAGCGAGACAAATTTTTTTGCCTACTGGGCCGCTTGCTTTTCTGCCGCTAGCAGATTCCAATTTGTCCTCTATTGTTTGGTCAACCACGCCAGAAGAAGCTAAAAGACTAAAAGCACTTTCTGAAATTGATTTTAATTCAGCCTTAGCGCATGCGTTTGAGCAACGTTTAGGGGCCGTTGAATGGAGTAGTGCGCGTTTGAATTTTGCACTCAAAACACAACACTGTGAGCAGTATATAAAGTCTGGTATTGCCTTGATAGGTGATGCGGCACATACCATTCATCCGCTAGCAGGACAAGGCGCTAATTTAGGTATTGCTGATGCGTATTGTTTAGCAAACACTATTTTAGCTGCTCATCAAAAACAACGCGCTTTAGGTGCTTTATATAGCTTACGTCGCTATGAAAGAGAGCGTCGTTTTTATCATCGTGTGATGGGTGCCGGAATCGATCTGATTAAGCAGACCTTTGCGACAAAAAGTTCTTTTTTAGTGAATACACGTCAGGTTGGATTAAGCTTTATAGAAAAGACCCCGTGGCTAAAAAATTATTTCATGCGTTTTGCCATGGGCATTCCTCGCGCCGAGACTACAAAATTAATGCTTTAGGGTAGAAGGGGATTGAGTTTCTGTATGGATAGCATTTTCAAGTTGATTTAAATTTGTGTTGAGTTTTTCAAAATCATCTTTTAAGTTCTTTATTTGCTCATCAGAAAGCATTAGTTTATCTTGGTGTTTTTTAAAGAAAGGGAATGAAGAGACTGACATACTTTTAAGCCGTTTTGATGGTATGTTTAATATCCTTAAGATTCTTCACAATGCTTCCAAGGCGTGTGATAACCAAGCTCATTTGATTATCCTCAGTGAAGGATGGATTTAACAATTGGGGTTTTATATCTCCGATTAACCTATCAATACGGGTCACTAAGCGACGAGAAGACGTCAAGGTAGGCCTTGTGATAAAGGTCCCAATTTCTTCTTGTAGTATTCTTCCGCGCTCTAATAGCAGGGTCAATTCTTCGGGGTTAAACATAAAATAGTTTATAAGCAGTCTGTAGCGTTAAGTTGAAAGTATAATGATAAAACATTAAGAGAGCCTTAAAATAGTCTCTATTTTTCATCGGAGTTGTAAGATAATGGCTAGGGAATTGAAGTTTATTATTCTAGACCGGGATGGTGTGATTAACGAAGAATCCGCTGAATATATTAAATCATCTGCTGAATGGAGGCCTATTCCCGGTAGTTTAGAGGCTATTTCCTTGTTGAGCCAGGCGGGTTATACCATTGTGGTGGCTACCAATCAATCGGGTGTGGGCCGAGGTTACTATACGGAGGAGGACTTGGCGGAAATACATCAAAAAATGATAGCTTGCGCCAAAGCACAGGGGGGGGTGATTGATAAGGTTTTTTATTGCCCTCACCGTTCGGATGAGCACTGTTCTTGCCGTAAACCAGCCAGTGGTTTATTTGAGCAGATTGCAGCCGCTTATAAAATAGATTTAAGCGGCGTGGTCTCCATTGGCGATTCTCTGCGTGATATTCAAGCGGCTGAAAAGCTCGCTTGTAAACCCATCTTAGTATTAACCGGAAATGGTGAAGAAACCTTAAAAAATAACCCGGAGCTCCATGGTAAAATTCCTGTTTTCCCTAATTTATTAACGGCTGCACAAACGCTGTTAAAGGAACGTGAAAATGTCTAAGTCGAAGCGGGTCTATAGTTGCCAATCCTGTGGTGGCCAATTTTTACAATGGTCAGGCCAATGTGGCGAATGTCAGGCATGGAATAGTTTGTTAGAAGAGACACGCATTACCACTTCACCAGCCAACGTTTCACCTCGTTTAAGCGGCTATACAGCGACCAATGATCAAAAAATAAGATCGTTAGACTCTATTCAGCTTGATGAGGTTAAACGTTTTTCGTCGACTATTAAAGAATTAGATAGAGTATTAGGTGGCGGTATTGTACCGGGTTCCGTGATATTGATGGGAGGCGATCCCGGGATTGGAAAATCCACTTTATTATTACAAAGTTTGTGCCAATTAAGTCAGCAGCAGGCTGTTTTGTATATTACGGGTGAAGAATCACTGCAACAAGTGGCCTTGCGTGCAAGACGTTTAGATTTACCCCAAGAAAAATTACGGCTATTAACAGAAACACGTATAGAAAGTATTTTAGCGCACGCACTGAAAGAAAAACCGCAAGTGTTGGTCGTTGATTCTATTCAAACCATGTATACCGAATTATTGCAATCTTCGCCGGGTTCAGTCGGACAAGTCAGAGAAAGTGCCATGCAGTTAACACGCTTAGCAAAACAAGCGGGTATTGCTTTATTTTTAGTGGGACATGTGACTAAAGATGGCGTGCTGGCAGGTCCTCGTGTTTTAGAGCATATGGTAGACACCGTCTTATATTTTGAGGGTGAAACCGATAGTCGTCATCGTTTAATTCGTTCTGTTAAAAATCGTTTTGGTGCTGTTAATGAATTGGGTGTTTTCGTGATGACCGAAAAAGGTTTGCGTGAAGTAAACAACCCGTCTGCCATGCTTTTGTCGCGATCCGATGATTGTGTGCCTGGCAGTTTAGTGACAGCCACTTGGCAAGGGAGTCGTCCGTTACTGGTAGAAGTTCAAGCCTTAGTGGATACTAGTCATTTAGGCAATCCACGTCGAGTCACCGTGGGTTTAGATAATAATCGTTTAGCCATGTTATTAGCCGTGTTGCATCGTCACGCGGGTGTAGCGACCTATGATCAAGATGTTTTTATTAATGTGGTGGGTGGTGTACGTTTGTTAGAAACTAGTGCAGATTTACCCATTTTATTAGCTGCTTTGTCAAGTTTGCGCAATAAAGCTATTCCGCACGATTGGATTGCTTTTGGTGAAGTCGGTTTATCGGGTGAAATTCGCCCAGTGCCTAATGGACAAGAACGTTTACGCGATGCGGCTAAACACGGTTTTAAATCGGCGATTGTTCCCAAAGCGAATATCAGCAAGCAAACGATTGCAGGGATGACTATTTTTCCTGTTTCGCAATTATCCGAGGCGATAGAAATAGCAAAGCAAGCAACTGAAGTGCTAAGTGTTTAAACGCTATGAAAAAACTGACGCCTGAAGAGAAAAAAGTTATTTTATCAAAAGCCACTGAACGTCCGTTTACAGGGGAATATGATCATTTTAATGAAGAAGGTACTTATTCCTGTAAACAATGTGGAAAATTATTATATCGTTCGGCTGATAAATTTGATTCGGGGAGTGGTTGGCCTAGTTTTGATGATGAAATACCAGGCGCCATTAAACGAGTCGAAGAAGCAGATGGCCGTACAGAAATTATTTGTGCCCATTGTGGTGCACATCTTGGGCATATCTTTCTGGGTGAAAGATTGACGGCTAAAAATGCTAGGCATTGTGTTAATTCAATCTCATTAGCGTTTATTCCCGAAAATGAATTAAAAAAAAGCACTGAGCAAAATTCAGAGAATAAGATGGAGACAGCTATTTTTGCGGGCGGTTGTTTTTGGGGCGTTGAGTATCAAATGAAGCATTTACCCGGTATTATTTCAGTGCAATCGGGATATATGGCGGTACTACCTCTAATCCCAGTTATGAAGAAGTCTGCCGTCATCAAACGGGTCATGCCGAAGCGGTTAAAATTATTTTTGATCCGTCTAAAGTATCTTATGAAATCTTAGCGAAGCGATTCTTTGAAATTCATGATCCACAGCAAGTCAATGGTCAAGGCCCGGATATTGGTGATCAATATCGTTCTGAGATTTTTTATACGACACCGGAGCAAAAAGAAATTGCTTTAAAGCTTATTAAGCTTTTGCAAGAAAAAGGCTATAAAATTGCTACTCAGGTAACGTCTGCTAGCACTTTTTGGCCAGCAGAAGATCAGCATCAGAATTATTATGCAAAGAATAGAAAAAAACCTTATTGTCATACTTATAAAAAAATTTTTTAATAGGTTGTAGTATTTTTATACTAAAAAACACAAAGTCTTTATTCCACGTCAACAGGGATTTCAAATGACACCTTCTACTTTACAAGATTTCGTACTCATAGATATTGATAAAGCTATACACTTAATGGGTGATAAAGAGTTTATTAAGGAAATTTTTCAATTATTTACGGATAATCTCACGGCATATTTAGCGATACTAAAACAACATTATCAAGCTAGAAATTGGTCAGCTATTCAAGCGATAGCTTATAAATGGAGAGTTGAGGCAAGTTATTGTGGCGCCAACCGATTAGGAAAAGTCTGCCAACAATTAGAAACATTGTTGCAAAGAAGATTATTTGAAGAAGCTGAAATGTACTATCAATCGTTGCTGGAGGCGGCAGTAGCAACCAAAGAGGCCGCAAAAAATGCGATCACGGCGCTAATTAATTAGAAATAGCGCTATGAAAGAAAAAGTTCTACAAGGTATAGAAACTAAACGATTGCTTGGTTCAATACCTCACCTTAACGATTTCGATAAATATTGATTCGTGTCTAAATGAGCTAACCGCTTCTGCAGTTAGCTATATGTGGTTGCTTTTTTTTAAGTCAGGTGATTTTTCTTGCTTTTCACTTATTCGTTTTTGAGTTATTGATCTTGGTATAGAAAATAAATTAAAGCTCATACGCAATTGAGTTGCCATTGTTTCTATAACTCGAATATTATGCCAAAAAAAAGAATGATTTTCTTTTTTAAATACAGACATATGTGTCCATACATGAGCTTTTGCTAATTTATTTCTATAACCTTCACTATCACTTCTAAAACGATCAAATTCTCCACATAAAAAGTAAGTAGGTGGTAAATTGGTCAAATCATTTGACCAATAAGGGGATATTAGAGGGCTTTTAGGGTTAGAAGCACCTTGTTGTAAATAGAGCGTTATAAACCATTGTGCTAGTGATAAAGGAAAACTATCTTTTTTTTCAAAATTTGAATATTTTTTTAGGTTGCGAGATAAATCTGTTATAGGAGAAATTAATAGTTGTAAAGATATTGGGAGTTTATCTGTTTTTGCTTGAATAGCTGCTAGTGCAGCAAAATTTCCACCAGAGCTATATCCTGAAATAGCTATTTTTTCAGGATCAATTTTTAATTGTTCTGAGTTTTTAATAATAGATTTAATGCTAGCATAGACGTCATTAAATCCAATTGGGCATGGATACTCTGGAGCCAATCTATGGTCAAGATCAATAACTTGACAACTAGATTTTTCGGCTAGATGGCTACAAGTTATATAAGCATAATACCGTGCGTCTGCATTATAACCCGTGCCTCGAATATGTAATACTGTAGGATAGAGCTTATTGCTCGCTAAGCGAAAAGGTCTGTAAATAAAAGCTGTAAGTCTATTGTTATTTTCTAATGAAAAAAAAAGTGGCGAAATTATTACATTTTTAGCCGCGATCCTTTTTTCTTTTTGTTGTAAACTTAAAATGAATTTACGATGTTCACTAATAGTGTAGTTCAAAGGCATTAAAATTTCTTATATTTATTTTTTATGTTTGCAGTTATTATATAATAATCAAGTAATCCTTTTTCGTTAGCAATTTTCCAATTCATGTCCCAAATGCTGGGATCATTTTGTTTTACCCAAGTATCATATCCCAACCAGACATATTGACTAATATTTTCTAATTTTATATTTTGAAATGAATATTTTTCTAATAAATTTAAAACTTCAGGTAATGCAGCTATTTCTCCATCACTACTATCCGATAGGAGCGCAGGCCTTGGTATGAGAGTGAGTAACTCTTCAAAACAGCTTTTATTTTTAGCAAACAGTGTAGAAATAACGAGTTTACCGTTAGGTGATAAAACCCTGTAGAATTCAGGAATAGCATGCCGAGCATTAAAGTGCTGAAATGCTTCTATAGTATAAATTTTATTGATACTTGAATCTGGCATTGGAATAGATTCAGCAGCACCTTGTAAAAACTGTAATTTCCCTAATTTAACTAGAGAGGAGTGCTTTTTTTGTGAATGTTCTGTATGAGCCGCTAAATAATCTAATCCAGTTATAAATTTTATAGAATGAGATGAAGATAGTAGAGCGCACCCCCCACCGTGGCCAGAACCTATTTCTAAAATTTTATCTTGAGCATTTAATGATAATCGTTGAAAAACTTGATGATAAAGATTTTTATTTGCCTCAACGACATCGTATTCAGATATAACAGTTGGAACATTTTTCCAGTAACCAAAGTTAATAAAGTCACCTTTAAATAAGGTAGCTAAATCATTTCCAGAATAAAGTTCTATAAGGTTTTTTGGATTATACATATTAAAATTAAATATTATTATTTAAATATAAATAGTAATACAAGAATGTTTAAATAGCGACCCCTATTTTTAACAAGGCTTAAGATGAAAAAATATATACATGAAATGGTTTTATTGGCTAAAGAAGCAGCGCTTAATGCTTATGTGCCTTTTTGTAAATTTAATATTGGAGCGTGCATAAGAACCATCGAAGGCAAATTATTTAATGGTTGTAATTGGGAAAATGCTGCTACACCGCTTAGTCAATGTGCTGAAACTTCGGCACTTAGTGCCATGCTAACGGCAGGTTATAAAAATATATCTGATATTGTTTTAGTTACCCCTAAGTTAGTTTGTATGCCTTGTGGTGCCTGTAGGCAGCGTTTAATCCAGTTTTCTGACTCAGAAACCAATTTTTACTCTTATAATATGGACAATGAGCAATTGAAAGCTATAAAGTTGAATGAGCTTTTACCCGATAAATTTACTTGGGAGCTTTCTTAATATAGACTTTTAGCGTAAATATACTGGGCATTTTTATAAGGGAGTGGATAAAAAAATAATGCAAAACCTCAATAAATCGGAATTACTTAATATTATTGAAAACCAACAACTGGAAATAAAAAAACTTAAAAATAAATATAAAAAAGAAATTTACACATTAAATTTTATTTTAAAGAATTTACCAGGAAGTGTTTATTGGAAAAATAAAGAAGGCGTTTATTTGGGGCAGAATAGTTATGCAAAAAAACTTATGCATAAACTTGGATTTAGTGAGGTTGTTTTTGGAAAAACAGATTATGATCTATTTACTAAAGTAGTGGCAGATAACTTTAGAGAAACAGATTTAGCTGTGTTATCGGGAAAGAATTTAACAATGGAGGAAGTAGTTACTTTGCCTAGTGGCAAAAAAAGAATTTTTTTATCCTCAAAAATTCCATTACCAGATAGGTCTAAAAATATAGTGGGTATTTTAGGCATATCAATCGACATTACTAAGAGAAAACAGGCTGAAGATGCTTTGAAGTTAGCTAAAGAGAAAGCAGAAACCGCGAATCAAGCCAAGACCGAATTTCTCGAAAACATGCGCCATGATATTCGGACGCCCATAAGCGGTATTGTTGGTAATGCGCATCTAATTCAAATGCAACCCGATATTCCAAAGAAAGTTACTAAATTTGTTGATGATCTGGTGCAATCGAGCGACGCTTTATTGGAGTTTTTGGATAGAATTTTGGAAAGTATTAAGGCGGAAAGTGGTGAAATTCCCGTTTTGGAACATAAATTTGAGTTAAAAGAAGCATTAAAACAAATTGTACGTCTCAATAAATCGCAAGCATTGGTAAAAGGCTTAGAATTAAATTTAGTCTATGATCAGACGATTCCAAGTTATTTGATGGGCGATTCTGTCCGTATACAAAAGATTATACTGGAGTTATTGACTAACGCCTTAAAATATAGTGATAAAGGTCAAATTACAGTCAGCGCACGTTTAATGAAAGATAAAAAACGTGAAGCCATTGTTGAATTACGTGTCAGTGATACAGGCATGGGTATTCCTAAAGATAAACATGCTGAGGTTTATAAACGCTTTACTCGCTTGATGCCTTCTTATCAGGGTATTCCAGGTACGGGCTTAGGACTTTCAACGGTTAAACAATTTATCGAAGACTTACATGGTGAAATTCATATTGAGAGTGATCTAGGAAAGGGTACGACATTTATTTGTTTGATTCCTTTGCAAAAACCATTATTAATGGATGACGCCAATGTAGCCGAGTTAAAAGGAAACGTTGTTTTACCAAAAATAAGCGTGGTTACTAAACCTTTAACTTCTGAAGCGGCTATTTCTGCTAATGGAAATGGAAGTTGTGTTTTAATTGTTGAAGATACTGAAGTAGCGGTAAGGGTGGCACAAAACGTGCTATCAGCGCTGGGCTGTCGGACAGAGGTTGCTCCCGATGGGAAAACAGCTTTAGAAAAAATAGAAAAAAATCATTATGATCTTGTTTTAATGGATATGGGGTTGCCTGATGGAGATGGTTGTGACGTAACACGACGTATTCGATTACAGAAAAAGCAACCGAATCCCTCAGTGCCGATTATTGGCTTAACAGCACATGTTGAAGATGCAAAAAAACAGCTTTGCCTTGAAACTGGAATGAATGCTGTATTTAATAAACCGCTGACACTGAAAAAAGCCGCTGAGATATTAGCTTTTACTTCACATCAACAGCCACAACAAATAGCTATACATAATGAACCCGCTGAGCCTGTAAAGGCTACTCCTATTCAGGATCTTCCTATTTTAGATATTAAAAAAGCGATTGAAACTTTAGGTAAGAAAGAAACTGTTAAAGATTGTTTAGATTTACTGGCAAGTGAACTGAGTAAAGAGTTGGAAGAGATCAAACAGTATCATAATAATAGTGATTGGCCAGCGATTAGAAACCTAGCGCATAAATGGAAGGGTGGGGCAGGCTACTGTGGCGCGAGTCGCTTAGAACAAGTTTGCAAAGAAATAGGATCGGCATTAAAAGCAGAATCGCCTGAAAAGTTTGAAATACTTTATCAAACGTTACTTCAAGTTGCAGAGGAAACTAAAGAAGCGGCTATGAAAGCTCTTATTGTTGAGTAGATCTAAACTGATACATCATTTCATAGAAATGATGCTAGCGCGGTTTTCTGCCAGGTTATTATTTTTTATAGATAACCCCTTCATCTAATGGACAGGGATCATTAGCTGTGTGGGTTACTGTCGCAGATTTGAAAAATTGACTTCTATGTATATCGAGGAATTTTTTGTGTTTAAGATAATCAAACGCAATAATCGATTGTTTCCCATTTTTGAGTAACGGTATAATAAATTCAGCCGCTTTAATATGTGTGTCGTGTGTTAAGTAATGATCTCTGGCAACGCAGTCTGTAAATGCCATTTCAAAAATATAATTTTTGTCCAAAGACAAATCAGCACATTTTCCATACTGAAATGAAGAAATACCGCATAAGGTATCAAATAAATTTTTTAGAAGAGAAAACGCTTCAGTGATCACTAAGTCGCTGCAATTTTCTTTAAATGGTAAAAAAACTATGTGATTGGTTTGTAATTTATCGATTGGAAGAGGTTTAGAGAGTTGTAACAACGTCTTACACTGTATTGAAAAAATTGAATTTTTTTCGTTAAGATAAGGGCTGAGGATCTGTAAAAGATTTTTATATTCTTCTTCTACTGCTATTTTAAATGTTTCTACGTCACCTTGTAAGGTGGATTTAATAATATAATTATAATTTTGATTAAGATTCTCGTGGCTATTATAAAAGCCAGATTCTATGCGGTAGATACAGTTTTTTTACGACTTTATTTTTTAAAAACATATCAAAACCAGACATGGCTATTTGAGGACATTTTTTTAATGAAAAAAGCTTTATAAAATTGTGATGCATGATTTATATTTTCCTTTTTAATTTAGGTTATTTTTGTTGGCCCATATCCAGTTTATTTTTACTGCTAGGAATATTGTCGAAGTTAATCGGATGTCCAAAACGTACACGAAAAATGAGATATTCTTTACCTAATGGTGTGATAGTATAAGAAGAAACATTTTCGGCTATTAAGTTGAGTGCTAATAAAACATTCAAAAATTGAGTAAAGGCATAGCTATTATTTTTAGATTTTTTTTGCCATTTTTTAAAAAATGGTAAAAGCTTAGTTTGTTCTATAGGTATGGTTTGGTCATTTAAATAAGACAGGAGTCCTATTTGTTCTTCAGAGACTTGTTTATCTATAAGGAGCATGAACAGATTGAGTCGGGTATTGGCTAATAAACGAATTAATACGTCAGTCTGATCATCTGGACTTAGTTTAGCTTCAATCAAGCGTTTTATTAAAAACGTTTCATCTCTTGATATCACGGGACTTTGAAAGGCCATTTCAAGATCACGTTTATACATTTGATTAATTGGCGATAATTGATTATTAGTCGAGAAGTCTATATCAAGATCTTTAAATTTTATGTTGGTGTTGTTGCTTTTGTTAATAGTATCTTGAATAGAAGCAAATATTCCTTTAATAGGCCCAGCAAAGATGAAAACGAGAGAAAAAGCTAGGCCTGCACGCACTAAAGTGGAATAAAATCTTGAGTCCATACAATCCTTGTGTTCCTTTACACATTATTTTTATTAATCTTAATTTATTGAGCTTAATAAAAATATGCTTTTTGGCTGAACAATGTATAGATAATATCTTATCTTTTTCTTAGAATCAAAAAAAGGTTATGTTTTATTAAAGAGCAGCAGGCAATTAGGAACTTTTCGAATTAGTTATTTTTAATGCAGTATTAATGTAATCAGCGAGTAATTGATATTCTTGTGGAATAATTATATAGTATTTAAAATCATTTGAGATACCGGCATCATAATCCTTATCTGCATAACAGCTAGCGGGATAATGCCTAGTTTTTTGTGTAACTCTCTCTAAAAGAATACCCATATTTTTGAGTTTCAAAGCCCATATTCCTGGCCACTCGCTTAAGGGTGGGGCTGTAAGATCATTTTCGAAAGATTCTCCATAAGATTCTTCATGTAAAAGTATCTCTAGATCATCATTTTCCTTCTTTATCTTTTTATAATAAAATTCCAAGAAGCTAATAAGCTCATTATCACTTAAATTTTCTGCGGCTAAAATTATTCTATCTTCCGTTTCATTTGACTGTTTTTTTTCTAAAATCAACTTAGCTGTTATAATAGCGATTATTATCGGGCCGATATTTTTTGAGGCGCTTAAAACAACTTTACGATAAGCTTCAAAAAGGATTTCGGATTTGTTTTCATCTTCAAAAAACTCTTCTATCATATTTTTCAGCTTTGTTGGATCTTTAAAATCTGTATTTTTTTCTATTTCAGCTATAAATGTTTGAAGAAATTTTCTAGCTCTGTACTGCGACCACTTTTCAACGACATTAGAGATAAACTTATTTTCTAATATGTTTAAAGCCTTTTTAGCGACATAAGAAAGTATTATCTCTGTTGTCATAAAAAATTAAATTTTAGATATTGTTGGAGGGAGGAAGTTTGACCCAAATGTAAAGGGATAGGGAGTTTCAACTAAGCTTTTAAATTAAAACGATTTTTATGGTAGCTATGGGTGGGCTCGAACCACCGACCCCAGCATTATGAATGCTGTGCTCTAACCAACTGAGCTACATAGCCAAAACTTTTTAACCTCGAACTATTCTGCCTGTGCTCCTTCCTGCGCTACGCAATCCTGCTCCGCTTGGAAGCCGGCCCTGCGCTCCTGCTTCGGGCGTTCGCAAGGAAAAAGCGTTGCTTTTTCTATTCTTGCTCACCCAACTGAGCTACATAGCCAAAACTTTTTAACCTCGAACTATTCTGCCCTTCCTGCGCTACGCAATCCTGCTTCGCTTGGAAGCCGGCCCTGCGCTCCTGCTCCGGGCGTTCGCAAGGAAAAAGCGTTGCTTTTTCTATTCTTGCTCACCCAACTGAGCTACATAGCCAAAACTTTTAAACTTCGAATTACTCTGTCTGTGCTCCTTCCTGCGCTACGCAATCCTGCTTCGCTTGGAAGCCGGCCCTGCGCTCCTGCTCCGGGCGTTCGCAAGGAAAAAGCGTTGCTTTTTCTTTTGCTACATGGCCAAACAGTCGCCTATTGTGCTAAAGGAGGGCTCAGCCTGTCAAGCTAAAACCTGTAAATAGTGAATTTTATTGGGCAGTATAATATCGTTTTGTTTGCGATAGGGCGCTTAATATAGTTTCCATGGGTAATTTAGCATCAGTTAGTATTTTTGCATGCATATCCTGAACTTGAAAATAACCTGAAGGATAAATGTTAATAATATGCTTATCTTTGATAATGCCTAAGTTAGTATAGCTATGTAGGAGTAAATAAGGACGCTTTTTCTTGTCAAATAATGATTGGCCAATACTGTAGTCATCCTTCGGGTTTTGACATCCAAAAAGTCGCTTTAAAAAAGTGGGAACGATATCGTAATGGGTGGTGCGATGTTTTATAACAGCCGGTTTTTGGCCTGGCCAGTGTATGATTAAAGGCGTTTGTGTTTGATAGTGCGTGAAGTTGCTCGCATGTCCCTAGTAACCTAGATGGTTATCATTAAATTCATTTCCGTGGTCACCGGTGATGACAACAATCGTATTATCGAGCAAATGTTGTTTTTTAAGTAATGCTAAGTCTTGTCCTACCAATTCGTCAATATAATACAAGGCATTTTTATAACGGTTAAACGTAGGTGTTGGATCGGTATGGTTGGTGTAGGTCAGGCGATCACAGACCCCAATACTCGGTTGAAATGGATTGTCTGGGCTATTGCCATAGCAGAAGCTATGCGCAGCATCATAGAAGAGAAAGCTGAAAAAAGGTGATGAAGTGTGACTAACAAACTGTTTAAATTCGCTGGTAATACGTTTGTCTCTATCCGGAGGCAAATCACCTGGCGTTGTGGTTTGCAGGTTTTTTATCTTGCTAAAAACATTTTGATTAAAGGCCGGTGCGAGTAAGGTTGCACTGGCAAAAACGCCGGTATGGTAACCCTCATCTAAAAGTTTATTGATGAATACGGGGCTTTTATGTTCGTTAATCGTGGCGGTCCAATACGAAGCGGGTAGGCTATAAAATAGCGAGAAAATACCTGGTTGTGTGCCATTGCCGCCACTAAAATGCCGTTGAAACTGCCAGCTTTCTTGCGCAAAACGATAAATATTCGGGGTATTAACCGCATTCATCATATCGAATCGCCAGGTATCAATAAGAATAAAGACGATATTCAGCGGCTTTTGGGTCGTTTTATAGATTAAAGGGTGGAGGGGATAATGTAATTTTGCATTAGTATGATTAATTTCCACAAAATCCTGTCGATATAGACTTTCTAGCGCGGGTAATCTATTTCCAGGTAAAAATTTAGCAAGAACCTCATAGTAAAGTGGAATGGTATAGGCTTGTTGATTCAACGATAAGGAGCCTGAAACAGGCACAATCAAGGCTAACATATAATAGGAAAATAAGAGGCATCCTATTAAAGAAAGCGGATACTTCGAACGAAAGGGCTTTGTGCTACATTTTTTCCATATCAATAGGGCTAAGCCTATTTCTAAACCGAGTAGAAGAAGGGATAGTAATCCAGTCGCAAGCCATTCTAGCCAAGATAGGTCAAAGACTTCAGTGGCTTGGCCGCTAGTGACTAAATTCCATAGAATTCCATTTAAATGAAAACGGTATTGGCTAAATACAAAGGTATCTAGGCAAAGTAGCCACGCAATTAAAAACCCACTGATCAATGCGCTGGTGAAAATAAGGTATTTTTTAGGGTATATAAATGCGAGTAGGGTCGGTAAAGCAGCGGCTAAGATGGCAAATAGGCCTAATTGACCGAAATAGGCGCTCAGTAAAAATAGCCAGGCAATAAATTGATTAACGACGGTAGATGTAGATAGATGAAAAGGAAGGATGACGGCGAAATAGTGTAGTCCTATCACCCAAAATAAAATGGCATTACCGACAAAAAACCAGAATATCCAGTTTAAATAAGCTTTCTTGACAGCCGAAGAAGACATTGTTTTTTATTTTTATTATTGTTTTTTATAAGAAAGAAGCTGAATCTAATTAGATATTCATGGTTTGTTATGCAAGATCATATTGTTTTAATTTTTTGCGCAGCGTACCTCGGCTAATCCCAAGCAATTTTGCTGCTCTGGTTTGGTTGCCTCGGGTTTGTTGTAACACAATTTCTAGTAACGGGTATTCAACCTCACTTAAAACGAGTCCATAAAGATCCAGTTTAGGTGGTGTAGAAGACAAGTTATTTTCAGTCGTTAAATGTGAAAAATAATTTTCTAATGCCCGTTTCACGTAAGTTTTTAAGGGTTGTTGAGCGGTATCTGTGCTAGGACTAGCTTGAATGGATAGAACGGGTAGTTGATCAATTGCATTTTGCATATACAGTATCCTTTGAATCTTGACTAGGTCAGAGGAGTTCCCATGATATAGTAGGGGCGATGCGGGGACAAGCGTATTATAGCAATCATTTTAATTTTTTTAGGGATAATGTGAAGAAGCTTGAGCATTAAGCCCAAGATTTTAAAGGTTTAGTGCTAGAGCACTTAGAAACTAGGATTGGTTTTTTATAAAATCACTCTGTTTTTCATGACTATTTTATTGGTTAGCTAGAAAAATCTTCTGAAAAGGACTATCTATTTAAGGGGAATAAATCCGGTTTGAGGCTTTCAGGATTCAACGGGTTTTCTAGGTTATTGCTTATCTAAAGAGGACGTATTTTGTTATTTTTTTCTAAATTCATTAAAATTTTCGTATTAGGGTCACTATTAGGCGGGGTATTCACTACCAGCTATGCAGACGAACCTCTACCGGTGGAACAGGTTTTTCAAGTAACAACCAAGCAACTCGATGCCCAAACAATGTCAGTTCACTGGGCTATAAAGCCGGGTTACTATCTTTATCGTGAAAAAATGCATTTTGAGAGTGATCAACCTATAAAATCTGTGGTTTTACCGCCGGGTATTCCTAAACACAATAAATTTCTCAATAACTATCAAGTCTATCAAAGTGGAACGACCGTTTTATTAAAGTTTATTCATCCTTTAAAAAATACCTTAAAGCTTAGCATCCATTATCAGGGCTGCGCAGCGGCTGGTTTTTGCTATCCGCCGGTTACTCGCCAATTGACTTTATCTTTGCAGAAGGGAGTAGGTACGAGTCAATCGACAGCAAAAGGCGAGCAAGGCAAAGCAATGCGTTTATTGGCTAGCCATAATATTGGCTTAATTTTATTAGGTTTTTTTGGTTTTGGTTTATTGTTATCACTAACCCCTTGTGTTCTTCCCCTGATCCCGGTGTTATCCGCCATTATTTTAGGCCAGAAGCAACAATTAACGACGCTAAAAGCTTTTAGTTTATCGTTAACCTATGTGCTCGCAATGGCGTTAACGTATGCGCTGGCAGGTGTTTTTGCTGGGTTAGCCGGTAGTTATTTGCAATCGTTTTTACAAAGTCCGTGGGTGATTATTTTTGTCAGTTTAGTGTTTGTATTCCTGGCTTTTTCTTTATTTGGTTTTTATGACTTACAGCTTCCGGCCAGTTGGCAGGAAAAACTAAATAATTTAACCAATCGTCAACAGGGAGGAAATTATTGGGGTGTTGCCTTGATGGGTTGTTTATCCACGTTGGTTATTTCGCCTTGTATCACAGCGCCGTTGGTCGGTGTATTAACGTATATTGGGAATACCGGTAACGCGGTGTTAGGTGGTTTTGCGTTGTTTATTTTAGGTTTGGGTTCGGGTGTGCCCTTGTTAATTATTGGTACCTCCGCAGGGAAATGGTTACCTAAATCGGGTCCTTGGATGAATGGGGTGAAAATAGTCTTGGGGATAATGATGTTAGTTATGGCTGGCTGGTTATTATTACGCATTGTTCCGCAAAATTTACAGCCTTTTAATGGGTTTAAATCACAGCAAGCTGCGGTTAATGGTAATTTTCAGGCGATTAAAGGTATTCCGGATCTCAATCGAGCGCTGATTAAAGCGAAACAAGAAAATAAACCAGTATTATTAGATTTTTATGCGAACTGGTGTATATCGTGCAAAGAAATGGAGCATGCGGTATTTCCTGAATCGCAGGTGAAATCGTTGTTATCTCGTTTTATCGTATTACGTGCTGATGTCACGGCAAATGATGCTATTGATAAAGCATTAGAGAAAAAATTTAATGTGATTGCGCCACCGACGTTTTTATTTTTTACGCCGGATGGTAGAGAATTAAATGAGCAAAGGATAGTGGGCCAATTAGGTCATCAAGCGTTTGCCAAGCATTTGCAGCAGGTTTTATCCTCTAAATAGAGGTAGCATTATCGTCATGGCGAGCGAATGAAATGAGTGTGGCCATCCAGGTTAAGATTGCCGCGCGCCTACGGCGCTCGCAATGACGGAAATGATAGCTATTTAATGCAGTTCGCTTAGATTCAAGGCGTTGGTTGAAGGCGTCTGTTTTTGGGTAGTTGTATTAAAATGACGCCTAATAAGATCGTAATAATGCCTAAACCTTCTGTCCATTGTGGGCGATTGTGGAAGAAAATAAAATCCCACAGTATCGCCATAATAGGGACTATATACATGACTGCACTGGCTCGAACGGCATCCCATTCTCGAATCAGATGGTAGTAAATAATCCAGGCTAAGGCGGTAGAAAATAAACCCATATAAATGCTGGCTACCCAGAGTAAAGGCGTATGCAGTAGCAAGATTTTGCTAGGTAAACTTTCAAAGCAAAGCGAAGCCAGTATTAAAAAAATTAAGCTGGCCCAATGTTGATGATAGATATTGGCATAAAAAGCTAATTTGATCTTGCCAGATAACATACGTTGATTGAGTAAATTTCCTATCGCATAGCTAATCGCCATCAACAGTACAGACATTGTGCCTAATAAATAGGTATGTGTATTGTTAAAGTGCAGCATAGGCTAAAAGATAATACAAATACCTAATAAACCAGTGGATAAACCGATGCCTTTCAAGGGTGAAAAGTTTCTTGTTCTAGGCGAAGTGAGGCTAAATAATAATGTCCAGATAGGAACGGTTCCATTTAATATGCCGGCTAAACCGGATGAAATGTGTTGTTCGCCCCAGAATAGAAAGAAAAATGGAATCCCCTGTGAGAAAAGGCCCATAATCCAAATGCGCCAACGGATGGAAAACGGCACGGCTACCTTTTTCCTCAAACAACATAACATAATGGTCAGGAAAAATAAGGCCAATCCAACGCGTAACGCGGCTCCAAAAAAGGGCGGAACGGTATTGACCACTTCTTTAATAGCAACAAATGAACCACCCCAAAACGAGGCGAGTAAGAAAAACCAAAGATAATTAATGTGTTTATTTAACATAAAATCAACGGGTAGGAACGGCTAGCTGATCAAGCTTTTGTAACCCACGTGGTAGTTTGTGACCGCGTTGTCCACGTTTTCCTCGGTAATGGGCTAAGTCCGACGCTTTTAAGGTAACTTGTCGTTTTCCTGCAATGATATCCAGCGAACTATTTTTGCTAGGTAATACAGCGATATCGATGACAAACTCTTCACGCTGTTCTAATTTTTCCGTGGGTATTTGTATTATTTTATTTCCTTTACCTCGAGGCAAAATCGGTAACTCCTTGGCAGCAATTATTAATAAATAACCGCTGTTTGTTACAATGGCAAGATAATTATCTTCAAGATTATCTATCCATCGTGGTTGTAGTACCTGACTTTGTGTCGCTAATTTTAATAAATTTTTGCCATTACGATTTTTAGAATAAAGCTCACTGATTTGGGTGATAAATCCGTAACCGGCATCGGATGCGACTAAAATAGATTGTTCAGGGTTGCCGGTGATCATGGCTTGGAAGTTAGCACCAGGAGCAGGGTTAAAGCGACTGGTTAGCGGTTCACCACTACTACGTGCAGAGGGAAGGGTATGAATAGGGGTTGAATAGCTGCGTCCCGTTGAATCGATAAAGACAACCAGTTGATTGTTACGGCCTGGAATAGCCATTTTAAATGAGTCGCCGGCTTTGAAGTTTAGGCCGTTGACATCAAAGTCGTGACCTTTGGCGGCACGTATCCAGCCGCGTGTAGAAAGAATAACAGTGACGGGGTCGGAAGGGATAATTTCTGTTTTTTGAATCGCTTGCGCGGCGTTGCGTTGCACAAGCTTTGAGCGGCGTTCATCGCCATACAGTTTTGCATCTTTTTGTAATTCATCACGAATAAGACGTTTTAATTTTGCGTTAGAAGCAAGGATTTTTTCTAATTCATCACGTTCAGCAGTCAGGTTTTTTTGTTCGGTGCGTAGCTTAATTTCTTCAAGCTTAGCCAATTGACGTAAACGTATTTCTAAAATGGCATCGGCTTGTACATCACTTAATTTAAAGCGTTTAATTAATTGTGCTTTGGGATCATCATGTTGTCGAATAATTTTAATGACTTCATCGATGTGAAGGTAAACGATCAGAAAACCTTCCAATAAATGCAGTCGATTTAAAATTTTCTCTAAACGAAATTCTAAACGTTTACGAACCGTTTGTTGTCTATACTCTAGCCATTCTTTTAAAATAGTTAACAGATTTTTGACGTGTGGACGCCCATCAAGGCCGATCATGTTGAGATTAATGCGGTAGCTACGTTCTAAATCGGTACTTACAAATAAATGGCCCATTAAGGCTTCGGTGTCTACACGATTTGAGCGTGGCGTAATCACCAGGCGGGTGGGGTTTTCATGATCCGATTCATCACGTAAATCTTCAATGAGCGAAAGCTTTTTTTCACGTATTTGTTCGGCAATTTGTTCAATAATTTTTGCACCGGATACTTGATAAGGTAAAGCGGTAATAATGAGTTGACCGTTTTCTTCTTTATAAACAGCACGTGCACGTACCGCGCCTTGACCTTGTTGGTAAATTTTACGAATTTCATCGGCGGGGGTGATAATTTCAGCCGCGCTTGGAAAATCAGGTCCTTGAATATGATCAAACAGATCGTTAAGTGTTGTTTTGGGATCATCGAGTAAACGAATACAGGCGCTGACGATTTCTCTAAGATTATGCGGAGGAATATCGGTTGCCATACCTACCGCAATACCCGCTGCACCATTTAAAAGAATATTGGGCAAGCGGGCTGGTAAAAGATGCGGTTCTTCTAAGGTAGCATCAAAATTAGGAACCCAATCGACAGTACCATCCGCGAGTTCTGAGAGTAAGGCTTGTGCATATTGGGTGAGGCGTGATTCGGTATAACGCATTGCGGCGAAGGATTTAGGATCATCTTGTGAGCCCCAATTTCCTTGACCATCGACGAGTGGGTAACGATAGGAAAAAGGTTGTGCCATTAATACCATAGCTTCGTAACAGGCGACATCACCATGTGGGTGAAATTTACCCAGTACATCACCCACTGTGCGCGCTGATTTTTTATATTTTGCTACAGCGGTTAACCCTAATTCTGACATGGCGTAAACAATACGACGTTGTACCGGTTTTAAACCATCACCGATATGCGGTAATGCCCGATCAAGAATGACGTACATGGAATAATCAAGATACGCTTTTTCAGTAAAAACACGTAACGGTTGATGCTCAGTAGTAGATAATTCAGTGGTTTTTGTCTTGGCCATGGCTAAGCCCCTTTAGCAAGGATAGATCCCATCCAACTTGTAAGTGTGTGCAGTATAAGATGCTTAATAGATTTTACAACACTTGGCTTTTTGAAGTTATTGAAAAAAGCTCGTCATTGCGAGCGCATAGTGCGTGGCAATCCAGTAATATAGTTTAAATTTTTTCCTGGATGGCTGCGGCCTTTCGGCCTCGCCATGACGTTGTCTTCTATTAATTAAATTCATACCCCAAACTAAATAAATGTTTTACGTCGATGCCTTGATTGGGCGGTAGTAGATGCGCATTAGAGTAGTGTACGTAGTGGTAGCTCAATGACCAGGCATGGGTTGCTTTCCAGCGCAACCCTATGCCGAGTAAATCCTGGAAGGCGAATTGACCGCCTAAATCTCGATGTCCAAAGTGATTATTGGATAGTAGGCTAGCGCCTATCCCCAGCTCTAAATAGGGTTGGGCGTATAGAAAGTAAAATTTTTGCGTTTGTAATCGGATGACAGGTGAGATAGCCGCAATAGAAATATGCTGTGGCTGGTTCGCTAGCGGCGGGTTGTTTGTCCAACGAGCAAGGCTCAAATCCCAGTAGCCTGTTAAATTGAGGGCTGATTTAGGAAACCCTACAAAGGGCCAAAAATCTTGTAGCGCTATTCTATAGCCTTCTAAATGGTCAGGTTTTCCTGTCCCATAAGAAAGGCTTAATCCAGGCTGGAAGGCAAAAGCTTTCTTAGGCCAAAAGCAAACAAAAATAAGGGCGATAATTAGGCTGGAAAGACGGAGTTCTTTATTTGTGTACAAGCTTGTTTTTAGCAAAATAGACCTATCCTTTTGTCTCAATGAGTTTCATCTCACAGGCGCTGCCAAGGGCTACCGTTCCATGGTCTTTTTGTCCAAAAAAGGCTTACTTTTTAGTGCTTTAACCACTTTTATATCTGAATTTATCTCCGATGAAAAGTCTTTTTTCGTAAGCAAAATTTTGTTTTGCAGTTCCTTCTGTTATAATGCCGCCCTAATTTGTTTTCAAGGGATATAAAAATTATATGCAGCAAGATATCCATCCAGGTTATGAAGTGGTTACGGTGACGTGTAGCTGTGGCAATAGCTTTAAAACTCGCTCTACCTTAGGCGATGCAAATCTTTCTATAGAAGTTTGTGCGAAATGCCATCCTTTTTATACGGGTAAGCAAAAGATTGTTGACTCCAGTGGGCGTATTGATAAATATAAACAGAAGTACGGAAATCGTTCCTCTAAAGCGCCTTCTGCTAAGTCCAGCGATACTGCAGAAGTTGCTTAATCTCTTATCATTTCATTGAATCGGCTTGCTTCTGAATTAGGTACTTACATTAAGTGCTTAATTTAGGGACAAAGCTAGCCTAATTTACTAATTATTATAACGGTGGGGTAGATTTATGCCGAAAAAGCCTATTAGCTTGTTTCCCTGGTTAGTATGTGGTTTAGGAGCCCTTTTCTACTGTTATGAATATTTTTTGCGAATCTTACCGAGTGTTATGACGGAAGATTTGCTAAAAATGTTTAGTATCGGTGGGGTTGCCTTTGGTAACTTAGTGGCCTTCTACTATTACGCTTATACGCCAATGCAATTGCCGGTTGGTATTATGATGGACCGATTCGGTCCGCGTAAATTATTGGTATTTGCATCCTTAGTCTGTGCCTTAGGCACTTATTTATTTGCTCACCATTTTTTGCCTACGGCACAAGTCGGTCGTTTTTTAGTCGGATTTGGTTCGGCGTTTGCCTTTGTAGGTGTTCTAAAACTCGCTTCCCTTTGGTTTCCCCCTTCGCGTTTTGCTTTTATTGCCGGTATGGCTACCTCGCTCGGTATGGTTGGGGCTATGATTGGTGATATTACCTTATCAAAGCTGGTCGTTTCTATAGGCTCTAATACCACACTCTATCTTGCTGCTGTTGTCGGTGTGGGTTTAACCATCGTTATGTGGCTGGTGATTCCAGAAACGAAAGCGGTTAAAACAGCGGCGGCGTCTGCATCATCTAAATTAAGCTACCGGGAATTTTTTCAGGCGGTTTTTAAGCTATGTAAAAATCCTCAAATGTGGTTGATTGGTATCATAGGAAGCCTTTTATATTTATCACTTTCTGGTTTTGCAGAGGTTTGGGGTATTCCTTATTTAATACGTGTGTATGGTTTATCAAATGTTTCGGCAGCAACGGCTATTTCCTTTGTATTTCTAGGCTGGGCGATTGGAAGTCCGCTGGTGGGTTGGATTTCAGATAAAATGGGTAATCGACGTTACCCGATTATTCTAGGTGCTTTATTAGGTGCGGTATTATTTTCATTGATTATTTATTTCCCTAGTATGTCAACCCATTCCCCTAGTATGTCAACCCATTCCCTGAAAGTGTTACTTTTTACGTTTGGTGTTTGTAGTTCGACACAGATTATCGTTTTTCCTATTGCAAGAGAACTTAACGTAGCCGCTTTAGCAGGAACGGCGATTGCTGTGATTAACTCTTTAGTCATGTTAGGCGGCGCATTATCACAACCGTTGATAGGAAAAGCGTTGGATGTTTTAACCGGCGTGCATGTCAAAGGCAATTTAATGGCATTTTCAACAACAAGCTTTCAACATGCGCTGAGTATTATTCCTATTGCATTTCTTGCTGCAGCAGCACTGACATTTCTTGTCAAAGAAACGCGCGGTACGATCGTTAAACAATAAAAGATATTACAAAAACTCGTCATTGCGATTGCCACGCGCATAGCTGTCATTGCGAGCGAAGCGCGGCAATCGCAATGACACAAGTAGGTTTTATTTGAAGTCTTTCAATGCTTCTCTTAATTTAGCTAATGCATTTTTTAGATTAATATCATCGGTAGCAAAAGAAAGCCGTAAATGTCCTGGCGCGCCAAAAGCTGAGCCCGGGACAGTAGCGATATCCGCTTTGTTAAGCAAATAATCCGCGAGTTTATAGTCAGAACTAAATGCTTTTCCTTCACCGATAAAGTGACGGAAGGAAGGGAAGCAATAAAACGCACCCATCGCCGCTAAGCAGTTTACGCCAGGAATAGCATTAAGCCCTTCAGAAAAAAACTGATGTCTTTGCTGATAAATCCTGTTCATTTCGCGTACGCAATCTTGATTGCTTGTTAATGCAGCTTTTGCAGCTACTTGAGCAATGGAGTTAGGATTGGAAGTGCTTTGAGATTGTATATTGGTCATGGCCTGGATGATTTCTTTAGCGGCAGCGGCATAACCGATGCGCCAACCCGTCATTGCATAAGCTTTTGAACAACCATTTAATACAATGGTTCGCTCATAGAGTTCAGGACATACATTGACTATATTCTCAAATGCTTGCTTTCCCCAATAGATATGTTCATAGATATCATCCGTTAGAATAAAAACCTGTGGGTTTTTTAATAAGACGGCTGCTAGTTCGCTAAGTTCCTCACGCGTATAGACCATACCGCTTGGATTTGAGGGGCTGTTGATAATCAATAGACGCGTTTGCGGCGTGATGGCTTTTGTAAGTTGCTCCGCGTTAATTTTTAAATGCTGTTCTATAGTGGTGGATATAAAAACAGGTTTTGCTTCGGCCATCAGTGCCATATCAGGATAAGAAACCCAATAAGGCGCGGGAATAATAACCTCATCACCTGGATTTAATAGGGCTTGCATGAGGTTGTAAATACACTGTTTAGCGCCGCTAGAAACAATAATTTGATTCGCGACATAGCTTAATTGATTTTCATGCTTAAATTTATCAATAATCGCTTGTTTTAGGCTGGCGATGCCATCGACGGCAGTGTACTTAGTACAACCTTGATCAAGCGCCTGATGCGCGGCTTGTTTAATCAATTCAGGTGTATCGAAGTCAGGTTCACCCACTGTGAGGTTGATAATAGGTCTTCCCGAGGCCTTTAGACGATTAGCTGCTGCTGAAAGACTTAAAGTAGGCGAGGGTTTTATCTGCGCAACACGGCGCGAAAGCATTATTTTCATAGAATGAGCTAGCTGAGTTTAAAATAAAGAGTTAATTATTCATTTAATGGCGCTATTATCGGCGAGAGATTAATAATAAAGCAAGTTTGGCTTTTTCAGGCTAGATAGGTTATATACCCATTCGACCTTAGATAGCCTAGATTTAGTGCGCTATGATTCAGTTTCTCGTTTGATTAAGAGCAAGTCCTATGTCAAAACCCTTTGAATTAGTTTCAGATTTTAAACCTGCCGGCGATCAACCGCAGGCCATTAAAGGGTTGCTACAGGGTTTAGATGCGGGTTTAGCTCATCAGACATTACTCGGTGTTACCGGTTCGGGTAAAACCTTTAGTATTGCGCATGTGATACAAAAAATACAAAGACCCGCCATTATTTTAGCGCCTAATAAAACATTAGCGGCACAATTATATGGTGAAATGCGTGCTTTCTTTCCTAATAATGCGGTGGAATATTTTGTTTCGTATTACGATTATTATCAGCCAGAAGCGTATGTGCCTACAACGGATACGTTTATAGAAAAAGATGCGGCCATCAATGAGCATATTGAACAGATGCGTTTGTCGGCGACTAAATCTTTATTAGAGCGTCGCGATGTCATTATTGTGGCGACGGTTTCCGCTATCTACGGTTTAGGTGATCCAAATACATATATCAACATGATGTTGCATGTTCGCCGCAGCGATAAAGTCGATCAACGCTTTATCTTGCGACGTTTGGCTGAATTACAATATACCCGCAATGATACGGATTTTCGTCGTGCTAATTATCGTGTGCGTGGTGATGTTATCGATATCTATCCGGCAGAGTCCGCTGAAGAAGCCGTACGTATTGAATTATTCAATGATGAAATTGAAAACTTAAGTTATTTTGATCCGTTAACGGGTGAATTATTAAGGCGAGTGCCGCGTTTGACCATCTATCCCAAAACGCATTATGTGACGCCACGGGAACGTATTCTACAAGCCATAGAGTTTATTAAAGTAGAACTAAAAGAACGCTTAGCTCAACTTAAGCTGGCTAATAAATTGGTGGAATATCAACGTTTAGAGCAGCGTACCCGATTTGATATTGAGATGTTATTGGAATTGGGTTATTGCAATGGTATTGAAAACTATTCACGTTATTTATCCGCGCGTGATCCGGGTCAACCGCCGCCTACCTTGCTGGATTATTTACCTCGCGATGGTTTGATGGTGGTGGATGAATCCCATGTCACTATACCGCAGTTGGGCGCTATGTATAAAGGTGATCGTTCCCGTAAAGAAACCTTAGTAGAATATGGATTTCGTTTACCTTCCGCCTTGGATAATCGACCGTTACAATTTCAAGAGTTTACAGATTTCGCGTTGCAGACGATTTATGTTTCCGCAACACCGGGTTCTTACGAATTAGAACATTCAGGTGCGGTGGTTGAACAAGTGGTGAGACCCACCGGTTTAATTGATCCGGCGATTGAAGTGCGTCCTGTTGCCACGCAAGTAGATGATTTGCTTTCTGAAATTCATCAACGTGTGGCGTTAAAAGAGCGTGTTTTAGTCACCACACTGACCAAGCGTTTAGCCGAAGACTTAACTGAATACCTTGCTGAACATGATGTAAAAGTACGCTATCTACATTCGGATATTGATACGGTGGAACGGGTAGAAATCATTCGTGATTTGCGTTTAGGTAAATTTGATGTATTGGTGGGGATAATTTACTGCGTGAAGGCTTAGATATGCCAGAGGTTTCTTTGGTTGCTATTTTAGATGCAGATAAAGAAGGTTTTTTACGCTCAGAACGTTCACTCATACAGACCATTGGTCGTGCTATTCTTTACGCCGATAAAATGACCGGTTCGATGGAGCGGGCAATAGGAGAAACCGATAGGCGTCGTGAAAAGCAACAAGCCTATAATAAAAAGCACCATATTACGCCCAAAGGGATTGCTAAAGCGGTGCATGATATTTTAGAAGGCGCGCGATCCGATGTGTCAACTAACAAACAAGATCTTCTCAAAGTGGCTGAAGAGCAAGCCTACTATGCCGCTTTACCACCAGAAGAGTTAGTAAAAAAAATTAAACAATTAGAGCGCGAAATGTTGCAACACGCCAAAAATATGCAATTTGAAGATGCCGCGAAAGTAAGAGATCAATTAAAACTTTTAAAAGAAAAAATAATAGGGATTGATTAATGTGAGTAAAGGAGTAGGTTGCTGTACTTAGTGAGTTAAGTAAAAAAGATTCACTTTTCTCTTTTGTTGTTCAATCACCTATTCGACCTAGTTAGATAAGCTACAGTATTTATTACCTACCTACTCTTCATTAGAAACTAGCCGAATTACCACGTCTGATGCCTAATTTAAAAAGTGTTGCATCGCGAAAACAACAATGCTATTTTCTCCTCCTTTACAAACCCCAATTAATACAAATTAATCGTGCGTTTTATATTCTTTATATGGCATGTAAAATAATGGCACGAGGGGTGGCGCCTGGGTACGCTTTCTTTTGTGACGTAAGACATCAAAAAAAGCGTATCCGGGTGACAGGACCCCGAGTGGTTATAGAGCAAGGTTACTGTTGTGATCCTTGTAAAAGAATAAATGCACGATTAATGACGATAGGCACGTAGCTCAGTGGTAGAGCACCACCTTGACATGGTGGTGGTCGGTGGTTCGATCCCACTCGTGCCTACCAAAAATTTTATATGTTATGCCCCTTATTACCTTACTCGATTCAAAACAGCTGACTTTTCCTGAGCCTATTACAGCTTATCAAGTCGCTACTGAAATCAGTCCTGGTTTAGCAAGAAATGCTATAGCCGCGGCCGTCGATGGACGGCTTGTTGATCTTTCTTATGTGATCGAATCCGATGTGGCATTGCGCATCCTCACTGAACGCGATACCGAATCACTCGAGGTTATTCGGCATTCTACTGCCCATTTGCTAGCCCATGCGGTCAAACAATTATTTCCTCAAGCACAAGTCACGATTGGACCCGTCATCGAAAATGGGTTTTATTATGATTTTGCGTTTGAGCGTCCTTTTACACCTGATGATCTTAAGCAAATAGAAAAGCGCATGCAGGAATTAGTCAAGCAAGCGTTGCCGGTGAAGCGTTTTACGCTTTCTAGAACAGAAGCCATTGAACGGTTTCGCAAGATGGGAGAGGAATATAAAGCCAAAATCATTGAAGCTATTTTTGAAGGCGAAGTATTGTCGCTTTATCAAGAAGGCGATTTTGTTGATCTTTGCCGTGGTCCCCATGTACCCAATACCAGTAAATTAAAGGTTTTTAAATTAACGCGTGTAGCCGGTGCTTATTGGCGTGGTGATGCTAAAAATGAGATGTTGCAGCGGATTTACGGCACCGCTTGGTTCACCAAGGATGATTTAAATGCCTATCTACAAGGCATTGAAGAAGCCGAAAAGCGCGATCATCGTAAATTGGGTAAACAATTAGAATTGTTTCATATCCAAGAAGAAGCACCGGGCATGATCTTTTGGCACCCTAAAGGCTGGGGTATTTATCAAATCATCGAGCAGTATATTCGAAAACGCTTAGAAAAATGTGGTTACCAGGAAATACGCACGCCACAATTACTGGCCCGTCAGCTATGGGAACGTTCAGGCCATTGGGATAAATTTTTTAAAGAAATGTTTACTACCCATGCTTCTGAGAATACCGAATTTGCAATCAAGCCTATGAACTGTCCGGGTCATATTCAGGTTTTTAACCAAGGCTTGAAAAGCTATAGGGATTTACCCTTACGCTTCTCTGAGTTTGGTTGTTGTCACCGTAATGAGCCATCGGGTGCATTGCATGGCTTAATGAGAGTGCGTGGTTTTGTGCAAGATGATGCACATATCTTTTGCACCGAAGAACAAATTCAATCGGAAGTCGCGGCATTTATAGACTTACTTTATGATGTGTATGCGGATTTTGGGTTTAATGAAATCTTGCTAAAATTAGCGACTCGCCCTGAAGTACGTGTCGGTAGCGATGAAAGCTGGGATAAGGCAGAGCAAGCGCTAGCCCAGGCCTTGAATGATAAGGCGCTAAAATGGGAATATTCAGTCGGCGAAGGGGCTTTTTATGGGCCTAAAATAGAATTTTCTTTAAAGGACTGTCTGGGACGTATTTGGCAATGCGGGACGATTCAGGTTGATTTCTCTATGCCGGGTCGCTTAGGCGCTGAATATACGACAGAACAAGGGGAGCGTAAGACGCCAGTTATGCTACACAGGGCTATTTTAGGCTCTTTTGAGCGATTTATAGCGATTCTTATCGAACACTATGCCGGACATTTTCCGGTTTGGTTAGCGCCTATACAAGCCGTTGTTATGACGATTACGGATAAACAAAATGATTATGCCAAGGCGGTGGCTCAAGAATTAGAGTCTCTAGGGCTTAGAATAAAGTTAGACTTGAGAAATGAGAAGATCGGCTATAAAATCCGCGAGCATAGTTTGCAGAAAGTCCCCTACCAACTGATTATAGGCGATCAAGAAGTACAGGCAAAACAGGTTAATGTACGTAGACAGGGGGGGGGTAATTTAGGTAGTATGTCCTCCCCTCAGCCTCTTTCTATGTCCGTTCGCGAGTTCGAACAGATAGTGAAGAGAGAAGGGCTTGTACAACGTAGTAGAATTGATGCGGAGAAATAATTATTAGCAACGAAAAAGTGATTCAGCAGCCAGTGAGGCCAAGGCCAGGGGGCGCGTATCAACCTAGAACAGGTAGTAGCAATACAAAGAAAGTAAGAGTGAATGGGGAAATTCGAGTTCCTCAAGTCAGGTTAATAGGTCCTGAGCGTGAACAATTAGGCGTTCTTTCTTTAACGGAAGCATTACGTCAAGCCCAACAAGCCGGTCTTGATTTAGTAGAGATTGCGCCAACGGCGGCACCACCTGTTTGTCGTATTATGGATTATGGTAAATATCTCTTTGAGCTTAATAAACAGAAAGCAGCGCAAAAGAAGAAACAAAAAAGGATTCAGTTAAAAGAAGTTAAATTTCGACCCGTGACAGAAGAAGGGGATTATCAGGTCAAGCTACGCAACCTGATCCGTTTCCTAGAACAGGGCGACAAAGCTAAAATTACCGTGCGGTTTCGGGGTCGAGAAATTGCACACGTCCATTTGGGTACTAAGCTGATTGAACGCTTAGAAAAGGATCTCGCTGCTTATGCTGCGATTGACGATAGACCTAAGATGGAAGGGAAGCAAATGGTTTTAGTAGTTAGCCCTAAAAAAACGAAGTAACAAATATTTAATAAATAAGTAATGCGGAGAGATTATTATGCCAAAGTTAAAAACCCATCGAGGGGCTGCTAAGCGCTTTAAGCCAACAGCTAAAGGTTATAAATGTGCTCAATCACATCATAACCATATCCTGACTAAGAAAGATACCAAGCGCAAACGAAACTTGCGTCAAACAAATTTAGTTCACCCAAGTGACGTACGTTCTGTTGATCGTATGCTGCAAGGTTCTTAAAATAATTAGAGGTTGATAGAGGTTTAATACCATGGCAAGAGTAAAACGAGGGGTCACTGCTAGAGCCCGACATAAGAAAATTTTAAAAGCAGCAAAAGGTTATAAAGGCGCGCGTAGTCGCGTTATACGGGCTGCAAAACAAGCGGTAACAAAAGCAGGTCAATATGCTTACCGTGATAGAAAGCAGAAAAAACGTGATTTCCGTGCATTATGGATCGTGCGTATTAATGCGGGTGCGCGTGAAAATGGTTTATCCTATAGCCGTTTAATTGCAGGTTTAGCTAAAGCAGAGATTGCAGTTGATCGTAAAGTATTAGCTGATTTAGCCGTAACTGACAAAGCAACCTTTGCTCAGTTGGTAGAAAAAGCAAAACAAGCGTTAATTTAAGGCATTATCTTTTCAATTCCGATAGCCCCACTCTGGAAAGTTTGGCTATCGGATCTATCTTATATCTATCCAAATTTAAAGACGGAAATAGCTTTTTTTTGCAGGCGCTGCTTCTTGGCTTTTTTCTAGGTCGATTTTTTCTAAACACTCGCCTAACAGTGTATTTTTTAAAGCAGCATAGATTTTGTTTTGCTGGGAGGCAGATAGTGACGTTAAAATAGCATGTAAATTTTCTGCTGTTTTTGATGTTACATCGTGTAAAGTTTTTATTTTGTCTAGGATGATGGCGTGGTCTAGCGTTTCAGCGCAGTAATAAGGTTTTTGAACCTTTTCCAACTCGAGCAAGCTGTTCTTTATTTGTAAGAGATTTTCAGATGATTGTTGTAATGAATGTATATTTTTAATTTGCGAAAAATAATCCGTACATAAATTAGGTATATCGAGTGAATAAGATAAACTATTTATTAGATTCAAGAGAAAAGGGTTACCATTAATATACAGGCCTTTCTTAACGTGCAAACACGTGGGCATGTTTTCTTTTTTGCTATCGTCATAACAGACTGGAATTATTTTTTTATACTTGCTAATAATCGTATTGTCGAGAAAGGGTATATCTACATTAGGTCCCTTGGGACATATTACAAATAGGGTATCGTTTTCTTCTAATTCCTCGACAAAATAGTCGGAATATTTAAAATTTTTTATTGGGCCTTTAAAACCGACTACTTTTATTAGTTCTTCAAGTTTTTCTCTTTGTAATTTAACATCTTCATTAGATAGTATAATAACTTTCATGTTTCTCTTTCCTTTTTTATTAAACAAAATCTAATATAGTATATATTTATTATGTCTATATGTATATATTTTTTGATTTGAAAGGGATTATTAATCTACAATTGCTTAATTTTAAGAATTTTCTGCAATTGTGATCCGTGAGTGAAGTGATCGAATGATAGTATTGCCATCTATAAATTCAAGCTCACTACCTAAGGGAACACCGTGTGCGATGCGACTTGTTTTAATGTGGTGTTGTTTAAGCAATTCAGCAAGATAATGCGCCGTGGCTTCTCCTTCTACCGTAGGATTTGTCGCTAGAATAACTTCTCTGGGAGGATGCGTATGGATACGCTGAATGAAGTGTTTAATGCCGATTTCTTCAGGCCCAATCCCATCTAAAGGGGATAAGCGCCCCATAAGCACAAAATAATAACCATTATAGCTAGCGGTTTGCTCAATGGCCATGACATCAATCGGGGTTTCAACCACACAAAGCAGATCACTATCTCGATTGGGATTTGCGCAAAGCGTACAAATCTGTGTTTCGCTTAAACTACGGCATTGCTCACAGTGGCCAATTTTTTGAATCGCTTGCTCTATGGTTTTTGCTAGCGCCAAACCTTCGGGCCTTGCTCTTTCTAGCAAATGGAAGGCCATGCGTTGAGCAGATTTAGGGCCAATGCCCGGCAAACAACGCAAATGTGTCATCAGCTGTGTGATCAGAGGACTGAAGGCCATGCAAACGTTCCCTCATTTATACAATAGAGTATTTAGCTTTCTATTGCACTATCGGTAAATTTAGTTTGAATTTGCGCGGTCAAATCGGTTAATTTTTGTCGCGAAGCTTTTTCAATTTTTTGCAGTGCATTATTAAATGCGCCGATTGTCAATTCTTCTATAATCTTTTTAGTTTCTTCTAATAAAATAGGATCAAGAATTGCTTTTAGTAAACTAGGATCAAGCCACATAGATTTGGCAGTGTGTCGGCCATCCATGTCAATCTTAACTAAACCACCACCCGTTTCACCGGTGACGACTATTTTTGCTAACTCTTCCTGAGCCGATTGCATTTTCGATTGCATATCTTGTGCTTGTTTTAAAAGGTTATTGAGATCAACTTTCATATTCATCGTTATTTTCCTCTATTATTTAAGAATATTAATTTTTCGGGATCCCACACTTTCGCGCAGGATGACGATCGGAACCCGCCTTAGTTTTCATCTAAAAACTGTATCGACTCAGGCTGTAGTTTAGCATCAAATGTTTTGATAATCGCTTGTAGCGTCGGATCTTCTTGTAAGTTTTTTGTGGTTTCCTCGAGTCGTTGTGCTTTTTGCTGTTGTTCGTAACGTGCAGGCGTTAAAAGATTATCACCTCCTAGGCTGATCGTTAAGCCGATGGGCTGAGCAAAGTGTTTAGAAAGCGCCTGTGCTAATCTTTCTTCCTGCTTGGGCGTGTGTAATGCGGTTTGTTTTGGATCCAGTAATAATTTAACTTGATTGTTGGCATATTTTTGTAGAACACATTGACAGGCAAAGGTGTAGCTTAAGCCGGTTAAATTTAATTGTTTAACCAGTGTAATCCAGTCTAGTGCCGATTTTTGTTGTGTTTTATCGAGTTTATTATTTTCGATTGATGGTCGATCTTTTGCAAGAGAAACCACGGCAGGCGCTAACGATTTTGTTACAGGCGATTGATTTTTTTCAGCTGGTTTGATGGGGTTGAAGGCTAGCATTCTTAATAACATCATTTCAAAACCCAAGCGAGGCGTAGGTGCAAGCGATAAGTCACGCCGACTTAGTAAAGCGATTTGATAGTAAAGCTGTGTATCTTCAGCAGAAAGTTGTTGTGCTAGCGGCTGAATACACTCATTTTCTTTAGTCATGCTAGCAGGGAGTACCTGAATAAGTGCCATCTGATGTAAATGCGTTAAAAGTGCATCAATCACTTGTAAAAAATCGGCGGCTTGTGCATTGAGTTTTTCTACGATGGTCCAGAGTTTAACCGCATCCTGTAAGATAAGTGCTTCAAGTAATTCGGTTATGTCAGTAGTGGCTACACTTCCCAATAAGGTTTTTATATCTTGTTCGGTAATCGTTTGCTTGGCATAAGCGATAGCTTGATCTAATAAGCTGAGGCTATCACGTAGGCTTCCTCGGGAGGCCTGAGCAAGAATCTGTAATGCATTCAATTCATAAGGGACTTGCTCATTTTTTAAAATCGTTTCTAAGTGCTGGCTAATTTGCTCCACAGACAGTGCTTTTAAATGAAATTGTAGGCAACGCGAAAGAATAGTGGCAGGCAGGCGCTGTGGATCGGTCGTTGCTAATAGAAAAACTACATGCGGTGGCGGTTCTTCGAGTGTTTTTAGTAAGGCATTAAAACTGTGGGAAGACAGCATATGCACTTCATCGATCAGATAAACTTTGTAACGTCCTTGGCTAGGCGCATAGTGAATGTCGGCAAGTAGGTCACGTGTATCTTCTACTTTGGTACGTGAAGCCGCATCGACCTCAAGCAGATCGGTAAATCGATTGGCATTGATTGCTTGGCAGGCTGAACATTGATCGCAGGGCTCAGCCGTTATTTTTGTGGCACAGTTTAAGCATTTGGCAAGCAGTCTTGCTAAGCTGGTTTTCCCCACGCCACGAGTTCCTGTAAAAAGATAAGCGTGGTGAATGCGTTGGCTATCAAGGGCGTTTTTTAGGATACGACAAGTGGATTCTTGGCCCACCAGTTGAGTAAAAGAACGAGGTCGATATTTTCTAGCAAGGACTTGGTAACTCATACTTTACAATCACCTTGAGTGGCGGCGGTTATACCAGCCTTACTTCGGCACCCGCACCCACAACTACCGCTGCTTCCTTCCGGATCTGACGGGGTTCGTTGCTTCGCGCTGCGAAGGGACCCATATAACCACCATTGGCGGAGAGGGCGGGATTCGAACCCGCGGTAGGGGTTAACCTACACACACTTTCCAGGCGTGCTCCTTAAGCCGCTCGGACACCTCTCCCATAAGAAAGGCGCCCAGGTTAAACTAGAATAAAGATTTTATCAAATATAGATTTTAAATCGTCATGGCGAGCGAATGAAATGAGCGTGGCCATCCAGTCGGCATATTTTTTTAGTACCAAGCATTTTTTTATGCTTATTAAATATGGCCTAGATTGCCGCGCGCCTGCGGCGTTAGCAATGACGAATAAAATTTTTTTACGATTAAATTTTAAACACTTTTATAGAGAGTCGTGTAGAATTATACCATCCTTATTTTATATATCACCCATCCATTTTATAGGCTAGAGCCCGAATGTTAGAACCTGAAATACAAGCTAGACGGACATTTGCCATTATTTCGCATCCGGATGCGGGTAAAACCACGCTCACGGAAAAGCTTTTGTTGTGGGGAGGGGTAATTCAGTTAGCGGGTACGGTGAAGGCACGTAAAGCGGCCCATCACGCTACGTCTGATTGGATGGCACTGGAAAAAGAGCGTGGTATTTCGGTCACCACATCGGTGATGCAGTTTCCTTATCAGGGTTGTATTTTTAATCTGTTAGATACGCCAGGACATGCTGATTTCTCAGAGGATACCTATCGTACCTTAACCGCCGTTGATTCTGCTTTGATGGTGATTGATGCCGCTAAAGGTGTTGAGCCGCGAACGCAAAAATTGCTTGAGATATGTCGTTTACGCCAGATACCTATTTTAACTTTTATTAATAAAATGGATAGAGAAGCGCGACTGCCTATAGAACTATTAGATGATATTGAATCTACATTGGGAATCAGTTGTGCACCGATGACCTGGCCTATCGGTATGGGGAAACAATTTAAGGGTATTTATCATATACCCGAGGACAAGATTTATTTTTATGCATCTTCCAGTAATTTAAAAAGAAAAGAAGGTGAATGTTTCTCTGGGTTAGATGATCCTATCGTGAAAGAGCGCATTGGATTTTTATATCAAGAATTACAAGATGAATTAGCCCTGGTGCGGGGCGTATGTCCTGTATTTAATGAACAAGCTTATAGAGATGGTAAATTAACACCGGTATTTTTTGGTTCAGCTATTAATAATTTTGGTATACAAGAATTACTGGCTGCTTTTGTTAAGTTTGCGCCTTTTCCTCAGTCCAGGCAGGCGGATACACGTTTAGTCAAACCCGAAGAACCAAGTTTTAGTGGGTTTGTATTTAAGATTCAGGCGAATATGGATCCGGCACATCGAGATAGAATTGCCTTTTTGCGTTTATGTTCTGGAAAATATACTCCGGGAATGAAGTTATACCACGTACGTACACAGCGCGAATTAATGGTTAATAATGCGCTTACCTTTATGGCAGGTGATCGTAGTCGTGCCGATGAAGCCTGGCCAGGCGATATCATTGGGTTGCACAATCATGGTACCATCCGAATTGGCGATAGCTTTACCGCGGGTGAAACCTTGAAATTTATAGGTATTCCTTCTTTCTCGCCTGAATTATTCCAACGTGTACGTTTAAAAGATCCACTGAAATCAAAAGCTTTGCTAAAAGGTTTAGTGCAATTATCAGAAGAAGGTGCAATACAAATTTTTCGTCCGCTGGCGAGCAGCGATTTAATTTTAGGTGCGATTGGTGTTTTACAATTTGATGTCGTTGCATACCGCTTAAAATATGAATATAAAGTGGAATGTGCTTATGAACCGATCAATGTTGTAACCGCACGTTGGGTTAGTTGTCATGATGCGAAACGATTAGAAGAATTCAAAACCAAGGCATTGATGCATCTGGCTGTCGATAGTAAAGAAAATCTAGCTTATTTAGCGCCAAGTAATGTCAATTTAAATTTGACGATAGAGCGTTGGCCAGAGATTCACTTTTCTAAGCTTATGGAAGTTTAATTATCGGGGAATAGTGATTCAGCAGTTGATGAGAAGGAAACAATAATGCAAAAAGATAAAGGTTTGTTGTCCTCGGCCATTAAAATTGCACGAGAGGCAATAAAAGCTGAGCGAGCTAAATCCGAATTGATTGCTAATTTAAGCTATGAATTACGTACCGCGCTGACTAGCATCATGGGTACAGCACAACTTTTAACAATGGATTGCTTATTACCTACCCAGCAGCAATATGTCACGGATATTCTTAATGTCAGCGATGCTATTTTACCATTAGTTAATAGGCTGTTAAATCTTTCTGAACAAGAAACGCAGCAAATGAGGCAGAGTGCGCGTCCTTTTAACTTAAAAACTTTATTAGAAAAAGTGATTAAGCAATTATTATTCCAAGCGAAGAGTAAAGGGTTGCAGGTTTTGCTGGACTATCCTAGCCATGTTCCTGTTAATGTCATCGGTGCGCCGGATTTGATCTATCAGATGGTGATACATTTAAGTCATTATTTGATGAAAAATATGCAACATGGTTCGATTGTAATACAAGTAAATTGCGAACAAAGTCAGGATGAGCAAGAGCCAGATCAGTTTAAATTGAGTATTAAAGATGGTGGGCAAGGGATACAAAAACAAGATTTAATCCGATTAAAGGCGTGCTTAGATCAGTTTGACCCCAGTTATATACGTGACTATAGAGGTATCGATTTGGGCATGTCAATTACACTAACGTATATCAAGTTGCTCAATGTCACTTTAGAAATAGCAAGTGAAGCAGAGAAAGGTGGTTTCTTTGTTTGTAACATACCGTTGCGGCGAATTATAAATAGCCTGGATGAAAAAATAGAGGTACAGCCTAAAAGCCTATCATTGGGGACGAGTGAATTACGCATTTTATTGATCGAAGATAATAATCTTATTCAACGAGTTTATAGGGCTGTATTAGAATCAATAGAGGGTTGTTCTGTAGATAGTGCTATGAATGCACAGATGGCGTTGGAATATTATATGCAATACTCGTATGATTTGATCTTTATGGATATTTGCTTGCCAGATAGTTCTGGTATAGAACTGACACAAATTATTCGGCAGCAGGAAGCAAAAGGAGAACGAATACCTATTATTGCTATCACAGCACATGGTGATGCAAAAGATAAAACAAGATTTCTTGCGGCAGGTATGGATGAAGTAGTGATTAAACCGATTAGTCTAGAAGCAATCATGTCTATCCTGGAAAGATGGACATCCCTAACAACCTTATCTTTAGCTTAATTCAAGGTTTTTATTTGTAGACGCTCTTGATGTAGCGAAATATGTACGCCGTCTTTGGCTAAAGCTTGGGTTTGTTCCAAGTCATGTAAATCTTCGCTTAGCCAATAATGACCTGCGATAGCGACTAATTCGGCTTCTAAGTGTTTGCAAAAAATGTGTGTATTTTGATTGCCAGTGACACCTGCTAACGCACGACCTTTTAACCGGCCATAAATATGAATGTTTCCATCCGCTAATAACTCTGCACCCGGGCTGACTGAAGCAAGTACAATTAAATCAGCGTTTTTAGCATAAATTTGTTGGCCTGAACGTACCGGTTGAGTAATCAGTTTGGCGGTAGCTGTAGGGGCAGATGAAGGCTTCGGCGTTGTATCGGTATTTTCTAATTTGACATTAGGTAAAATAGTCAGACCTGCTTGAATGGCTAATGTTTGTTGTTCCGCATTACCACCTCGAATGCCAACTGGAATAACACCCGAACGACGCAAACAACTGATGATGCCAGGGAAATCAATGGTTTGTTCAGCATTATTTTTTAACGCTGAGAAATCGAGAATAACAGGGAGCTGTTGGAAAAAATGCGGTGTTTGTTCAATTAAAGATTTTAATTGTTGTTGTATAAACAAAGGATCCGCATTAAATAAATGCAAGGTCGTCAAGGTAAACAGACTTGCTTTTAATTTAAAGCTTTCTTTGGATGCCCCCATTAAACTGTTCATGAAATGTTCACCTGTGGTTTGCTAATATACTTTTTGCACTTGAATTTTCGATTGTCTCGTGGCATTTGCTGAAAATCCCACTGCTGTAAGTATACATTCAGAGTAAGAGATAGATAAGTATTATATACTAAAAAGAGGACAGTGATTTTGCTTAACTTGCGTTAACCGCCAATGGACTAAATAATGGAAAAGATTTGGTTAAATCGTTATCAGCAACAAGTACCTTCTGAAATTGATCCTGATATTTATCCTTCACTTAATGCCTTATTTACCGATTCATGTCAAAAATTTAAAAACTTACCGGCATTGAATTTTTTTAATACGTCTATTAGCTATCAAAAATGGGCCATGTTAAGCGAGCAGTTGGCAGCGTATTTACAAAAACAATTAAATTTAAAAAAAGGTGGGAGGGTGGCGTTGATGCTGCCTAATTGCCCGCAGTATATGGTTTGTGTTTTTGCGGTGCTACAAGCTGGGTTGACGGTTGTTAATGTCAATCCACTGTATACCCCTTCAGAATTGATTCAACAAATTAAACATTCACAAGCAGAAACTATTGTTATTCTCGAAAATTTTTTACCCAAACTATCGCAAGGCTTAAAAGAGACGCATGTCAAACATGTGATTAGTAGTGAGTTAGGCGATCTATTGCCTTGGTGGCGTTCATGGGTTATTAGTTGGTTTGTGCGACGAACCATAAAAAATAGTCCAAAAGCAAAGAGTCATTTTCCAACGATTAAATTTTCGCGATGTTTAAAAGAAGCTAATAACTTGCATTACCAGCCACCTTCACTGCAAAACCAGGATATTGCGTTTTTACAATATACAGGCGGCACAACAGGTACACCAAAAGCCGCTATGTTAACGCATCGTAATATGCTCGCGAATATTGAACAATTAACCGCATGGGTAAGGCCTATTTTAAAAGAAGGTTCAGAAACAATGATTACAGCATTACCGCTGTATCATATTTTTTCATTAATGGTGAATGGTTTAATGGGTTTACGTTTAGGCGCGACGAATGTACTCATTCCTGATGCAAGAAATATCCGACAATTAATAAGTGTATTAGGAAAGCAGCATTTTAGTGTATTGCTGGGGGTGAATACCTTATTTAGGGCACTTTTAAAGAAACCTGCTTTTTCACAATTAGATTTTAGTTCCTTAAAAATTGCATTAGGTGGTGGTGCGCCACTACAGGATGTTGTAAAAAAACGTTGGAAAGAAGTCACTGGGAAATTATTACTGGAAGGTTATGGTTTGACAGAAGCATCACCTGTGGTTTGTGCACCGCCCTGGGATTTGGTTACGGCAGGTAATCATGTGGGTTTGCCTTTACCTTCTACGGATATTCGTTTGTGCGATACACAAGAACGGGAAGTACCTTTAGGAGAAGTAGGGGAATTATGTGTTAAAGGTCCTCAAGTAATGAAGGCATATTGGACAGCCGGTGTAGAAGAGACTATTCCTATTTTTGATAGTGAAGGGTGGTTGTTAACTGGCGATTTAGCCAGGCTAGATCAACAAGGCTTCGTTTTTATCGTGGGTCGTAAGAAAGAGTTAATTCTGGTTTCGGGTTTTAACGTTTATCCGGGAGAAATAGAAGAGGTTATTCAAAAAAATTCTAAGGTCAGTGAAGCAGCTGTTCTGGGTATTCCTTCTGAAAGCACAGGCGAGGCCGTTAAAGCATTCGTAGTACGCAGGGATAATACGTTAACGGTAGAAGAGTTATTAAGTTATTGTCGTCAATACCTTAGCGCTTATAAGGTGCCTACACAAATTTCTTTTCTTGATTATCTTCCAAAATCATCATTGGGTAAGATATTAAAAAAACAATTAAAATAAAAGTTTTACTGGATTGCCGCGCTCCGCACCTATCTTCACAGAAAGTATGTCATCGTATCAGTTATTTCTGTTACTCAATATTTTAAGATAGGTGCCGGGCTCGCAATGACGAAATTAAAAGAACCTCCGTCATGGCGAGCGAATGAAATGAGCGTGGCCATCTAGGTTACTGTATTTTCTAGAGTGCCGCAGGCATGCGGCACTCGCCATGGCGAAAGTATTTAATTTTTATCCCTCGGGAATCGCACTTCTACTTTAAGTCCTGTTTCTGTTGCAGGTTGATCTAAGTGAATGGAACCATGATGGAGTTTGGCAATTTGCTCTACAATCGCAAGACCCAAGCCGCTACCCTGTGCATTGTTGCCTAATACGCGGAAAAAACGTTCAAATACACGTGAGCGTAATTTTTCAGGAATTCCTGGACCATTGTCTATCACATGTAGATGTATGGCATGAGGGAGATTCAAAATAACGACTTTGACCATACCGCCGTGTGGTGTATAGCGTATCGCATTATCAACCAGATTGCGGATGAGAACATGTAAGCCAGTCGCGTTCCCTAATAATTTGTATTCAGAATCTGTCGCAACCAGCTCAATTTCAATTTGTTTTAAAATCGCTTGAGGCGCTAATTGTGCAACAGCTTCAGCCGCTATACGTGCTAGGTTAATCTGAGTGAAGTGCTCAGGCATGATGGTTTCAGGGCTTAAACGGCATAGGGTGAGTAATTGCTGTATGACATGCGTGCAACGATCAACGCCAGCAATCACCTGTTTTAAATGCGTATAGCATTCTTGTGGATCGGCTGCTTTAAGGGCGAGTTGCGCTTGGGTTTTCAGTGCGGCGAGTGGCGTGTGCAGTTCATGCGCTGCATCCGCGGCAAAGCGTTGTTCGCGCTCAAAGGCTTGTTGCAGACGTGAAAAAAGTTTATTGAGTTCATCGGCTAAAGGACTAATCTCTATAGGTATTTCATTGAGATTAACCGGTTCAAGATGATCCGCAGCACGTTCAGCAAGCTCTTTAGCAAAAAAGCGAATACTTTTTAAACTACTGCCAATAATAAGCCAGATAAAAAGTCCAGATAAGGGATAAACGAGTAATGTGAGATAAGCATCATCGATGAGCATGTGGCGAATCAAGGTATAACGCGACGTATGTTTTTCCCCAATTGCAAGGATTAAACCTTGTTGATGATCATAAATAGTAAAGGTGCGCCATTTATTTCCAGCAATGATTTTATTGCTAAGTCCAGGTTTTCCAATTAAAGGAATAGTAGGGGCTTGAGGTGAATTGAGTAGTAGTTTGCCATCACTATCCCATAATTGAAATTTATAACGATTATTTTCTTTGATGATTTCATCTAGTTTAAACTTATCTTCTTCAATAAGCGCTTTTTTCAGGGAAGGATGCGCGTTTAATTGCGATTGAATAGCTTGAAGTTTAGCAGGTATTGCTAAGTCTGGCGTATGCATAATCGTCTTGATTAACGAACCCGTCTCTACTAATGAACTATCTAAAGTTTCATTGATGGCTTGGTTATCAATATAATAATTACCGAGTGCGGTAATGATAATCATAGCGATGACAGTCGTAACCAGATTAAATAATAAAAATCGCCTAATGGATAGGATGGTGTACATTAATTATTTTCCTTTTCCGCCATATAACCTACGCCACGAATAGTACGTATAAAATTAATGCCCGCTAATTTTTTTCGTATATTATGTACATGCACTTCAAGTGTATTACTGTCGATTTCATCGTCCCAGCCATACAGACATTGATTGAGTGAGTCGCGAGAAATGACATGGCCTGCATTTTCTAATAATTTTTGTAGTAAGCTAAATTCTCGGCGAGAGAGGTTGATGGCTTGTCCTTTGGCTGTGACAGAGAATGAGCTGGGATCGAGTTGAATATCGCGGTACGTTAAAACAGATACGGCTCGATTACTGGAAAAACGGCGTTGCAAAGCACGGATTCTTGCCGATAATTCATCAAGATCAAAAGGCTTGGTTAAGTAATCATCTGCACCACCGTCTAGGCCTTTTATTCTATCTTCCACCGCATGGCGAGCAGTTAGGATCAGAACAGGCGTGGTTATTCCGGCTGCGCGCATTTCACTTAAAACGGATAAGCCTGCTAAACCCGGTAGATTTAAGTCGAGTAAGATAACATCAAAGCTTTCTGCCTTAATAAAGCTTAGGGCTGTTTTTCCATCCTTTAGCCAATCGACTGTATAACCATAGTGTTTGAGCCCTTTATAAATGCCATCCCCTAAGGACTCATCATCTTCAACTAAAAGAATGCGCATGCTTTCCTCTTTTTATTATTATTTCTAGTACAATGCTTTTGTAGTGTAGACTGGCCAAAAATGTTTAAAAAATCGGTTGATCCTGGGGTTTATACCTTCTGGATTTGACGAAAATTACATAAAGACTAAAAATACTTACATAAGCTTGATAAATTACCACGATATTTCCATATAAAAATAGGTATAAATCCCTATTTTTGAAAGAGGTCTAATAAACTGTATAAGCCATTAAATGTCAATACGGTTTCTGTGAAAAAGCTAAGTCAGTGGCCTAGCCTTAAAGGCTTCTTAATAAGGTTTGAAGCTCTGCTTCTGTTAAACAAGTAACCCCTAATTTTTTAGCCTGACTGAATTTTGAGCCGGGATCCTTGCCTACGACCACATAATTTGTTTTTTTGCTGACACTACTACTGACTTTTGCGCCTTGTTCTTGAAGTTGATGGGTGGCTTCTTCACGGCTTAAATCATTTAAACTGCCGGTTAAGACAAAGGTTTTTCCTGCCAGTGGTGTTTGTTTTTTATTTAAGGTGGGTTTGGGCCAATGGATACCCGCCGCCAAGAGACGTTGAATGATTTCTTTATTGTGTGTTTGGGTGAAGAATTTCTTGATATGCGTCGCAACGATGGGGCCAATATCAGAAATGGATTGAAGATACGTTTCATCCGTCTGCATTAAGGGTTGGAGTTGTTGAAAGTGTTGAGCGAGATTTAAAGCCGTAGAAATACCGACATCACGTATGCCTAGGGCATATAGAAAACGGGAAAAACTCGTATTTTTACTGGCTGCAATGGCACGACAGAGCTTGGCCGCTGATTTTTCGCCCAAGCGTTCTAAACCAGCTAATTGAATGGTGGTGAGAGTATATACATCGGCTACATCCTTAATCAGCGATTTTTCTACAAGTTGATCAACGATTTTATTACCCAGACCTTCGATATTCATGGCTTTGCGTGAAGCAAAATGCTTAATAGCTTCTTTAAGTTGTGCAGGGCAATATAAACCACCATTACAGCGTGCTACGGATTCAGAGGCTAATTTAGTAACTTCTGAACCACAGGCGGGGCAGTTTTTGGGTAGCTGTATCCGGTGTGTGTGTTGGGGACGTTTTTCTTTAATAACACGAACGACCTCTGGAATGACATCCCCAGCACGGCGTACAACAATGGTATCGCCTACGCGTATATCTTTGCGATTCACTTCATCGATATTGTGTAATGTGGCGTTACTCACGGTCGCACCGCCGACAAAGACCGGTTCTAAGCGTGCGACAGGAGTTAGGGCACCCGTACGCCCTACTTGAAACTCAATCGCTAAAACGCGGCTTAATTCTTCTTGTGCGGGGAATTTATGTGCCAGTGCCCAACGGGGTGCTCGGGATATAAATCCCAAGCGTTGCTGTAATGCCAATGCATTGACTTTATAAACGACACCATCAATTTCATAGGGCAGTTGGGGCCGTTGTGCACCCATTTTGTGGTAGTAGTCTAAACAAGCTTCGATGCCTTGTGCACGTTGCGTTTGTGGGCAGCAAGGCAGGCCCCATTGTTCGAATTGTTGTAAAATAGCAGTATGTTTATCGGCTAATTGACCTTTTTTAACGGCACCGACACTGTGAGTAAAAAAAGCTAAGGCACGTTGTGCGGTTATTTTCGGATCCAATTGACGTAGGCTGCCTGCTGCCGCGTTACGCGGATTAACAAAGGTTTTTTCACCGGCTTGTTGTAATTTTTGATTGAGTTGCTGAAAAGCTTTTTTAGGCATATAAACTTCGCCACGTACTTCCAAGGTATCGGGATAATCCGATCCGCGTAATTGTAATGGGATACTTAAAATAGTTCGGCTATTTAAGGTGATATCTTCACCGATATTTCCATCACCACGTGTGGCTGCACGGATTAATTTTCCATGTTGATACGTTAAACTAACCGCGATGCCATCCAGTTTAGGTTCACATGCATATTCAATTGCTTTGTCACACCCCAGTCTATCCTGAATGCGTTTATTAAAAGCTAAAACTTCTTGATCAGAAAAAGCATTGTCCAGTGAAAGCATGGGCATTGCATGCTCAATTTGATTAAAACTGGTTAAAGGTGTTGCGCCTATGCGTTGGGTGGGTGAATCTTGTGTAATAAGTTCGGGATGTTGTTTCTCGAGTGTTTGTAATTCGCGAAAAAGTTTATCAAAGGAGACATCGCTGATCTGTGGATCATCGAGGATATGGTAACGGTAATTATGTTCATTGATTTTTTTTTTAAGTGCGGTGATTTTTTTTATAAGCGCGGGTGATGGTTTAGGCATAACTATAGAGTTTTGAACGATAATGCGTTAATACGTAATCAGTGAGTGGTTGACGTTGTCCGTCACACAGCTGGCCACCTAAATCTTGAATAAGTAGTTGTGCCGTCTCTAGCATTAATTCAAAGTTAGCCAGCGCATTTTTATCTTTAAGTGACATAAATAAACATAATCCCGGGGCTAGGATCTCAGCAATGTGTGTCAGATCAAACGTACCCGGCTCAACCGCCGAAGCCAGACTAAATAAGCGCGCGCTTTTTTCATTTTGATCTTCATAGTAATGGAAGATGTTCATAGCACCATAGTAAAATCCAGCGCTACTCAGTGTTTGTACTAATTCATAGCCTGCATAAGGTCTTTCTTCGGCGGCGAGTAAATGCAGAATGATAAGCGATTCTGTTCCATTTGCACTAGTTTCTTTTATATTGATTTCACTCATGGATTTATCAAGTATGGACGCTTCTTCCTCTTCTCTACTTGAATAATGTGGTATTGTTTTATAGAGGTTTTTAGAAGGCATTGTTGATAGTATTTTATCGTCGTCTTCGTCTTCTTTTTTGCTACGGAAATCGCCATATTGCCAAATAACAAGAATTAACCCGAGAAACCCAAGAAAAACAATACCGGGTAGAATGATTAGTAAATAATCGATATCCATATTCTACATTCTCCAAAAGATCTCAGTTTCGTCATTGCGATTGCCACGCACTACGCGCTCGCAATGACGGAAGACGCGCGGCAATCTAAAATATCGTAACCTGGATGGCCACGCTCATTGCATTCGCTCGCCATGACGCTGTTTTTTTAAATTCTAGGCTTAAGCAGATGCAATGGCTATCGCTTTTTCAATATCTACCGTGACTAAGCGCGATACGCCGGGTTCATGCATCGTAACGCCGGCTAAATGTTGTGCCATTTCAATAGCGACTTTATTATGGCTAATAAAGATAAATTGTACATCGGTAGCCATTTCTTTTACCAATTTACAAAATCTAAGCACATTGGTGTCATCGAGCGGCGCATCTACTTCATCCAACATACAAAAAGGTGCTGGATTAAGTTGGAAAAATGAAAATACTAAAGCGGTTGCAGTCAGTGCTTTTTCTCCACCCGATAATAATTGGATGCTGCTATTACGCTTTCCAGGTGGTTGAGCCATGATGCAAATGCCGCTACTCAATAAATCAGGATCTTGAAGTTGTAGTGATGCTTCGCCACCAGAAAATAAACGCGGAAATAAGTCTTTAAAGTTCTGGTTAATTTTATCAAATGTTTCTTTAAACCGACTGCGTGTTTCCTTGTCCATTTTTTGGATCGCGGTTTTTAAGGTTTCTAAGGCTTGCTCTAGATCCTGGTGTTGTGCATCTAAATAGATTTTTCGTTCTGAAACCGATTGGTGTTCTTCTAAGGCGGCTAGATTAACCGCACCAATTTGTTCAATACGCTGTGTTATTTCGCTAAGCTGTGTCTCATAGCTTGAAATATCGGCTTCATCCGGTAATTCTTTTAGCAGTGTTTCTACTTCATAGGCTTGTTCGTGTAGCTGTTCTTCCAGTGTTTTAGCACGTACGCGTAGTTCTTGGCACTGCAGACGTCGCTGTTCTAGATCATCACGATCCAGACTAAGATCTGTCTCTAAAGTTTGTGTCTGTTGTTCCTTGTGCTTCAAACGTTGCTCAATGTCTTGAAGGGTTGCTTGGCTTTGTTTGAGCTTATTTGCCAGTGTATAGCGTTGATCGTTTAGAGAATCCAGTTGCTGTTTTATCGCGTGTAAAGGACTTTCTGCGCCTGCTAGCGTTTGTTGCAGATGAGAAACCCGTTCTTTTAGCTGTGTTTGTTGCTGCTGTAAGCGTGCAATCGTTTCTTCTAGGGTTTTAAATTGATGTTCTGCCGTTTGTTTACGTAGTTCGAGTTGATGGCGTTGGCTTTCATCTGCTTTGGCTTTTTGTGTCGCATCGCTTAATTTTTTTTGTAGTTGGGTTTTGTTTTCAAGTAAAGCTTCACGTTGTGGCTGTACTTCATCAAGCTGTGCTTGTGTGCTTATTTGCTCCTGTCTGATTTGCTGCCATTTTATTTCCATTTTATCGCATTGGGCTTTATTTTCTTGCAGTTCTTGCTGAATGCGTTGTAGGCGTTGTTTTGCCTGCGACAACCGAGCTTCTTTGATTTGATGGCGTGCTTTTAAATCCGCGTGACCGGACAGCAATTCACTTAATTGTTTTTGTTTTTCTATTAATTTTTCTTCTAGCGCTTTAAGCTGTTTTTGTTTAGTCGTGTAATCAGCTTGTTGTGTATCAATTTGTGTTTGGATAGCGTGCTGTTCTTTTTGTAAGGTGTTTATTTCACGCTCACGTTGTAGGAGTCCTGTCTGGACCGTGTTGTTGTTACTTAAACTAAGCCAATGATTACCTAAGCAAACACCCTCACGGGTAATAATCGATTCATAGCCTTTTAATTGTTTGCTGTGCGTCAGTGCTTCCGATAGTGTTTCTGCGACATAAACGCCGGCTAATAAGTTATCAAGTGGCCAAGGCGCGGTTAATTTTGTACTTAGTCGCGGCAGAGGTAGTTGTGATTCAAATTGCAATGAGGTGTGTTCACACGGCGTAGATTTTGCCATTAAGCTAACCGAGCTATCAGGCAGTGATTGATTAAAAAAGTCATCTAAGGAATCGCGATCGGTGAGACAAACCGCTTGTATATGCTGATTTAACGCGACTTCTACGGCACGTTCCCAGCCGGTTTCAACTTGCACTAATTGTGCAAGACGAGGATGTTCACTTAAGTTATGTTTTTTTAGCCAGCCCAGCAATGATTCTTCGCGTTGTCCCAACGCTTCTTGTTGCAATGCCATTAAAGAAGCGGTATGTCCCTGGTTTTTTTGCAGTTGGCTTTTACAATGATCTAATTCTTTAGCTAATTGCTGCAACGCCATGCGTTGTGCATTAATTTGTTGGGCGGTTTGTGTTTGCTCTAATTGAGCGCTGGCTTGTTTTTGCTGGGATTCTGTTAATGCGACCGTGAGATCGGCCATATCGTTATCGTTGCCTAGAATTTGATTCTGTTCCATTTGTTCTTGTTCTAATCGCTCAATGCGTTTTTTTAACATTGCCGATTGCTGTTGATAGTGTTGATGCTGCGTTTGTGCGACACGATTTTGCTGGGTTAATTGGGCAGCATGTGCTTGAAATTCTTCCCATTGTAACTGGCAATTTTTTAAGTCCAATTCGCTTTGTTTTAAGGCAGTTTGACTTTGTTCGGTGGTTTCTTGAGTGCTAGCCCATTCTTCATGTAAAATTGCTATCTCTTGATTCAAGCGGTTTTGTAGCGCTTGGTTTTCTTGAGATTGTTGCTCTAAGAAAATATTTTTTTGGCGAAGCTCACTTTCTTCCTGCTGATTTTGTTTAAATTGAGCGGTTTGGCTACGTAGTTTTTCTTCTAAACGCGTTATTTCATTGCCTAATTCATAATAACGGTTTTGCAACGTATCACAACCTGTTCTTATTATATTTTGCTGATCGCGATCATGGCTTAACTCTTTTAGCAGCGTTTGTTGTTGACCCTGTGTTTCATTAAGCTGTGCTTCGGTTTCAGCAATAGTGATTAACTGAGATTGCAATTGATTATTCAGTGTTCGATAGCGTAATGCTTGAAGATGGGCTTTGAGTAAGCGTTCTTCTTCTTTAAAGTTTTTATAACGTTCCGCCGCATTGGCTTGGCGTTGTAAATGTTTAGCTTGTTTAGCGAGTTCTTCTCTTAGATCATTTAATCGATTTAGATTTTCTTGCGTATGTTCTAGCCGGTTTTCCGTTTCGCGGCGTCGTTCTTTATATTTAGAAATTCCCGCCGCTTCTTCTATATAGGCACGTAATTCATCGGGCTTTGCTTCTACTACCCGCGAAATCATACCTTGTTCGATGATGGCATAGCTTCTGGGACCTAGGCCAGTACCTAGAAAGATATCCCGTATATCGCGACGTCTACAACGTGATCCATTGAGATAGTAGATGGATTGGCCTTCACGGGTGATTTCACGTCGTATAGAAATTTGTGCATAACTACTATATTGGCCACCTAGGCCGCCATCGGAGTTATCAAAGTTGAGCTCAATGGCGGCTTGGCCCAGGGGTTTACGTGTGGTACAGCCATTGAAGATGACATCGTCTAGAGATTGACCGCGTAGTTGTTTCGCAGAGCTTTCACCCATAACCCAGCGAATGGCATCGATAATATTCGATTTTCCACAGCCATTGGGTCCTACAATTGCTGTTAGATTGCTAGGAAAGGCGAGGGTAGTTGGGTCAACAAACGACTTGAATCCCGCTAATTTGATACTTTCTAAACGCATAGTAAGCCAAATAGTGATTTTAAGCTTCGAAGTATAGCATTTTCAGTAAATTCAGCGATATGGTTGTCAAGAGGAGGGGGAAGGGAATGGAGTGATATCGTTCAGACATACGCTGAGATAGCGTATGCCTGAACTACATCGAATCCTTTTAGATTATCTAACAGGATAATATCTACCATCTTGACCGCGATAGTAACGTACTTGTTGTTGGCTGTTGTTTCCTGTGCCGCGACCTAATGAGCTACCTGCAACAGCACCAATACCTGCACCAGCGATGGTAGCAACGGTTCGACCTGTACCGCCACCGATAGCGTTACCTAAAAGACCACCTACTGCAGCACCACCTAATCCACCGGCAACAGCGCGTTGGTCAGGAGACATACTGTCACAAGCTGTTAACCCAACGAGGGCAACGCCGATCAATAGAAAAGAATTGAATTTTTTCATGATTTATTCTCCACGAAGAAAAAATGACTGTATTGCTATTCACTGTCTATATAAGAAAAGTATAGTAGGGGTAGGGGTATTTGCCAGATAAAGCGTATATACCGCTTGTAAATGTGTATAATCTGGCAGGCAAAACGAGGGTCTAAAAGAAGGAAACTGCATGAAAAATATACAGCTTAAAATTCTGGATGCGCGCTTAGGACAAGATTTTCCGCTACCTGCGTATGCCACGGATGGGTCGGCAGGCCTTGATTTACGAGCCTGCCTGGCCGCAACAGTTCAATTATTGCCCAATCAGGTAGAATTGATTCCTACTGGATTAGCTATGCATATTGCACAGCCAGATATGGCTGCGGTTATTTTGCCACGCTCAGGGTTAGGGCATAAAAATGGCATTGTATTAGGTAATTTGATCGGCCTAATCGATTCGGACTATCAGGGTGAGTTAAAGATTTCTTGCTGGAATCGAGGTAAAGATAGCTTTGCTATTCAACCCGGGGATCGCATTGCCCAGCTGGTCTTTGTTCCTATCGTAAGAACGCAGTTTGATGTAGTCCCTGAGTTTATTGAAAGTGAGCGTGGGCAAGGCGGATTTGGGCATTCAGGGGTACAATAAAGAGAAGCATACAAATATTTGTATGCTTCGTTTTGATTTATGGACATTGGTTTGTTTGGCGTTTTGTAGCTTGTTTAATAGGTAAACGTTTAGATTTTTTGCATTTAAAGAAACCACAATCCCTATTAGTTTGCACTATATCTTTAACTAATCGTTTTTTCCGGGTTACAGGTGGTTGTTTCGGAGGGATGTCAGATTTATTTTCTATCGTATTTAATTCTTTTTCTTTTTTTAATAAAGGGTTCATAGAAAGAAGGACATTATAGGTTTTAAATGATTCATAAATAGTGGCGCCTATATTATCAAGTGTATTTAATATTTTTTCATCACATAATATACGCATGTCGACATTAGATAAGCATTCTCTTTCCGCTTTTAAATACCTAAGGCTTGTTTCATAGGCGTTTAGTACACTTAAGCAAGTTGGGTAAAACTCCTCTGGATTTGGATCGGTTGGATTTAGCGCCATACTATTCCAATCTAAAGTGGCTAAGTGATTAAAAGCTTCGGCAAGGATATTAAATATCAAGGGTTGTATATGATCTTCAGGTATTTGATAGATTGCTAGTCGTATTTTATTGGTTTGAATATAGTGGTTATGTTTGATGAGCTCCTTTATTAACTGGATTAGGGAATTTTTTTCTTTGTCAAAAAAAGGATTATTTTTATCCTGCTTATGGGCATAGGGTTTGTTAGCCAGTATTTTTTTTAATTTAACAAAATTTTCTATACAAGTAATTCTTTCGTTTAATATAATTTTTAATTCTTTATTTTCTTTGTATAAATTAATGTTTTGCTTTATATTTTTTATGTAGGTATCTAATAGTGGTTTGATTATTTTTTTATTATATATTTCTTCGGGTGTTCTGGTTAAAATGATTTCTTCCGTGGGTAATACGACATTATTCCAATTTTTAGCTATTTTTTTTGTAAGATAATTTTTGTTTTTATGCATATTTTTTATGTAAGATGATTTAAGTTTTTTAATTTACAGTCGATTTTTTCTACGTGGAGCGGAAAAATTATGATAACACAGTGCAGTTAATATTTTTTTAAAGCTCAGGTAGTAACGTTAATATTGCCAACGAGAAATAGCGGTATAATTTTTTAAAATTTGTTTGGTATTGTTGGAATAAAAACAGTCTTAAGGCTTACTTAAGGATTTGTCAGTACGATGGATAATACCCATTTTTGACAGATAAAATTGATAATGGTTCATCAAAGTTTAGATAGTTATTTGTCGTCTCCATCAGGCGAGGAAGACGTAAATAACAGAATGCTAGCCGCGGAAGAAGCAATCGCAAGGTTTGAGCAAGAACATAGCAGAGCGATGTATCAGGCATTTGTAGAGAGAGTGCCAGTTGAGCATCAATTGACGAATGAAACGTTCGACAAACACTCTTTTTGTGAGGAAGAAGAGGATGCTTTGCCAGAACCACCTTATCTTGCTTTCAAAATAGCATTCGTAGAGGCGCGTTATGATTTAAAGTGTGCAGAGCAGACCTTAAAATCTTTAAGGGATAGCTATCGTAAAGAAAAAAGTCTTGAGTTGGCGGCCAATGCGAAGGGCAAAGGTGATGAGGCTTATAAGCGATTTGTTGGGTATAGAGAAAAGGAATTCTATCCAGCGCTTCAATATTATAAGGACGCTCGAAAAGCCTATTTTAAAGCTTTTATAGCTAGACAATTTAATTGGTTAAAGCATTTTGTGCATACCATTAAAGAAATCTGCGTACGGTTTATTATAAAACCTATAAAAAACAGCTGGAAATCTTTTAACAGGCCGGTATATTTTGTATCTGAGGTTTCATATGATAGAGAAACCGCTTGTATTGTAGAAGAAAAGCAGAATGATAAACAAGAACAGCTTTTTAAAACGCTGCATTCTACCTTAGAAAAAATGCAGAACGGCGTAGAAAACAAAAAAGAAACCACAGAAGAGGCAAAACCAGTGCCTGAAATTGAAATCGTTGCTGACGGTATTAGGTATCGACAGCGTTAGTGACTTGCAATAAACGGATTTGACGATTATCAGCACGCAATACTTTAAAATGTAAAGGTGCTAGCGTAATGCTAGCCCCACGTTTGGGTAGGTAACCAAAACGGTTAGCGATAAACCCACCAATGGTATCGAATTGCTCGGTGGTAAAATCAGAAGAAAAATAGTGATTAAAGGCTTCAATAGGCATGAGTGCTTTGACTAAAAATTGATGTTCGGTTTGTTTTTGAACAAAAACTTCTTCATTATCGTCATATTCATCTTCTATTTCGCCCACAATTTCTTCGAGCACATCTTCAATGGTGACGAGTCCTGAAACGGCGCCATATTCGTCTACCACAATCGCCATGTGATAGTGCTTATGTTGAAATTCTTCGAGTAAGCTATCTAAGCGTTTACTTTCGGGTATAAACACTGCAGGACGTATGATATCGCGAATATTAAAGTTATCTTGATGTGCACTCTGGGCACTTGAATCTTCGGCTGTGTTGCCGCTCAACTTGCCATCCTCATGTATTTTAATACCCTCCGGTGGCTTCGTTTTCGCGGCGCCTTGCCGAAAATCCAATTGCTGTGAGTGCACTAGAGGATTATATTTAAGTAAATCTTTTGCAAGTAATAACCCAATGACTTCTTTATTACTGTTGCCAATCACTGGGAAACGAGAGTGGCCTGAATCTATCACAATCGGTAAAAGTTCAGGTAGGGAGGTGGTATCTGAGATAACGGTTATTTTAGCGCGTGGAATCATGATGTCGCGTACGTGACGATCCGATATTTGTAATACACCTTCTATCATTTTTAGCGCTTGTGCATCCAGTAGTTTACGTTGTTTGGAGGTGCGTAGCTGCTGGACTAATTGTTCCCTATTTCGAGGTCCACGGGATAATAGTTGATTAAACCGCTTTAACAAAGACTGACGATTTTTTTTTCTTTGTCGTTTATCGTCAGAGATAGGGGTTTGCATAGCCTAGTTCCTGTAATAATTGAATTTCAAGGGTTTCCATTTTAGTGGCATCTTTTTCATTCTCATGATCGTAACCGATTAAATGTAGACAGCCATGAATCACTAAATGTGCCCAATGCGCTAGACGCGTTTTTTTCTGCTGTTTGGCTTCTTGATTAACAAGACCTGCATAAATCACTAAATCGCCTAATAAGGGTGAATAAACCTCAGGTGGTGGTTCAAAAGGAAAAGATAATATATTAGTCGGTCCTTTTTTATGACGAAAAGCTTCATTGAGATCCGTACTTTCTTTTCTATCCACTAATCGAATGGTAATTTCTGATAAGCGTGTGCGATTAATCAATGCTTTATTGACCCAACGCTGAAAATAATAGCGATTAGGAATAAAAGATCGGCGCGTCATATCTTGTATAGCGATTTTAATCTGCTTTTTTTTGATTTTCGTATTGGGCATAAGCATGTAATATGGCTTGTACAAGAGAATGTCTGACAATGTCGGGCGAATCAAACTCAGTAAAGCTAATACCCTTGATACCTTGTAAAATAGCTAATGAGTGGCCTAGGCCGGATTTTACACCGCGTGGTAAATCAGTTTGTGTAATGTCGCCATTAATGACGACTTTAGAGTTAAAGCCTATACGTGTTAAAAACATTTTCATTTGTTCTTTTGTTGTATTTTGTGCTTCATCTAAGATAATAAAAGCATCATTGAGTGTACGGCCTCGCATATAAGCTAATGCAACGACTTCAATAATATGTTGTTCTACGCATTGCAGTACTTGTTCAAATCCTAACATCTCATTGAGTGCATCATAGAGAGGCCGGAAATAAGGATCAAGTTTTTGTGAAAAATCGCCAGGTAAAAAGCCTAATTTTTCGCCTGCTTCTACAGCGGGTCGTACCAGAATAATACGACTGACTTTTTCTTTTTCTAAGGCGGCAACGGCTAAGTAAGTTTTTCCTGTTCCGGCGGGTCCTAATCCGAAACTAATATCATGGCTTAAAATATTTTTTAGATAGCGTGCTTGATTAGGGCTGCACGATTTAATTATTCCGCGTCTTGTTTGTATGCTGACCTCAGCCGTTGAATTTGTTTCTTGGGGTGCAGAGCTGCCTGTTTGTAGGGTTTGCAAGGCTAAGTGAATATTATTAGGCGTTAACGTGGTTTTACCCTGTGTTTCTTCATACAGATGATGTAAAACTTTAGCAGCTACTTCAACAGATGGCATAGGCCCATTAATTTGAAAGTCGTGACCACGATTGTAAATACTAACATTTAGCTGCTGTTCAATTTGACGTAAGTGCTGGTCAAAAGGTCCACAAAGATTTGCTAAGCGATGATTATCTTCGGGGCTAAGTTGAAAACTGTAAGGCTCTGGTTGAGTATTCAAGCGATTACTAATTCTCCGCGTAAAGAGTTTTTCAAGACCTCCGTAATCGTGACCGGAACAATGTGTCCTATTAAGCGTGTATTACCCTTAAAGTTCACGACACGGTTATTTTCTGTACGTCCTTGTAGGACATCGTCGTTTTTCTTAGAAGGTCCATCTACCAGTATTTGTTCTACCTTGCCAAGCATTTTTTCACTAATAGCCCTTCCTTGAAATACTAGGAGATTTTGCAGAATCTGTAAACGTTGCTTCTTGATTTCTGGGGGTACATTATCAGGGAGCTCGGCAGCGGGTGTGCCTGGGCGACGGCTATAAATGAAACTGAAGGAGTGATCAATACCCACTGATTCAACTAAATTGAGCGTGGCTCTAAAATCATCTTCTGTTTCTCCGGGGAAGCCAATGATAAAGTCGGAAGAAATACTAATATCAGGTCGTACTTTGCGTAATTTGCGCATTTTGGACTTAAATTCTAATGCGGTATAGCCTCGTTTCATAGCCGCTAAAATGCGATCTGAGCCACTTTGTACCGGTAGGTGTAAATGGTTGGCTAGCTTAGGGATATCGGCATAGGCTTGAATTAATCGCTCAGAAAAGGCTAATGGATGTGAGGTAGTAAATCGAATACGATTAATACCGTCCAAAGCGGCTATATAGCGGATCAGATCCGCCAAATCAGCCAGTCCACCTTCATGACGTGGACCTTGGTAATCATTCACATTTTGACCTAATAAAGTAATTTCACGTACACCTTGTTCGCTTAGTGCCACGACTTCTGCCAAAACATCGTCTAAAGGACGGCTAATTTCTTCACCGCGTGTGTAGGGAACCACGCAAAAACTACAATATTTATTACAGCCTTCCATGATAGAGACAAAAGCGCGCACGCCTTCTGCACGCGGCGCTGGTAAGTGGTCAAATTTTTCGATTTCCGGAAAAGATATATCCACGATAGGGCGTTTTTGCTCTAAAACATGGTTAATCAGTTGGGGTAGGCGGTGTAGTGTTTGTGGGCCAAACACGATATCTACGTACGGTGCGCGTTGACGAATGCCTGCACCTTCTTGACTCGCGACACAGCCACCCACACCGATAATTACGTGTGGATGACGGTTTTTTATTTTACGAAATTGACCGACTTGAGAAAATACTTTTTCTTCCGCTTTTTCACGAATAGAACAGCTGTTTAACAACAGCACATCGGCTTCACTGGGATCTTTGGTCAGTGTTAAACCATGAGAATGATGCAACAGGTTGGCCATACTGTCAGAATCATATTCATTCATCTGGCAGCCGTGGGTTTCTATGTAGAGTTTTTTTAACATAATTTTTTTAATAATGTATTACAAAGTCGTTATTGTTACCACAGCGTTGTCGTCCCGCGGCCGCCGTCCTCTGGCTTGACCAGGGGCTTGACCGCTTGCCCAAGGACGTCGTCCCGCGGCTTGACCGCGGGATCCAGTTGTAAGTTATGTTTCTTTGTAAAGTTTTGTGCAAATATTTTTTCTCTCATGGATCCTGGCGTTCGCCAGGGCGACGGAAAATGGTCTATTGATCGAGCTTTTGTTTAAGTAGTGCATTAAGTTGTTGCGGATTTAATTTCCCGCCCGATGCTTTCATTACTTGGCCGACGAAGAAGCCATACAGCTTATCTCGGCCAGCACGATAATCGCTAAGTTGTTGCGGATGTGCAGCTAACACTTCATCGATAATTTTAGCAATCGCTGTTTGATCGGTGACTTGGCGTAATCCTTGTTCTTGAATAATATCGTCAGTTGTTTTTTTGCTTTCCCATAACATCGGAAAAATGTCTTTCGCAATTTTGCTGGAAATAGTGTTATCCGCAATACGTTTTAATAAGCCAGCTAATCGCTCTGCTGATAAAGGAGACTCGCTAATGTTTAAGTTATCCTTGTTTAATGCGGCAGAAAGTTCACCCATAACCCAATTAGCGGCTAGTTTCGCAGGAAGGCTTTGTTGCGCGACACGTTCAAAGTAATCGGCTAATTCACGGCTACTGGTGAGTAAGCTGGCATCATAGGCGCTGAGTTCATAGGCTTCTTGAAAGCGTTGGGTTTTTTTATGCGGTAATTCAGGTAATTTTTGACGCAGGGCGTCTATAAAATCAGTGCTTAATACCACGGGACATAAATCGGGATCAGCAAAATAGCGATAGTCGTTCGCATTTTCTTTACTACGCATGGTGCGTGTTTCTTGCTTATCAGAGTCATATAGACGCGTTTCTTGTTGTATAGCGCCGCCATTTTCTAACACCTGAATTTGTCTGTCGATTTCATATTGAATGGCTTTTTCAACAAAACGAAATGAATTCAAATTCTTAATTTCTACACGTGTGCCTAAGGGGCCATTTTCTCTGCGTACCGAGACATTAGCATCGCAACGAAAGGAACCTTCTTGTAAATTCCCATCACAAATTTCTAAATAGCGTACCAAGGTGTGCAATGTTTTGAGATAGGCAACGGCTTCTTTGGGTGACGCTAAATCGGGTTCTGAAACGATTTCTAATAAAGGCACGCCAGCACGATTAAGATCGATGCCGCTCAGGTCTTCTAACCCTTCGTGTATAGATTTACCCGCATCTTCTTCTAAATGTGCACGGGTAATACGAACCAATTTATGTTCACCATTCTCTAACTCAATCGTTAATTGCCCGTTTCCTACAATAGGATGTTCGTGTTGGCTAATTTGATAGCCTTTAGGCAAGTCAGGATAAAAATAATTTTTTCGCGCAAAAACGGAATAGGAAGGAATATCGGCTTCAATACTTAAGCCAAATTTAACCGCCATATTAACCGCTTCCGCATTGAGTACGGGAAGTACGCCGGGTAAGGCTAAATCAATAGGGCAGGCCTGTGTATTGGGATCCGAACCATAGGCGGTGGCAGCGCCTGAAAAAAGTTTCGATTGAGTGGCTAATTGTGCATGCACTTCCAGCCCGATAGTGGGTATCCATGCCCCCGCATTTTTTTTCTCAGCCATACTCTTCGCACTTGAATTTTCGGCTGTGTTCCCGCTCGGTTCGCAATCCTCATGTATGTTATATACACGGCGGTTGCTCTCCTTCGCGGCGCCTTGCCGAAAATCCCATTGCTGTGAGTATGTTTTCAAGGATTCTAGGCTATTTTTATAGTCAGCGGAAGTCATTATTTAAAATTCTCCGGTAGTTCTTTGTGCCAATCAGTGATTTGTTGGTAACGATGCGCAACATTGAGTAGTTTTGCTTCTGTAAAAGCGGGGCTAATCAGCTGCATGCCCACCGGAAGCCCATCGTTAAAACCGGCTGGAATGGATACAGCGGGTAAACCGGCCAGATTAACGGCAATGGTGTAGATGTCAGAAAGATACATGCTGACAGGATCTTTGGTTTTTTCACCTAATTTAAAGGCGGTGCTGGGCGTGGTAGGCCCGATTAAAATATCTACTTGTTTAAAGGCTTGTGCAAAGTCTTGAATCATCAGTGCGCGGATTTTTTGTGCTTTTATATAGTAAGCATCGTAGTAACCAGCCGATAAAACATACGTGCCCATTAAAATACGTCGTTTTACTTCATCGCCAAAACCTTCGGCACGTGTTCGCTCATATAAATCGCGCAGATCTTTGGGGTTATTGCAACGGTAACCGTAACGTATGCCATCGTAACGCGCTAAATTGGAAGAGCATTCAGCGGAAGCAATGATGTAATAAAGCGGAATAACAAGATGACAGTTTGGTAAACTGACGGCATGGATGCTTGCACCTAAACTTTCGTAGTGTTTAATGGCCTTTTTTATACAGGCCGCTATTTTGGGGTCCAGATCAGCAGAAAAATATTCTTTAGGTAAGCCAATTTTTAAACCTTCTAAAGAATCGTTCAGTGACTGCGTATAATCGGGCACCGGTTCGTCCATGCTAGTGGAATCTTTTTTGTCAAAACCTGCCATCACATTCATTAATAAGGCAGCATCTTCAGCTGTTTGTGTCATCGGGCCGGCTTGATCAAGACTAGATGCAAAAGCGATAAGACCATAACGCGAGACACGCCCGTAAGTGGGTTTTAAGCCCGTAAGATTGCAAAGAGCAGCCGGTTGTCGAATAGAGCCACCCGTGTCGGTGCCCGTTGCAGCGGGTGTGAGTCTAGCCGCGACAGCCGCACTCGATCCGCCAGAGGAACCACCCGGCACACGCGCAAGATCCCAGGGATTTTTTACACTACCATAAAAACTGGTTTCATTGGATGAGCCCATCGCGAATTCATCCATGTTAGTTTTTCCGAGTAAAACAGTGCCTGCTTGCTTGAAGGCAGTGACTAAGCTGGCATCATAAGGCGCAATGAAATTATCGAGCATTTGAGAGGCACAGCTTGTTTTAATACCATCCGTACAGAAAATATCTTTGTGTGCAATGGGAATGCCCGTTAAGGGGCCTGCGGTGCCTTTACTATAGCGTTCATCAGCATGATCTGCTTGTTGTAAGGCTTGCTCAGCCGTGACAGTAATAAAACTGTTTAACGCTGGATCATATTGTTTAATACGGGCAAGAAAATGCTCGGTAAGCTCTCTACTCGATATTTTTTTATTTTTCAGAGCAATCGATAACTCAGTGAGTGTCGCTGTATGCATGTGATTAATCTCGTCGTTATTCTATAACTGGGGGTACGCAATAAAGGCCTGATTGAACTTGTTCGGTGAGCTGCTGTAAGCGATCCCGTTGGTTAGTTTCAGTGACTTCATCACTGCGTAAACATTGCGGTACGTCAAAGCAATGTGCAACAGCTTGAATCGATTCGGTTGCAACCGTTTCCATTTGGTTGGCTAACTTAAGAATTCCTTGTAGATTTTCCAAGTAATGGGCGGCTTCTTCTGCATTAATTTTCAAGCTGGCTAATTTAGCTACTTTATTTACATCATCGAGTGTTATCGTCATTTTAATTAAGTTGCTATAAAAAAGTGCATATTATACTCCCATACTTGCATAAAATCTCCCCTATTTGCTAAAGTGCTACAGCGCACACTATATTGTGTAGTTAGACGCTTCTAGAGATAGGTACCCACTTTATGTTAAGCAAATTCCGCGGATTATTTTCTAAAGACATTTCCATTGATCTAGGTACAGCAAATTCCTTGATTTATGTGCGTGGCGAGGGGATTGTGCTGAATGAGCCTTCCGTCGTTGCGATTCGAATGGAGGAGGGTAATCAACGCTCTGTACTGGCGGTGGGTTGGGAAGCTAAACGCATGTTAGGCCGTACGCCAGGCAATATTAATGCTATTCGCCCGTTAAAAGACGGGGTTATTGCCGATTTCTTCGTGACAGAGAAGATGCTTCAGCATTTTATTCATAAAGTGCACCAAAATCGTTTTTTACGTCCTGCTCCCCGTATTTTGATTTGTGTTCCTTGTGGTTCAACACAAGTAGAGCGGCGAGCCATCCGGGAGTCAGCCTTAGGGGCGGGTGCAAGGGAAGTGTATTTAATTGAAGAGCCAATGGCCGCGGCTATCGGCGCTGGAATGCCCGTAGATGAAGCACGTGGTTCTTTGGTAGTTGATATCGGTGGGGGAACAACAGAAGTCGCCGTGATTTCTTTAGGCGGCGTGGTGTACGCGCAATCGGTACGCATTGGCGGCGATCGATTTGATGAAGCGATTGTTAATTATGTGCGACGTACGTACGGTAGTTTAATTGGTGAACCCACAGCAGAAAGAATTAAACACGAAATTGGTACCGCTTTTGCATTACCTGAACTACGCGAAATGGAAATACGCGGACGAAATATTTCAGAAGGTGTTCCTAGGGCGTTTGTGTTGACGAGCAATGAAATTTTAGAGGCATTACAAGAACCACTCTCCAATATTATCGGTGCGATTCGTACCGGCTTAGAACAGACACCGCCCGAGTTAGCGGCTGATATTTCCGAACGTGGCATGGTATTAACGGGAGGAGGTGCTTTACTACGAAACCTCGATCGCTTAATTACTGAAGAAACAGGCATGCCAGTTGTTGTTGCTGAAGATCCTTTAACCTGTGTTGCGCGGGGTGGTGGGCGTGCACTAGAAATTATTGATGAAATGGGCGGTGGCTTTTTAGTCAAAGACTAATAGGAATTTGCCATTAAGCTGTTATTTAATCAAGGAAGAACCCCATTATGGTTACGTTTGGGGTTCTTTATTGTTTTATCGATATTATTACTGTTATTAGATTATCACCATTATCTTCCTTCGCTGCGTCGTGTATTAAATAATGCCGCCGCCCCTCTACAATATGTCATTGATGCGCCGCTGCGCTTCTTGAATAAAGTGGATCAAAGTGTCACCACGCAAAGCGTATTACGCACAGATAATATAAAATTACAGTCACAACAATTATTTCTTGAAGCAAAATTACAACGCTTTGATGCTTTAGAAAGTGAAAATAGGCAATTAAATCAATTATTATCCGCCTCTGAGCATCTCAAAAAACAACGCATCGAATTAGCGCGATTATTGTTAGTGAATGCGGATCCATTATTGAATGAAGTGCTGCTCGATAAAGGACAAAACGATGGTGTTTACATAGGGCAACCGGTGATTGATGCCGATGGTATTATGGGCCAAGTGATTAGTGTGGATTTATTAACCAGTCGTGTATTGTTACTAACCGATTTTCGCAGTGCTATTCCTGTGCAAGATGTACGTAGCGATGCCAGGGGTATTTTAGTCGGTAGAGGACGCTTAGCTAAATTAACACTGAGAGATACGCCAGGTACGGTGGATATCAAAGTGAATGATCTTTTAGTGACCTCCGGTTTAGGTGGGCATTATCCACCGGGTTATCCTGTCGGTCTGGTGAGTTCGGTTAATATGAATGTGGCTGCACAATTTGCCAGTATACAAGTGACGCCGAGCGCACAATTAAATCGTAATAGACCGGTGTTGTTGATTTGGCCTGATAAATCCTCAGGTACTGCCACAAAAGTAGTTTCGCCACATTCCAAAAAATAGCTATACTCTTAACAATTGAATTATTGGCTGTTTTGCCACTCAACTCGCAATCCTCATGTATCATGTATACACTTCGGTTGCTCATTTTCGCGGCGCCGTGCCAAAAATCCAATTGCAGTGAGTATATTTTATGAAACCGCTTTACTTCTCTACGTATCTGCTGCTTATTTTGAGTTTTGTTTTTGCAGTCATGTTAAATATTGTTCCTTTAACACCAACACTAGCATTAATTTATCCCTTATGGTTACCGCTGATTTTAATTTATTGGGTCATGGTTTTACCTGAACATATTCATTTGACCTTAGCTTGGAGTTTGGGGTTAATTATTGATGTACTACATGGCAGTTATTTGGGCGAACACAGTCTTGCATTATGCGTCATTACCTTTTTGGCTTATCGTTTTCACTTGCAATTTCGTATGTTCCCTCTCATGCAACAAATGCTATTTGTTTTTATGTTATTGCTTATTTATGTCGGCTTGCTTGCTTGGATTCAATCGCTTCTTAAGGTAACGATTCAACTTCGTTGGCTATGGGTTTCTTTAATTGTCAGTGCATTTATGTGGCCAGTTTTACAAAAACTATTAAGAATAAACCCCATCGATATGCGGTATTAAAGACTAACTATTCATTTCTTTCTTGTATCCTTTAAAGCACATTTCTTTAAAAATTTTATTTAACAATGCGGTGTGTAACTGTTGTATAAGTTGTGAGGAAACTCTTGAAAACTTGTGAATAATGCAATCTTTTGCTAAAGTGGTTATACGTGTTTGTATAAAACAATGTAAGTAAAATCACACTCACAATATATAGTTATCATAAAAAAAATAAACACTACATTTAGTGGTTGGCACTAGTGTAAGTTCAAATTTATGCATTGAAACCTTTCTAAAATATAAATTAGCCGAGTACAGAAAGGAACTGATTACTTAGTTAAGCGTCATATCTGATTCTTGAAAATAAAAAAATATACATAAACAAGTAACAGGGATTGTGTTGTTAAAACTAAAACAACTCTCTAAGCCAGATAATTATAATTGCAGATCATGGAACACGTTAGGCAGATCTGAAAATGGCAATTTTATACACAATCTGAAGAAAATGGTTCCAAGGGGGTATTATGTTTGGTAAAGAAAGTAATAAGCGAAGTCACTCTACGCATTCGGGAAGTGCAACATTTAAGCAGCGTATTGCACCTAAAATAGCCGCGCATATTCAAGAACCGATTGTTGTACGCATTACAGGGGAAGATACCTGCTTAAATGCATGGCTAATCGAAAACTTAAGAACTATTTCTCCACTTCATATCACATTGTCAGCTAGAGGTGCACAGAGGCCTGGCAAATGCTACCGAAAAAGGGCGTAATATGAGTAAAGTAACGATTACACTGAAAGATGGTACAAGTTTTGAACATGATTTTGCTTGTAACCATCCGTATGCGGAAATGTTTCAAATTATTCGTGAGATTATTGGAATAGATTCGCGTGTTAAATGGTTTAAAGATTTAAAAGACGAATTTTATAATATACAATGTTTTGGCGATGTGCGAGTAGATATCTCAAAAGATAAATAGTTTCATTGTTTTCATTTTTTCCACAAATGCTTAAAGCTATTATCGTCATTGCGAGTGCAAAGCACGCGGCAATCCAGTAACAAAAGTTTAAATGTTGCCTGGATGGCCACAGCCGGAACAAAGTTCCGGCCTCGCCATGATGTGTGTTTATTTGTATGAACAAGATTTTGTCAGGAAGACTTCTCATTATTTGCACGCGCCGAATTGGCGATGTGTTGTTGGTAACGCCTTTAATTCGAACATTTAAGCGTCATTGGCCCGATGCGCAAATTGATGTATTAGTATTCCAGGGTACAGAATCTATTTTGGCTAATAATAAGGATATACACACGATTATTTCTATAGAAGAACGTCCCTGTTTTTCTTCTTATTGTCGTTTAATAAAAAAGATTTTCCGTGCTTATGACCTTTCAATTTCTACCTTACCGAATGATAAATCAACACTATATGCTTTTTTTGCCGCGCGTTATCGCGTGGGTATGCTCAGTGATGATAAAAGCCGATGGTGGAAATCACGTTTGCTTTCTAAGGCAGTCAAATTTGATAATTTATCAACCCATACGGTAGTGATGAATTTACGTTTAGCAGAAGTTCTGCAATTAACGCCTTTTCCTGAGATAGTGTTAGCTTGGAATGCAAAAGATGTCGCGCAGGTTGCAAACTATGTTGACATAGCCGATAAAAAAATGGCTGTGTTGCATGTTATGCCTAAATTTTCTTATAAAGAATGGGTACAGCAAGGGTGGTTACAGCTAGCGAATTGTTTACAGATGCATGGTTATACCGTGATTTTTAGCGGAGATAATAGCCAACAAGAAAAAAAAATAGTCAGCGAGATACTTGCACACCTAAAAGCTAATGCTATTAATTTGGTGGGGTGTCTAAGCTTAAGTCAGTTGGCATTTTTACTGCAGCATAGTCAACTTTATATTGGTCCTGATACCGTCGTGACGCATATGGCAGCGGCTTTAGGTATACCGACGATAGCCTTATTTGGGCCCACTAATCCGGTGAAATGGGGGCCATGGCCAAAAGCATGGAATTCACTGAGCAATCCGTTTGTTTATAAAGGATCTCAACAAAAAAATAATGTGTATTTAATTCAAGGTGAGGGTGGTTCCTGTGTGCCTTGTTTTCAAGAAGGGTGTGAGCGGCATATAAAAAGTCGAAGTCGTTGTTTAGAAAATTTAACGGCACACCAAGTCATTGCTGTTATTCAACAGCTAACAGATACGGTGCGGGAGCCTGTCGAAGTTTACTTACCGTAAAAATTTTATAAAAAACGCTGGGTTTTGGTGTAACTCTGGTGTATTCTTTTTTTCATCTTTACCTAGCATTTTTTACTAATGCAATTAAGCGTCATTATTATTAGCAAAAACGCGTCTAATGATATTCGTTTTTGTCTGGAGTCTGTTAAGTGGGCCGATGAAATTATCGTATTGGATTCAGGCAGTACAGATAATACACGGGAAATTTGTTCAGAATATACCTCAAACGTTTTCTCCGTTGATTGGCCTGGATTTGGGGTGCAAAAAAATCGTGCCTTGGCCAAAGCACAAGGAAAGTGGGTTTTATCGATTGATTCGGATGAAGTATTGAGTGAGGCGTTAACCGTTGAAATAAAACAGATTATTTCTAACTCAAACATTTGTCAGGATGCCTATAGTATAAAACGAGTTTCCTATTTTTGTGGAAAAAAAATTCATTATGGTGATTGGGGCAACGATAGAGTCGTGCGTTTATTTAAAAACCATGTAAAGATTCAATTTAATCCCGTGCCGGTTCATGAAAAAGTCGTCAATTATCATTATCTAGGCTATCTGAAACATTTTATTTTTCACCAGACCACTAAAAGCATCAGCCAAATGCTGGTTAAGTTAGATAATTATTCAACCTCCGGTGCGCAGCTTGCGTACCAACGTGGTAAAAAATCCAGCATGCTTAAGGCATGCTTGCATGGTTTATGGTGTTTTATACGTGGTTATATCATACGCCTAGGTTTTCTGGATGGGCGAGAAGGATTTATATTGGCTGTTTCCAATGCCATGGGCGTTTTTTATCGTTATGTAAAAATAATTTATTTATATCAAGCACAATCTAAAGAATTATAGGAAATATTCATGTCTGCTAGTACCATTGCTACTAAGATATCGGGTCTTAAGAATAGTTTTAAACATTTAAGTCAAATTTTTGTAATTATTGCTGCTTTTGCTTTACCGTTGTCAACGGCGGTACTGGAAGTTTTTTTTATCGCCAGCGTTATGTGTTGTATTCTTGCAGGGGATTGGAAAAAGCACGCTGAGGTATTACGTACTAATCGTATGGCGTTGATGTTTCTTGTTTTTTTTGCTTTATTTATAGTGTGTATTAGCTATAGCGTTGCCTCATGGTCAGAAGAGCTATATATCTTAAGTAAATATAGTAAATTTCTTTTAGGATTCTTTTTATTTTCAGTTTTTAGCGATGAAAAAACACGTTACTATGCGTTTTTTTCTTTTCTATGCGCGGCAACCCTAACTTTATTACTTTCTTATCTTAAGTTTTTTGGTTGGGATATTTTGCATCGCTTTAGTGGTGATTCAGGGGTTTTTAAAGATCATATATTTACCGGATTTTTGTTAGCTTTTACCAGTTACGCCTATGCTTTACTCGCATTTTCAAATAAAAAATGGCGTTTAGTTTTTACGGTGTTATTTTTACTCGCATCATTCAACGTATTATTTATTAATCTAGGCCGATCAGGGTATGTTGTTTTTTTCAGTTTGCTTTTATTGTTAAGCTGGCAGAAGTTTTCCTGGAAGGGATTTAGTGTAGCTGTATTGCTGTCTATTTTTTTATTAGGCGGTACATTGTTGTTGCCATCAAATTTTAAAGATCGTTTTTTTACCGTACACAAAGAAATTCAACAATATGATAAAGGAAAAGAGGACACCTCAACCGGTCTGCGTTTAAGCTTTTATAAAAACAGTTTGCAGTTATTCTTCAAACACCCTTGGATAGGCACAGGCACAGGCAGTTTTGCTAAGGCCTATGCTTCAGTCGCTAAAGAGAATGAATGGCTAACAAAAAATCCGCATAATGAATATTTGAATATCGCTGTTCAATTTGGGTTATTAGGTCTCATCGTGTTATTAGCTTTGTTTATATCGCATTGGCAGCAAAGTTTTAGGTTGCCTTGGGTTGCAAAAAATTTTGCGCAAGCGGTAGTCGTCTCTATAGCAGTAGGTTGTTTATTTAATTCCTGGTTGCTGGATGTAACTCAGGGAACTTTCTATGTGTTATTTACGGCATTGTTATTTAGTCGTGCTTCTGATAACTGTTTAGAATTTGAGCAGGGAATAGGCTAAAAGGTCTAATTTTAATAAGATTACTCGCTTAATAAGGTATTTTTAAAAAATACCTTATCTGTGTTAGATTGAGTATTCGGTTTTTCCTCAACATTTTCTACACTAGCGTTGAGACTAGATTCCATAGTTAAAGCGTCATCATTTTATTGTGGTTCGCATGAAACATTTGTTTTTTTCACTCTCTCGTTTCGCGGTAGTTTTTTTAAGCAGTAGTTTGGTTTTTTTTGCGCTGCTTGTTGTTACGGGTCGACTTTTAACGCCTTTTTTAAATCATCAAACACAAGCCATCGAGCAGTTTACGGCTGATTTATTGCATAAACCGGTACAGGTCAAACAATTCTCAGTAATTTGGCGGGGGTTGCTGCCTATTTTACAGGGCGAAGACGTGATTATTTGGAATGATTCACGTACACAGCCCCTATTGCAGGTAAAACAATTAGATGTGGGTATTAATCTTGTAAAAACACTTTTAACAGGCAGTATTAAATTAGGTGAAGTGAGGGGTTTAGGCGCTGAGCTAGCGATTCATCAAACAAAAGATAATCAATTCATCGTAAATGGATTTAATACCGCCTTGGCTCAACCTGAGAAGGATCAACCTAATAGCATTAATGCGCTTTTAGGATGGTTATTAGAGCCACAATTAAGTTTGCAAAATATAAAATTAAGCTATTATCCGGTATCGGGTGAAAAATGGCCTGAGATGCAATTGAGTGCGGCGATAGAAAATAAGAATAATCATCATTATTTAAGCGCACAATTACAATTTATAGGAACAGCACAACCAGAAAATTTAACACTAATTGCTGATATGACGGGATCAGTAGAACCATCGCTAAATAATCTAAAAGGTCAGTTTTATCTGGAAGGACATTCTGTTTTGCTCGATAGATGGATCGCTTTAGTCACAAAAAAATATACGCTTCAACAAGGCGTGGCTAATTTCAAGCTTTGGTCAGATTGGCAGCAAGCGCATTTTACTAAAATACAGGCTTTAGTCGCGCATACTGAAAACAGCGTTATACAGATTGCCAAGGAACCGCCGCTTACTTTAATGCCTTTTTCTGCCAATATAGAATGGCAGTCAGCATCCGATAACAGCTGGGCTGTTAATGCCATTGTAAGAAACTTCGGTTTTTTAGCGTGGAAAAAAATACCAGGCGTTAAAGGATTAAATGCGTATGCTCACGTCACGCCGAATTCGGGAAATTTTACTGCACATTCAAGAAATTTAGATGTAGATTTTAAAAAGTTATTCAAAGCGCCTATTCACCTGGATGATTTATACAGTGAGTTAAATTGGCAACGCAAAACGGATGCTACCTTAATAAAAGTAACAAAATTTTCTGCTGTTAATGCCGATGCGTCGGCGAATGGGCAAATGGGTTTATTAATACCAGCGAACAATGCAACGCCCATCATTAATTTGTTAGCACATGTTAAAACCAAGCGACCTTCTCAAATTGGCTCTTATTTACTACTACCGTTTGTAGGGCATGAATTAGTGCAATGGTTAGATAGCGCTATTATAAAAGGTAAAGGCGATGGTAGTGTCATACTACAAGGATCCCTTTCTGAGTTTCCCTTTGACAAAAATGACGGTACTTTTTTAATTGATACACAGATTCATAATGCCGAATTGCATTATGAATCAGATTGGCCAAATTTGCAGAATATCAATGGTGAACTGGTTTTTTCAGGACGTCAAATGCAGATGGTGGTGGATTCTGCAGAAATTTTTGGTGTCGATTTAAAAGATATTCGCGCAAATATCCCATTGATTAAAACGCATGTGCAAGCCATGTTGCATATTGCAACAGACACCATTAATACGCAATTAGAAAAAGGCTTGGATTTTCTGCAAGCAACACCCTTGGCAAAAGAGCTGGGTGGCTTATCGAGCTTAGAGTTGACAGGACCTTTAAAGCTGGCGTTGCAGCTAACTGTTCCATTGGAATCAGGAAAAGAAAAATTAAAAGTAGCGGGTACGGGCATAACACAAAACGCCAAAGCTAATATTCCTTCACATAATATTCAAATTGATGATTTAAAAGGCCAATTTTCTGTGTCTGAAACGAGTGTGCAAGCGCAAAATTTAATGGGCGTACTCTGGAATAAACCGATTAACATCGGTATTCGATCGGTGCCTAAAACGCAGTTAGTCATTAACTACGATGGTATTGATACGGTATTGAGTCCGGAAGGGCAAGGTTGGCGATTTTCCGTTAATAATAAACTAGCTAAGGGCAGCATCTTAATTCCTAATAATAAAGAGCAGGCTATAGAAGCTAACTTTGATTCGCTGGTTTTAAATTCAGAGTCATCTGCACAGAGTGAGTGGAGTTTTAAACAAATTCCAGCGATTAACTTGATTGCTAAGGATGTTCGTTATAATAAAATGGATTTTGGCAAAGTGCAGTTAAAATTACGTCCCGTTTTAGCAGGTATTGCCATTAGAGGATTACAAGCAGGCAATGCGAGTTATCATCTAATAGCGAATGGTGTTTGGCATAGACAAGAAAACAAAAAAACCGAATTCATCGGACAGTTAGATAGTCCTGATTTAAGCAGTTTTTTACGTAGTTGGGGGTTACCCGCTAGCCTTACAGCCGAGCAAGCGCATATTCGATTCAATTTGCAATGGTCCGGTGCACCCTATGAGATCAATCTTGCGAAACTACAGGGTAGTTTTTCTTTTAATGCGGCAAATGGCCAGATCGTCGATATTGGATCCAGTGCAGAAGCTAAGCTCGGTTTTGGTCGATTACTAACTTTTTTAAGTTTACAAAGTTTAGGTAAACGTTTGCAGTTAGATTTTAGTGATTTGCAGGCAAAGGGTTTTGATTTTACGAGTATGCAGGGACACTTTAATTTAAGGGCTGGGAATGCGATTACACGTGATCTCACCATCGAAGGGCCTGTTGCAGCGATTAGTATTATGGGTCGTGTTGGATTGCAGGCCAAAGATTATGACCTAAGGATTAAGGTATTGCCGCATTTTACATCCAGTTTACCTGTTATCGTCGGTTTAGCCGGTGGCCCTATTGCAGGAGCTATTACGTGGGTTGCTAATGCAGTATTAGGTTCTACCGTGCAGAAAATTGCTGAGACAAGTTATCATATAACGGGATCGTGGGCTAAACCAAACATTCAAAAAAATACTTAATTTTATAGCATTGACACTTCATCGTCATTGCGAGCGCCATAGGCGCGCGGCAATCTAGGAATTAAATAGACTGGATGGCCACGCTCATTTTATTCGCTCGCCATGACGAGTTATATTTTACTTAATTTAAAATTTAATAATGAGTGTTAATAACATTTTAAAAAATAGCATATATGTTGTTTTAAAGTTAGCTTTTATGCGTATGAATTGCATCCTATCGCTGGCTACGATAGGATGTAATGATGACCAAAAATAATCTTATACTTGCCCGCCAAGTTTTATTAGAGCCAGCGGGTCTTACTGAAAATCAACTACAAACCGTTCTAAGTCAGCTACTCAGTCCAGCAGTGGACATGGCCGATCTCTATTTTCAAGCGACGCAATCAGAGAGTTGGGTACTAGAAGATCGAATCATTAAAAATGGTAGCTTTAATATTGAACGGGGCGTGGGTGTGCGCGCGATTAGCGGTGAAAAAACCGGCTTCGCTTATTCAGATGATATCATCTTACCGGCATTACAGTCAGCTGCTAAAATGGCAGCAAGTATTGCGGGAAGGGGGCAGCATGGGCATATGAATGCTTGGCAGAAGAAACCCTTAGTCAATCCCTTATACCAACCTATTGACCCCATTTTATCCTTGAATGAGCGTGAAAAATTAGACCTATTGCGACAAGTGGATGAAGCGGCACGGGCGATGGATCCGCGGGTACAACAAGTTAATGTGAGCTTAGTGGGTGAACAAGAGACCATACTTGTATTCAATAGCGATGGCTCGATGTCAGCGGATATTCGGCCTTTAGTTCGTTTAAATGTCAGTGTGATTGCTGAAGAAAAAGGTCAACGCGAACAAGGATTTGCCGGTGGCGGAGGGCGAACCGATTATCATTATTTTATGCGCGATAATATTGCTATTGATTTAGCTAAAGAAGCGGTTCGACAAGCCATTTTAAATTTAGAAGCGGTGCCAGCGCCCGCTGGTACGATGCCGGTGGTATTAGGACCGGGGTGGCCGGGTGTTCTATTGCACGAAGCGGTAGGTCATGGTTTAGAAGGTGATTTCAATCGAAAAGGAAGTTCTGCGTTTACAGGTCGGGTTGGCCAGCGCGTTGCTTCACCGGGTTGTACCGTGGTAGATGATGGCACATTACCGAACCGACGTGGCTCGCTCACGATTGATGATGAAGGAACGCCTACTCAGCGAACGATACTGATTGAAAAAGGTATTTTGAAAGGCTACATGCAAGATAAACTCAATGCTCGCTTGATGGGAACGCAATCTACCGGTAATGGACGTCGAGAATCCTATGCCTGTCTTCCTATGCCTAGAATGACCAATACTTATATGTTACCGGGTCCTTATGCACCGGAAGAGATTATTGCTTCTGTTGATAAAGGTCTGTATGCCGTGAATTTTTCCGGAGGGCAGGTTGATATTACCTCAGGTAAATTTGTATTTTCGGCTTGCGAAGCTTATTTGATTGAGAATGGTCGAATAACGCGTCCTGTTAAAGGGGCCACCTTAATTGGCAATGGACCAGAAGTGTTAAATCAGGTTTCTATGATAGGCAATGATCTAAAACTTGATAGTGGCATTGGTAGTTGTGGAAAAGAGGGGCAAAGTGTTCCTGTTGGCGTGGGACAACCTACTTTGAAGATAGATAGTTTAACCGTAGGTGGTACCGCAACTTAACGTTAGCTTCATAGCACTTGAATTTTCGACAACACAGACGAAAGTTCAAGTGCGAAGAGTCTAGAAAACTATTTCAACACTATGACAAAATCCATCTCTCATCTTTATACATACCGTCGTTTATTGGGTTATCTACAACGTAACTGGGGATGGTTTCTATTAGGGATAATAGGCACTGTTTTTTTAGCCGGTACCGACGCAGGTCTGATTTGGTTCTTAAAACCTTTATTAAATAAAGGTTTTGTTGATAAAGATATGCATTTTATACGTTATTTGCCGATCATTTTAGTGGTTGCGTTTATTGTACGCGGGCTTGCTAATTTTTCTTCAGGTTATTGCTTAGCGCGGGTTGCTAGAAGTACCGTCATGCATATTCGGCAAGAAGTTTTAGCAAAACTGTTACGTTTGCCGGCTACTTTTTATGATAATACAACGTCCGGCCAATTACTTTCGACGATTATTTATAATGTTGAGCAAATAGCCAATGCAAGCACCAATTCATTAATTACCTTAGTGCAAGAAAGTGCATTCATTATTGGTTTAGTCATTATTATGTTAACGGCAAGTTGGCAATTGAGTTTGCTTTTTTTTGTTGCGGTGCCTACGATGATTTGGATTGCGCGTTATTCGAGTCGCCGTATGCGTACCTTAAATAAAGCGGTACAAGATTCCATGAGTGAGTTAACGCAAGTTGCTGAAGAAGTTATCGATGGCTATAAAGTAATTCGCACCTTTGGTGGGGAAAATTATGAAACCACAAAATTTAATAGTTTATTAGGACGAAACCGCTTTCGTGAATTAAAAGTGGTGGTAACGAGTTCCTTAGCTAGTTCAGCGGTGCAGCTTATTGCAGGAGGAATTGTGGTGATTACAATTTATCTTGCAACCTCACATTTGACGCATATTACAGCGGGGGGATTTGCCTCCATGGTGACGGCGATGTTGCTTTTATTAAAGCCTATGCGCAATTTAGCGGCGGTTAATAACGTTATTCAACGTGGTGTGTCAGCAGCGAGTAGTATTTTTGCTTTACTCGATGAAAAGCCAGAACGTGATGAAGGAACGCATACCTTATCGACAGTAAAAGGTGCGTTAGAATTTCGGGATGTTAATTTTTCTTATTTGCAAAACCAGGTTGTTTTAGCAGGGATTAGTTTTAAAGTTAATCCAGGTGAAACGATTGCCATCGTAGGGCGTTCTGGTAGCGGGAAATCTACCTTAGTTAATTTATTACCACGTTTTTATGATCACTACACTGGAAAAATTCTGCTGGATGGTATTGATATTCGTGAATTAAAACTCAGTGATTTACGTACCCAATTTGCTTTTGTTTCTCAGCACGTCACCTTATTTAATGATACTATTGCGCATAATATTGCTTATGGTCAATTAAGTAGTGTGAGTGAATCTATGATTAGACGTGCTGCAACAGCAGCGCATGCCATGGAATTTATTCAGCAATTGCCTGAAGGGTTGAGCACTTTAATCGGTGAAAATGGTGTGCTACTATCTGGCGGTCAACGGCAACGGATTGCAATTGCACGTGCGTTACTTAAAAATGCACCCTTTCTAATTTTAGATGAAGCGACTTCTGCTTTAGATACCGAAGCAGAACGACATATACAAGCAGCATTAGAAGAGCTCATGCACAATCGTACGACTTTAGTGATTGCACACCGACTTTCTACCGTAGAAAAAGCTAGTAAAATTTTAGTGTTGGATGCGGGGTGCATCGTTGAAACCGGTACACATCAAGAATTACTCGCAAGAAATGGTTATTATGCCAAGCTTTATAGTATGCAGTTTGCAGTTTAGTAGACTTCTTGTGAGAGTACTTTCTGAGAGTGTCTGCATCAAAAATGCATTTAATTAATAATGCATTTAATTAATCATGAAAGTGTTATAAATTATAAAGTACAAAGGATTGCTAGTCGTGTTTCATTTATTCTCAGCAACTATCGCCTTTTTCACCACAGTATTCTGCATTTTTTTACTTAAGCCTTTAGCGCTACGCCTTGGTTTGATTGATGTGCCAAATGATCGAAAACAGCATCAACATCATACGCCATTAATAGGCGGTTTAGCGATGTTTATAGGCTTTTTGGTAGCACTATTAACCTTGCCGATTTCTTTGCAGCACTATCGCAGTTTTATTGCGGGATCCGCCTTGTTGGTGTTTGTTGGGCTGCTAGATGATTTTCATGAGCTTTCACCCAGAAGCCGCTTTTTAGCACAAATTTTTGCATTATTACTGATGTTTTTTTGGGGTGGGATCAAGTTAACACATTTAGGTGATTTAATTTTTTATAAACCCATCGGTTTAGGCATTTATAGTCTTCCAGTGACGCTTATAGCCGGTTTGGGCATTATCAATGCGATTAATATGACGGATGGTGTTGATGGTTTGGCGGGGACATTGGTACTAACCGAATTAACCTTATTAATAGTTTGCACTGTCATAAAGGGGCAGTTTTTATCGCTGTCTATTTTATTATTAATTGCGGCAACGGTTTTAGCTTTTTTAATGTTTAATTTTCGATTACCGCGTCGTTTGCATGCGCAAGTTTTTATGGGTGATGCAGGGAGTATGTTTTTAGGCTTTGCTTTAGTTTGGTTTTTAATTGAACTTTCGCAATCCGGATCGCAAGCCGTCAGGCCGGTTACGATGTTATGGATTACGGGTTTGCCTTTATTTGATACAACGGCGGTTATGCTTTATAGAGCGAGCAAAAAGCAATCAATTTTTTCTTCTGATAGACAACATTTACACCATTTGTTAGTCGAATTAAATATGACATCTGCGCAAATAAGTATCAGCTTAGGTGCCAGCAATTTAGCATTAGGGCTGCTTGGTGTATTGGCTGATCATTACCAATGGGCAGAAGGAGTAGTGTTTATTGGATTTATCATTCTTTTTGTATTGTATTTTATAAGTCTATTTTATTTGCGATATAAGCTTTCTCAAAAGAAAAATAGTGTAGTTTTTGCGCGTTTATTGAGTGAAAATTAAAAAATACTTGCATTCTTTTGCAATTATGTATAAAAACTAAGTTGTTACTAGATGTTGCAGCGTGCGCTTCTAGCACGATGGATTTTAGTAACAGAAAAATTTTTCTTAATCCATTTTTATTACAGGGGATAGATGATCATGATCATGAAAAAGACTGGTCTCGTTATTGCTGCCGCTGCTGCTGCTATGATTCTTTCTGGTTGTGCTACAGGCGCACGTAATATACCTGAAAATTCGCCAATTTGTGAAACACCTTGTGCAGCACCCTGCAACACATGTAAATGTATGAGCAGTTGTAAATCCGCCTGCCCAACCAAAAAACATAAAAGACATAAAAAACACCGCCGTTGCAGTGCAGAAAATACACAAACACAAATGAGTGCATAAAAATTAATTTATAGTTTGTTTATGGCTTTCCATTAACAAACAGTGTGTGTACAATAAAGCCGCGTACAAACTACGCGGCTTTTTTTATGTCATTCGATGGGAATAAAAACTTTTTAGTAGGTTAAATTGTTAAGATGGATGAAGTTTTTCTTGGCTTCGGTCTTGGTTTACGCGCACCCCATTACTCCACTATTCTAGAAAGCCGTCCTAAAGTGGATTGGTTTGAAGCGATTACCGAAGATTATTTAGTGCCAGGTGGTCGACCACTTTACTACCTTAATCGTATACGTGAACACTATCCATTGGTTATGCATGGCGTGTCGCTGTCTATAGGCAGTGGTGACGGTATTAATTTTGAGTACTTAAAAAAAGTAAAAGCATTGGCGGCTTCTATACAACCGGCTTGGATATCCGATCATTTGTGTTGGACAGGTATTCAAGGGCTCAATATGCATGATCTTTTGCCGCTTCCCTATACTGAAGAAAGCTTAAATCATGTCGTAAATAAAATTAAAAAAGTACAGGACTTTTTAGGAAGGCAAATATTATTAGAAAATGTATCGAGCTATATTGAATATCAAGCATCGATGATGAAAGAGTGGGATTTTTTAGCCGCTATCGCAGAACAAGCGGATTGTTTTATTTTATTAGATATTAATAATATTTATGTTAGTTCGATTAATCACCAATTTAATCCTTTAGATTATTTAAATGCGATTCCAGCGCATCGTGTGCGCCAATTTCATTTAGCGGGTCATAAAAACTGCGGAACTCATATTATCGATACGCATGATGCGCCTATTATTGATTCCGTTTGGTCACTGTATGCGGCGGCTGTGCGTCGATTTGCTAAGGTGTCTACGATGATCGAACGTGATGATAATATTCCCGCCTTATCCGAATTATTAACCGAGTTGCAGCAAGCCAGACAAATCGCCGAAACCGTATGGAAAGAAGAAGATGTCTTCATTAGTTAGTCTACAAGAGGCGTTGCAGCGCCATTTGCTTGAGGATGATGAACAGATTGCCAATGAGTTAGTGTCGCCACGACAAGGCGGCCTGGTTGAGCGTTTGGCGGTCTATGCGGATGGCTATCGTTGGCGGCTTATCGATGCGCTACAGAAAGAGTACGCACTCTTGCATCACTACTTAGGTGATGATGCTTTTACGGAGCTAGCAGATACCTATATTGATGAAAATCCATCGCGTTTTTACTCTATTAGTGATTTTACTAAGCAGCTTCCCGAGTTTTTGCTTAAGTATCGACCACAGCAGGGTTATTTGAGTGAATTAGCTCAAATTATTAGCGCTTTAAGTCTGAGTTTAGAGGCAGCCGATGTGCCATTTTTAGACCAAGCGGCCTTGGCTAAAATACCTGTACAAAATTGGCCTTCACTGTGTTTTAAATTTCATCCCTCACTGCACTATTTCTCATTTCAGTGGAATACGTTTGCACTCTGGAAAGCACTGGTGAAAAAAACAGCGTATCCTACGCTGATAAGGCAAAATTCGTATTGCATTGTTTGGCGCAAGGAATTACAGTCTTATGCTAATAGTTTGGCAGAATCAGAGGCGGCCGTTTTTGCCGCCTTCTCTGCAGGTGCTTGTTTTGAAGAGGTATGTGAGCGCGTTTGTGCGCGTGGTTTAGTGGGCGAGACTGAAGCCGCTGCCTTACTGGCGAATTGTTTAACACGATGGCTCAATGATCATTTGATTTCGGAGGTTTATATCCCTTAATGACAACACGGTATATTTTTATCACAGGTGGCGTGGTCTCTTCTTTAGGGAAGGGTATTGCGGCGGCGTCTTTAGGGGCTATTTTAGAATCGAGGGGTCTTAAAGTTAGCCTACTTAAACTGGATCCTTATTTAAATCTTGATCCGGGGACGATGAGTCCTTATCAGCATGGCGAGGTGTTTGTCACTGAAGACGGGGCTGAGACCGATCTCGATCTGGGTCATTACGAGCGTTTTGTGCGCGCTAAAATGACGCGAAATAATAATTTTACCGCGGGTCAAATTTATGCGCGTGTGCTGCGTAAAGAGCGCCGTGGTGACTATTTAGGGGGCACGGTACAGGTCATACCGCATGTTACGGATGAAATAAAGCAGGCCATTGTTAAGGGTGCGGACGATGCAGATATTGCGTTAGTTGAGATTGGTGGAACGGTCGGTGATATGGAATCACTGCCATTTTTAGAAGCGATACGTCAATTGCGTATTGAGTTGGGAAATCAGCAAACCTTATTTATTCATTTAACCTGGGTGCCTTATATAGGCACAGCCGGTGAAATTAAAACCAAGCCTACTCAACACTCGACTAAAGAACTCGGTTCGTTTGGTATACAAGCGGATATGTTGATTTGTCGTTCAGAAAAAGAACTGCCAGAACATGCACGGGAAAAAATTGCTTTATATACTAATGTAGGAGCGGGTGTTATTTCATTACCGGATGTGGATAACATTTATCGCGTACCTCTACTATTGCATGAGCAAGGATTGGACGAAATGGTGCTGAAGCGATTTGGCCTAAATTATCCGCCAGCCGATCTAAAGGCATGGGAAGAAGTCGTTGCGGCCCAAAAAAATCCTACTGCCGAAGTGAAAGTAGGTATGGTTGGCAAGTATATGGGCTTAGCAGATTCTTATAAATCCTTAAGTGAAGCCTTAATTCATGCGGGTATTAAAACACACACCTATGTGAATATTGTGTATATCGATGCAGAAGCTTTAGAGCAACACGGTACTAAATTATTAGAACCTTTAGACGCTATTTTGGTTCCAGGAGGATTCGGTAAGCGCGGCATTGATGGGAAAATCATGGCAGCACAATACGCACGTGAAAATAACGTACCTTATCTTGGAATTTGCTTGGGCATGCAAACCGCACTGATAGAATTTGCGCGTCATGTGGGGCTAAAAGCTGCACACAGTACGGAGTTTGATGATCAAACGCCTTATCCGGTGGTTGCTTTAGTAACTGAGTGGGTGACACCAGAAGGACGGCGTGAAAAACGTGACAAAGACTCTGATTTGGGTGGTACCATGCGCTTAGGTGGACAAACCTGTTGCTTGGTAGAAGGGAGTAAAGCCAGAACTTTATATGGAAAGGACAGTGTTATTGAGCGTCATAGACATCGTTATGAAGTAAATGATCAATTGTTACCTAAATTAGAAGAAAATGGTTTAATTGTTTCGGGTCGTTCAGCGGATGGCAATTTAGTAGAAATGATTGAACTAAAAGATCATTCCTGGTTTATTGGTTGTCAGTTTCATCCTGAATTTACTTCAAATCCGCGTGATGGACATCCGTTATTTGTTAGTTTTGTTGAAGCTGCACGGTCGCAACATGCTCAAACATTGCATGCAGATAAAGTTATTTCAACTTAGCAATTTAGTAATATAAATTCTATTTATAAATAGGGTGGACAGATAATAAATGGATGGTATAAACGAAGAGGTATTTCTAGAAAACACGCTGTTGCAAAATAATGACAACGTTGCTCCGGTAATACCGTTTAATTCAAAATATCGTCTCGCGCTAGCTGATATTTGTGATGGATTAAAGCAGTGGCGTATTTGGTTGTTACTTGCCTGGCAAGAGGTTAAGCTTCGCTATCGTCGTTCAACTTTAGGTCCTTTTTGGATCACGCTCAGTATGGCCATTACGATCTATACCATGGGATTGTTATATGGGCACTTGTTTAAAATGGATTTATCTCAATATTACCCTTTTTTGGCCTGCGGTATTTTAGGCTGGGGTCTTATTTCATCTTTACTGACAGAAAGTACCAATATATTTGTTGAGTCAGAGCAGTTTATTAAGCAAATAAAGCAACCTTATTCCCTGTTTATTTTTAAAAATGTAACGCGATCATTCATTATTTTTTTGCATCACATCATTATCCTTGTTCCTATCTTCATTTTCTTTAATGTTAAAATTAATGTTTATTCCCTATTTTTTTTATTCAGCTTAACCGTCATTTGGCTCAATGCAGTGACTTATGGTGTGATGTTAGCTATCTTAGGCACCCGTTTTAGGGATATTGTGCAATTAGTGAATAGCTTGATACAAGTCATCTTTTTTTTGACACCTATTATTTGGTTGCCAAGTGTATTACCCGATCGGTATCAGTATATTATTCAACTCAATCCTTTCGCACAATTTATGGAATTATTGCGGAACCCTCTATTAGGTAGCCTTCCTTCACACTATACGCTCTTTTTCACGCTATTTATAACCTTACTCGGTTTAAGTGCAGCGTTTATGCTCTTTGCGCGTTGCCGCGCTAGAATTGCTTATTGGCTATAAAAAGGATAAAAAATGGCCGTTATACAATTAGATTCCGTCTCAGTTAACTTTCCCATCTATAATCTCAATACACGTTCTTTAAAAAAGAAATTTTTGCGTCTAAGTACAGGCGGTTTTTTAAATACAGAAGAAAAAGTTGTTGTAGTCAAAGCCTTAGATAAGGTGACATTTAAATTGAACCATGGCGATCGTGTAGGCCTTATCGGTCATAATGGTGCCGGAAAAAGTACTTTATTACGCGTATTAGCCGGCATTTATGAACCAATCCAAGGTCGTTTCCGTTCTGAAGGAAAAGTTTCATCCTTATTAAATATCATGCTAGGTATTAATCATGAATCTAGTGGTTATGAAAATATCATGGTCAGGGGATTATTATTAGGCCTGACACGCAAAGAAATTCGCATTAAATTAAATGAAATTGCTGAGTTTACCGAGTTAGGCGATTATTTATTTGCACCTGTGCGCACTTATTCGGCAGGCATGCAATTACGCTTAGCGTTTGCCGTTGCTACCTGTATTAAACCCGATATTTTACTCATGGATGAAATGATCGAGGTCGGTGATGCTAATTTTGTAAAAAAGGCGCAGCAGCGTTTGGGAGAGTTTATTAATAAGTCAAGTATATTAGTCTTAGCTTCCCACTCAAATGAAACGATTAAAAGACTTTGTAATAAGGTGGTTTTATTAGAAAAAGGATGTGTTAAATATTTCGGGCCAGTGGAAGAGGGGTTTGAGAAATATAATCAACCTAAGCCATTTTAGGCTTTCAAGTTCGATCAGCATAGAAACGGATAAAATCAAGTTTTTATAAGGTTCCTGGTAGAAAAGTAATCTTTCAACGATGTCCAAGGTTAAATGGAGTTAGTATAGATGTTGAATAAGAAAATCTGGTTTTCTGTCATAGAAATTTTGGTTTTATTATTTATTCTTTTTTGTGTTTCATCATCCTATTTAAGTCAAGAAGCAATAGGCCTGCATTATAATGCTGATATGCTTTATCTTCCCATTGTATTTCAGGATTTATTTCATAATGGTGGCCATTATGTGGATTGGAGCTTAGCGCCAATACCGTATTTTTTCCCTGATTGGATTATTTTTTTTATCGCTTTTATCTTTACTAAGCAGGTATATTTTCAACTACTGGTAGTCGCTTGTCTAAATATATTATTACTTTATTTGTCTATAAGATTAATTTACCAGGCACTTTTTTCTAGTAATAAGGCAGCGCTGTTTGCTTTAATGTCTATTAGTATTTTTACCTTTCTTTCTATCAAATATATCCAGCCTTTCGAGGCGGTTCTTTTACCCAATATTCATGTTGGTGGTTTTACGGTAGGTCTTTTTTATATTTGGATTCAGATTAAATTACTGGCTAAAAAACAAATAAGTCAGTGTAGCACCTGGCTTTTTTTTGCAGTGCTTATTTGTTTTGCTACTGGTATGTCTGATTTACTGTATATTCTTCAATTTACCGTGCCGGTTTTTTTTGGTGTATTGCTTTTTGCTCTTAAAAAGAAAAGTAAATTATCAGCAAGTATTTCTATTCGCTTTATTACCACTCCTGTTTTCTCTGTTAGGAGAGTGGTTGATAAAGTACATCGTGCATCGATCCACTTTGTGGAATTACTTACTAGGGTTTCCTTCCATTAATAAGTTTTCTTTACTATCAATAAAAGAAGATTTTTCCTTATTTATAGTACATTTTTTAAGAACCGTATCGCCTTTTATTTGCTTAGTTTTTTGATTTTTTATGTAAGTATTTTTATTGTTTCCTTGTGTTATTTTGTTTATGTATATTTGATTATTGAAACACAGAGTTTTTTTATATCAATAGTATAAAATTGCTTATATATAGCGCTTGTATTTAAAAATGGGAAAAATAATGAAGGGTGGTATACCCGCTTACATGGCGGGCGAAAGCCACGCTTTTGCTCTACCATTCAGGGATAGAATCGCGATTCTCCCCTTGATAATCCCTATCTAAACCACACTTAGGTCAAATTTTTGATAAAGCAGTGTAAGCCTATGCTTAAGAAGTATTTAGCAATCAATTAATGGTTGATCGAATACGAGTACTGTATGAGAAAATTTTAAATTAAGACTAAGATAAGCGTTATACAAATTTATCAAATGGTTAAACGTTGATTTTTGTACCTGCAGCACATACAATACGACTATTTTTTATCGTGATGAATAGGGAAGATACCTAAGGAAAGTCCCATAATTTATTTATGCTTCCAAATTATTAATTGAGCTTCGATTAGTAATTTACTTTCCGAATAAAGTAGGTGTGCAATAAAGTTGCTGAGTTTACCGAGTTAGGCGATTATTTACTTACATCGATTCGTATTTATTTAGCACTCTTAGCTATTGCTATCTGTATAAAACCAGATACCGTATTTGATGGACGAAATGATTGAAGTAGGTTAACTACTTTTTAAAAAGGATCAAGATCATTTGTATAAACTTATTCAACAATCAAGAATTTTAGTTTCATATCTAAATGAAACAGTAAAAAATTTTCAATAAAGTAATTTTATTGAAAAAAAAATATTGTTAAATAGTTTAAACCTAAAAAATATATAATTTTATAGAAATTATATAAGTAAAAATGCATAAATAATTTGAAAATTTTTATCCATATAAAATAAAGGAATGAAATGTTAAAGTTAATTAAAAGATTTTTTAACCATTTTCCGCGTTTAATACATTTAAAGTTATTATTAACTAATAAATGGGAAATAGCTAAGAATGTTTTCATGATATACAAGCTTTTAAAAAAGATTGAATATTATCAACCATTATATAATTTTAATATTTTTTCTAAAAAAAATCCGCAGCGTAAGTGTATTGATCGAGCTGATACTATTTATAAGGAGATAGTATCGTGGGGAAATAATTCACGCATTTTAGATATTGGTTGTAGTTTAGGGTATTTTTCTTTCTTTTTTGCAGAAAGAAATTTTTTAGTTAATGGAGTGGATTATCATTCTGATAATATTAAGCTGTGTAATAGCTTAAAATGTTTTAACTCAAAAAACGCCACTTTTTCAACAGAAAATTTTTCTGAGTCTTATATTAATAATTTAAACTGTATGCAGTATGATATAGCATTTATTTTCAGTGTGCTGCACCATATTATACATGAGAAAGGATTGTATTATGTTAAGAATTTAATAAATAAATTGCTAGATAAGATCCCGGTATTATTCGTAGAACTTGCTGTTTCAAGAGAAGAAGTTTCTACTGTTTGGATAAATAGTTTACCTGAAAATGAGTTAGCAATTTTCGATTTAGAAAGAGTTGATATTACGCTTATGGGTTATTTTCCTACCCATCTATCTTCTGTTTTACGGCGGTTATATATGGTAAAGAATAAAGTAATTTCTTTAGGAGGTATAGCGTGTAACTTTGTTGGTTTTCGAACATTAGCTTATGAAAAAGCACCTAATTTATGTAGAAAGTATTATGATTGTGGCGATATATTCGTCAAACAATATTTATTAGATAATGATATTAATAATTTAGAAAATATTATAAGAGAAATAGGTGTTTATAATAGTTTACCAAAGAATTCATATATTCCTACGCTAATAAATCATAAAATAAATCATAAAACGGTTGAAATGTTTTTTTTAAAATATCCAGGATATCCTCTTTTTGATTGGTTTATTAAAGGAAAGAAAGTTTTAAATCATGAAATTTTTAAATCGCTTATCGAGTCATTATCATTTTTATTAGACCAAGGCCTATATCATAATGATATTCGTCTATGGAATATTTTATTTGATGGAAAGAAATCTTATTTGATTGATCTTAGTGAAGCTAATTCTTATGAAGTAGAAAGCACTAAAATTTCTTTACAGTGGATAATAAAAGAAATGCATTATTTTACCTGCTATCGAATGCTATATCCTATCTGTGAGGCTCCAAAATTTGATATAAGCATTCTTTCAGATGAATTCAAATTCTTTTACCAACTTTTATCTAGCTCGAGAGATCTTCGTGTTATTTTTGATAATATATTAAATTATGATTGCATTAATGTTTAACTTTTAACATTAATATTATTTACATGACTTCAATATTTGGAAATGGAAAAATAAATTTTCCACCTTTAGATAAATATTCTTGTTCTCTTCGAATAATTTCTGTTTTAAAGTGCCAAGGAAGAACAAGAAAATAGTCTGGATTCATTGCCTTAGCTTCAGCTTCTGAAATAATAGGAATATGCGTTCCTGGCGTTAAGCGACCAAATTTTTCATCATTGACTTCAGCAATAGCTGGAATTTCATTGGTAGTTAGACCGCAAAACTGAAGTAAAACATTACCTTTTGTAGAGGCACCATAACCTAAAATTCGTTTTCCATCGCTAACTAAAAGTTGTATAAAGTTTTTTAATTCATTTCTATGAGCATAAGCGCGCTCTTTAAAAAGTTGATAAGGTTTTACTGTTGATAGTTCCATTAATTCTTCTTGTCTTAAAAGCCAGTTTATTACAGAATAATTAGGTTTAATAGGATTACTAACTTTAGTTGCTATAATAGAAAAACTGCCTCCATTAATGTCATTCATAGTAACATCGACTAGTTTTAAATTAGCTGACTTTAAAATATCGTTAATTACGGCTAAAGAATAATACTCTAAATGCTCATGACAGATAGTATCGTAACTATTTAACCTAAGCATTGCAGGCATATAGCTTTGTTCAAGATGCCAAATACCATTATCATCTAGAATTGATTCAATTTCTTTGGCAAATTGAATTGGGCTTTCGAGATCATAAAACATTGCAATTGAAGTGATTATAGTAGCAAGCTGAGATGTCACTGAAAAATAAGATTCTGCATTAAAAAAATTTGCTACTAATTTGATATCTTTTGAGTAAAAAGAATGAAATTTTTCTCCTGTTGGATCAATACCAATGCGTTCAATATTCGGTGTTGAATAAGCATGTAATAAAGTGCAATCATTGCTTCCAATATCTAAAACAGTATTATCAGCATCTAACTTCACAAATTTTTCTAAATAATGAACTTTACGAGTTAAGTGTTCTATCATTGATCGATTAAGGCTTGAACGATAACCATAATTACTTCCATACATATCTGTAGGTTTACATGAATGATTTAATTGTAAAAGTCCACTACTAGGAGACCATACTAATTCTAAAGGTGCAACAGCTATATCTTCTGTTTTGGTTGCTGGAAAAATACCTGTTAAGGCTTGATTTCCTAAGTTTAATACGCTAATTAAATTTTTATCACCTGAAATCCTACAAGCATCAATTGATTTGTATGTTTCCAATTTTATTCTCCAGAAATAATTTTATGTTAAACAAGCTTTCATAAAGCCACTTGAAAATTTTTCATAAGAAAAATATTTTTTGATATATTCTTTCGCTATTTTTTGATTACTTAAAACTTTTTCTCTATTATCCATTGTATAAAGCACTGCTTCAGAAAATTTTTTACAGTTACCAATATCAATTAATTGTAATGAGTTAGAAATTTCTCCTAATTCTTGTGTAATTTGCGGAATACGTGCCGCTATAATTGGTGTTTCAAGATATAATGCTTCAGTAATTTGCGTAGGAAAATTTCCTTCATTTTCAGAAGTAAATAGAAGCGCTGCTGCTTTTTTATATACATGCGATAACATATGATCTGGTAATTGAGGTAAATGAATGATATAGCGGTTTGAAGTAACTGATTTAAGCGGAGTTGTTAGTACCCCATAAATACATTTTTTTTCCCCTTTTTCTCTTAAGTAATTATTAATTAAGAATACTGTTTGTGTGAAATCACTTAAACGTTTAGAAGGTCTATCACGTGTTGGATAAAAAACAAATAGAGAGGGTAATTCTATATTATTATCAAGTAAAAATTTTTTTTTAGCGTGTTCTTTTTCTTTATTGAGATAAGGGAGTGGAAATACATGAATTTTTTCCTTTTTTACCTGTAGATAGGTATTTGGAAGATAATTTTTAGTTACTTGAGAGTTAGTAAAAATAGTTTTAGCCTTTTTAGCTATTATTTTTCCAATTATTTTATATACCCAGCGATCTCCCATTTCTCTGTAGTTTGGATAAAAATGCGGTAAATAATCAGGTAAATATAAATAAATATTTTTTTTACTAAATATATATTCAGGAAATAAAAAATAATGTGGTATTATAATTTTTTTGATAGAAGTATCATGATTTAATTTATATACATACGGTAGGGAATATATATATTCAAATATTTTCCTTATAGTAATGATAATGCCGACGGTGATTTTAAATAATTTGAGATAATTTCTATTATCTATTGTCTTACTAATTTTATTTTCTAATTTTTCTAAAAATGGAAGTTTATTTTCAATGATGAGTATCTTTATATTTGATATGTTTTTTACGTGCTCAGAAATAAACCCATGTATTTTTCCAAAGGAATCTCGAGCACTGGTGATGATTATGTTATGATTTTTATTGGCTAATTCTTCTGTTAAGAGTCGTGTGACACGTGCAATCCCTTCTGAACAATGATAGCTTTGGTTTGTCTTATGAATAAAGGGTCCAAATTTATGAAAGGGTATTAATATAGATTTGTCATTAGGTTGAGTAGATTTTAATTTTATAAAATTATTCTTTTTTGGTTTATAAATGATACTTTTTAAGGAATTGTCTTTTTTAGTTAATGCTGTTTCTATGGCCTTGTCAAAAATAGGCCAAACATAGCTAGGATCATAGAGCATTCTAACGCTTTCCTGGCTGGCTATGATTTCCTGTATTAGAATGTTATCACCTTTTTGTATCTGCTTAGCTAATTTAGCAAGTTGATTGATATCTTTAGCTTCGCCAGGCGTTGATGTGTTAAAAGAGTTTGCTAATAAAGATCCTTTTAAAAAAATAACAGGGCCACCTAATGTCATAAATTCAATAGGAGGTAAATAGCAAACGCTAGGATCGGAATAATGATATATGAAACCTCGTAATCTTATGAAATGGTTTAACTGTTCATTTCGATTCAATGTCCCCATAACCTGTGGATCAGAAACAGGTATAATTTGAATACCAAATACTTTATAATTAGGATCGGAAAAGTGACGTTTTATCTGTTGGTAATGTTGATGATAATAAAGGTTGTCAAGCGCTCTAGGACACATCATTCCCATCGTATTTAATTCAGTCTTGAATCTCCAGGTGTCTTTTTTTTCTATAATATCATCTGCTAAACAATAGGGGATACTTTGAGGGGATAGCTGTTGTAACCAATGATCTTCAGGTAAAAGAGCTACATTACTATGAGGATATAACCAAAAATCTTCATGTTCTGATATGAGATCAATAATGTGATTGTTGATCATATATTGTGATAGGTTATAGTTTTGCCCATAAATTCGATAGATCACTTTCCCATGATATACGTCGAGTATATTTTTTAACCAATCCGGATTAATAGTAACGATAACAGTTCCAAAATATTCGTTAAGAATTTCTGCAGCTTGTTTTGGTATAGAAGTATAGAAGAAATTAGTGTTAGAAAGGATAGAAATTGCTTCTTTGGGAAGGGAGCTAGGAGCCTGCTTCCAGTCCATAGCAGCTGATTGGTCTATAGTCGTGCTTAAATAAGGTGGATTAAATACTTCATAGCCTAATATCCTAAGCCGATTGAGCTCAGTTTTTATAAGTAATTTGTGTGCACCTAACCAGAATATACGTTTGTTCTTTAAATTAACCATATTTAAGGAAGTTTTTCCAATGAGATCTAAACGAGGGGTATCTATGTACATATAAGTTAGATTTAATTAGTAACTAATACGCGTTTCATATCAGCATCTACCATCATAGTAATTAATGTTTCCAGCGTCGTTTCTGCTTGCCAATTTAGTTTGGTTTTTGCTTTTTGGGGATCTCCTAAAAGGATATCTACTTCGGCAGGCCGTATTAATTTTTGATCAGTATTTATATACTCCTTATAATCTAAGCCAACATGGTTAAAAGCTAATTGGCATAATTGTTCTACGGTTGTACTGCGTCCGGTTGCGATAACATAATCATCGGGTTGGTTTTGTTGTAACATTAGCCACATTGCCTCAACATAATCGCCTGCAAAACCCCAATCACGTTTTGCGGATATGTTTCCTAAAGAAAGTTTTTTTAGCTTTTTTTGTTTAATACATGCAACGGCGTGGCTTATTTTACGAGTGACAAATTCTAAACCTCTTAAAGGTGATTCATGATTAAAAAGGATTCCATTGGAAGCGTGCATTCCAAAACTTTCACGATAATTAACAGTAATCCAGTAACCATAGACTTTGGCTACTGCATAAGGACTGCGAGGATAAAAAGGTGTTTTTTCGTTTTGCGTTTGCTCTTGAATTAGGCCAAATATTTCACTACTTGAAGCTTGATAAAATTTAGCTTTAGAGTTTGTTAAGCGTATAGCTTCTAACAGATTAGTAACACCCAATGCAGTAACCTGGCCTGTTAAACTGGGTTGTTCCCATGAAGTGCCTACAAAGCTTTGCGCTGCCAGATTATAGACTTCATCTGCTTCCGATAATTCCATAGCACGCACTAAGGAAGAGGGGTCTATCATATCACCATTAATTAATTCAACTTGGTCTAAAAGGCCTAATTCACGCAACCGCCATTGACTGTCGCTGGTACGTCGGGCGACCAGCCCATAAACCTTATATTTTTTTTGTAGCAAAAGTTTTGCAAGGTAAGCGCCATCTTGACCCGTTATTCCCGTAATTAATGCTCTTTTTGTCATCCTAGAACCCATTACTCAATATAGGATTTAACAATATAGCAAATTTTTTATAGGAGCTCTAGTAAGAAGTAATATATTATGGTTGTTCTTTAGAATTGAAGTATTTAAAAAACCATTAATTTTTGAAGGATCGTATGTCAATCAAAGTGTTTTTAACGCGTTATGGATTAAAACCTCCACTAACAGGCATTGGTTGGTATGCTTCGAATTTGATGCAAGGATTATTAGCACATCATACTATTAAGTCATTAATGCTAGTGCCTTCTATCGATAGAGTTAATAGAAAAGAAAAAAAAATTTTTTTTGGAATAAAAAAGTTAGTTCAATGCTCTTCTATCGCTTATAGAAGCTTATATCATTATCAAAATATTGTTTTTCATGGTAAATCCCATTCTTTTGAACAACAAGGATTTCTTTATCATGAACCAAGCTGTATTTTGAGACCTTATTCTGGTGTTAAAATTTGTACAGTACATGATCTCTCTTATATCCATTATTCTGAATATCATCCACGAGGAAGGGTCAAGTTTTTATTTCGATATTTACCTAAAAGTGTTGATATGGCAGATCATATTATCACAGGATCTGATTTTGTTCGCAAAGAATTAATAGATTATTTCAAGATACCTACGGAGAAAATAACTACGGTTCATCATGGCGTATCTTTTGCTTTTAGACCACGCCAAATGAATGAAGTTGATAAGGTACTGAATCATTATGGCTTATTAGGGAAAACATATATTTTAAGTGTAGGAACTTTAGAGCCTAGAAAAAATTTAGAACGGTTACTTAATGCATTTACTCAACTGCCAGAAGCGCAGCGTAAACGATATCCTTTGGTTTTAGTCGGGTTAAGCGGTTGGCGAGTACATAAGTTGGAGAAGCTTATTAAGCAATTAATGAAAAAGGGAGTACTTTATTGTTTAGGTTATGTACGTAGTGAGGATTTACCTTATTTATATTCAGGTGCTTATGGCTTTGTTTATTTATCATTGTATGAGGGGTTTGGGTTACCTCTATTAGAAGCATTAGCTAGTGGTATTCCTACCTTATGTTCTGCCACATCCAGTATGCCGGAAGTAGTGGGGTACGCTGCATTATTAGTTAACCCTTTTGATATTGATTTAATCAAAGAGAAATTAACTCAACTGTTAACAGATAATTGTCTCCGTAAAAAGCTGAAGAAAGCAGGTCCCTTACAGGCCGCTAAATTTTCGTGGGGAAACTGTGTTGATAATACAGTTAAGGTTTATCAAAAAGTATTAGCCGTTTCTTGATGCGCAGTATCTTGTCTATGATAATCATCTTCTAGTCGGATAATATCATCTTCACCTAAATACGATCCAATTTGTGTTTCAATGATAACGAGGGATTTATTTGTTAAATTTTTTAACCGATGCTTATGGCCAGTTTGGATAAATGTCGATTCTTTTTCCTTTAATGTAAGTTTATCTAAATTATTTTCCACAGTAGCAACACCTTCTATTACAACCCAGTGTTCACAACGATGCTGGTGTATTTGTAAAGATAAGCTGCTGTTAGGGTTTACAACGATTCGTTTTATTTTATAGTTTTTTTCTTCATTTAGGACTGTAAAATGTCCCCAGGGTCGATAGACTGTATGATAATGTTGATAGGAATCTTGTTTGTTTTCTTTTAGTTCCGTAACAATTTGTTTAATCATTTGTGTATCTTCCTGATTAGAAATCAGTAAAGCATCACATGTATCGATAACGATTAAATTATTTAAACCTAACCCAACAATCAAACGATTTTTTTGTTGATTTTTATTATAGATAGTCGTATTTTTGCTATTTTTTAAAATAACTTTACCAACAGTACAATTATTATTTTTATCAGCGTTTAAAAGTTTTTGAAATGTATTCCATGTGCCTACATCAGACCAACGAAAACTAGCGGGTATTACGGCTATATTTTTTATTTTTTCTGATATAGCATAGTCGATTGAAAGTGTTTCTAATTTTTTAAAACTATCAGTATCTAAATATACTTTTTCTACTAAACCTTTTTTTAAAAAAATATTTTTTTTAGTAATATCCCAGCAAACTAAAGCTTTGTCATAAAGTGTTGGGTTATATTTTTTTATAGATGAAACTAATGTCGTTATAGAAAAGCAATAAATTCCAGAATTCCACAAGTAATTCTTTTCCTCTAGAAATTTTTTTGCAACTTGTATTGATGGTTTTTCATAAAAATTTTCTACGTGGTAACCTTGAGAGTTAGCATAGCAATTCGCATAGTGAATATACCCGTAACCTATTTCTGGTTTATCTGGAGTAATGCCAAAAGTTACGACGAGTCCTTGTTTTGCTAATTCTGTAGCTTGTTGTACGCAGCAATGAAATTGAGTTTCATTGTCAATGGTATGATCGGCAGGTAATATTAATAGGATGGCTTCAGGGGAAATGATTTTTTGAATAAAAAAAGCACTAAAAAGAATAGCGGGTGCTGTATCTTTTGAAACCGGTTCAAGTAAGAAACGAAATTGTACTTTTTTTTCAAGGTTTAGCTGAGAAAGTTCTTGTCTACTTTGTTCATAATAGGCAGTATTAGTGGTTGTTATAATTTGCGTTACATCAGGTAGATTAGCTGCACGTTTAAAGGTTGCCTGTAATAGGGAAGTTGAGTCACCGAATTGCATAAAAGGCTTAGGACACGCTTCACGAGAGATAGGCCATAGCCGACTACCGTTTCCGCCAGATAATATAATAGGAACTAGCATTTCCATCATCCTTAAATTAACTTGGTGTAGTTTCGAGCCAAATATTATCTTAATACAAAATAATTAATAAGCCATAAATGAATCTAATGACATAACCTATTGATAAAGGTTATGTTTGTATCAAGCAGGAATATTGGAACATATAGCGGTGAGTATATCAATACTTTGTTATCTCTTTTGTTAAATTATCGATTTAATGGATAAAGTATATTACCCTTCATGATTTATTATTAAATTGCATTAGGATTTTAGTTTTATGGAACGAATTTTACACATTGGAAAATTTTCTCAGGGAAAAGTTGGGGGTATTGAAACGGCATTAGATAACTTAATAAATGGGCTAAGCCCTTTTTTCCAATTATTTAAAGTAGTATCTAATAACCATTTTAAATTAGAAACGATAAAAAAGCCTCAGCATTTGGAAGTAAATGTTCCTTCGATGGGTTTATTAGCGAATACTCCCATTTGTCCGACGATGGCCTATCATGTAAAAAAAATGCATAAACGGTTTAACTTCTCTATCGTTCATCTGCATTTACCGAATCCCATGGCGCATTTTTCATCCGAGTTTTTACCCGCATCGGTAAAACGAATTGTGAGTTGGCATAGTGATATCGTTAAACAAAAGCATTTACTGCCCTTTTATCAGCCTTGGGTAGGCAGATTATTAGAAAAAAGCGCGGCTGTTATTGTTGCCACGCATGATTTGGCTGAAAAATCATCACAACTTGCTATAGCTAGAAAAAAGGGTATTCTTCATGTTATTCCTTATGGGATAGATATTAACTCTTTTAATGCAGAAGATAGTCGAATTGCAGTTGACATGCTTCGCAAGAAGTTTAAGGGTAAATTCATTATTTTTTCTTTAGGTCGACATGTCGCATATAAGGGATTTTGCTATTTAATTGAAGCAATGAGTTATATGCAGGACGATTGTATTTTGCTGTTAGGTGGCGAAGGGCCTTTAACGATGCAATTGAAAAAACAAGTTAAAGGCTTAGGATTAACACAGCGTATTCACTTTTTAGGTCAATTACCAACTAGAAAATTAACAACTTATTTTCATGCTTGTCATGTATTTTGCATGTCTTCTATAGAAAAAAATGAAGCATTTGGCCTTGTTCAATTAGAGGCTATGGCTTGCACTAAACCAGTGGTTAGTTGTGACTTGGGAAATGATGATATGGTTAATCAAGATGGTATTACGGGGCTGGTTGTACCACCTAAATCACCTGTTTTTTTAGCAAATGCTTTAACTAAACTTTATCAAGAGCCCGTCTTACGTCGCCAATTGGGAGAAGCGGCTTATTCTTATGTAAAAGAAAAATATACATATGGAAGAATGGTTAATACAGTCCAAGCGCTATATGAGGATGTATTGCGCTAGAATTCGAATATTTTTCGAATGAATTGACCAATGATTTTTTTGGAAAAGTTGTGTTTTACAGGTATTTTTATTACTTCCCGTCCCAACATTGATGCTATATTTTTCATATACTTATAATAAGAATGTTCAGTTGGATATTCAGGGTATCGTTGGCACATACTCCACATAGCATCGGATTTAAATTGATTAAATATGTGATCATCATGGACATCATACCATCCTAAAAGATTATTATATGTTGCTGTTGGTGTGATCTTTTCAAAAAGATTAAAAGTATTTGCCATTCCATAAAAATCATAATCAGAAAAGGCGAGATCACTTTTGTTAAATAGGGTATGTAGATTCAGTTCTAAATCAGTTTCTTTTGTTAATCTAGACCATAAATGTGCTAAGTTTTTTGTAGAAAAAATTTGTACGCCAGAAATATGGCGTTGATAATTATCAGAATTAGCATATGTCATAATTTCTTTACATTCGGGTAAACCTGCTAATAGATAAGCTGCGCCTCGATACATTTTATAGTCCCAGTCTGGTTTGCGTTGCGAGCTAATCCAATGTAAATACCTTGGTTTTCTATCGGGCTCAAAGAATCGTGATTCATCCCAATTAGAAAATGGAAAGAATTCACTATCTAAAATAAAAACTAAATCTTCTTTAATATAACGATCAATAGATAGGCGTAAAAATTGTTGTTTATACCAGCCAGAATTTCGATATTTTTCATTCCATGAAATAGCGGGAAACCGATCTTTTAGATTAATATCATTCTCATCAATATATTCTGCGCCTAAGGCAGTAAATTTTTTTTTATCATGCGGTGCTAGGTTGCCAGCAATAATGATTTTATTTTTGTTTAATGCCTTAAGTGTTTTAACGCAAATTAATGCGGGTATAATATGGTGTTTTCCTATTGTAATGAAATAAATCATATTGACTCTCCATATTGAAGGAAGCCATTAAAAAGCAAAAATAGTTTTTTAATGAATTATATAGACTAAAATATTTTATTTAATACAATCGTTTCCTCCCTATCCGCCCCTGTAGAGATGATGCTAATAGGAACACCGGTTAATTCCTCAATACGCCGTAAATACTTTTGTGCATTAGCCGGTAATTTCGAGAATTCTTTAATCGGTGTGGTGGATGTTTTCCAACCCGAATGTTCTTCATAAATGGGAACACAGCGCGCTAAATCTTCGGGATTGAGTGGTAAATCATTGAGCTGCTTGCCGTCTAATTGATAAGCAGTACAAATTTTAATGGTTTCCATTTCATCTAATACATCTAATTTTGTTAGACATAAGCTAGAAATACTATTGAGCTGTACCGCCCTACGTAATAAGACGCTGTCTAACCAACCACAACGACGCGGACGTTTGGTGACACTACCGTATTCATGGCCACGATCGCGTAAGGTCTGTCCATCTTCATCGAGCAATTCAGTTGGAAATACACCATTACCCACGCGTGTGCTATAGGCTTTACTAATACCTAATACCGCGTCGAAATGACGTATGCCTAAGCCACTGCCTGTTGCAGCGGCACCGGCAATGGTATTTGAGGAGGTGACAAAAGGGTAAGTGCCTTGATCGATATCTAAAAAGGTTCCTTGTGCACCTTCAAACAACAATGGTTTTTTTTCTTGTTGGTATTTTGCTAAAAGAGCGGGTATGTCGGTAATTAAAGGGGTTAATTTTTTGGCCATCTCTAGCAATGCAGCTAAGGTTTGATCGTAATCAATGGTAGGGATTTTATAATAATGTTGTAGCAGAAAGTTATGATAATCCAACAAGATTTTTAATTTTTCAGCCAACTGTTTAGGATTAAAAAAGTCACTCATACGTAAACCACGTCGTGCCACCTTATCTTCATAAGCAGGCCCTATGCCGCGTTTGGTGGTACCAATGGCATTTTTTGAGTCGCTTTCACGCGCTTCATCGAGTGCAATATGCGAAGCTAAGATGAGTGGACAACTAGCACTAATGCGTAACCGTTGGCTTGCAGGAATACCTTTTTCTTCTAGCTCATTCATTTCTTTGAGTAGGGCTTCCGGTGAAATAACCACACCATTACCAATTAAACATTCTACGCCAGCATGCAAAATGCCGGAGGGAATTAAGCGCAAAATAGTTTTTTTGCCTTGAATGACGAGCGTGTGGCCCGCATTATGCCCGCCTTGAAATCGTACTACCGCTTTAACCTGAGGGGTTAATAAGTCAACAATCTTGCCTTTGCCTTCATCGCCCCATTGGCAGCCAACAATAATAAGGGTTTTTGTCATGATTTAAGTCTCAGTTTTTCTTTGTCGTTAAAAAAGCTAGCTTTTGTATTTAATACGAGAAAGTTATTGTTAGTGGATGATTGTGTAAAGCCTTTTTTATAGGCTTCTAAATTAAGATAAAAAGTCGCGAATTGAGGGTTTTGCTGATAAGCCGCGGTATAGATTTTTGCAGCCTCTGCATCGCCTTGGCCGCGAATCAACGCCGCTTCTTCGGTGGCTTTTGCCAGTTCTAAAGCTGCTTCATTATCGGCTTTTAGACGAATGTTTTCGGCATTGGCTTTACCCATCGCACGTTGTTCTAGTGCGATTTGTGCTTGTTCTAAACGTCTTTTTTCTAATAGTGTGTTGTTAGCTTCAGTAGGGAAGTCGATTGATTTAAACCCGATGTCAACCAGAGAAATACCCAGTGTTTTGAGTTGCTGGTTCGCTTGCGCCTGTATGACTTCGGTCGAAGCATTTGGGCTGCTAATCATGGTATTTAGCGTGTTACGCGCACATTCATTTTGTAATAGCGTATTAATGATTTGTGTTAAGCGTTGTTGCGTTTGTTGGCTATCATTATGTGTTTGTTGGTAATATAAAACAGGATCAATAATTTTCCATTTTGTATAATAATCGATAAGCAATGGATGCCCATCGGCGGTTAAAAGGTTGGATTTTGTAAAAGAGATGCTGCGTATACGCAGGTCAATTTGTTCAGGCCGCACAAAAAAAGGCAGTGTGAAGTGTAAACCCGGTTCTGCTTGCGAGATTGCTGTGTTGCCTTTTTCTAATAGCGCCGTATGGCCTTCCGCGACGGTATAAATACTCTGGTAACTTAGAAATAAAGTTGCTATTAAAAAGCCTAGAATAAGTATAGTTTTATTTTTAGTCAGGCTCATTCATAACCTCCGGTTATATTATAACTACTGGGCACCTTATCATTTTTTGCGGGCGTTGCCATGCTAAGTACCGTGTTTGGTTTTGTTGCAGCCGTTGTTTGAGTAGAAGCCATGGTGGTCGGTGCTACTCCACTTTGCTTTGTCATATTATCTACATTTAAAGAAAGTGAGGTATTGCTGGGAATATCGAGCAGCATTTTATGACTATTTGCCATCATAGCTTGCATGGCATCTAAATAAAGCCGTTTACGTGTCAAGAGTGGCGATGCTTCATACGCAGGTAGTAGCGCTAAGAAACGTGCTGTTTCTGCTTTTGCTTTTAAGATCACTTCTTGCTGATAATTTTTTGCATTGGCGATTAAATTTTTTGCTTCGCCTTGCGTTTTGGGTTCTAATTGCAGGGCGTACGTTTTAGCTTGATTTTCAAGCTGCTCTTTTTCGGCTTGTGCTTGCGTCACTTCTTCGAATGATGCTTTTAATTCTTCGGGCGCTTGAATCGTTTGGATTTCAAGATTACTGACGGTTAAGCCTGTCGCGTATTGAGCCAGCAATGCATCAACTTTGCTTTGCAGCGTTTGTTGGAGCGAGAAAAGATTCGCGGTTAAAAGCTGGGCTAAAGAAAATTGGCTTAAGGTTTGATGGGTAGCATTCGCTATCGCGTCTTGTAAACTTTGCAAGGATTGCGTATCAGCAAAGAGATATTGGCGTGCATTGTCTACAGCATAGCGTGCTTTTATGACTAAAGAGACCTTGTTTTCATCGCGGGTTAATAAATTAGTTTCGTAAGAAAAGGCAACGTTTTTTTCTGAAATAATATAACGTGTTTCAAGCGGTCTAAAAATCCAATGGTGTCCTTGCGAAAGTGTGGCATGATATTTCCCAAAACGGGTAATTACCGCTTGTTCAGAAGGTGCTACGCTGAAAAAACCGGAAAATAGCCAGCTTAAGAAAAGCGCACTAAAAATCAATCCTAAAATTTTAATGTTGAATTGAGCTGGTAAAAAGGTTTTTGTAAAAGCACGGGTATTCTTATTGAGTGCTTTTAGTTTAAAGAATGCAGCAATTTTTTTGCGTAAGTCACGTAAAAAAGCTTCTAGGTCCGGCGGGGTCTGTTTGGGTCGACCGGTCCACGGATCTTTATTATTACTCGAATTACCCGGTTCATTCCAGGGCATAAGTGGCTCCAGTTGTTTTTAATAAGTTATGGCTCCAAGTAGCCTTGAAGTTGCTAATACCCTCGTCATCCTCGGCGAAAGCCGAGGATCCAGAAAATAAGGTTTATTTTATTATGGACCCTGACTTTCGTCAGGGCGACGCCCATTGTAATTTAATTTGATGGTAAAAGTTACTAGGCATTTTAGGCATGCTAGGTAGTTAGCGCAACTATTAATTCTAAAATGGGCTTTATCATGAAATATAAGAACACGTCATGGCGAGGCCAGAACTAAGTTCTGGCCGTGGCCATCCGGGAAAAGTTAGACTATGTCACTGGATTGCCGCGCGCTACGCGCTCGCAATGACGAACTGAATGATTGGTTAGAAGTTGGGGTTTGTTTCGCAAGTAGCAGCTCGTACAGCGCTTGCTGTAATAAGCTAATGCCTTCGCCCGTACTCGCCGATATCCAAACTTTGCTGGGTAATCCCGTACTATCGCGTTCTAAATGGGGTGTCGTGTCGTTTAGCAAATCAATTTTATTGTAAACGAGTAGTTGTGGAATTTGCTTGGCCTGAATTTTTTCCAGTACATGCTGAACTTCTTTATTGCGTTCTAGCTTATCGGTGCTGGTGGCATCAATAACGTGTATCAACAGGTTAGCTTCTTGTGTTTCTTCTAAGGTTGCGCTGAAAGCTTCGATTAAGTCATGTGGAAGCTGGCGAATAAAACCAACCGTATCCGCCAAAATGGCAGGGGTGCCATTGTATAGGCGTAAGCGACGTATGCTTGGATCTAACGTTGCAAAAGGTTGATTAGCGGCGAGAACCGTGGCGCCGGTTAATGCATTAAACAGTGTTGATTTACCTGTATTGGTATAGCCTATCAAAGAAATATGGCTTAACTGCGATTTCCGTCTAGCACGTTGGCTTTGCGCGCGTTGTTTTTGTACTTTGGCTAAACGTTTTTTGATGGTTTTAATTTGTTGCCGAATAAGACGTTTATCCGATTCTAGCTGTGTTTCCCCAGGGCCGCGTAAACCAATGCCACCGCGTTGTCGTTCTAAGTGAGTCCAGCCACGAATGAGTCGCGTTGACATATGCTGTAGCTGAGCCAATTTGACTTGCAATTTTCCTTCAAAAGTACGTGCACGTTGAGCGAAGATATCGAGAATCAAACCAATACGCCCTACGACACGACACTGTAATTGTTGTTCTAAATTGCGTTCTTGTGCAGGGGATAAGTCATGGTTGAAGATGACTAATTTTGCGTGATGAGCGGTTAATGCGGCGTGCACTTCATCTACCTTTCCAAGTCCTATAAAGTACTTTGCGAAAGGTGTTCGTTGTCTCCCTAAAATTAAATGCATTGGTTTTGCGCCCGCCGCTAGAGCTAGCTCATGAAATTCTTCAACAATTTCCTTACTTTCGGTTTGTTCAAAGTGAATATGTACTAATATCGCTAGCTCACCGCTCTGCGGACGTTCAAACATTAATGCTTTCTAATTCCTCATCTTTTTCAGTTTTTGTAGGACAAATAGCTAAACTCACATTTCGTGCAGGCACGACAGTTGAAATAGCATGTTTGTAGACCATCTGGCTTACTGAGTTTTTTAATAACACCACAAATTGATCGAAAGACTCTACTAAGCCCTGCAGTTTGATTCCATTCACAAGATAAATTGAAACGGGGAATTTATCTGTACGCAGCGCGTTTAGAAAAGGATCTTGTAGTTGCCCTTTAGACATAATTAGCTTCTCCATGCAAATTTTAAATATAAATATAATCTCAAAAAGCCTTGGTCTTAAATTTATTTAGCTTATAACCAAGCCTTGTAAGTTTAGCATGGGAAATGGATAGGGCATAGTATTAAAGCGAGATAGAAGATAATATTACCTAATTGGGATAAAAAGATGAGCAGTGAAAACCATCCCCTTAGGGGATGGTTTATCCTTAATTGCGGGTTACAACCGCATTGCGTATAGACCGTTATCTGCTTGAGTATCTGCATCTGCTTGATTACCTTTTGAGGAATTTCCAAGAGTGCCGGATTGGGTTTTGTTGTTAAACAACGTAAGTCCTTGGTTTATTCCTAATGAGACGATTGTCTTTGGTTGTGCATCAGAAGGATGAGGTTCCTGTTCTTCATCTGGTGTTACTGGATTAGAAGCGATTACAACAGAGCTGTTGCTTATTATTTGAGCTTGGTTTTCTTGGATTTCCTGCATGACTTCTTGTGCAGAAAAGCCTTCGTCATTGCGTCGTTGTAGAAATTGAGGATCGTTTGCCTCTATAAATTGGTGTAGTGAGTCAAACAGGGATTGATTTCCAGAGTATGCCGCAAGATGTAGGACAGTATCGCCTTGTTTTGAAAGGTGATACATAAGGTCAGGGACTGGTTTTTGGCCAAAAAATAGTTTTAAACGATAGGTGAAGTGACGGGTGTATTCCGCTTGTGCCTGATTTAATTGTTTAGCCAAGCGTTCATTTCCATTGAGGATAGCCAAATGAAATGGCGAATAACCCTGACTGTTAAAGCTAAATAGGTCCTGCGAGCTATGTTTAACTAAATAAGCCACCATATTATGCTTTTTATGTTCGACTGCTGTGTGAAGTGGTGTGTTGTTTTGTTGATCCGGGGCGGATATCTTAGCGCCATAAGAAAGCAGTAACTTAGTTATTGCTAAGCGGTTATGGGCTACCGCTAAATGTAAAGCGTCGTTAAGATGGATATCAGTTAACTTGTGATTTTTTAATAAATTTTTGAGGGTATCAATACGATTGTATTTTATCTCTAATGCCAGTAGCTTTGAATAATCATTCATATAAGGTTTAGCGTCGTTCTTCAGTAGTAGTTCTACCATATCAGGATTTTCATTTTGGATCGCTACACACAGTTGATTAGCGCCGTCTTCCGCAGAACTATAAAGATGGGCTTTTTTATTTAGCAATTGTTTAACCATTTCGAGCCGATTATTTTTTATCGCCAGCGTTAGCGGGATTTCTCCCTTCTTATTTTTGACTAATAAATCAGTTTTACCACAATATTTAAGTAATTTAGGAACGATCTGAGGATTATTCTTATGGATTGCTAAATGAAGTGGTGTATTCCCTTCTTGATCCTGAGTGGATATGTTAGCGCCGTGATAAATGAGTAGTTCAGCTATCGGCGAGCGATTAAGGGTTGCCGCTAACCGCAAAGCATGGTTAAGGTTATCTTTAGATAAAAGAATCTTGGCGGAGAATAAACCTTCGAGGATATCCTTACGATTGTTTTCTACCACTAATGTCATTAACGCTTTGTGATCTTCATCATTAGGTTTGGCATTGTATTCCAGCAATAGCGCTACCATATCGATGTTTTTATTTTGTATGGCTAAATGCAGTTGGTTAGCACCCTCTGCAAAAGAACTGCGGTAATGGACATTTTTATTGAGCAATTGTTTAACCATCTCGAGCCGATTATTTTTTACTGCCAGTGTTAGCGGGGTGTTTCCCTTCTTATTTTTGACTAATAATTTGGCACCATACTGAAATAGCAGGTTAACTATATCCGCATGATTGTTTTTTGCCGCTAAATGCAATGCGGTATTACCATGGCTATCTTCGAACGCAGGATTAGCAGAGTTTTCTAGTAATTCCTTCACTATCTTAGTGTGTCCATTTTTTGCAGCGAGATGTAATGCGGTAGCATAACCATGCTTAGGATCTTGATAATTGATTACGTCGAGAATACGGTCTTTATCTTTAATTGAGGCTTCATTTATCTGTCTAGTTCTCTCTCTTAGAAGGTATTTAGTGGGTGTTAGAAGCCCTTTTTCAGCGGCAAGATGCAGCGAAAGCGAGTTAAAGGTGTTTGTTTGCATTTGAGTCGCTGAGTTACTTGTAGCTACCTCTTTTTGCAGTTGTATAAATAGAGGTAATTGTGCTATAGCTTTGTCGCTAAATTGGATGTCCGGATATAGATTTAGATATATATTTCTAATCGCTTTATCATCTAGCTTAGCACCATTTTTGATGAGTATTTGTGCCATCTCGGTACGCTTATAAGCGATAGCTATTAAAAGGGAATTAGTCGTTGGATTGATACCTGCTTTTAATACTTCTTGAAATAAGTTTCTATTGTTCTTTTTAATTGATTCATAAAGTAATTTTTGACTGTTTATGCTAAGCTCATGCGTTGTTTTTTTTGTGTCAGAGTTCGCTTTTACATGCTCGGATCCGCTATCTGAGCTATAACCACTTTCTTTATCCTCAGTAGCCCTGTTTAAGTTAAGATCGTTCTCATCATCTAGAGGTATTTCGTATAGAGGTATTTCGTAGAGGTTATTTTCGTAGATGTGATTCTCGTCTTCACTATTATAATCGAACTCGTTGGCTAACTCATCCTCTACTACAGACTCAATTACAGACGCCATGTCATCGTCACTGAATGCCTGGTTCGTATCGTCAATTTCAGGTCTATTTTGTGAAGATTGAGCAAGTAGTGAAGTTTTTTCTTGATTGTTTCTTTCTATTTTTTCATTGATCATATTAATGTGTTTTTCACGCAAATGATTAATAGTCTGTTCATCTAAAATCCCGTCGTCGTTTTCAGGATCGAAAGCTATTCTGTTTGCTATTTCTATAAAAATAGGTCCACAACTGTGACCATCTGTTTGGAAAGTCTGCTGATTTATTCCGATCTCAACATCGGGAATGATTGTTTGAAAGAATTTTTTTATTTTTCCAGTGATTGGCGTTTTACCGTAGGGGTCAAAAATAGCTAGTTTTCTATCGTTTTTATAGTAAACACCAAGGATCCAATGAGTTCCACCATTAACACCGATGTTAGTGGTAGCATTGATAGGGAAGATAATAGTTGGACTAGCGGTGGAGTTTAAGACACCTCCGATTATATTTTTCTGTATTTTGTTATCTGTAGTAGTAAAGGGAATAGCGGATGCAATTTGCACTTCCGATCCACTGTTTAACAGCTTAAGAAGATTAGCAATATCATCACTATCATACCAAGTGGTGTCACTGCTCTTTATATGTTGTTTTGTTATTTCTAGCTTAGTATTCTCTTCGTCTATTTGTTTAAGTCGAGCGCTTAGTGGTGAGGTAGACATAGTTAATTTTTCCCGATGGGTAGTTTAGTCAATTAAATTAATAGATTTTTTGCTAAGTTTGTTTTTTGCAGAAAGTCTGATGGGCTGAGAGGATAAAGCGGGAAACTTAAAGAAATATGAAATAAAAATTAAATTTTACTAATTTTTGATTATTTTTATGGAGATTCAGCCCAATTATGGCCTGTATGAATATCCACGATGAGAGGAACACGGAGTTTTACCACATTAACCATATGTTCTTCGAGTAATTGCTTGGCTTTAGCTTGGCAGCTGATCGCCGCTTCAACGACCAGTTCGTCGTGGACTTGCATGATCATACGTGCATCTATACCTTGCGATAAAAAGGCATGATCCACATCGATCATGGCTTTTTTGATAATGTCTGCCGCACTGCCTTGTAGTGGTGCATTAATGGCAGCACGTTCACTGGCCTTGCGTTGCAATGGATCGCTGGCGTTAATTCGCGGTAAGTTTAAGCGCCTTCCTAATAGGGTCGTGACATAACCTTGTTGTTTGGCTTGTTGCCGCGTACGTTCCATATAATTTTTTACACCAGGGTAGCGCATAAAATAACGATCAATGTATTGTTTGGCTTCTTCACGTCCAATACCGAGTTGTCGTGCTAAACCAAAAGCAGACATACCATAAACAAGGCCAAAATTAACGGCTTTTGCGCTACGACGTTGTTCGGAGGTGACTTTTTCCAGCGGAATTTTGAGTACTTCGGCGGCCGTGGCTTGGTGAATATCCAGTCCTTGTGCAAATGCATCTAGCAGGCCTTTATCTTGTGAAAAATGTGCAATGATGCGTAGTTCAATTTGTGAATAGTCAGCGGAAATGATACGGTAACCGGGTGCCGCAATAAAAGCCTGGCGAATTTTCCGCCCTTCTTCGGTGCGTGCCGGGATATTTTGCAGATTGGGGTCAGAGGATGAAAGACGTCCTGTGGAAACGGCCGCTTGGTGATACGAGGTATGCACTCGTCCCGTTTTTGGATTAATTTGTAGTGGTAGTTTGTCGGTATAGGTCGATTTTAATTTACTTAGGCTGCGGTGTTTTAGAATAACGTTAGCCAAGGGGTATTCTAATGCTAAGCTTTGCAGAACACTTTCAGAAGTGGATGCTTGTCCAGTCGGTGTTTTTTCTACGATAGGTAACCCTTGTTCGATAAATAAAATAGTTTGTAGTTGTTTGGGTGAGCTTAAGTTAAAGGTTTTTCCTGCTAAGTCATAGGCTTTTTTTTCTAGGATTAAAAGACGTTTTGCTAGCGAAACACTTTGTTTTTTTAGTAATGCTGCATCGATTAAAACACCATAGCGTTCTATACGTGATAAGACAGAAACCAGTGGCATTTCAAGTGTGGTTAAGACGGTGGCTAAGGGCGGTGTTTGGGTTAATTGCGGCCAGAGTGTTTGGTGTAATTGCAAGGCAATATCGCTATCTTCGGCGGCATACTCGCCAGCGGTGGTGAGATCGATTTGGTTAAAGGTTTTTTGTTTGGCACCTTTACCGGCAATATCAACGAAATGAATGGTTTTATAATCCAGATATTTTAAGGCCGCATTATCTAAACTGTGTTGATTGCTGGCACTATCGAGTAAGTAAGATTCTAGCATGGTATCAAAAGCAAGCCCTTGCAACTGTATACCGTAGTTTGCCAATACGCTCATATCATATTTTAGATTATGACCTATTTTTAATTGTTTAGGATTTTCCAAAAGCGGTTTTAGTTTTTTTAGTACCAAATTCCTATCCAGTTGTTTAGGTGCATCCAGATAATCATGTGCAAGTGGAATGTAGACGGCTTTTCCTGGCTTAATTGCAAATGACAAACCGACTAATTCTGCATTCATGGCATCTAAGCTGGTTGTTTCCGTATCCAATGCCCATTCTGAGGCGGTTTCTAATTGTTTAATCCAATGATCCAGGCTGGGTTCATCTAGGATAATGGGATAGTTTTTTTTAGGTATATTCTTCGCACTAGAATTTTCAGCTGTGTTGCCGCTCAATTCGCAATTCCGCGGCACTTGCTGAAAATCCCATTGCTGTGAGTCTGTATTTTTTGTCGCGGTATTTTCTTCTTCAATCGGTGGGGTGGTTTTTTCTAATTCTTTTATCCATCCTTTAAATTCAAGTTGTTTATACCAGCGCATTAATTCTGCAGTATCCGCGGCTTTAGGACGTAAATCTTCTATGTCTACATTGAGTTCAATATCTTTTTTAATAGTGACCAATTGACGAGACAGTGGGAGTTGATCCAGGTGCGCACGAAGATTTTCACCGACTTTACCGCTAATGTCAGCGGCATTTTTTATGAGAGTGGCTAAATCACCATACTGATTAAGCCATTTAGCGGCGGTTTTGGGTCCTACATTAGGAATGCCGGGTACGTTGTCCACCGCGTCACCGACTAAACTGAGATAATCGGTTATTTGTTCGGGTGTTACGCCAAATTTTTTTATGACGCCTTCACGATCGAGGACGGTATTCGTCATGGTGTTGACTAAGGTAATATGCGGATTAACCAATTGTGCAAAATCTTTATCACCGGTAGAAATTAAGACCGGTAAATGCTGTTGTATGGCTTTTTCCGCTAAACTGGCGATGACGTCATCGGCTTCTACGCCCTCTAGGATTAATCGAGGTAGCCCCAGGCTATCAACAATGGCATAGAGAGGTTCTATTTGTTGTTGTAATTCTTCAGGCATCGTCGCACGGTTGGCTTTATAGGCGGTATAGAGGTCTTCACGGAAGGTTTTGCCTTTTGCATCGAATACGATCCCAATATGATCCGGTTGATAGTCTTTGATCAGTTTGCGTAGCATGTTAATGACGCCATAAATAGCCCCAGTGGGTTCACCTTTTGTATTATTTAAAGGGGGTAGAGCGTGATAGGCGCGATAGAGATAAGAAGTGCCATCAACCAGAATAAGCGGTTTTTTCATCAGTGAAGTTAGCCAGTGTTTAACCGTTCTCAGTATGATAACATACGCCGCACTTACTCACATGGCTGAGCATAAATACCGTGGATAGTGCGAAGTTAGGGTTAATTTATGAGGTTATTCTATGCGTATTGAGCAAGAAATAAGATTAGACTTTAAAGATGTATTAATTCGTCCTAAGCGAAGCACGTTGCAGACCCGTGCCGATGTTGATCTCACTCGAGAATATACTTTTAAGCACTCGCAGTTTTCTTGGAAAGGAATGCCTATTATTGCATCCAATATGGATCATACCGGCACCTTTGCTATGGCTGAGAGTTTAGCCAAGCATAAGTTACTGACGGCGATTGATAAATTTGCTGACTTAAAAGAATGGAAGCAGTTTCATGCAAAACATCCCAAATTACATAAGTATTGTTTTGCAACCACGGGTATTAAACCAGAAGACGCAGCATTCCTCGATAAAATTCTGAAAGCCGTTCCAACCCCTTTTATTTGTATTGATGTAGCAAATGGTTATACGCAGCGCTTTGTGGATTGTATTCGTACTTTACGCGAAAAATATCCTACAAAGACCTTGATTGCGGGTAATGTGGTGACGGCTGAAATGGCCGAAGAATTAGTTTTAGCCGGTGCCGATATTATTAAAGTGGGGATAGGCCCTGGTTCTGTTTGTACCACGCGTTTAAAAACCGGGGTGGGTTATCCGCAGTTATCCGCTATTATTGAATGTGCGGATGCGGTGCATGGTTTGGGTGGGCATTTATGTGCCGACGGAGGCTGTGTTTCACCTGGCGACGTAGCGAAAGCATTTTCGGCAGGGGCTGATTTTGTTATGTTAGGCGGTATGTTTGCCGGCCATGAAGAGTGCTCAGGCGAAAAGATACAGGAAGACGGTAAATGGTTTATGCGCTTTTATGGCATGAGCTCGAGTGAGGCGATGTATAAACATCATGGCCGAATGAATGCTTACCGTGCCAGCGAAGGTCGCTCCGTGAATGTTCCGTATCGAGGAAAGGTTGAAAATACTGTGCTCGATATTTTAGGCGGACTACGTTCTACCTGTACTTATGTCGGTGCACAGCGCTTAAAAGAACTTTCAAAACGTACCACTTTTTTACGTGTCACCCAGCAATTGAATGAGGTTTTTGCTGCGCTACAGGTTAATGAGGTAGTTAACGATAATTAACCGGCGAGGCTATTATTCTGCTTTGGCATTAAAAAGTCAGGGCAGAGTTCCAGCTAAAAAGGACAAAGGCAATGGATGCAGTCCGAAGACAACGTCTCTACTTTAGTATACTCGCACTGGCTATATTGGCGGTGATCGGGGCGTTATTCTTCTATCCACTCAAACAAAATTTTAATTTATTTTATACGCCCAGCCAGATTGCAAAAGGTCTTGTTGCGGCGGGTCAGTCTTTTCATTTAGGCGGACAAGTAAAAAAAGGTACGATTAAGCAAAACAGCAATAATTTACAAGTCGCTTTTGTTGTCAGCGATCCTCAGCATAATGTATTAGTTGAGTATGAAGGTGTATTACCTGATTCCTTCCGTGAGGGACAATCGGTGGTGATAGACGGTTGTTTGGACGAGGTAGGCATTATGCAGGCGAAGCGGGTGCTGATAAAGCGTTAGCGTAGGTAGTCGTTTCTTTGCAGTAAGTGAGTAGTGGAAATGAATAGGAAAGAATCACCGTCATTGCGAGTGCCGTAGGCACGAAGCAATCTAGGAGAATGCATTGCTGGATTGCCGCGCGCTACGCGCTCGCAATGACGAGCAAGTCATTTAAAAATATAGGGATATTATTATGACAGGGTTAAAAATAATCGCCGCTATTGTATCGATTATAATCGCTAGTTTGGCCTATATTTTGTTAACGCGATATTTTCCGAGTGAAGAAGTGTTTTTTATGGGTTCAGGGCCATTGGTGCGTGCATTGGCTGTGGATATGAAAGTAAAAAGTAATAAGGAGTTCCCTACCTTTTTACCGGAAAACTCGGGTTTTTTGGTGATACACCCTAGTAAATCGCCCGAGGATCACCGAGATGATGTGCTCGAAACGCGTCGTATTTTGGCTTTAGTGGCTAAAACAAATAACAATGTGGTTCAAGAGGCTGATCCGCTTTACACCGAGTTAGAAATATTGTTTTTAAAACATACTTTAGTCGGTGTACGTGCCAGCTATATAACCTTGGCGAATGCGGGCATAAAATCAATTACTTTTAATTCAGATTATTTATCGCAGTTTGCTGAGTTGTATCAAGATAAACTGCCTCATGCTGCTGGTTATGTCATGATGGCAGATGGTAGCCAACGTTTGATTCATGATATTCTAGTGAAATGAAGCAACTAGATATGCTCCCTGAGCAAGCAGAAAATAGACTCACAGTAATGGGATGTTCGGCAAGGCGCCGCGAAAATGAAGCAACCTTCGTTCCTACATGATAAATGAGGATTGTAAATTGAATAGCAACGCCGCCGAAAGTTCCAGTGCGAAGAGTTTAAATCGTTTACGTTGGCAATGTCGTAGGGGCATGCTCGAACTCGATCTTTTACTTTTGCCCTTTGTTGAGAAACATTATGCGGGCTTAAGTGCGTCTGATCAGGAATTGTTTGAGGAATTGCTCAGCTACCAAGACCAAGATCTTTATCAGGTATTAATTAAGAATAAATCCGTTGAAGATCCGCAGCTCGGTCGTTTGGTAGAGGCGATTAGCCATGGCGGTTAAATTTTTCCGTCTAAAACCATCCTATTATTTAGCTATTTTATTATTGATTATTCACGGTGGTGCGATTGCTTGTTTATGGGTGGTACCTTGGCCTTGGTGGACTAAATTATTGTTAGTGTTAGCCGCTTTAGTCAGTTTTATGACGCTTTTTCGTCAGCATGTTTTATTGAATAACCCACGTTCCATTATCGAATTTTGGCAGCAAAAAGGGGGACATTGGCAATTAAAGGATAATTTGGCTGAGATAAAAACCGCAAAGCTAGCGGATAATAGTATTTGTACGCGCTATTTTGTTTTACTAAATTTTAACTGTTTTAACAAACAGCAACCGGTATCTCATGTCAGTGTATTAGTATTATCGGATAGCTTGAATGAGCACGATTTTCGGTGTTTGAGGCGACAATTGCAGCGTATATCCTAGGGTATATGGTAAATTCGTGTATAATTGTTACGCCTATTCAACTATTCATCTTAAAATTATGAGCGAAGCACTACAACAGCAAGTCACCCCTCAGGTAGAACCCGCCGCGCAAGTGGTGACGATAACCGAAAATGCAGTAAATAAGGTATGGGAGCTAATACAGGAAGAAGACAATTTAGCGCTGAAGCTTCGAGTTTTTATTACAGGAGGCGGGTGCTCTGGGTTTCAATATGGTTTTACCTTTGATGAAGTGCAGAATGAAGATGATACGGTAGTGAGTAAACAGGCTGTAGGCAGTGGAACCGTGCAACTCTTGATTGACCCGATGAGTTTGCAATACCTAATGGGCGCAGAAATTGATTATAAATCCGATTTAAGCGGAGAACAGTTTATTATCCGCAACCCAAATGCGAAGACCACCTGTGGCTGTGGTTCATCATTTGCTGCTTAGGATTCTCTAACTCAAATACGACATCCACTTGGTCATCAAAATGGATGGTTTCTTGCTCATAAGTTTTGGCTGAATTGGCTTCCGAGCTTTTATACATAAGAACAATATGCCTGGCTTGATCATTGGCCACACTATAGCGAATGCTATAAATGGGCCCTCGTTTGACTTTAAAGCCTTCTGCTAATGAATCCGCTACAGAAATGGCATTTTCAATGGCTTTTTGGCGTGCCTGCTGACGGTAAATGCTAGGATTTGCTACACCAAACTTTATAGCGTTGATTTCATTTAACCCCAACTTCAATGCTCCGTCTAATAGCGGATTAAGTTTATCTATCTGGCGTACGGTTACTTGAACCTGACGTACGGCGCGGTAGCCTTTTAGCACGGCTTGGCCCGTTTTCGGATAATCGTATTCTGGTTGAGTATTTAAATTTGCCGCATTAATGTCTTTTTTTTCAATATCGTTTTGACGTAGGAAGTCAAAATATTGGGCGACACGGAGATCAACCTGTTTTTTAGCCTCAGCGGCATTGTTAGCCGATACGCTGACTTCAATAGAAATAGTTGCCATGTTGGGGGTTGCTTCAACACTGGAGGTACCAGAAGTAACGATATGTGGCCCTTCAGGTAGTTCACCCGCCTTAGCGGGTAGCGTCAGAGGCAATATGCCTAGTGCTATGGTGGCCAAAATCAAGGTCTTCAACTTCATATTGACTCCTAAATAACAAAGTTATTTTTTCTGCAAAATATTACGCTTTTAAGTAGATTCCGCCTAGAACGGTGGGGTTTCTCGCGCCGGTGACTTCAGGCAGGTTACTGGTTTTTCCTTCTAAGGTTTGTTTGGCAAACCATGCAAATGCCATCGCTTCTATCCATTCTGCTGGAAACTGTAGATCATCGCAGGGATATATTTGGTGTTTTGGACAGTGATTTTCTAGACGCTTTTTTAAATAGGTATTTTTGCTGCCGCCACCACAGAGTAAGATCGATCCTTGTTCGCTATCAAGCTGTTGGATTGCTATGCCAATGCTGGCTGCGGTTAGTTCACATAAGGTAGCTTGAACGGTGGCAGGCGGCAACGATTTTCTGCCTTGAATGAGTTGGGATTTTAGCCAGTTCAGATTAAAGTAATCATGCCCGGTGCTTTTTGGAGGTGCTAAATGAAAATAGGGATCCGATAAAAACTGTTGTAGCAGTTTATCGTCAAAAGAAGCGCTCGCAGCCCAATTTCCGTCTTCGTCGAACCATTGACGTTGGTGTTCATAGATCCATTTGTCCAGTAATAAGTTAGCGGGACCGGTATCAAAACCAATAATAGGGCTTTTAGTATTAGCGGGTAGATAGGTGATGTTTGCAATACCACCGAGATTAAGCACAATGCGGTCTTCTTTTTCAGAGCGAAACATAAAATTGTGAAAGGCGGGTGTTAAGGGCGCGCCTTGTCCACCCGCTGCTATATCGCGACGTCTGAAGTCAGCAATCGTCGTAATACCGGTTTTTTCAGCAATAATGTTCGGGTCGCCGATTTGTATGGAGAAAGGATAATTCGATTGGGGATAATGAAAAACGGTTTGTCCATGGCTGCCAATGGCGAGAATATCCTTTTTAGAAAAGGATGTTTTTGCCAATAATGTTTTTGTGGCGTCCGCAAACACATGTGCCATTTTCACATCGAGTTCAGCAAGCTGGGTGATTTTGGGCGAGTCAGTTGCGCACAATTGATTTAACGCGCCTCTTAATTCGGGCGATAAATGCGTTTTATGTGTAGCGATGAGCTTAGGGGTGCCGTCCGAAAAATCCACTAAAGCGGTGTCCACGGCATCCATGCTGGTCCCCGACATGAGGCCGATATAGAGTTTTTTCATAAGTCCACTAAATATCTCAGTGTCATGGCGAGCGAATGAAATGAGCGTGGCCATCCATCATAAAGCTATTCCCTGGATTGCCGCGTGCTTCGTACTCGCAATGACGCTTTTATTTTAAAATTTAATTTGGTCTAGTTTATTGCAATTACCCTTAAAAAAATAGTACTCTGGGGGTGAAAGTTAGCTAGACAGTCGCTGTGATCTAAGACTTCCTCAAAACTTTTGTATTTTGTTTGATTTCTAGGCGGATTGGCTTTGAGAAGCGGAGTGTACACGTTAGTACATGAGCATCGGAAAAGACAATCCAACAACGAAATCAAGCAAAAGACGATGGTTTTCAGGAAGTCTTATTGCAGAGGAAAGTCCGGGCTCCTTCGGGCAAAGTGCCAGGTAATTCCTGGGAGGTGTAAGCCTACGGAAAGTGCCACAGAAAATATACCGCCTAATATACTTACAGCAATGGGATTTTTGGCAAGTGCCGCGGAATTGTGAATTGAGCGGGAAAGCTGCCAAAAATTCAAGTGCGAAGCGTATGGGGTAAGGGTGAAAAGGTGTGGTAAAAGCGCACCGCATCATTGGTAACAGTGATGGCAGGGCAAACCCCACTTGGAGCAAGACCAAATAGGAACCTATACTATACGCCTTGGATTTCAAGGAGCTGGTGAGGCGCTGCTGAAGTCGAGCAGCGGAGCATACTAAACCGTATGTGAGCAGTGAGACGAACCAGCAACAAAGCCAGAACTTGAAAGGAGAGGTGTATATAGCGTGGCCCACGTTGGGTTCGGGTAGGTCGCTTGAGATATAGGGTGACGTATATCCTAGATGAATGACTGTCCACGACAGAACCCGGCTTATCGGCTGACTTTCATTTTTAGAATTTATCCTCTAATAATAAGGAAGATAGGGTAAGGGCCACAACATTGTTTATATGTCTAGGGCCATTTTCAAATTAAACATTCCTTAACCTTATTTTTCTCTTCATATCAAATATAACAAAGCTTTATTAAGAATCCTTTTATATTAATTTTTTTAATAATTAATTTGTACAATACTGACTTTGATTTTTTTCATGGAAAAGGGAGTATGAATTGTAAATATATCACCGCACGTAAAAAGATCTCGGACACCTTATTTTTATTAACATCAGGATTATTAATATGGATATTATTCTTAAGTATTTTATCGCGAGCATTAGATATTTTTTAATGATTACATTATCTAGTATTGTGCTGTTACCTAATGTTATTTTTGCTCAAACGATGAATAAAAATGACACATATGGTTTTTCTATGTGCCATCCATGGTTTGTGACAGGCGAGTTAGGTTATTCAAATTATTTAGATATGTATTTTAGCGATGGACAAACACCTGTAGGTCGGTTTTCTTTCGGTCGGGAATTAGGCCAAGCAGGTATTTTAAATTTTGGATTAGAGGTCGGTATTCAAAATGGAAATACTATGCGGTTTCGGGTAGATATAGCACATACTGAAGATTTTGGGTATGTTTTTGATGTTTCAGCGAAGCCAGTTATGGATTTATTATTAACAGTAAAAACTAACACTTTTAGTGATCAAGTGCCCGTGTTTGCACTATTTAAAGTAGGGCCTGCTTATCAACGCTGGATTATCACGGATCGTGATACTATTGATGATAGAACAAAAGTTTCACTGGAGGTGCAAGCGGGTTTGGGCTATTGGGTTAATAATCGCACTAATATTTCTTTATCTTACCAAAGAATTTTTGGATCTCATCCTAATTTCTATGTTAAAGCTGATGCAGAAACAGCTTATATTAGCCAAATTCCTACTCAATATGCGGTGCTTCTTGGTATTAGTGTCCAATTTTAGGGTTGTATATTTTTATATTAAATAAGGAATAATAATATGAATAAAGAAGGACAACAAAATCAACGTGATTACCCGTCTGGTTTTTTATCTCAACTGAGACGATTTTTGGGGTACTCGAGAGAAAATTCGCCTAGATTTAGTAATAGAAATCCTCTTCAAAGATCAGAAGTATTAAATGAATTGAAGAAACATGCGGGTATATTTGATCAGAGGTTGGCAGAGGTTAATAGTGGCGAACGTGTGACGTTAGGCAATGAAGTAAGTTTATGGGGAGAGATCACTAGTATTTTAAATAAAGGCGGTAGAAATCCCCTTCAAAGAACAGCCGTATTGGAAGCCTTGAAGAAATTTGGAGATATGTTTGATCGGAAATTAGCTGTTAAGAATAGTGGTAATTTACCAGCATTAGAGAAAAAGATCGCGGCGTTGGAAAATCAGCGTGCTGATTTAACAACGAAGAATACTCAATTAGAAATACAAAATAAGCTTGAAAAGCAAGCGAAAGAAGTTGCCGAAAAACAAGCAATAGAAGCAATGGCGGCAAAGGAGAAAGCGGAAACACAAGCGACAGAAGCGATGACTGCAAAGGAAAAAGCAGAAAACCGATCGGCGGCTGATAAAGCGGTGAAAGAAGCTGCCGAAAAACAAACAATAGAAGCAATAGCGGTAAAGGAAAAAGCAGAAAACCAATCGGCGGCTGATAAAGCGGCGAAAGAAGTAGCAGAAACAAAAATGGCAGAAGCAACAGTGGCGAAAGCAGTTGCTGAAAAACAAGCAATAGAAGCAATGGCGGCGAAGGAAAAAGCAGAAAACCAATCAGCAGCCGATAAAGTCACTAAGGAAGTGGCAGAAATTCAGGTGAAAGAATTGAATGGAAAATTGCTGACCGAGATGAAAAGGAAGGATAGTCTGGTGGAATTGATCAAGAAGCAAGTGGATCCAGCAGCAGATAAAGCAAGGAGTAAAATAATTGAAGATTATTCCTTGTCTAAAGACTGTCTTCACGAGTTTGCAACTACAGTAGAAGACGAAAAAGAGTATCTGACTCTAATGGGTTATAAGATTATTTCCACAGGGACGGTAAAACCTAAATGGGCTCAGCATGTACTGGGAAATTTTAAAGAAGTCTCAGACAAGCTTCTCAATACATTGCAGTCCGATAACACTAGCCATCAGGAAGTCAGAGAAGAGCTCGAGAAATTACTCAAGGGAGGCCTGTAGGTGGCGTCACTGGAGTTGGCCATGATTTCGATAAGATAGGACAACCCCAGTTCTTTTAGAATAGTGTTGTCCTTCTTGTAATACGGTGCTAAGTCGACACTGACTCCTTCCGTTGATATGACTGTCTTGCTCGGTATAGTATCGAGATATTGTTCTGATAATGACCAACGTTGCCTTTTTACATGGCTTATCTTTTAAATCCTTATTTTGGCCAAGTTAGTTTCAAGAAGAATTTATATACCGTTATCCAAGTTCTTGACAACCGGTGTTCCTACTTCCTATAGTGTAATAAGGTGACAAAAAGTGGAAAAATGTGGCAAAAAGTGGGTTAAATTATGTTTCGGGGTATAAATTCTGTGGTGCTCGATGCGAAAGGCCGGGTTAAGTTACCGGCACGCCATCGACGATTATTGCCTACCGATAAAGCTCTCGAAGTAGTGGTCACCATTGATACAGAATCTCCTTGCCTCTTACTTTATCCCATTCAAGAATGGGAGCTGATAGAGGAAAAGTTACAGGCTTTGCCGAGCTTCAACCCGGCAGCTAGACGTATTCAGCGTTTATTAATTGGACATGCGACGGATCTTGAGTTAGATACGAACGGACGGATTTTACTGCCGGCTCTTTTAAGAGATTATGCCCATATAGACAAGGACATTAGAGTGATCGGACAGGGCAGAAAATTAGAGTTGTGGAGCGCGAAGGAGTGGGATGAGTACCGCGCGCGATGGATTGTGGAGGCGATAAAGCCAGGGGATTTACCCGATGAGTTACAGTCATTAGCGTTATAACCACTCATGTTTGATAGTGTGAATTTTTAAATGCAGATAAAAGAAGAACATCAACCGGTCTTACTTGAGGAAGTGATAGAACATTTAGCGATTAAGCCAGATGGAATCTATATAGACGCGACCTTTGGGCGCGGCGGGCATACACGGGAAATATTAAAGCATTTAGGGGGAAAAGGGCGTTTATTCGTTATTGATAAAGATCCAGCAGCAGTGGCTTATGCGAAGCAACACTGGGGGCAGGATCCACGTTTACAGATTTGTGCAGGTTCCTTTTCGAAGATTGGGGAAATAGCAAAAGCCAATAGGATAGTCGGTCAAGTCGATGGGCTTTTATTAGATTTGGGTGTCTCTTCGCCCCAATTAGATCAGGCCGAAAGGGGATTTAGTTTTTTGCGGGATGGGCCATTGGATATGCGTATGGATCCGAATCATGGGATCAGCGCTGCACAATGGCTGGCTTGTGCAAGAGAAAAAGAAATAGCGCAAGTATTAAAGGACTATGGTGAAGAACGGTATGCAAAGCGTATTGCGAAGGCTATAGACGCAGCGCGTCAACAAACACCAATAACGACAACGGTTCAGTTGGCAGAGATTGTAAAGCGAGCTCATCCTCGCTGGGAACGGCATAAACATCCGGCTACGCAAACTTTTCAAGCAATACGGATTTGGATCAATAAGGAATTGGAAGATTTACAAACGTGCTTAGAGCAAAGCTTAGATATTCTTAGCATAGGCGGACGTTTGGTGGTTATTAGTTTTCATTCCTTAGAAGACCGAATCGTTAAACGTTTTATTCGTAAGCATTCAAGTGAACCGGCTGAATTAAAACGCTTAGCTATCATACCTACCGAATGGAGACCACGGCTTAAAAGCCTCGGTCGCGGAATTAAATCAGATGCGCAGGCGATCGCAAAGAATCCACGATCACGTAGCGCGGTGTTAAGAATTGGGGAGAAATTATTATGAATGTGGCGGCACGTGCACTTGCCCAAAGTCCTTTGACCTGGGAACAAGGACAACGCTGGCGGTGGAGAATTTCTTTACAGATGATGGGCATTATTTTGTTAATGCTGGCTGTATTATCCTCGGCATTGTCAGTGATTTATGTTAAAGCTTCACAGCGTAATTTGTATAGTGAATTGCAATCGAGCCAACAAGAACGCGATCACTTGCAAACAGAATGGAGTCAGTTATTACTGGAAGAAAATACCTGGGCTGCACCGCTACGTATACAGGCATTGGCACAGCAAGAGCTGGGAATGCAACTTCCGCACACCAAGGCAACCGTATTATTAACACAGCCTACTTAGGATTGATGCGATTTCATGGGAGTGCGAAACTTACATTCAGCGAGGCGTACTTCATCAAATAATCGTTGGCGTTTAGGGGTTGTTGTCTTGATATTGCTGATCATTGCCTTCGGTTTGATTGCTAGGCTGATTGATCTCACTATTATTAACCGGCAATTTTTGCGTAAGCAAGGTAATGCAAGAACGGTTCGAAATTTAGTGATTCCTGCGCATCGTGGCATGATTCTAGATCGTCACGGTGAACCTTTAGCCATTAGTACCCCGGTTAACGCCGTTTGGATTTATCCTGCTTCCTTTAGTCCTAATTTTACTCAACTACACTCATTGAGTCAGTTATTACAAATCCCTGCACAAACGATTCGAGAACAAGCACGGCGTGCGCAAGATAAAGAATTTTTATATTTAAAACGCGGACTTAATCCGAGCTTAGCTAAGCAAATTAAATTACTTAAAATCCCCGGTGTTTTTTTACAAGATGAATATCATCGTTACTATCCAGAAGGGCCTGTGATGGCACATGTGGTTGGATTGACGAATGTGGATGATAAAGGTCAAGAAGGTTTAGAGCTTGCTTACAATAATTGGTTAGAAGGTCGTTCGGGTTTAAAAAAAGTCATTAAAGATAGGTTAGGGCGTGTTATTGCGGATGTACGTTCTATACGGGCACCTCAGCCAGGACATGATTTACAACTGAGTATTGATAAACGAATTCAATATATTGCTTATAGAGAGCTTAATACGGGGGTTGAGAAGTATCAGGCTGACTCGGGTTCGGTCGTGGTTTTAGATGTAAAAACCGGCGAAATTTTAGCCATGGTTAATTCGCCTTCCTATAACCCGAATGATCGCATCACGAGTCAAGATGGTCGTTATCGTAATCGGGCACTCACGGATTTATTTGAACCAGGTTCGACGATTAAAAGCTTTAGTATGGCCAGTGTATTAGCTAGCGGGAAATTTACCCCCAGTAGTCAAGTGGATACTTCGCCGGGATGGATGATCGTCGCTGGTAAACGCATCATGGATGAACATAATAATGGCGTGATGGATTTGACAAAAATATTGCAGATTTCAAGCAATATGGGTATGTCAAAATTGGTTTTATCGCTGCCTGCGGATAACCTTTGGCGTTTGTTACACGAGGTTGGTTTTGGTCAGCTCAGTCAAAGCGGGTTTCCAGGTGAGCGAACCGGTAGTTTGCCGAATTTTAGGGTATGGAACCCTTTTGTTTTAGCGACTTTGTCATTTGGTTATGGTCTTTCAGTAACCGCACTACAATTAGCACAGGCTTATGCCGTATTAGCCAACGGGGGGATTAAAGTTCCGGTTACTTTCCTTAAAATTCAAGGACAACCACCCGTAGGACAGCGTGTTATAGCGGCTAATATTAGTCGAGAAGTATTAGATATGTTGGAAACGGTGTTAACGAAAGGTGGTACGGCGCCGTTGGCACGTGTACCGGGTTATCGTGTCACCGGAAAGACGGGTACTGTGCGTATAGTAGGTGCGCAAGGGTATGAAAAACATCGTCATAATAGTATTTTTATTGGTATAGCGCCGGCAAGTCATCCACGTTTAGTGGTGGCGGTCGTGTTACATGATCCCAAAGGGAATGCCTATTACGGTGGTTATACGGCAGGACCTATTTTTTCTCATGTGATGTGTAACGCCTTGCACTTACTCAACATTGCACCTGATGATTTAGCCAGCTTAAATCAAACGCCCGAAAAAGTGGTGTTGCCACCAAAAGGGATGGTTGATTAATCCATTCCTGTGATCATTCATTGTTAAGTATGGGCTACTCGAGTAGATGATTTATTATTATCTTAATTGTTTAGCTTGATTAGGATAGTCATGGTTCTAGCGGTGATAACGAGTATAATCCTATGCGAAATAGGGAGGATGTATGATTCGTTTTTTTAATAAATTTCTCGGGGCATTACTACGTTTACTTGTTTTTACACCATTTTTTATGTTGGCAATGGTATGTGTGCCGTTGCTTTTCTTAGATAGATTGCTACAACGCCGTCCTATGGATGCGTTTTTAGAGTTAATGAGGTTGCCACTTAAAATATTATTTTTACTCGTGATGGGGTTACAAACGTTTTCCAATGGTTGGGCGATGGGTTTAGCGGCGCTTGTGAGCACGTTGACGGTACGCATAAAGAATTTTTTTCATTATGAAATCTGGACTAATGCTGACTTTTTCCTTTCAACTGACCTTCTCTCCGAAGAGATTATTAATCATTATGAAGGACCACTGTTTGGTTATTTAATACGAAAAATTATCGCATTATCTCTTCCCTACGAATTTTTCAAAAGTTATGAATCCTTTCACGAAAGCCCACATAATTCTGATTCAACACGCGACATAAATGCGGTCTATACTGCGCTTAGGGATAGCTATGAAAATAGATTATGGCAGCAAGCTAACAATGTAGAGCAAAAGATTAATGAATTTTTACAAATGAGGATAAAAAATGCGGTAACGCCAGAAGAAATAAAATTTGCTAAGGCGGCAGAGAATTGTTATAGACAGTTTAAAGAAAATTTTAGCGGTAATTATTTAACGGTTGCTTTGGATGTAGCGAGTGCGCCTAGACCACTATGGACTTTATATCTGGTATGGATGGCTCTGGAAGAAGAAGCCACTGAAGAGCAATCGGTACAACTGAAAGAATGCCTTGCTTCTTTCATGACTCACATACAAAGGGGTGTTTACCGCAGCCATAATCCGACTGACACAGAAATATATATTGAAGATCAGCCTGAATGTTCTACTAGTGCAGTAGCCATTTTACTGGAAGTGCTCAAGTCATTGCCGAACTCTAGATATAAATTAGCCTCTCCCAAAATAGACGGTGTACAACGTCTACGAGAATTAATTCATTTAAAGCTTAATGATAATTATAACGTTAGAAATCATTTATTTGTACCTCTAGGCTCTATTGCGCCACCTATCGCTGAGGGGAGTTTCAAGAAGCTAGAGAAAAGGGCCCTATCACACTATGCGCGTTTTCTGGTACAAACACCGCAAGGAAATCGTCTGCTCAATAGCGCTGCCAATTTAAATGATGAAGATATTCAAGCAACGGTTGATGCAACACTCGATGAATGGAGGCCTAGACCTTGAGTTGCAGAATAATGGGCTATTGATAAACAGACCTGCATTGGTCATGATGCGAACCTAAAAATAAAAAATCAGTTAAGCCGAGGGAGTTGCTTAGCTTTAGAGTCCTTAAAAACGCATCATTATCAACTTATGCAACAAAATTGGCAGTCCGCCCTTAAAGACGTTATTACCAGTCCAGCAGAATTGCTAGACGTATTAGGCTTAAATTCCAGCTTATTAAGCGCTGCAGAGCGGAGTGCGAAATTATTTCCTTTGCGTGTGCCTAGGGGTTTTGTTTCACGTATGCAGAAAGGGAATCCGGATGATCCCTTGCTAAGACAAATCCTGCCTTTAGTGGAAGAGGAAACTATAGTGCCGGGTTTTAGTCCGGATCCATTGAATGAAACATCGACGAATCCTATTCCCGGGTTATTGCATAAATATAACGGTAGAGTATTAATTCTAGTAGCCGGTGCTTGTGCGATTAATTGTCGCTATTGTTTTAGACGTCATTTTCCTTATCAGGAGAATATTTCAGGCGGAAAAAGCTGGGCGGCTATTTTGGATTATATCGCCGCTGATCCCAGTATTTATGAAGTTATTTTTAGTGGCGGTGATCCGTTATTAGCCAATGATAAATATTTAGAAAAATGCATACATGATTTGGCAGCGATTGCGCATTTAAAAACCTTACGTATCCATTCACGTCTGCCGATTGTATTACCTCAGCGAATAACAGCGGATTTCGCAACTATTCTGACCGCCACACATTTGCAAGCCATCATGGTGATTCATTGTAATCATGCGAATGAATTGGATGATTCAGTGGCTATAGCAATTGATTACTTACGACAAAAAAAGATCGTTGTGCTCAATCAATCGGTTTTATTACGCGGGGTAAATGATTCGGTGCAAACCTTGATTGAATTGAGCCAACGATTATTTGCGCTTGGTGTTTTACCTTATTATTTGAATTTATTAGATAAAGTCCAAGGCGCGGCTCATTTTGAAGTGAATGAAAAACACGCTAAATCTTTAGTGAAGGGTATGCGAGAAAAATTATCCGGCTATTTAGTACCTCGTTTAGTAAAAGAGCAAGCAGGTGCAGCCTTTAAATTACCCTTATTTTAATAACTATGGACCCTGGCTTTCGCCAGGGTGATGATCCTTGGGTAGTTATTTAAAGTGACGAGCAAATAGCATACAATAGCGCTGAAAAATGTTAGCTGGTCCACGTTAATAGGTGTTTTATGTCAACAACTCCAGGAATGCGACGTGAAAAAGATAGTATGGGTTTTATCGAAGTCCCTGCCGATCATTATTGGGGCGCGCAAACACAGCGTAGTTTGCATCATTTTGCCATTGGCAATGATAAAATGCCGTTGGCGGTTATTCATGCGTTTGGCATTCTGAAAGAAGCGACCGCTAAAGCGAATAATGCCTTAAAGTTATTGTCTGACGAAAAAGCTAAATTAATCATACAAGCGGCGCAAGAAGTGAAATCGGGTCAGCATGATAGCGAATTTCCGCTACATGTGTGGCAAACCGGGAGTGGTACGCAAAGTAACATGAATGTGAATGAAGTTATCGCTAATCGTGCGATTGAGTTAGCCGGTGGTAAGCGTGGCAGTAAAGATCCTATTCATCCCAATGACGATGTCAATAAATCACAATCATCCAATGATACCTTTCCTACGGCGATGTATATCGCAGCGGCACTAGCGGTAGTAAAAAAATTATCGCCCGCGTTAATAGCGTTGCATGAGGGATTGATAGAAAAAGCTAAAGAATTTAAGGACATCATTAAAATAGGTCGTACGCATTTGCAAGATGCGGTGCCTTTAACCTTAGGCCAAGAATTTTCAGCGTATGTGGATCAATTAGAGGTCGCAAGACAAGCCATTGAGCTTTCATTGCCGGGACTTTATTCCTTAGCGATTGGTGGCACAGCCGTGGGTACCGGACTTAATACCCATCCAAAATTTGCCGAACTTACGGTAGAGCATATTGTTAAAGAAACCGGATTACCGTTTATTTCGGCCAAGAATAAATTTGCCGCGTTAGCGTCTCACGATGCTTTAGTATTTGCGAGCGGCGCATTAAAAACCTTGGCGTGCGCGTTAATGAAAATAGCAAATGATATTCGTTGGTTAGGTTCAGGACCACGTTGTGGTTTAGGTGAGTTAATTTTGCCGGAAAATGAACCCGGTTCTTCGATCATGCCGGGCAAAGTGAATCCTACCCAATGCGAAGCAATGACTATGGTTTGCGTGCAAGTGATGGG